>JAILHH010000014.1 GCA_024695935.1 Acetatifactor sp.
ATGGTATGACATTTCATTCCTTCTATGATCTTCTCAAATTTAAGGCCGGTCTCATCAGTACCATCGGACTCATTGACTATCATGAAGGTTCCGCCCGGTTTTAAAACCTTTGCAACCTGCGCAAAGCACTCCTTCAGTCCCGGCCAGAAATATATAGTTTCAAATGCTGTTGCCAGGTCGTACTCTCCCTCCGGAAGAGTCAGTGCAGAAACATCTCCCTGCCTAACCTCACATCTGCCATTTTTTATCGCATCTGCATTGTAAGCAGTTGCCTTACTTACAGAAACTTCGGAATAATCAATTGCCGTAACATGAGCAGACGGATACTTTTTAAGCAGTTCTCCGGCATTTCTTCCTCCTCCGCACCCGATTTCAACAATCAGTCCCGGGGCTATTGTTTTTAGATGTGACATACCCCAATCAGCCATCTTGGCATGTCCACCGTTCATGCCATTTACCATCATCTTTCCAAGAAAGCCTTCCGGTTTCCTTGTCTGACTCACATAATCTTTAAAAAGTCCCATTTCTTATTTCCTCCCTAATAAAATAGCTGAACCTGATAATCCCATCCAGGTTGACTCCCACTTATTCATAAACATCCCGCTTGTTGTATCTACAAGTTTTACATCGTCATATCCCATATCTTTTAGCTTCTGTACAAATGCCTGCATATCACCGTATTTTACCTTTGACATAATGTCATGGATTGCGAATGTACCGCCCTTTTTTAAAGTGCGTAATGTCTCCAAAAGGATCGCCTGTCTGTCACTGCTTGGAATATTGTGATATACATAGTTGCTTGTTACCGCATCAAAGGTCTCATCTTCAAAAGGCAATTTACACGCATCTCCCTGCATAAAAGAAATATTGTTTACACCTTCCGCTTTAGAATTGCTCTCACAGAGATTTTTGCTGAATGAAGCATACTCCTTGCCCCATCTGTCAATTCCTATAAAAGATGCCCCCGGATTCTTCTTGGCACAGGCTATGGTAAGAGCTCCACTTCCGCATCCAATATCAAGACCTTTTCCACCATCAGGAATGCTTACATAAGAGGCAACGCCTTCAATAATCTGTTTTGACATCCGGCGCTTTCCGTTATAAGAAAAAGCTCTGTACATCAAATACATCCATATAGTCACGACACAAAAAACAACTGTAAGAATCAAAAGCGCAATTCCAACAACTCTTTTTGCGCTCCCTTCCGGTACTATTGGAGACACACCTAAAATAAGAAAAAGAACCAGCGAAGCTATCATTCCGCATCCGGTTCCCATCACCATACCCTTTGGCATCCAGTTTTTATAATCTGCTTTCATATACTTTTTCCTCCGCTTCTATCAATATATCGACATTATAACTCTTTTTGTTAGTCATTACTAACTATAATTTCAAAAAAATAGGGATTGCATGTACGCAATCCCCATCTGTGGCACACTCTCCATTCATTTTATGGCAAATATCTCCTAAATTTCATCCATTAAATGATTTCCTTAACCGCATCCGCCATATTTAGGCGACGGATACAACTAACAAACTCTACTATCAGCGTAATCTTTTTCAAGGCGGTTTAAATTAATAATCCCCCTGCATCATCTTATTTTTACAGATATCCGCAAACCTTTTTATAAACAAAGGATTTGAAGGGTAATAAAGATGAGCAAATCCCCACCAGTTTTTACCATCCTCTCCTATATGTGAAGCCTCCCAGCTTTTTCCCGTGACAGGTTTTGTGCACAGGGCATCCGAGCCGTTATCCGTACTGTCATAATAATGAAATTCATGCCCTTTAATACTGTTATCAGTTCCGCTCTCAAAAAACTTATTATATTTATCAGTTAATGTCACATATCCGAATCTGACAAGGTGTCCCGTGTATTTTACAGTTCCGTCGATGACACCCGCAAGGGCAAACTCTTCCCCATCCTTTGTAATAAGTTTCCTGTGAAGATACATAAAACCTCCGCATTCCGCTAAGGACGGTAAACCTCCTGTTATAGCATCTTTTATGCTCTTTAACATGGATTTGTTTTTAGAAAGGGCCTCTGCATAGTTTTCCGGATACCCACCTCCAAGGAGCAGTCCCCGGATGTTTTCCGGTAAGGACTTATCGTGTATAGGTGAGAATTCGACTATGTCAAATCCCGCTTCCCGAAGGGCTCTGTAGTTTTCCTCATAATAAAAACAGAAGGCTTCATCCCTTGCAACCGCAAGTCTTAAGGGCTTATGAAAAGAGGCCTTAACTTCTTTTCCACTAACTGTCTCCGTTACGGTTTCCCTTTGGACCGCCATATTTTCTGTCAAAAAATCCAGATCCACGGTCTCATTTATAAGGCCTGCTGCCCCACTCAGCTTTTTATTTAAAGAGGCAACCTCCCCCGGAAGCATCAGTCCCAGATGCCTGCTTTCAAATGACAGGTCATCACTTTTTGGCACATATCCAACAACTGAAATCCCGCACTCTTTTTCTATAACAGGCTTTATGGTCTCATAAAAAGCTTTCGAGATTCGGTTTAATATGATACCCCGGATCCTGTTTTCCCTGTCCATGCTCTTAAACCCTTTTATAAGGGCAAGGAGACTTCTGCCCATTCCATGAGCGTCCACCACCAGCACTATTGGTATGTCAAGAGCACATGCTATGTTATATGAAGATCCGTCATCGGAAGATGGATTTATGCCATCGTACAGACCCATTACGCCTTCCACGACTGACACTTCCGCATCTCCATCCGCATCAAATACTTCACGCAAATTTTCCTCGTCACAGAAAAACAGATCCAGATTCTTTGAAGGGATTCCTATAACGCTTCTGTGGAACATGGGATCTATATAATCCGGTCCGCACTTATAAGAATTTATCCTTACTCCTCTGTCTTTTAAAGCCTTTAATATGGCACATGTAATGGATGTTTTTCCGGCACCGCTCTTTGTGGCGGCTATCATAAAAGTCTTTCTCATAGGATCCTTTTTAATTAAAAAAATTATTCAAAATTAAATGAAAAGATAAATACGGGATTTGCCGCACGGAGCATATGATACTCTCCCACCGCATCTGCCCTGTTTATCTGAACCTGCATTATCTCAGGATTATTTACATGAAGCTCCCGCATCAGTTCCTGCACCTCACAGACAGTCTCGAGAGTTACCGCATTTATCACAACTCTCATACCCGGATTTATATCTCTGAGGGTACTTAAGATATCCTTTAACCTTCCGCCGCTTCCACCGATAAAGGCAGCATCCGGTGCCGGTATATTTTTAAGTCCTTCCGGTGCATCTGCGTCTATGACAGTCACATTATTAAGTTTAAACTTATTGACATTTTGCCTTGTAAGTTCTGCTGCATTGGGATTTTTTTCAAGTGCATAAACCTTTATATTTGAAGATAACCCTGCTGCCTGCACGGATACGGAACCGGTCCCGCTTCCGATGTCAGTAAGTACGTCCCCTTCTTTTAAATGAAGCCTCATTATGGACAGGGTCCTGATCTCTTCCTTTGTCATGGGAACTTTTCCTCTGATAAAATCTTCATCCTTTATATAATGCGTAAGATCCCTCTTTATGCAGGAATCGTTTATCACCATCACGGCATAAAGTCCTTCCTTTTCTATGGAGGATGCGCTTTTTGGCTCGCAGATATAAATCTTTTCATCTTCGTACGAAAGCCTGTAGCCCACATACATCTTTACGTGCTCTAAACCGCTTTTAAGTAAAAGTTCCCCCGCCCTGTGTATATCTTTTATACCGGAGCATATAAAGGCGGTCTTTCTGTTATAGGTAATGCTGTCTATCAGTTTCCCCTGCCATTCATCCTCTTTAACTCCATGCAGACTAAGGATCGATGCATCCTGATAGGATTCTCCGATTTTAGAAGATAAAAGGGATATGGAAGAGATGCCCGGTAGAACCCTGACCTTTATCCCATCCACTTGAGAGAATGCATCAAAGAGCTTTCTGCATCCGCTGTAAAACCCTGTATCCCCGGAAAACAGCACTGTCACATGCTTTTCTCCCACAGCAGTTTTAATTATATCTGAGACAAAAGGACAGATCGTTTCCTCGGTATAAAAAGGATTCATGATAACATCTTTTTTCACGGGGATCTTTTTTGTGATACCAAGCATCCGCTCTGCGCCAAAGATATAATCAGCATTTTTTATGGCTTCCCTTACTTCACCGGTCAAGAGGTTTACGTCTCCGCATCCTATGCCCGCCAGATTGACCACAATGTGATTTTTTACTATTTCCTTCCCTGTTTTTTCCTCTAAGACTTCAAGTACTTCCCGAAGGGACTTACCATCTTTTTCTACAGTTTGGGGTCTGCTTATTATATGCACCCTTGCCCCTGCTTTTGTCGCTGCGGGGATCTTTGTGTCTTCTCCCCCAACGCGCCCGCTGTCCTTTGTAACAAGGTGCTTTATATCAAATTCCCTGATGGTAGCCTCGTTCATGATCTCTGAAAAAGGGCCCTGCATGGCGATTATCTGTCTTCCGAAAAGCCCGTTTTCATTGCAAAGCTTAAGGCTCTCATCCCCAGGTAAAACCCTGGCATAGATCCTCTTTTTTAAATCTTCATCCTCACAAAAATAAGGCAGCTCCTTACTTCCCGTAGTCAGGAGCACATTTCCCTCCGTCTTTTTCAAAGCCTCGGCACAGGCTTTTGCATCTGCGTATCGCTCCCCATCATAATCATTTTCAATGGGCCTTAACAGCCTCAGGTATTCTATTCCCACGCACGACTCGTCTGATAAGCTTTCTATGATTGACTCCGTAACTTTCTCAGCATAGGGGTGTGTTGCATCCACCAGGATCTTGGTGCCTCTTTCCCTGTAGAGTTCCACCATCTGTTCAGGATTTAATCTGCCCTCAAGCACATGAAGATACGGATTCTCATCTTCGGATAATATGAGCTTCCCATACTGCGTGGCAACACTTATATCACATTCTATTCCTGACCTGTTTAAAGTTTCAGCAAGCATCCTTCCTTCGGTTGTACCTGCAAAGATCAAAATATCACTCATTGTATCCCCTCTTTGTGATCATTTTTCCGTTCTTTTCATAGGTTTTCGAGTTACCTATAAATACTGTGGTAAACATATTTAATTCTTTCTTTGACAATTCTTCCAAGGTGCAGATCTCTGCCCTCGTATTATCCCGTCCGATATTTTCAACATAACCGCAAAGCCTTTCTTTTGATGCTCCGGCTTCCATGAGTATGTCACAGGCTCTTTTTAAATGATCGGGCCTGCCTTTACTTGCAGGATTATATATGGCCATGGCAAAGTCCCCATAAACTGCGGCTTTAAGCCTTTTTTCTATCAGTTCAAAGGGCGTCATCAGATCACTTAAGCTTATCAGGCAAAAATCATGATTTAAGGGAGCCCCTAAAAGTGCAGCTCCGCTTAATGCCGCAGTTATCCCCGGCACCACAAAAACTTCAATGTCACAGTCCTGCGGCAAAATCTCAAGAAGTGGGGAAGCCATTCCGTATACACCTGCGTCTCCGCTACATATTAAAGATACGCTCTTACCTTCTGAAGCCAGTTTCACGCAAAGCTCACACCGCTCGATCTCCCTCTTCATGCCGGTAGTCATATATTCTTTTTCGGGAAAACTTTCCTTTAGAAGTTTCACATAGAGATCATATCCTACAATACAATCACTTTTTTCAATAGCGGATATCTCCTGCTCTGTCATGAATTCTTTTTTTCCGGGGCCTATTCCCACAACATATATTATCTTTCCCATTTGCCAAAATTCCTTTTTCGCTCAGTACTTCCTCTTAGTCAAAGCAAGGGTGATGCCGTTTCCTACAATCTTTTTTATTATGGTCTCACAGTCCTTACCTGCTGCCGTTACAGCAGCTCTCTCACACACATTTGACACTCCGGTGACCTGTTTTACAAAATCCGACTCTGAAAAGTCTCCCTCTGCCCTGTTTAATGTTTCACTGTCATAAAAGTAAGTCTTTGCCTTTATCTTTGAAGCAAATTTAAGTATCCCTGTCTCGTTTCTTTTCAGATCAATGGAAGCGACAGCCCCCACTTCTTTGATGTCGATGCCGTATTTATTCAGCACTTTATTTACGAAGTTTTCTATTTCTCTTACATCCGTACCCTTTTTACAGCCGATTCCCAGCACATATCTTTTTGGGATAAGTATGAGCGAACCGGGAAGATCTTTTTTGCTTTCGCTCGTAATGCATATATCAACAGGGTCTTTTTTGTCAGGCTCTGCGATCTTTACATTACTTTCCTTTTTAAGTATCCCTTTTATTTTTTCAAAAGAAAACTCATTATTTTCATCAAAAAAAACGCTGACACTCTCCCCTTCCAAGACCTTTTTTGCAACTCTTTTAATGCCATCTCTGTTTAATATGAGCATGTCATTTTCGGTTGCAAACTCATCCACGCTGAACTTCCCGTTAACATCGGTTGCTGTGGTAATAACGGCTTTAGAGGAAATCCCCTCTGCGATAAATCTTGAGAGCCTGTTTCCACCGCCCACATGGCCTGACAGAACAGGGATAACAAATTCACCTTTTTCATCAAGCACTATGACGGGAGGGTCTGTAAGCTTATCTTTTATGTAAGGAGATATCTTTCTGACCGCAATGCCCATTGACCCGATAAAGATAAGTGGGATACCATATTCAAAGGAGTCTTTTATTGTGTCCTCCACAGAGTCGTTTGAATCTATGATCTCCACCTTATCATCTATTAAGAATTCCGATATTCTCTTTGCCAATGCGTTTCCGTTTTTTGTAAATGATATGATCCTGATAATCATCTCTTTGCTTTCCTGAATTCTGTCGAAAAATCTTCGGCATAAAGCCTTGATCTTTCATAATTTACGGTACCAATAACATCCCCCACCAGGATAAGAGCCGTCTTTGTGATATTGTGCTTAATTGCTGTTTCATGCAGAGTCTTTACCGTACACAGATACTTTTCTTCATCCGGCCAGGTGGCCTTATAAATTATGGCTGCAGGGGTATCTTCCCTGTATCCTCCGTCTGTCAGTTCCTTTGACAGTTTATCCAGAAGGGATGAGCTTAAATAAACTGCCATGGTAGCATTATGGGATGCAAAACTTTCTATGGTCTCTTTTTCGGGAACTTTTGTTTTTCCGCTTGTCCTGGTGATAATAAGAGACTGGCTGACTCCCGGAAGAGTATATTCCAGATTTAAAGAGGCCGCAGCTCCAAAGCAGGCACTGACCCCCGGACAGGAATCATAAGAAACAGACAGACTGTCCAGTGCATCCATCTGTTCCTTTACTGCGCCGTATATACTCTGATCCCCCGTATGGAGTCTGACCACATCTTTTCCCTCATCCACTGCCCTTTTTATGGTTTCTATAACTTCTTCAAGAGTCATATATGCACTGTTTAATATTTCCGCATTCCCGGCATATTCCAAAAGTTCGGGATTAACCAGGCTTCCTGCATAGATCACTAAGTCAGAGTTTTTTAAGAGATTCATTCCTCTTACTGTTATAAGGTCCTTTGCCCCGGGGCCCGCTCCCACAAAATGAACTTTTATATCATTTGTCATTTTCAGTTTCCTCCATGATCTCCGTTAAAAGAGTCCTCGCGAAAGCGCTTTCACCCATAAGCCCAAATTCGTTCGAAAAGACAATACATTCTATTAAAAACTTGTCATTTACTCGTTTTTTAAGATAAAACATGATCTTTTTCATCACTTCGTTCATAAATGGCTTTTCAAATCCTGCATCCCTTACCACTTTAAAACCCGCTTCGGTGGAAACACAGTCAAGGATCTTTTTTGAATCCTCCCCACTCATTCCGACACTTAACGCTGCGGAAGCCATAAGTTCCATTCTGCAGTCCGCTTCCCTGGAATGGGTATTCATAATGCCTCCGCTAACCTTTATCAGTTTTCCGATATGGCCGCATAAAAGCACCTTTTTAAAACCAAGCTCCCCTATCATATCCAGGGTTTCCCCTATATAATTTGAACATTTGACCGCACCGTCCAGATCATAGTCAAACGTATTTTTCATAAAATCCAGGCCGTAATTTCCGGGGGCAATGACTATCTTTTCATATCCAAGGACTTTCTTTTGATTAAGTTCCACCCTGATGGTATCAAGAAGGGCCTTTACGCTCATGGGTTCCACGATCCCACTCGTTCCGAGGATCGATATGCCTCCCACTATCCCAAGCCTTGGATTAAAAGTCTTTTCCGAAATACTTTCTCCCTCGGGAACACTTATGATAACCTTTATCAATCCGGAATAATCAAAAAGCTTTGCAACTTTTATGACTTCATCCGTTATCATCTGCCTCGGAACGGAATTTATGGCAGCATTTCCAACAGGCTGATCAAGGCCCGGTTTTGTGACTCTCCCAACTCCTGTTCCACCGTCTATCAGGATATGTATATTTTCGGGACCGTTACTTTCGTCACTTGACCCTGAGTCTCTGCTTTCATCGCAAAAAGATACTTTTGCATAGATAAGCGCCCCGCTTGTGACATCAGGGTCATCCCCTCCGTCTTTTTTTACGGCGCAGGAAACTTCATTCTCACCGATACTTATATCCGTGATATCAGCATTAAATTCTATGCCCTTTGGTGTCATTATGGAAATCTTTTCTTTTTTCATTCCCGACATAAGCATATATGCCGCTGCCTTTGAAGCTGCTGCCGCGCAGCTCCCCGTTGTAAATCCGATCCTCATAGATTACCCTTTTTCATCTCATACATGATGGCATTTACTATTGCTGCTGCCACGTTGCTTCCACCTTTTCTGCCTCTGTTTACGATGCAGTCGCACCCGCTCTCTATTATCAGTTCCTTTGCATATTCCACATTTACAAAGCCTACGGGAACACCTATCACAAAATCAGGTCTAAACCCGGCTCCATCCATCATCTCCTTTATGGATAGTAAAGCTGTGGGGGCGTTTCCTATGGCAAATATAACTTTTCCGGGTATCTTCGAAGCCTTCTCCATGCTGACGGCAGCCCTGGTTATACCTCTTTTTTTTGCCTCGGAAGCGACTTCCGCGTCTGCCATAAAGCATATGACTTCACCGCCGTATTTTGAAAGCTCCGAAGCGTTTATCCCGCTTTTAGCCATATTTGTATCCGTGACTATCACAGCTCCGTCTCTAATCAGTTTCGCGGCCTTTTTGATGGCACCCTCCGAAAAATACAGACTCTTTGCATAGTCAAAATCTGCGGTGGTATGTATGGCTCTCTTTATCAAAAATGCTTTATCTTCAGGGATCATTATCCCCATTTTTTCCAGCTCCTCACCTATTATCTCAAAGCTTCTCTTTTCAATATCCCCGGGAGCAATATGATCAATCTTCATTTTTATCTCCATTAAACTGAGTCTTTATACATTTCATAAATCGTAAAAGTCCCTCTTCATCAGAAAGCGAAACCCTGTAATACCCGTCCGCCGTGCTGAAACCTTTAAAATTAGAGCAATCCCTGATAAGTATTCCATTTTTTAAAAGCTTCTCCTGCAGGTTTTCATTTCCCTCATATCTAAACAATATAAAATTAGCTTCACCCTTAATGTATTTAATATTAAGCTCATCAAAAAGCTTTATGACTTTAGCTTTATTTTCCCTTATCTTCTCTATAATGCCCTTTTCGTATTCTCTTTGTTTTACTTTTTCTGCGCATATTTCCCCAAGGCTTTGGGCAAGCGAAGACATATTCCATTCAGGCAGGACTTTTCGGATCCTGTCTATATTGTCGCTGCAGGATATGCAAAATCCCACTCTCAAACCGGCAAGCCCGAATAATTTCGTATAGGCATCCACCACAAAAAGATTTCGGTACTCATTCACATATTTAATAAGGCTCTTTTCCCTTCCCCAAAAGCCTATAAAGCACTCATCCACAACGATATATATTTTTAAATCCCTGCATTTATTCAGGATTTTTATCATCAGATCTCCGTCAAGGGCCCTGCCTGTAGGGTTATTGGGATTTGCGATAAATACCATATCAAGGCTCTCGTCAAGGGCGTCCGGATACTCTTCCGTTATATCAAAATCATTTTCCTCTTTTGCAGTAAAGAACCTTATCTCACAGTCTTTCTCCCCCTTAAGAGCATGTTCATATCCGTAAAAAGAAGGGGCGATAAGGAGAGCTTTTTTAGGTGATATCATCCTGACTATCCCTGCAAATATCTCGCTGGCGCCGTTTCCTCCCGCCACCTGATCGGGTTTACAGTTAACGGACTCTGCCACCTTTTTTCTGAATGCAGTCTGCATCCTGTCAGGGTAGTCATAGGTCTTATCATCCTCCGCCATACTCTTTAAAGCCTCCTTTATAAAGTCAGGAGTTTTTACGGTATTTACGGAAAGATCATATTCAATCTTATCCCGTGACCTGTTTTCATTTTCAAAATCATATCTTCCACCGTGAAGCATATACACCTCAGTTAAAAACTAAAAATATCCTAAAAAGTAAACGGTAAGTGCGATTAAAAACAGCATAAAAAATGTCATAAATTCTGTGGCAAACATTAGATCATTTGCCTTTTTGATATCATTTACTTCAGGCTTTTTTTCTCCGTCACCGATAAAGGGTTTGTGGGAAAGTTTTCCAAAATAATACGCATCTCCACCAAGGGTAAGCCCAAGGGCCCCTGCACAGGCGCTTTCTGTCTGAGCGGAGTTGGGGCTTGGAGAATTAAACCGGAATTTCTTAAAAGACTTAAAGGCTTCCTTTCCGGAAAAACTTTTTCCCATAAAAAACGCTGAAAATATCATAAACAGAGCACTTATCCTTGCAGGGATAAAATTAACCACATCATCCAGCTTTGCGGCAAAAAAACCAAAGTCCTCATATCTGTCATTTTTATACCCGATCATGGAATCCATGGTATTGATGGATTTATAGATCATTCCCCCCACAGGTCCAAAGAAAAATGTATAGATAAGAGGGGCTATAACCCCATCGGATGTATTTTCAGCAACGGTTTCAACCGCAGCCTTTACCACTTCTTCTTCGCTTAGTTTATCCGTATCCCTGCCGACTATCATAGACACGGCTTTCCTGCCCTCTATAAGGCCCTTACTTATAAGGGCATCGTGAACCTTCATGCTCTCAACCTTTAGGCTCTTTGCAGCAAGAATATAGCATGTTAATATGGCTTCTATGCATATCCCCAATACAAAATGAATCCTATATGCCAAAAACATTATAAAAAAGGTGAATGATCCGGTCAGAAATACCACGCACAAAACAGTGATAAAGCCGGAAAGTTTTTTATTTATCCTACCCTCATCATCACTTCCTTTTTCTCCCAGAAACACCCTGTCAAAAAAAGATATAAGTCTTCCCATGAGCCTCACGGGATGAGGAAAATTCATGGGGTCCCCGATGATCAGATCAAGTATAAATCCTGCCGTCAAAGCTATGTAATGATAATACATGGGCAGTATCTCCTTTTAATAATAATTTAAGTTCAAATCCTTCCCCGCATCCTATCTGAAAGTCGTAATAATCCCTTCCCGTAAGCGTGCTTACGATCCCCATACAAGAACCTCCGTGGACCACAAATACCATTTTTTCATTTTCGGGGGCATATTTGATCACTGTACTCATAAAGGCATCATAACTTCTCTTTGCAAAATCCGCCCTGCACTCCCCATTCGGAAATGGCAGTTCTCCGTTTGAATCGATCCACCTTTGATAATATTCATTATCTCTTAAGTCTGAATAGTTTTTCCCCTCAAAGTCCCCAAAATCCATTTCCCTTAAGTCATTTACTATTACAGGTTCTTTATCTCCAAAAAGAATTTTTGCAGTTTGCAGACATCTTACCATTGGACTTGAAAAAATTATCGCATCTTGCAAAAAAGCTGAATCTATTGAAGAAAAAAATTTCTCCCTGACAGTTTTAAGAGCTTTTACACCCTCAGGGCAAAGCCCTTCATCACTCCCTGCACCAATATATCTTTTTTCAAGATTTCCCTCTGTAAGTCCATGCCTGATAAGAATGCATGTGACATAGATCCCGTTATCTTTATTCATATATAAAACCTTTTATAATAAACAACCCACACTTATGGCAATAGTCATCAAAGTTTCACTTACAACCGTGAAAAAACCTGCGCAGTCTCCGGTGATTCCACCGAATTCTTTCATGATCTTTTTCCGAAAATATATTGAAAAAACCATTAAGAACAGCGCGCATAAAAAGCCTGTCTTTATGTCAAAAACAACTATACCGGCAATACCCAAAATAAGCATGACTGATAATATCACTTTATCAAAGAGACTTTTCTCCCCTGCTTCCATCTTTAGCATCCCATCTTTTTTGGGATTTTTCATAACAAGAGAAAAAAGACCTGCAGCGCATCTTGATATGTAAAAAACAAAGGCATACATATAAAGGGATTTATTTTCACCGAAACCTAAAATAACCGATAAAGCCATCACCCAAAAGAGTCCAAGGATCAAAAGCCGTATGACACTGAAGGCTCCGATATGGGGATCCTTTAGGATCTGAAGTTTTTCCTCCGGACTTTTATAGGATTTGAAAGCATCCTCCACATCCATATATCCGTCTAAATGAAAGCCTCCTGTGATCAAAAGCGGTACCAGGATAAGTCCCGCTATCTTAAAGTTCTCACTTAAAGGTACTGCCTCATAGAGCTTTGAAAGGGCAAAGACGATCCCTCCTGTGATGACCCCCACCACGGGAAAAAATACCAGAATATGTTTGTAATCATCCTCATTCCATTTAAAATACGGCATGGGGATCCTGGAATACATTGAGATCGCAACAGCCAGTCTTCTAATTGTTTTCAATCCTTATCCACTCTCCGTTCTCAAGTCTTTCCACCACATCCGCCCTTCCGGCCAGGTTCTCGTTTACCTTGTGGCACAAAAATACAAATCGCTTTGTCTCTTCATCATAGGCTTCGTCTTCCTCGGGAAATTCGTTTGCGACTATGATCATATTGACGGCACTTCCCGCAAGCTTCATGACGGAATTAACTATCAGTTCCTCCATGGCATTGTCGCCTTTTTCTGCATTTTCTATCTTGTACAATTCATTTCCCACCAGGTTCGACATGCATTCCAATAGCACTGTGGGCCTCTTCATCCGTAATATTGTTTCTGTCACTTTGTGCACATCCGTTGGGCATTCTATGGTTTTAAAGCCCTTTCCGAAGCGCATTCTGCGGTGTTTTTTTACTCTTGTCTCCCCCTCCTTTCCAAAGGGGATCATGGTTGCAACATATACCTTTTCTCCGCCCTTAGCCTGCTTCATTGCAAGGCTTTCTGCTTTTTTTGATTTTCCGCTTCCTGCAGTACCCACTATCAATGTGATCATTTCTTAAACCTCTCATAAGCTTCTATATCGGATTCGGCAAAGGTCTTGCCGTTTTTATAATAGTCATTGATCATATCTATAAGTGCAGATGCCATTACGGCGCCTGTCCCTTCCCCAAGGGCCATATTCCCGTCTATCAAAGGCTTCAGGTTAAGAGCCTTCAGTGCGCTCTCGTTTCCTTTTTCCCTTCCCCTGTGGGAAGCCAGTATATATTCCTTTGTGCCCGGTGCAATACACTCTGCAACAAGAGCTGCCACGGTGCAAACCAGGCCATCTGTTATAACAGGTATCCTGATATTAGCTGCTTCGATAAAAGCCCCTGCCATAGCTGCTATGTCAAATCCGCCAAGGCATCTTAATATTTCAAAAGCCCTTCTCTTTATATCAGTCTCAGTATTTATATGGTCCAAATACTTTGCAAGGCCCTTTTTTATCACATTTATCTTTACATTTAATCCCTCATCGGAAAGCCCTGCCCCTCTTCCCGTAAACTCGGCAGGGTCGTAACCTGTAAGAGCACACAGGACAGCTGTGGAAGTGGTCGTATTCCCGATCCCCATCTCCCCCATAAGGAGC
Source organism: Acetatifactor sp. (assembly GCA_024695935.1). GTDB lineage: Bacteria > Bacillota > Clostridia > Lachnospirales > Lachnospiraceae > RGIG10340. The sequence continues at coordinate 13,914 of JAILHH010000014.1, forward strand.
ATTTCATATCCTTTTTCGGACAGTTCTTTTACGGTTTCCATCCCCGCCTTTATGGCATTTAGTGCCTGCTTTTCTGTCATGGCGGGACCGGTCAAAAAATCACCCGTTCCGTGAGCCGACTTTTTATTTGCAACACCAAAAATTTCTTCGTCCGTCGCCATTCCCACATCCACGGGATAGACATCAACTCCCGCACTTTTTGCCAGGTAATTTACGGTGCTTACCTTTTGTCCAAGCTTTGCAGCGACCTGCGCCGTGACGGAAAAATCTGTCTGGGAAACACCTCTTTCAATAATACCGTTATCCGCGCAGAATACCATAAGAGCCTTTTTTTCGATATCCGGCATATCGGTCCCTTTGATCCCTGCTATCCTGCATAAAACATCCTCGAAATCTCCGAATCCGTCTATGGGTTTTGAGAGGGAGTCCCACCTTTTTTTGGTAAGAGCCATGATCTCTTTATCAGGTTCATTTATTTTGATATGAATATCAAACAGTTCATCTGTGGTTTTTATCATCTTTCCTTATTCCCGATTCCCAAAAGGTCATAAACAAGCTCCATGTCCATATAGTTCCTTAGCGTATCCGCAAGCCTGTCGTATTCCCTCTCTTTAAGCTCTTTATGTGCTACTATTTTTTCACCTGAAAAACCTATGCCCTTTTCCTTTGAAAGGGCATATAAAATTTCCGTCACGATTTCTTTTTCATCAAAAAATCCATGGACATAGGTGCCATAAATATTTCCCTTGCTAAAACCTGAAAGCCTGTCCGTAAACTCTGCGGCTTCTCCGGGGTCCGTGATCACGGTATCCCCCATATGGATCTCATAACCGCTGTATCTCTTTCCCTTTAAGGATGAAAAGATGCCGCTCTCCCCGGTTACAAAACCGGAAACCAACTCTCTGTGCTTTTTGCTTCCAAGCGTTGTGCTCAGCGGTAAGAGGGAGAGCCCCTCCACGCTTCCGCCGCCTTCCACATTTTCAGGGTCAAGGATGTTTTTCCCCAGGATCTGATATCCACCGCATATACCTATAATTGGCCTTCCCTGAGACGCATATTTCATAATCCCCGCTTCAAAACCGCTTTCCTTAAGCCACTTCATATCCCCTATGGTATTTTTGGTTCCCGGTATAATGCAAAGGTCTGCCCACTCTAAATCCTCAGGCTTTGTAATGTAATTTAACGCTACATTTTCCACCTGCTCGAACACATCAAAATCCGTAAAATTCGAAATGTGGGGCAGCTTTACCACGTTTATATTTATATCTGCCTTTGTCTTTTTATCAAAGCGTTCCGTGAGGGAATCTTCATCCTCCAGGGAAAGCCTCATATAGGGCACTACCCCCGCAACAGGAACCTTTCCCATTTTTTCAAGCATCTCGATTCCCGGATCAAGGATCGTTTTGTCCCCCCTGAACTTATTTACAATAAGGCCCTTAACTCTTGCTTTTTCGTCCTCGTTAAGAAGTTCGATAGTACCAAGAAGCTGCGCGAATACGCCCCCTCTGTCGATATCTCCCACAAGAAGTACAGGGGCATCCACCAGGGCAGCCATTCCCATATTTACAATATCATTTTCCTTTAGATTTATCTCTGCGGGAGACCCTGCCCCCTCAATGATGACAATATCGTATTCTTCCTTAAGTTTTTCAACCGCGTGAAGTATCTCGGGAACAAGGTTTTTTTTGTATTTAAAATATTCCCTGGCCTTCATATTGCCCAGGACTTTACCATTTACGATAACCTGACTACCCACATCCGAATTTGGCTTTAAGAGTATGGGATTCATATAAACGGAAGGCTTTATGCCCGCTGCCTCGGCCTGCATGACCTGGGCTCTTCCCATCTCAAGGCCGTCTTCCGTGACATAGGAATTTAAAGCCATATTCTGTGACTTAAACGGTGCCACTTTATAACCATCCTGTTTTAAAACTCTGCAAAGACCTGCCACCAGGAGGCTCTTTCCCGCTCCGGACATGGTGCCCTGAACCATCAAGAATTTAGTCTTTGAACCCGGGTCCGAATTTTTCAGGCAAACTGACGGTTTATGAGTATCCGCATCCGAGGAAGGCGTTTTAGAATTTAAAAATCCGTATACCTCATCATAGCTTTTTGACTTTATATCAAACAGTTCCTTTAAATAATCTCCGGCAAATATTTTTTCAGGAGAATCTATCCTGTCTACCTTTCCGTCCTTTGTAATGCATACAACCACGTCCGCCAGTTTTTTTACAAGCTCCGGCTCGTGCATACTTAAAAGGACCGATATATTTTTCTCTGCCACAAGGCGTTTCAGATTGTCCGTAAATTCAAGCTTATGCGAAATATCAAGAAATCCTGTGGGCTCATCAAGTACCATCATGGGAGTTTCCTGGGCTATGGCCCTGGCAAGAAGTACCCTTTGTTTTTGCCCGTCACTTAATCTGTCAAATGTTTTTCTCTTAAGTTCATAGGCTCCCACAAATTTAAGGGCGGAATCTACTGCCTCCACGTCGTTTTCATCAAGTCTTCCAAGAACGGATGTAAACCTGTATCTGCCAACGCTAACCACATCAAAGCAGGTGGCATATTCGGCATTAAACCTCTCCGTCATCATGACTGCCATCTCGGACGAAACTTCAGAGCTGCTCATCTTAGTAAGGCTTTTCCCTGTGAGATACACCTCACCGTAAACAGGCTTTAAAAGCCCTGCAACCGTCTTTAAGATGGTGGATTTTCCTGCGCCGTTTGGGCCTATCAGAGCAACGATCTTACCCGGCTTTACACTTAATGCGATATCCCTTATAAGGGCTTTTCCGTCATATCCAACGGAAAGGGCCTCGGTATTTACAGCCATATCTTCACCCATATTCTTATTATGTTTATTTTCTTCTGTATTTGACTTTTTCATAGCTTTTCCTTTGTTTAAGCCCTCTTTTTGTTAAGCATCATCCCTATGACCACAGGGGCGCCGAACACTGCCGTAACGGTGCTGATGGAGAGCTCCATGGGAGCGAAAAGTGCTCTTGCCAACAGATCACAAAACAGGCACACCACCGCACCTCCGAGGAATGCCCCCATGATAATGCTTCTCTGCTTTGACGTCTTTAACAGCCTCCTGATCACATGGGGAACCGCAATACCCACAAAGGATACGGGGCCTGCAAATGCTGTGACCGTGGCAGACAGAAAGCTTGATACAAGTATCAGGCAGATCCGAAACACCCTGACATTCATGCCCACACTCTTTGCATAATTTTCTCCAAAAAGATACGCCTCGATCTGCTTTGACAAAAACAATGATGTAAAGACACCAAGGATCGTGATGATCACAACGATCTTTATCTCCTGCCAGGAGGATGATGAAAAAGTGCCAAGGGACCAGTTGTGGAGATTAACTATGTTGTAATCATCCGCAAATGTGACCAAAACTTCCGTCACAGCGGATGCGATATAACCGATCATGATCCCGCATACTATTAAAACCGACATATTTTTTACTTTTCCTGCTGCAGCGATCACAAATCCCGTTGCAAGCAAAGCTCCCACAAAAGAAGCAGATACCATCATGCCTGAACTTATGCCGAATCCAAACTCGGATCCCATGACCATCAGGCAAGCCACCACAAGCTTTGCCCCGGAGCTTATACCAAGGACAAAGGGTCCCGCTATTGGATTCGCAAAAAAAGCCTGAAGGAGATACCCGGATAGAGCAAGGCACCCTCCAAGAAGCATAGCCTCGATTACTCTCGGTATGCGGATATTTATAAGTACCGCACCCTGCACGGAAGTGGTGTCCCGGTTAAGTAAGAGTTTTACAATATCACTTCCCTTAATATCAACGCTTCCCACCGAAAAATTAATCAAAACCAATATAAATATCAATATGATCAAAACAGAAAAAGCTAAAGTTCTTCTTAATTTCATCAATTACCTCTTAAACACTCGTATAAATACTTTTTGGTCACTCAAGATGCCTTAAAAAAACTGTCTCATCTTCATGCTCATTATTGATGACCCGGTAAAGATCCATCATCACATCTCCAACAGATCCTGTCTCCTGAAACATGTTTAGATCCGTGCACCATACATTTCCCTCCTTCACAGCTTTAAAGTCCGCAAAGAGAGGGTTTTTTCCATAAAGGTCATCAAGAGTCACCACCGTGTTATCAATGGTGCCGTTATATATAATAATATCAGCATCCAAAGCTCCTGCATAGAAATCTTCCCAATTTATATTGATGGTGGACAGAGCATTATCTTCCTCTGAAAGCTCCATGTCTGGAACGTAGGTGCCGCCTGCGTTCTTTATCATACAGGTTATATAGTCCCCGGGCTTTCTCACATTCACATACCCTGCACCGGATATATAAAAAAATGCCACCTTAACTTCCTTTTCACGGCTTAAATCATTAAGCTTTTCTTCCAGTTTTTCCACCACTTGACACTGGCTGTCAAAATATTCCTCTGCCTCTTTTTCAAGATTAAAAAGCGCTCCGTAAAACTTTATCCACTCCAGTCTTCCAAGGGGAGTTGCCTCATAGCTGCTTCTCTCCACCACCACAGGAATTCCCAATGTAAAAAGCTGCTCTTTTATCTGAGGTGCATGGTAGATCATGGTGGATTCGATAGCAAGGTCACAGTTCATATTTAAAAGTGCTTCATAATCGGGAGCACTGTATTTTCCAACGTAAGAGATTTTACCGTCACTGCATCTAGCTCTAAACTCGTCGATGCTTATGTCTTTTTCCTTTGTGCTGCAGGCTTTTACTTTATCAAGGGACAGGAGTTTCACAAACATATCAAAGGCGCTTGATGCAGCAAGATATACATTTTCGGATGGGCCGTATATTATGACTGCTTCCCCGAATCTGTCATTTAACTTTTTTTCATCAAAATCTGCTTCTTCTTTTAATCTTTCGGGAACTATCAAATACCTGTTTCCGTCATTTACATTTATAAGTTTTATATCTTCCTCAAAATAATCCACATTAAATTCCGTGGCATATTTAAGTTCAAGGGAAGAAACCTTCTCTGTGTCCGATTCAGGTGTGTCTGCACTGCCGGCGCATCCCGAAAGGCACACAAGTATGGATATTAAAATAAAAAACGGAAATGAATTCTTTAAAAATGATCTCATAATCAGATATTACCCCTAAACTTCTTATCAAAATCAGCCCACAGCCAAAAAGGCCGCGGGCTTTTTTCATTATTCAGCCTTTGAAAAATCAAGGACGTATTCGATTTCGTGAGGAGTACTCATGGCTACTGTGTCAGCGATCACTGTTACAGGCGCCGTGATATCCTTAAAAGGAATTTCAAATACTGAGTTTCCCTCCGTGTTAACGGGATAATAAGTAACATCATCCACGATCATGTAATCGTAGTGAGGGCTGCTCCACTTAATGGTTACAACAGTTCCCTCATCCGTATCCTTTGCAACGGCAGGGGACTCCACGGTGGACTTACCGCTTCCGCCGGTCAGGGTCACATTGAGAAGATACTCTCCATCATTTAAAGCCTCGGCTGAATCTTCTGTGTTTTCACTGTCATCAGCGTTCTCTGCATTTTCAACCATGGGCACAGGGTCTGAAACCACAACCTTGTGATCATACCAGACTTCTTTTTTACCGATGAGAGCCAGGTCAAATTCCTCTCCTATTACCGGAACAGGAACATCATATGCATAAACTTCCTCTGTGAGGCCGTCCGGGTAAGTTACTTCCTCTGTGGTGGGAACAAGAAGCTCAGCGCCCTCTTTTTCTGCATCCTCCGCAAGACCGGGATAGAGGTTAAGCACATTTTTTGAAGGCAGCACAATGTGGATCATGCCTTTTCCGTCTGTTACCTGCAATACGCCTTTTCCGTCTGAAACCTCATTAACATGAAACATGGTGCTGTCCGTGCTAAACTCTGCAATGTAAAAACCGTCTGCAAGGTCAAGCTTATCAGCTGCATCTGCAGCTGCGTCTGCAGTTTTATCTGTTGATTCCTCTGTTGCTGTATCATCGGTTTCTGTGGTCTCTTCCGCAGTGTTTTCTGCTTCTTCTACAGCGACTGTGTTATTCGCACTTACCGCATCATTTTTTCCGCATGCGGAAAAAGCGATACAGCATGCAACCATTAATCCTAATACTTTGATATTAATAAATTTCATAGAAAATTACTCCAAAACATTTGCTAAATGTGATACATAAAGATCCTGAACGGCCTTGATTCTGCCAAGTCCGGATATCTGAGTATCAACTGAATCAAAATTACCGCTTGCATTAAACATGCTCTTCCATGAGTCCTCTTCGTCTCCTGCCATGTCATTGTTGGCATGGTCTCCGGCAACTACCATGAGAGGTCTTAAGATAACCTTTTTGTAGCCTGCTTCGCTTACTGCTTCGATAATGTTTTCACATGCTGTATCCTCAGGCTCGCCCTCAACTGTTCCGATCCATACATTGTCATATGAAAGGCTTTCCATCTGTGACTGCATCTGGGTGTATGTAACCTTTGCGGCATGGCTTGTACCGTGACCCATAAATACGAAAGCTACACCGGCTTCCTTTGCAGCATCAAGAGAATCAAAACCTGCAGCGCTTACTGCCTCCTCTGTGACAGCCTTTGCAACAGCTTCCTTGTCTGCATTAACTTCAGACCCGTCAGCTCCCACCTCGCCAAGAAGGGGCTCTGAGATCTTTATGCTCTCGAATTTATCCGCATATGCTTCAACAGTTTCTTTCATCTCATCATACTCAGCTCCGTGCATCAAATGGGTGGGCTGGATGATGAGATTCTTTACTCCGTTGTTTACGGCTCTGTCAAGAGCCTGAGTCATGTTGTCGATCTTTTCGCCATCTCTTGCCTGAACATGATTGATGATAATCTGGGCAGTAAAAGCTCTTCTTACCGAATAGTCGGGATAAGCCTCAGCGATGGCCTTCTCGATGCCTCCGATATCCTTTGCTCTGCTGTCATTAAATGATGTACCAAAGCTTACTACCAGGATCTCATTTTCGCCGATCTCGTCAGCATTTAAAGGATCATCATCAGCCGCATTTCCCGTATCTCTTCCGAAATAGTCGGAATCTGCAAACTCACCTTCAACAAGTTCCTTCTCTTCATCTGTCAAATTGTCCCATGCTGCCTTTGCTGCCTCACAAGCGGCATCGGTATCATCGTTTCTCTCCTGAACATAGATGGCATCGATAAGTGCTGCCACCTCATCTGCAGCTGCCTTAGCGGCATCTGCTTCATCAGTCTCATCTGACTCCTCTTCCTGTTCTGCAACAGTCTCCTCTACAGTTTCAGTCTGCTCTGTTGACTCTGTAACTGTATTTTCGGCATTTTCAGCCTTTCCGCAACCTGCAAGTAAACTTCCTACGCACACAGCTGCCAATAATTTTACGACAAATTTCTTTTTCATTTTGCCTCTCCTTATATATGTATATTTACAGGCATATTTTTACTTTTTTTGCAAAAAAATATGCCTATATCACAAGATAACAGGCACACAAAAATAAAAGGTTCATAAAACCCTTTCCGCAAACGGCACGACCAATTCCTCGTGATCATATGTACCAAGCAAAAAGGCAGGTTTCCTGGCTTAAGTATCAATGCCCGCTGCAGCCTTCCCGGTTTTACCAGTGACATTTTTGCAACCGACTCCTCTATCACAGTGACGAGATCGTACAGGATTTTCACCTGTTTCCCTTTTACCCTTTGGCCTTATGTCCGGCAGTATAAAACTGCTTTTCATAATCAAAGGCACCTTCCGCTTATATATTAAGTTGTAAAATCTTTAAAGCTATCTATCTGTACTTTCTGGTGTTTTTTAATTCCTCATACAAAAGTCTGTAATTGGAATACCTGAGAGCGCTTATCCTTCCTTCGGATAAAGCATCCTTCACACCGCAGTCAGGTTCATTTATATGGACACAACCACCGAATCTGCAATATTTTTCATATTCAGCAAACTCCGGATAATAATCCTTCAGGGTTTCTGTTGTCACATCAAAGAGACCCAGGGAAGAAAACCCGGGAGTATCCAGAATAAAAGTATCCCTGTCAATGGGAATAAACTCAGAATGTCTGGTGGTATGCTTTCCTCTTTCTATCTTTTCGGAGATCTCACCGGTCTCCATTTTTACTCCGTCCTGCAGAGCATTTATCAAAGTGGATTTTCCAACCCCGCTGGGGCCGGCCACAGTGGTGGTCTTTCCTTTTAAAAGCTCCTTTATCCTGTCCACATTAGTGTCTTTAACCGTGCTGACTGAGATCACATCATATCCCGCATCACTGTATATCTTTTCATACTTTATGTTCAGATCTTCACTGTCCATGTCAAGTTTGGAAAAGACTACGATACAGGGAAGGTCCTGTTCTCTCATGAGTATCAGGAATCTGTCCAGGAGATTAAAATTAGGTTCCGGCTTTACTATGGAAAATATGATCATTGCCTGATCCACATTCGCAACCGCCGGGCGGATAAGCTCGCTTTTTCTTGGCAATATTTCCACAATATTTCCGGTCAGAGTATCTCTGTGGATCTCTTCGACACAGACATCGTCTCCGACCAAAGGTTTCTTTTTGTCTTTTCTGAAGATTCCCTTTGCCTTGCACTCATAGGTAAGGCCCAAAACCGATGGTTCCTCGGCTTCTGAGATATAGACATAATAGAATCCCGCAATACCCTTAATGATCTTTCCCCGCATTTATATCCTATTCTTCCGTGAACTGAATATTACGTTTGATAGTTACTGTTTCTTTAGTAGCCTCCGGCACGATGGTCTGGGTAGGATCATCGGGGTCGGTATAAGGCTCACCGGCTTTTTCATATTCATAAACCATGGTGAGGGTTCCGCTTGAAGCGGACAATCCGCTGTAATTACAGCTTTGAGGGAATGTGCTGCTCTTTGTCTCAAACAATACATTTCCTGCGGTATCAACCAGTTTCAGTGACACATTTGTGCCTGCCGTATAGGTTGATGCTATTGAACCGTCATCAGTTGTATTGGGAGCCTGGATGCTCAGATTGCATTTATACTTCTTTGGCTCTTCCACCGCTACAGGCTCGGGGCCTTTGCTGATATTGATATCTATTGCCGTGCCCTTTTTGACATTTGTTCCGCTCTCGATACTCTGATAGCAGACCTTGTCCTCGGGCTGGTCATTTGAATAAATCTCAGTGACTGTTCCGATCTTTAATCCGGCTTCGTTTAATTCCTCGTAGGCAGAAATCTGGTCAAGACCTACAATGGCAGGAACTCTCACATCTTCCACACCGATACTTACATAGAGAACAACGGTGCTGCCCTTTGGCGCTCTGCTGTTTGCGGCAGGTGATTGGCTGATGACATTGTTCACATCGATATCATCGGAATTTTCTTCTTTTACTTCCACTTCGAAACCTGCTGTCTGCAGATTAAGTTTGGCAGTATTACTGTCAAAACCGACCACATCCGGGACATCTATGGCTGAGACTCCCGCACTTACGGTGAGCTTAACGGTGGTTCCCACCGCAACCTTCTCGCCCTGGGGTACATCACAGGAGATCACGATACCTGCATCCACATCACTGCTTTCCTCGTAGATGAGATCAACCTTGAGACCCTTGGATTCGATCTGCTCTCTTGCAAGCTCCACCTTCAGGTTCTTATAGGCAGGCATTGTGACATATTCAGTCTCTTCTTCCACTTCCTCTGTCACTGTCTCATCCTCTTTTTCCGCGGAATGTCTGCCAAAGCCGTCAGTAAACTTATATACAAATACAAAGATAATGACAAGTATTGCTATACCGAATGCTATTGTGAGGAATGTGGCTATCTTGTCAAATCTTGTCTCCTCCTCGTCTTCCTCATCACCGTATTCATCATCATATTCCAGATTGATGCTTCCTGTGCGGACCGAACTGTCATAATCCACATAGTCCTTGTCACCCATATACTCGGAATGGCGTTTTAATTTATCCATATCCGCATCGGGGATAACTCTTGTGCCGCCTTCAAGGTCCGGATCCACCGCTACCACGAAATCTCCCTCGGGATTAATGAGGGACTGTTTTAAGTCTGCGATGAGATCTGCCATATTCTGATAACGGCGATCGGGAGATTTCTGACAGCATTTGATCACTATCTGTTCCACTGAATGGGGAATGTCATCCACATATTCTCTGGGAGAAGGAAGTTCCTCCTGAATATGCTTTATGGCTATGGCCACCGTGGTATCTCCGTTAAAGGGAACACGTCCCGTCAACATCTCAAACATGGTGATTCCCAGTGAATAGATATCACTCTTTTCGTCCGAAAATCCGCCTCTTGCCTGTTCGGGAGAAGTATAATGAACAGAGCCCATCACATTTGAAGTGATGGTATTGCTGGTTGCGGCCTTTGCGATTCCAAAGTCAGTAACCTTAACCTTTCCCTCCTTGGAAATAATAATGTTCTGGGGTTTGATATCCCTATGGATTATATGATTATTGTGAGCGGATTCGATACCCATTGAAACCTGAATGGCTATGGAAACCGCCTCTTTATATGAAAGTCTGGCTTTTTTCTCAATATATTTTTTGAGTGTGATGCCCTCCACGAGTTCCATTACGATGTAATAAACACCGTCGTCCTCTCCGACATCATACACATTCACGATATTGGGATGGGCAAGACCTGCTGCTGCCTGCGCCTCGATCCTGAATTTGGAAACAAAATTGGCATTCTCGGAAAATTCCTGTTTTAAAACTTTGACAGCCACATTTCGGTTCAGCTTATGATCCTTTGCCTTATATACATCTGACATTCCACCGGTACCGATCTTTTCCAGGATCTCGTACCTGTCTCCTATCATCATACCTATCTTTACCATATCTGTTCTCCAATCTTCCGCCTAAACAACAACTTCCAGGAGTACTACGGAAATGTTGTCGCTACCGCCTGCTTTGTTAGCCTCTTCCACAAGGGTAGTCGCTATCTCCACGATGTCCCTGCTCTTTTTAACAATCATACGGATCTCCTCATCCTCCAGCATATTGGTAAGTCCGTCCGTACACATGAGCACGATATCGCCTTCATTCAATTCAACTTTAAAGAAATCCGGTTCCACATCATCGGCAGCTCCCACTGCCCTGGTGATGATATTTTTGTCCGGATGATTTCTGGCTGCATCTCTGCCGATGCCTCCCATCCTGACCATCTCGGCCACAAGGGAATGATCTTTTGTTATCTGTCTGATGCTGTCCCCAATGATGTAGAGCCTCGAATCGCCCACGTTTGCGATTTGAAGATATCTGCCAAGACACGACGCCGCAACGACTGTAGTACCCATGCCCTCAAGCTCCGGGGTCTTTGCAGCTATTTCACGGATCTCTCTGTTGGCTTCTTTTATGGCATCACCCATAAGGTTTACCGGATTTTTTTCAAAACTCTGACCGATCTCACGGACCATTGTCTCAACAGTCATCTTGGAGGCGAAATCTCCTCCTCTGTGACCGCCCATGCCGTCTGCCACAATGAAAAGATTGGGCAGGTTTCCAAGGGGCTGTTCCTGAGTGTAAACATAATCCTGATTTACTTTTCTCTTTTTCCCAATATCGGTCAGGGAAAATGTCTTCAGCACTTTTTTGTCCTCCAAAGTACATTTGTGGAAAACCACAATCATTTCGAATTTTATCACATATTAAATCCCGGGGCAAGTCAATTAGCAAGACCTGTACTCGCAGTAAAAGTCCTCCCTTAACCCCGGGAACATATTTTATTCTTCGCTGTGTATGTGCTTTCTTCGAAGCTGTCCGCAGGCTCCGTCAATATCTCTTCCCATCTCGCGCCTTACCGTCGCATTTACACCGGCTTTTTCAAGCCTTGCCTTAAAGGCCTCGATCCGCTCCTTGTCGGATTGTACATAATCCCTTTCCTTGATGGGATTTACGGGGATAAGGTTAATATGACAGTTTCTCTTTTTTGCAAGACCTATGAGTTCTCTTGCATCCTCCTCGGTATCATTTACTCCTCCCACCAGACTGTATTCAAAAGTAAGTCTGCGACCTGTCTTTTCAAAATAATAATCCACCGCATCCATCAGTTCATCAAGATGGTATTTGTTTGCAATGGGCATAAGTTTCTGTCTCTTTTCATCCGTTGTGGCATGAAGCGAAAGAGCCAGAGTTATCTGGAGCCTGTGATCCGCCAGTTCCCTTATTCTTGGCACAATGCCGCAGGTGGAGACAGTGACATTTCTCTGGCTGATATTTAAACCGTTCTCATCGGTCAACAGTTCAATGAATTTTAATATATTATCAAAATTATCCATGGGTTCTCCGGTACCCATGACGACCACATTGGATACCCTCTCACCGGTAAGTCTTGTGATGAGATATATCTGATCTAACATCTCCGAAGGTGTCAGATTTCTCTCAAGTCCGTCCAGGGTGGAAGCACAGAACCTGCATCCCATCCTGCAGCCCACCTGTGAGGAAATGCATACACTGTTACCGTGTTTGTACTGCATCCAGACGCTCTCCACCACATTTTTGTCCTTTAAGCCAAACAAAAATTTCTTTGTTCCGTCAATGGATGATGTCTGCACATCCTCCACCGAAAGAGATGTATATTCATATTCTTCTTTTAATTTTTCTCTGAAAGCTGCAGGCAGATTCGTCATTTCATCAAAGCTTCTTGCAAGCTTTACATGCATCCAGTCATACATCTGGGTGGCTCTGAATCTCTTTTCACCAATCGCCGTAAGTTCCTCTGTCAGTTCTCTCAGATCAAGGGATTTGATATCCTTTTTTTCCATATGATTTCCTCATTATTTTTTCTCAAAAAGACAAAAGAAAAATCCGTCACTCTCCACAAAACCCGGCCTTAACAAAACTCCCTCGGAAATATCTTTTACTTTTCCTCTTATGCTCTCCGGAATCCTCTCTGACATATCCACTGCCCTTAAGGGGAGATTTTTGGTGATCCATTTGACCATTCCTCTGTTTTCCGCAGGATTTAAGGTACAGGTACTGTAGAGAAGCCTTCCGCCTTTTTTGAGATACCCTGCACCGTTCTCGACGATTTTCCGCTGAAGGGGCAAAAGTTCCTCCATGGATTCCTGCGTAACATGATATTTGATATCCCTCTTTTTTCCCATAACTCCAAGTCCCGAACAGGGTACATCACATATCACCACATCGGCAATTCCTGCATATTCTCTGTTAAAAACAGTTGCGTCCTGCACTGTAGCGTTTATATTTTGTGCCTTCATCCTGGTTATGTTCTCGTTTATGATATTAACCTTTCCGGGATAGAGATCAAAGGAATCCACATGTTTTGCCTTTTCTGCTGCAAGCAGGCTCTTTCCGCCGGGTGCTGCGCAAAGATCCATAACCGTGTCTCCTTCTTTGATCCCGGCACTTTCTACCGCCAGAGCACTGGATACATCCTGAATAATAAATTTTCCGTCCGCATAACCGCTTAAGTTGTGAACTCCGCCCACATGGGTTGCAAGGTAAACATAATCAAGATAGGGACTCTTTTTTAAAACCGCCCCGTTTTTTTCCATTTTTCTGACCAGGTTTTCTATCTCATCAGGCGGTAAAGTGCTCTTGAATCTGATGGATACGGGATGGATCTCATCCATGTATGAAAGCATTTTCTCCGTCTCTTCTCCTGAATAGTTCTTTAAAAAGAATGAGACAAGTTCCTCCGGCATGGAGCACTTTACGGACAGGTATTTCGTAAATTCCTTTGCCCTGTCCGGCAGTTTCATCTTTTCTTTTTCAGTGGAGATCTTTCTGAGGACCGCATTTACAAAACCCTTTAAGTTATGAAACTTTCTCTTATCGGCAAGCTTGCAGGCTTCATTTACAACAGCCGAAGCCGGCACTCCGTCCATAAAAAGCAGCTGATATGCGCTCATTCTCATAAGTACACGAATAAAAGGCTTCATCTTCCTGACCTGCAGTGAAGAGAAGCCGTCTATATAGTAGTCAAGTTCGATCTTTCGCTCTATTGTGCCCTCACAGACCCTCTTTATAAAGGCCTTTTCTCTCTGATCCAGATAGTCATATTTTTTCAGGACGTCTGCGATCAAAAGGGATGACATCCCACCCTCTTTTTCAAGGGTGAGCAATGTGTCAAGGGATATTTCTCTGATATTTTCCGCCAAATCTGTACCTCTGTCATAATAAGGATGACCCGGATAAACTCTGGGTCATCATAATTTTTTATCCAAGGATCTCGCCGCAGCTTAATCTTACTCCCAGGAGAAAATCATGGGCAGCCATTCTCTTTTTGCCCTCAAGCTGAAGCTCTGTGATCATAAGTCCTCCCTCACCGCAGGAAACGGTAATAGAGTTTTTGTCGACGGCCACCACCTCGCCGGCTTTTTTCTTGGGGCAGTCAACAGGTTTTGCCTTCCAAATCTTTAACTGTTTTCCGTTATAAGATGTGTAGGCACTTGGCCAGGGATTCAATCCTCTTATGAGCCTGTCAAGTTCCACAGCACTTTTACTAAAATCGATCTGTCCCATGGACTTTTTGATAAGAGGAGCATAACAGGACAGTGAATCGTCCTGCTTTACGGGAGTGATCCTGCCCTCCTCCAACAGAGGAAGCATCTCGGTTATGGCTTCTCCTCCAAGGACCATCAATTTATCATGCAAAGTCTCAAAGGTGTCATCGTCCTCGATCTTTACATCTTTTGTATACAGCATGTCTCCGGTATCAAGGCCCTCGTTCATCTGCATGATGGTGACACCGGTCTTTTCCTCCCCGTTGATTATCACGTTCTGAATGGGGGATGCGCCTCTGTATTTGGGAAGTAAGGATGCATGGATATTCAGACATCCTAAGCGTGGAATGTCCAGTATTTCCTTACTTAAGATCTGCCCAAAGGCTGCCACGACATATACATCAGCCTCGTATTTTTTAAGTTCTTCTATAGCTTCCGCAGTCTTAATCTTCACGGGTTGCATCACCGGGATATTACATGCAAGTGCAACCTCTTTTACGGGAGTAAACACCGGCTTGTCACTTCTGCCCTTTGCCTTATCGGGCTGGGTCACCACTGCCGTTATCTCATATCCTGCCTCTATTAAGCTTTTAAGTGCACCCGCAGCAAAATCCGGGGTTCCCATGAAAACAATCTTCATTTATTCAGCCTCTTCCTCTGTATCAGTAACATCCTGGAGTTCACCGGTCATCTTCTCAACATAGAGATGTCCGTCGAGATGATCGAATTCATGGCAGATCGCTCTTGCCAAAAACTCCTCCGCTTCAAGTTCGAAATAATTCATATTGATATCGTATGCCCCTACCTTTACATGATACGGACGTATTACGATACCTGCTTTGCCGGGGATTGAAAGGCATCCTTCGCTTCCCTCCTGCTCTCCGTCCGACTCCAAAATAACGGGATTGATAAAGATAAGCGGATCCTCACCTGTGACATCCACCACAGCGATCCTCTTTAAGATTCCCACCTGCGGAGCCGCAAGTCCCACGCCCTGGGCGTCATACATTGTCTCAAACATATCCTCCACCAGATCCTTGATCCTGGGAGTTATCTCTTTTACTTCTTTACAAACCTTATTCAGGATGGGATCTCCCATCTCTCTGATATTTCTGAGTGCCATAATTTTGTCCTCTTCTTTGCTTAATTAAAATGAATTCACCGGATCAAAGTCGTATTGGACCATGTTTCCAAAGCTTCCGGCATCGTTTACATATTTTTCCAGATGATCTTTTATGTCCACGAGCACCTCGCGGTCCTTGCTCTTTACATAAAAAACAAATCTGTAGATATCATTGATCTTGCTGACCCTCGCAGCCACGGGGCCGATGATTTTAAATTCCCCGAAGGTACAATTATAATCAACCTGAAGGCTTTTGGCAAGTCTGCCCGTAAATTTCCCGCATTCCGACTCGTTTTTTCCAAAAACACAGACAGCCAGCATATGACCTGTGGGGGGATAATCCATCAGATCCCTGTAGGCGATCTCCTCCCTGTAAAAGCTCTCATAATCACCCATGGCGGAAAATACGACAGCATAGTGATCCGGCTGATAAGTCTGGATCACCGCCTCACCGGGTTTGTCCCCTCTTCCCGCTCTGCCAACGGCCTGAGTCAAAAGCTGAAAGGTTCTCTCACTGCTCATGTAATCTCCGCTTCCCAGGGACATATCTGCGGCGATCACTCCCACTAAAGTCACATTGGGGAAATCATGACCCTTTACTATCATCTGAGTGCCTATCAGCACATCAGCCTCTCCGTTTGAAAATGCCGAGAGGATCTTTTCATAAGAATCCTTTGTTTTTGTGGTATCTCCATCCATTCTGAGAGTCCTGACACCGGGAAACATTTCTTTAACCTTTGCCTCTATCTGCTCGGTTCCGGCTTTAAAACCGCCGATAAACCCTGATCCGCATTCGGGACATTTTGAGGGCTTCCTTTCCTCGTATCCGCAATAGTGGCATACTATCTTACCGTTTATGTGTTCTGTCATGGATACGTCACAGTGGGGACATTTTATGACTTTGCCGCAGCTTCTGCAGGAAATAAATCCCGCATAGCCTCTGCGGTTTAAAAACAGGATTATCTGCTCCGACCTGTTTAGCTTCTCCAGCATCAGTTCACTTAAAGTCTCACTGAATATGGACCTGTTTCCGGCCTTAAGTTCCTCTCTCATGTCCACGGTATAAACCGTGGGAAGGCTTCCGCCGGTCAATCGCTCATTAAGCTCAAATTTCTTTATAAGCCCTTCTTCTGCTTTATAATAACTGTCCACTGATGGGGTGGCGGAACCAAGCACCAGGCAGGCATCATTTATCCTTGCCACCTCCGCCGCAGTCTCTCTGGCATTGTATTTTGGTGTGCTCTCCGATTTATAGCTTCCCTCATGCTCCTCGTCCACAACTATGATCCCGAGGTTATTAAAGGGAACGAACAGTGCGCTTCTTGGGCCGATGATCACATCGATATCCCCGTTTTTTGCCCTCATGCACTGATCGTATTTTTCACCGGGTGAAAGGGTTGAATTCATGACACTCACCCTGTCGCCGAAACGGTCATAAAAACGGATCAGGGTCTGATATGTCAAAGCGATCTCTGGAATCAGAAATATGGCCTGTTTTCCCTGTTTAACCATATCTTCGATTATATTCATATAGACTTCCGTCTTTCCGCTTCCGGTGATGCCCCGGATAAGATATGTATTTCTGATGCCGTTTCTGTATTCACCTGTAACGGTATCCACTATATGCTTTTGGGCCTTTGACAATATCTTTCGCTGTCCGGTCCTCTCTTTTACCTTGACGGGGTTTCTGAGACTTTTTGACTCGATAACCTTAACAGCACCCGCCTTTTCAAGGCTTTGGATCGAAGGGGATGATATCCCAAGTTTCCCGGTCAAAAATTCCTTTGGGATAGAATCTCTCACCATCAGTTCTCTGATGACCTTTGCCTTGGCTGTCTGGTGCTTTCTTTCGCACTCACCCAAAAGGGATATGAGGGATTCATTATCCATTGTCCTTACAACGGTTTTGTGTTCAAGCTGTTTTACGCTGGTCTTTGCGGGAAGAACGGTTTTTAGAGCAGCTATCATGGTGCCGCCGTAATTTCTCTTGATCCATCCCGCAAGCTCTATCATCTTGTCCTCTATGGATACACCTTTCTCGGTAAGAGCGCAGATGTCCTTGATCCTGGCAGGATCAAAGTCGCATTTTTCCTTAATGGCAACGCAGTATCCTTTTAATCTCCTGTCGCCTTTTCCAAAGGGTATGATAACACTGCTTCCCACTTCCACTTTTCCGATGAGATTCTCCGGAATTCTGTATTCAAAGGTTTTATCTAATTTTTCATGTGATATATCAACAATGACATCCGCATAGATAAATGCCAATTTATTTTTCCGTCCTCTCTGCTAAGACAGAAGCTATCAGATCCCTCTCATCCATGGGATATTTAACGCCTCTGATCTCCTGATAATCCTCATGTCCCTTGCCGGCAAGCACCACTATATCACCTTTCCTGCCGTTTTCTATGGCATACGCGATAGCTTCTTTTCTGTCGGTGATGGCAACATATTGGCCTCCGGTCTTTTCGATTCCCGTAATGATATCCTTTATGATATCCTCAGGCTCCTCAAAACGGGGATTATCAGTGGTGATAATGGTGAGATCCGCCAGTCTTCCGCTCACCTCTCCCATCTCATATCTGCGGGATTTTGCCCTGTTTCCGCCGCATCCGAAAAGACATACAAGTCTCTTTGGCTCATACTCCTTAAGTGTTGACAGCAGGCTCTCTAAGCTCATGGCATTATGGGCATAATCGATCAGAAGCGTGAAGTCATCCGACACCTTTACGGGCTCTATCCTGCCCTTTACGTGAATATTTTTAAGGGCATTTTCGATATTTAAGACATCCGCATTAAAATGACGGCAGATAGCTATGCTCGTCAGGGCATTATATACCGAAAATCTGCCGGGAAGCGGTACCTCGCATGGAAAATCCATAAGGCCTCTTACATCAAAGCTTACCCCCAGCACATCCCCTCTTCTAAAAAGCTTTACATCCTCTGCTCTGAGCATATTGTCTGCACCAAAGCCATAGGTTTCCACACTGCAGGTATGTCCCTTTAAGATATCGTCCGCATATGCATCATCCCCGTTTACGATACCGACCCTGCACTGTTTAAAAAGTCTGCTCTTACATTCAAGATAATCGGCAAAATCGGGATGTTCTCCCGGAGCGATATGATCCTCGGAAAGATTTGTAAATATTCCGAAATCAAACATTATCCCGGCACTTCTGTGCATCTTAAGCGCCTGACTGGAAACCTCCATAACAACACAGTCAAGTCCCGCATCCACCATCTGTCTCAGATAATCCTGAAGCACGTAGGATTCCGGTGTAGTATTTACCGCATGTATATGTTTGTCTCCGATTATTATCTCTATGGTGCCGATAAGGCCTACCTTATATCCTGCATTTTCAAGTATGGATTTAACCTGATATGTGGTGGTGGTCTTTCCCTTTGTACCTGTGATTCCGATGGTCTTTATGTGATCTGCGGGATGTGAAAACCAGGCTGCGGAAATAAGAGCCATGGCATATCTGGTATCCGCTACCTTTATGACAGTTATATCCTCATCCATAACCTCCGGCACGTCCTTTGAGACCACCAGCGTCTTAGCTCCGGCCTCTACCACCTCTTTGGCAAAATCATGGCCGTCCCTTGCTGTTCCTTCTATACAAATAAAAAGACAACCGTCGTTTACTTTTCGCGAATCGTAAACCACCGCTGTCACTTCTCTTTCACAGTCCCCTTTAAGGCACTTATGATCAATATCTTTAAGCAATTCTCTAAGAATCATTTTTTGTTACCTCTCAAATATACTTTGAGAAATATTTTACTCTATTTTTTTATAAACGTAAAGAAGCTCCGACGCGAATCGGAGCTCCTTTACGATTTTCTTATGAGGGGGGGAGATAGTGAGTTAACAACTATCCAAGAAGTATATTAGCAAATAAATGTGAACAAATTGTGAACAAATTGATTTTTTTTTATTTTACGAAAAATTTGTCAATATAAACTGTTTTTCTTCTTTTCCGCGGAAAGAATTTGTGGAAAGTTGATAAATGATCGAGAGTGTCATTTCCCCTTTTCCTGACAAAAGCTTATCAAATGCTCCTTCGCCGAATTTTTCATCCGCATATTCTTTAAAGCGTTCAAGACTTCCGAAATACATAAGAGTATCCTTTGTGCCGGCGGAATTGATAACCGTAAACTTTCCGTATTTTCCCTCTTTCCCTATCCTGGCGCAACCCACAAACCGCACATCCTTTTCCGCAAACAATGGCTTTGGGTTTCCAGTTCCGAAGGGTTCAAGCAGGTTAAGCTGCTTAGCCAGTTCCAAATTTGCAAAGCTTAGAGGCATCGGCACATCGATCAGGATCTTTTTACAAAAATCCTCCTCTGAAAGATTACTCTTCTCATTTAATCTCTGCCTTAAAACCTCCACGTTATCTGCTGTGAGAGATAATCCCGCAGCCATCTTATGGCCACCGAATTTGATGAACAGATCTTTTACACCGTTTAAAGCTTCATACATGTCATAGGCTTCTATGCTCCTGCCGCTTCCCTTTACGCACTCTTCTCCGTTTGTAAGGACAAAAACAGGCTTATTATAAAGCTCTTTTATCCTGCCTGCGATTATTCCCGCAAGGGATTCATGAACATCCGGCAGATATATCACGAGGACATCATCCTTTTCGAGATGATTTTCCTCCACATATTTCACTGCTTTTTCGGTGCCGCTTGCGGTCAGGTTTTTACGGCTGTCATTTAATGATTTCAGTTCTCCTGCATTTGAAAGTGCATCGACCTTTGTATAACTCATCAAAAGGTCAATGCTTCTGTCTGCACTGTCGAGCCTTCCCGTGGCATTAAGACATGGTCCGATCACAAAACCCAGATGATAAGCACTGAGGCCAGCAGGGTCGAGTCCGTTTACGGAAATAAGTGCCTTTAAACCCTCATTTCTGCTGTTTTTCATGCGCTTAATGCCCTCTCGCACTATGATCCTGTTTTCGTCCCTAAGCTCCATAACGTCGCACACAGTGGAAAGAGCTGCGAATTCCAGAAATTCTTCCATAGTATTTTTTAATGCTTCGCTTCCTGTCTTTTCGCACAATACCTGCATAAGTTTATATACCACCACACCGCCGCAGATGTTTTTAAAAGGATATTGGCATTTTTCCTGCTTCGGATCCACTACCGCGAGGGCAGGCGGAAGGATTTCATGCCTTACGCCGTCAGTTTCTTCGTACGGGACTTCGTGGTGATCTGTCACCACCACTTTTAGTCCCAGAGTATTTGCCAGTTCTATCTGACCGAATGCGGCTATTCCGTTATCGCAGGTGGCGATAAGTCCGATGCCCTCATTTTTTGCATCATTGATAAGAGAATCGTTTAAACCGTATCCGTCATGGATCCTGTGGGGTATCACATGATCACAATCCGCCCCAAGGATGCTGAGCCCCTTTGTAAAAATGAAAGTGGAGCATATCCCATCCACATCATAATCTCCGATAACCCTGATCTTTTCACCGTTTTTTACGGCCTCCAACAAAATATCCGCCGCTTTATCCATATCTTTTAACAGATGTGGAGAGTGCAGATCGTTTATATCTCCTTTCAGATAAGCCTTAAGTTCCTCCTCATCTGATACGTCCCTGTTTCTGATGATCCTCGCAAGCACGGGACTTATGCCAAATTTTTCGGCCCACTCGTTAAAATCAGCCTTTTTGGCCGATACTACCCATTTTTCTCTAACCATTCTTTGCCTCTGTCAAAAAAAGCACCGGTCTGCTGATACTATGAACAGAGATCCGGTGCTTTAACTGTCTGATCTTAATACAGATCCTTTGTCAGTATGATAAACAGCCTGTTATTTCTCTTCCTTGGGAGGGAAAGCCTTGCGGAGTGTGAACCAGATGGCACTCGCAAGACATACGGATGAATAAACACCGCATACGATACCTACCATAAGAGGAAGAGCAAAATCCTTTATGCTTGTCACGCCGAAACCGTAAAGGAATGCAACCATGATGAATGTTGTGAGTGAAGTAAAGATCGATCTTGAAAGTGTCTGGGTAACAGACTTGTTGACAACTTCAACAAGGTCGTCTTTTCTTGTCATCACGCCCATATTCTCTCGGATACGGTCAAAGATAACGATGGTTGCATTTATTGAGTAACCTACGATGGTAAGCATACAAGCGATAAATGTATTGCTTACGGATACTCTTGCTGCTGCATAGAATGCAAGTACCACAAGTACATCGTGTACAAGACAGATGATGGAACTGATACCAAATCTCAGATCCTTAAATCTGATCCTGATGTAAATAAGCATGCAGACAACGGCAACAACCACTGAAACGATGGTATCTGACTTCATCTCGTCAGAGATGGTGGAACTGATGGTCTCGGACTGGATAAGTGATCTGTCCACGCCGAAATTGTCAACGAACATATTATCAAGTTCCTGCCTGGTCTCTGCATTTAAAGATGCAGTCTTGAAGATAACTTCATTGGAATCCTGTACTGTCTGGATCTGAACATTACCTGCAATGTCTTCGATATAAGGAACAACCTTGTCATTGATTTCCTCAAGGGTCATGGCTTCATCGAATGTAACAGATGTCTGTGTACCGCCCTTGAACTCAAGTGAATAATTGAGAGTATCGCCGGTAGTTACCTTGAACACACCCATGGTCACGAATCCCGCAAGGATCAAAACTGCCGAGATGATCATGAAAGGAGTTTTCTTTTCGATGAACTTGATGGTCTTTCTCTCTTTTGCCACACCGTAGAGCTTTTCATTCTTTAAGCCAAGTGCGTACAGAGCGTACATGATATATTTTGTGACTACAAGAGCTGTAAACATTGACAGTACGATACCGAGTGCCAGTGTCTGAGCAAATCCCTTAACTGTTCCGGGTGCAAGTAAGAGAAGCACTGCGGAAGCGATAAGTGTTGTCACGTTACCGTCGATAATGGCAGACAGAGCCTTGTCATAACCGATCTTTATGGCTGATTTAACAGTCTTTCCAGTTGCAAGTTCCTCTCTGATACGGGCAAAGATGATAACGTTTGCATCAACTGCCATACCGATTGAAAGGATGATACCTGCGATACCGGAAAGGGTAAGTGTCATATCAAATCCGTTAATGAGAAGTACTACAAGTGCAACATACAAAAGAAGTGCCAGTGTAGCTGCTACTCCGGGGATAAAATAAACTGCGATCATAAATACAGCAACTGCAGCAAGTCCCACAGCGCCGGCCTTAAGTGATGTATCAATGGCTTCAACACCGAGCTGAGCTCCCACAACCTTTGAATGGAGTTCTTCAAGTTCAAGTTTAAGTCCACCGATACGGATGGTGGATGCAAGCTTTTCTGCTTCCTCGAATGAACTCATGGGTGAGATCTGAGCAGAACCGTTTGTGATAACTGCATTAACGGTGGGTGCGCTTACGATGGCACCATCATAATAAATGGCAATTCTCTGACCGTTGTGGTAAGCAACTTCTGTTGCCTGGGCAAACTTTGCGGTTCCCTCATCGGTCATTACCAGCTCTACGGCATATGTTGAATTCTTGAGGTTATCCTGAACCGTACCTGCGTTTGCGGTCTTTACATCGGTTCCCTCTAAGACTATACTGCCGTCTGCCTTGAGCTCATCGATGGTCTTTGTGAGAACGAAGCCGTTTGCACCGTATGTGAAGTTAGGATTTGAGTCCTCATCTGTCTCTGCTATAAAATAAAGTGCACCGGGTTTACCAAGTTCCTGCAAAATAGCATTTGCATCGCTGACACCGGGGATCTCGATGTTGATCCTGTTTGCGCCCTCCTGATAAACAACTGCCTCAGTTGAGTAGTTCTCTACTCTCTTCTGAAGCTTTGCGATTGTATCGCTCATCTCGGTTTCTCCGGGATTCTCATCTCCCACTACCTGATAAGTGATGCTGACACCTCCCGCAAGGTCAAGACCCAGGTTGATGTCGGATGCGCTTCCTTTACCGGTTGCATCCACGCCAACAAGATCCACATATGAAACCCCGACAAGACACAGCACGATGATGAGAAGCACGATGATTGCTTTACTCTTTTTCATTGCTTTATTCCTTTCGTTTTAAAACTTTTATCAAAAAAATTTTAAGCATGTTTTGTCTTTCACAACAACTTTGTTAGTATACCATATTATTAAGATTTTTAAAAGATTTTTTAAGATGCTTTTAATATTGCGGTTTTCTTGACAATTCTCTTTGCAATATAGTATATTCTGTATAAATATCAATAAGTTTTGAAATCATCATTTTAAAGGAGTGAATTTTTTTTGGATACCCCCGGGGTCATACAGATCATAATTCTTGTAATCTTAATACTTCTGTCCGCCTTCTTTTCGTCAGCGGAAACCGCTTTCACCACGGTCACCATGGTAAAAATGCGGTCACTGGCCGATGACGGCAAAAAGCGCGCTCTTAAAGTCATAA
Organism: Acetatifactor sp.; assembly: GCA_024695935.1. Classification (GTDB taxonomy): domain Bacteria; phylum Bacillota; class Clostridia; order Lachnospirales; family Lachnospiraceae; genus RGIG10340. The sequence continues at coordinate 37,920 of JAILHH010000014.1, forward strand.
AAATTCTCGAGCATCAGGACAAGATGCTAAGCACCATACTGATCGGCAATAATATAGTCAATCTGTCGGCGTCGGCCATAGCAACAACCCTTGCCATCAGGATCAATCTCGCGGTAGGTATCATGACAGGAATACTTACTTTAGTGATCCTCATCGCAGGGGAGATCGTGCCAAAGACCTGGGCCATGTATTCCGCAGAAAAAATGGCCTTGATCTACTGTGACATTATTTACGGACTCATGGTCGTCATGACTCCTGTCATATTTGTAGTTGACAAGATCGCCAAATTCTTTTTATGGATAATGCGTATAGATACATCAAAAAAGGCCTCCATCACCGAAGATGAACTGCGAACCTATGTGGAGGTAAGCCACGAAGACGGTGTCATCGAGTCAGAGGAAAAGGAAATGATCAACAATGTATTCGATTTTTCCGATGCCGAGGCAAAGGACATCATGATACCGAGAGTCAATATGATAACCGTCAATGTAAATGACGATTACGACACAGTGCTCAAGGTTTTCAGAGAGTCCATGTACACCCGCCTTCCCGTATGGCAGGATGCCAGAGACAATATCATAGGTCTTATAAATATCAAAGACTTTATCCTGATCAGCGATGAAAAGGATTTTAAGATCTCAAATATGATGAGAAAACCTCATTATACATATGAATTTGCAAAGCTTGATGACCTCATGTATGAAATGCGTGAGAACACAGTAAATGTAAGTTTCGTGTTAAATGAATACGGAACCACTGAAGGAATGATAACCCTGGAGGATCTTTTGGAAGAGATTGTGGGTGATATCAGGGACGAATACGATGCAGACGAGCTTAACCGGATACAGAAAATGAGCGATGACACTTATCTCATTGAGGGAAGCCTGAATCTTGACGATTTAAATGATGCTCTGGGTCTTGAAATAGAGAGTGAAGATTTCGACTCTGTAGGCGGTATACTTATCGAGCATTTGGGTCACATTCCTGCCCCCGGCGACTCAGTCACCCTGGAAAACGGTGTCACCTTAAAGGCTCATGAGATGGATAATCATCATATCAAAAAAATCCTCCTCACTCTCCCTCCCGTAGAAATTTCTGAAAATGATGAGGAAGAACCGATTGAAGAGGAAGAAAGATAACTGCTCTGTGATATATTATGTGGATGTTTTATGTTTTGATATACGGGATCTTAAAGGGAACCCGTGAAATAGTAAAAAAGAAATCTATGGAAAAAAGCACTGTGATGGAGGTGCTTTTTTTCTATACTCTTTTTGCATTTGTCATGGTACTTCCCGATGCAAAAAATGCAGGGAACGTACCTGACGGATTCATGAAATGGATCGCCTTAAAGAGTCTCTTTGTATTCAGTGCCTGGATCCTGTCTTTCCATGCCATAAAAAAACTTCCTTTGAGCCTGTACGGTGTACTGGACTTATCAAGGGTCCTCTTTGCAACTCTCCTTGCAGTCATAGTATTGCATGAAACACTGAGAGTCAGTCAGATTATGGGACTGGTTCTTGTCAGCGCAGGTCTTTTACTCCTAAAAAATCCGTTTGCAAAAAAAGAAACCGTGCAAGAGGATGAAATAAAACTGTTTTCAAAAGAAAAAACATCTGCCGTCCTTGTGATCTTTGCCCTGCTGTCCTGTCTGTTAAATGCACTCTCAGGATTAATGGACAAAATATTGATGAAGGATCTGAACGCAAGCCAGCTGCAGTTTTGGTATACACTGTTCATGGTCCTTTATTATCTGATTTACATCCTTATCATGCGCCACAGACTCCGCATCAGAAAAGCCCTTAAAAACCCCTGGATCTACCTTCTTGCCCTCCTCTTTGTGGTGGGTGACAGGGCTTTGTTTGTGGCAAACAACGATCCTTCCAGCAGGATCTCCGTGATGACACTTATAAAACAGTCCGGAGCCATCGTAACCATCCTGGCAGGAAGATTTATTTTTAAAGAAAAAAATACGACACATAAATTAATATGTGCCGCAATTATCATACTGGGAATCCTGATCTCGGTATTATGATATTACATATTTTGTTTTATTTTCGGGATCGTATATCACTCCCTTGTAAAGTTTGTCAGAAATAAGCCCGGAAATAATACTTTCATATACCCCAAAAAGCTTTATATATATCCCCGATAAGGGAAAGGGGATCTCCACAATTGTCCGGAATTCATCTTCATTTAATGTATTCTGTATGTTCTTTAGGAGTTCTCCGCCCTGATACTTTATTTTTCCAAACTCGGTATAGGCATATTTCCCGGTAAGAGTTTTTAAAATCTCTTCACCATCCGTAAGACTTATATTCTTCTCTGTCCAGATTATCTTTTCATCCCGGACACATTTGTCCTTCACACGTCTGAAATACGGCTTACCGTATGAGTCATATTCCTCCACAAACCTGTAAGCTTCCTTAACTTCTCCGCTCCCGGGCTCATTTGATAAGAATATACCTTCATCCGTAAAGCACTTATAAACCGTCTCTCCTATCACCTTAAGCGAAACGGGAAACAGGAGCCTGTTTTTTATCTCCGGGACGGATAATCCTTCCATGGCAAGATGCCTGATGGCTCCGTCGTTCTCCATACCGATCACAATATTCGAAACAGTTTTGTTTAAACCGGGGTCCGGATCATTGTAAGATTTCATTTTTCAGATTCCTCAAAACAGATCGGCGATCTTTCCCTCTTTTATAATATTCAAAAAGATATCGGCGATCTTTGGATCAAACTGTTTTCCCTTGTTTGTCTCGATCTCCTCAATTATCTTTTCCGGCGTCAGTTTTCTTCTGTAAACTCTGTTTGAATTCATAGCATCAAATGAGTCCGCCACACAAATCATCCTGGCGACCAAAGGGATATCCTCCCCCGCCCTTCCTTCGGGATAACCGTTTCCGTCATATCTTTCATGATGATAAAGTGCTCCCTCTCCGGCACCCTTAAGGCTCTTAAAGTTACTGAGTATCTCACCGCCGCGAATGGTATGGGATTTGATCACTTCAAACTCATCCTTGTCAAGTTTATCCGGTTTTTGCAATATGCTGTCAGGCACGCCGATCTTTCCGCAGTCGTGCAGGAGTGCAATATAAAAAAAACGTTCAAGTTCATCACCGGTATAACCCATCTCGGCTGCTATAAGCCTGGTATACTGGGCAACTCTTCCGGAATGACCGTGTGTGTATGGATCCTTTGCATCTATAAATCCGATAAAGGTCTCAATAGATTCCTTTATAAGTTCGTTGTCGTGTTCATGTCTGAGATTGTATTTTTTGATCTGTGACCAAGTGATCATATAGATCATATAGGAGGTAAACCACAAAAACAGGCCTACCACTGCCACCCAGAACAGCACATCTTTATATATCAGCCTGTGAAACTGATATTGAATCTCCAGCGTCCATCCTTTTATGAGTTCTCCTATGGGCGCATAAAGGATTATTCCCGGAACGGTTCCTTCATAGGACTCTAAGGGAACCTCCATGGCATTTTCGTTGGAACTGGGGATATAGATCAGATAATCCCCCGCCTTCATCCTGATCAGATCCTCTCCGTCAAAGGTAACCGTATCCAAAGAGTAATCCTCTGAATCGAATTCACGAAGATCGGGCACCGTGGCCACATACTCTCCGTTTCCGGATTTCTGATGGATCTCAAGTGCTCCGTTCCAGGCAGACATGAGAAATACCTCTTTATCAAAAGTCAGTTTGAAATCAAAATCCGATATCTGATCATAAGTATTATTCATCACCGTAAAATCATAGGTGTAGGCCTGATAATTGTGTTCCGTGATCCCTTCGTTGTTAAAGTCGAAGGCTTTTGTCCATGTGCTTCCCCTGGGGATCGCGCTGACACTGAGCCCTTTGGCCGTATCTGCGTTATCACCAAACAGTCTCTCTCCGGAAAAAACATCCTTGTGAACAGTATTATTGTACCGATAAACCCTTGCAAGACTTGCTCCAAAGATCAGAAAAATGATAATAAATGATACGATAAATCTGATCCTTGCAATCTTTCTTTCCTTTGTTCCGATCATATTGATTACCCTCCGCTCTATAAACGTATATTACCATTTATCGATCAGAAATACCTATATTATACTTTGTAGATCTTTTTAAAATTTCTTCTGGCCTCATAGTAGTTCCGTAAATTTAAGAAGCCATCGTCGTGAAGGCACCAGGGCTTATCCTGGTGCGGTACCACGACCTTGTATCCCTTTGACCTGAATTCAAAGCTTTGACTGACATCGTAAAAATCCCAGCCCTTTATCACATCTTCCCTCCAGGGAATATCATATTGAGTTGCCATTAAAAACCCGTCGATGGCTTCCACTTCAAATAGTTTATTTTCATTTGACGAGTCAAGTTCCACACGGATTGTCTGATAATTATTGTGTGAATACAGACTTCCAACACGGGGTCCCTGCCACATTATACAGTTTTCAGGCATTTTCGGACTCCCCACCATTCCAACCATTCCGACAGCTGGATCTTTAAAAATCCCTAGAAGATCTGCGATAAAATTTTTGTTTATGATAAGAACATCCTGATGCATGAAAACCTTATACTTTGCATCCGTAGCCTGCATAGCCTCATTGTAACCGCTTGTCATAGACTTGGCATCATTTATCTGCAGCGCATCCACCGTATATCCGTCAGGGACAAGAAGCCTTGAAATATAATACATTGCTTCGCCTGCTGCGCGGTCGTCATTTACACACATGATAAAGCATATTTTCCTGTCATCAACCTCTAAGCTGTGCATAGATTTCCTCCACTTCATGAGACGGATTCTCTATCCTGTCCAGACATTTTTTTGCGCCGTCCTTATCGCCGGCGATCATATAGATCTGTGCCATCAGGATCAGATTTTCTTCAAGGCCCGGCTTTTTTTCATCGCAGGCCATTAGCATCGCCAGGGTATAGGAAAGTTTTTCCCTGTCCAAAAAAATCTCCGCCAGCTTCCTGTAGATGCCATATACATCCAAGCTCATCTTCTCAGTAAGCACCACCAGCGCTGTCTTTGAAATACCTTTATTTAAGATACTGCCTGCAAAGAGATCGTCATTCTCGCCATCGGTAAACTCCAGTCTGAAAAACAAATACTTAAGATCCGTGATAAGATCCTCCATTTCATCGATCCCCTTACACAGATCCAGGATCGTAACGCTTTCTCCTCTGTGGCATTCCTCGCGGTAAACATCCATCAGCAGGAAATAATTCACAAAATCCTGGTCCATCATGCAAAGCCTGATAAAATCAGGGTCGTTAAATATGGAAACCAGCTCTTTTCTGCAAATATCATCATTTACCTCAAAAAGATGGCGTACCTTGGCCGCACTTTCCGTAATGAAACTGTCGAAAGTGCTGTGCCTTACTTTTTCTTCCTCTTCCAGTTTAAGGGCGTAATCTTCGCTTCCCTGCAGCTGTAATTTACTTAAGTCCATTCTAACCCCCCATGCCGATCAAAAACTAAAAATCTAACTTCCCTGCGATTCTTAAAACTGCTTCCGTAAAATAATAATCTCCGTAAATTATGGGGAAATTGTGCTTATCATCATTGTAAGCAGCAGAGCAGTTTTCAAGAAATTCATCTGCGTCCTCACTCCAATTTGTGCGCTTTTCTGCCAAAGTCTTAAGGAGTTTCAAGGCCACATCAAAATAATGTCTGCCCTCATTTTCAGGCAGATGTGAATCAAGTTCCAAAAGACCGCAGGCAATGATGCTGCCGGCTGTGGAATCCTCCCAGGGAATATTTTTTGCCTGATCGAAATCCACCGGAATTATGCAGCTTTCATCTATTCTTGAAATGCAATAATCCGCAACCTTTCTTGCTATATCCAGATAAGCCTTATCCCCGGTATATCTGTAACTTAATCCGAATCCGTACAGTGCCCAGGACTGACCCCTTGTCCATGACGAGCCCTCTTTCATTCCCTGGCCACCCAGAGTCTTTAAAAGTTTACCGCTTTGCGGATCAAATACAGCAATGTGAGCCACGGATCCGTTTTCGCGGATAAATGCTTTTGATGCCGTATTCGCATGCAAAACAGCGATCTGTTTAAACCTGGGATCGTTAGTTTCCTCCGAAGCCCAATATAAAAGCGGCAGATTCATCATGCAGTCGATGATCGCCCATCCCGCTCTGTCTCCGCTTCCGTCATCATTCCAGGCGCGGATAAATCCTCCGGCAAGGTTTATCCTGCCGGCAAGGTCCGAGGCTGCAAGGATCGCTCTGTTCCTGGATCTTTTATTTCCGGATATTTTGTAATTTTCAACAGAAGTGGGCATCCATTTAAAACCGCTGTCATGGTCCATGCCGTCCGCATCCATCAAGACCGCGTCAAGTTTATCTTCGATATTCTCTGCGATCTGCCTGAATCTTTCCTCACCGTATGCGCGGTAAAGAAGCCAAAGCTGACCTGCCCAGAATCCGTTGGTCCACCAGTTTATCTGATCAGTCTTGTCATCGAACACACCGTTTTGTGCGGTATATGGAATCTTTTCCGCATTTCTTGATGCCACTTTCTTTTCTTTTTCATTGATCCTTTGTGCTGTACTTACAGCCCACTCTTTTGCTTTAAGTCTGTTCGTATCCATTACCCCAAAAACCTCCTTAAAGCAAACCTTTTACGATTTCTGCCAATGCATCGTCTTTGCAGTCGGCAAAGAAATATTCCGCAAAATGTTCACCCGCAAAAGCTCCCCTTACAAGCTCACGATCAGCTTCTTTCAGTATATCCTTTAAATCCCTGTATGTCACTTTTTTAAGTTCATCAAGGATCTTTTTGTTTCTCTTTTCAGGAACAGCTCTCTCCCTTGGATATCCCTGTCCGCTTTCCTCACAGAAAAGCTTTTCAAAAATATATTCAAGATTCAGGTCTCCTCCCCAGCCGAAACCTTTTGCAAAAGGTATGGCTATGGCATTTCCGTCATTTATCTGCGCAAAAGTATATGCGTCAAGAGGATCCTCCACATGACCGCAGATAACTCCCGGGAAAGAATTGCATGCAAGCATTGCGCCTTCACCGGTTCCGCATCCGGTTATGACATAGTCTGCAGCGCCGGAATTAAGAAGTGTCGCAGCCAGAATACCTATCTGAACATAGGTAAGCTGTGCCTTATCTTCCGCAGAATACATGCCGTAATTTATCACTGTGTGACCCATGGGTTCCACAACTTTTTTAAGTGCTTTTTCTATAATGCCGTTTTTAGCCGCCTGGCTGTTTTCATTTATCAGTGCTATTTTCATTTTTCATTACCTTCCAGTCTTATAAGTTATTAAAAATTTTACCCCTGTGTTTTACTTATCTTTTACGGTTGCTTGCCGATGTAGGCAAGTATCCCACCGTCCACATATAAAATGTGTCCGTTTACAAAATCCGATGCCTCTGAAGCCAGAAAAACAGCAGGGCCTTTCAGATCATTGGGCGTACCCCAGCGCTCTGCCGGAGTCTTTGCTATGATAAAACTGTCAAACGGATGTCTTGATCCGTCGGGCTGAGTTTCTCTGAGCGGTGCCGTCTGAGGCGTTGCAATGTACCCGGGACCGATACCGTTACACTGAATATTATATTTGCCATATTCAGATGCGATATTTTTGGTAAGCATCTTTAATCCGCCCTTTGCAGCCGCGTATGCAGAAACTGTTTCTCTTCCCAGTTCGCTCATCATAGAGCATATGTTTATTATCTTTCCATGCCCCTTTTCGATCATATCGGGAAGCACGGCCTTTGCCATAATAAATGGAGCTACCAGGTCGATATCCACCACTTCCCTGAAATCGTTTGCTCCCATCTCTGTCATGGGAATCCTCTTTATGATACCGGCATTGTTAACCAGAATATCAACTGTTCCCAAATCTTTTCTGATACCGGAAATCATCTCATTTACCTGACTATCATCAGTCACGTCACAGATAAAACCTTTTGCATCAATACCTCTTTCGGCATAATCCGAAAGTGCTTTTTCAAGATGCTCACTGCTCCTGCAGTTAAAAGCGATCTTTGCCCCGGCTTCAGACAATGCGCATCCTATGGCAAATCCAATGCCATATGCGCCCCCCGTCACCAAAGCAACTTTCCCCTCCAGTGAAAAAAGCCTGTTTGCTTCCATAAACCATAACCTTCCTTCTTTTTTTTCGTGATGAAAACTTTTTATTTTCACACAAAGGTAATTATATCATCCTGTTTCAGAAGCGTATATGCACTTGAAAAAATAAAAAATTTTTATTTTTTTCGTCAGGTAATGAACGGTCTCTTTTGATATCAAAACGCCTCACAGTAAAAACTGTGAGGCATTTATTAATATCATTTTTATTTACTGAACAATTCCAGCTTCGAATGGATCTCCGCCATGATATTTGAGAAGGATCTGACCATGTCCACATTCTCTTCGGAGCTTCTGGCAACCTCCTGAGTACTTGCGGAAATCTGCTGACTGCTGGCTGACAATGTGCTCACAGAGTCGACTATGATATGATTTGCATCTATCATCTGCTTCATCAAATTTCCCATTTCGGCTGTCTCTTTAAGCAGAACGGATACATTGTCCTTTATCTCGGTAAATTGATCTTTTGCCTTGTCTGCAAATTCTCTCTGTGCCATTGAGATGTTTACACTCTCATCAACCTTTCTAACCACATCCGTTGCATCATCGGCAAGCTGATCAAGGATACTTCCGATCTGTTCTGTAGCGGATTTTGTCTGCTCTGCCAGCTGTCTGATCTCGTCCGCAACAACCGCAAAGCCTCTGCCGGCTTCGCCCGCTCTGGCCGCCTCTATTGATGCATTCAGTGCAAGGAGATTTGTCTGTGCCGAAATACTTAGGATCATATTTGTGATCTCTCGAACGGATTCAGAGCGCTTATGAAGATTTTCTGCCGAAATCTTCATCTGTTCACCCGATTCAATTGCCTGATCCACCTTGCCGGTCAGGCCTTCCATGGACTTGCTTCCTTCATCAACGCTTAATCTGGCATTGTTGGTCTTTTCCAAAATAGCTTCAGTCTTATCACTGGAGTCCTCTATCAGTCTGGCGATGGATTCGGTTTGCTGTGTTTCATCCATAATGGCATTTGTGTTGTCTGAAACGCCTGCGGTTATTCCCTGCAATACGTCACGCATAAAGGCTGTGGCTTTTTCTATACTGCCCACCAGATCCGTAACTTCATCCATTTTATCCTTTACATCCAGGGCAACCGATTGTATCTTGTCGGAGACATCTTTTGCCTCAACGGCATTTTTCTCTGCGCTTTCTATGGAAGTATCAAAGAAATCCTTTAACAGCTTGATACCTCTGAAGATTGCCACAGAACACAGGATCGATACAATAATCTCTATCATCATAAGTTCAAGCTGTTCTGTGGGATCCGCAGCGGTGGCAACCAAAACGGTTCCTCTGAGTATATTGAGGATCAAAAACAGAACAGTCAGGATTCTGGCTGTTACAATATCCAATGTTAACATTATGCAGATAAGGATCGGAACGAAATACGGATATGTCGTATTGGACTGGGACATGAACATCATGGATGCATATACGACCAGGAAGCCGTAAGCCACTATTCTCGAATAGATAAGTTCACCCCTGGACCTAATGAAGAATATCAGACAGCAGACATACACGATGATGTTTAAAACGATGGGCACAATACTCATAACAGGTGCCAGATCAGAAGCTGCCATCTGCGATCCACACCCTATCAGTACAAAGACTGCCGTTATGGTGTGAATAATAAATAATAACTTGTGAGAATTTGTCAAAAACAGACGTTTCAGATTTTGTTCGCTCATATTTCCCCTCCATGAAAAATAAAAGTTACAAACTATCGTTTACGTTAAAGTTAAATAAACAAATTTCATAGGCCAAATCATCATAAATCCGTGCCCTATTCAATTGGTTACATTATACTAAAAAATCATAAATATGTATATAGTATTTACGAAAAAAAAATCATTTTTTTACCAAAAACAAACATAATTCTGAATATTTATCATCGCCTCGTCATATATTATAAAAATGAAACGGACAGCTTTTTCAGCCGTCCGTTTGTGATTTGGTTTTATCTGTTGTCGACTCTCTCCAGGTTCATGTCATGGTGAGTAAGTCTGTTCCATGCCACATCTTCCCACTTGGTTCCGGGCTTTCCGTAGTTACAATAAGGGTCGATGGAAATTCCGCCTCTTGGCAGGAATTTTCCGGTAACCTCGATATATTTGGGATCCATAAGTTTTATCAGATCCTTCATTATCTTGTTCACACAATCCTCATGGAAATCACCATGGTTTCTGTACGAGAACAGATACAGCTTCAAAGATTTGCTCTCAACCATTATATCCCCGGGAACATAGGAAATATAAATCGTCGCATAATCGGGTTGACCCGTTATGGGACAAAGACTTGTAAATTCGGGACAGTTGAATTTAACATAATAGTCATTTTCAGGATGCTTGTTTTTAAATGTTTCAAGCACTGAAGGGTCATAATCTGTAGGATATTTTGTATGCTCACTGCCAAGTTTTGTAAGTCCTTCGTTTTCTCTTTCGCTCATTTTTTATTCCTCCCTGGGTTTGATAAGTCTTGCAAGGTAGATAAAAGGTGTATCTGCAATGGCAACCACTGCCTTAAATAAATATGTTGTGATCAGAATGCTGAAAAATACTCCTGTGGGATAAGTTCCCCAGAATGCCAGAAATGTAAATATCACAGTGTCAACAGCCTGGCTTAAAAGCGTACTTCCGTTATTTCTAAGCCAAAGTTTTTTGCTGTCATCACCTGTCTTCTTCCAAATAAAATGATACAGGAACACATCAATATTCTGACTGCAGATAAATCCCAGGAGACTTGCTATGGTGATCCTGGGCACAAGACCGAATACCACGCTTAAGCTCTCGCTTATATAATCATTCGCATTTGGTGTAAAGAGCAGGATCATCTGAGAGCCCAGCATCCACAGAAGCATTACCGTAAAGCTGTACATAACGGCTTTCTTAGCATCCTTTTTCCCGTATTTTTCGGAAAGGATATCGGTTACGAGGAAGGTTGATGCATAAAGCACATTTCCCCCTGTAGTGGAAAGACCAAACAGGTCAATGCATTTGCATACGGCAATATTTCCCAGAAGTGTTCCAAAGATGGCAAAAGCGTATAAACCGTTCTTTCCGTAAAGCTTGTACAACAAAAGTACACTTCCAAGATATAACAATACAGTGATGATAAAGATCAATTCGTTAGACATATTCTACCTCAATTTTCATATTCTATGGGATCTTTTATCCCATTTTGTTTAAAAGCTTCTATTCTGTCTCTGCAGGTTCCGCAGACTCCGCATGCCTTTTCATGGCCCTCATAACAGCTCCATGTAAGTTCAAAGGGGACTCCGACTCTAAGTCCCTCAGCCACCACTTCACTCTTTGGCTTGTCGATGAAAGGTGCCACGATCCTGCACTCATTTCCGCTTCCGATATATATCGCATCGGATATGGCTTTATTGAAAGCAATGCTTGTATCCGGGTAAGCATTTCCCGCCGCATCATCCGCATGGGCTCCGTAATATATCTCGCTGCAGCCGTGACTTAAGGCAATGGATGCAGCAGACGATAAAAACAGTCCGTTTCTGTAGGGCACATAGGTATTTACCGGCGCACCGCCTGTCTTTTTTAATTGTTCGGAGTATTCCTCATGAGGGATCTCCTCCTTTGCTCCCTCCAGGAGCGTACAGTCACTGTCCTTGAATATAGCTCCCAGGTCCAGCTCTATACGCTTTACGCCATAGTATTTTGCAACCTTTTTGGATGCATCCATTTCTTTTTTATGTTTCTGTCCATAATATACGGACAGGGCAAGTACTTCCTCCGGACCGTATTTTTTAACGGCCATGCCGAGGCACACGGAACTGTCAAGCCCGCCACTGAATAATACCAATGCTTTCATTTTGTTTTTCCTTTTTTTATGCCAATCACTCTCATGCGAGCATTATGCTATGAATTTGTCTCATTATCGCCAAATGCCTGCCCGAGCGAGCTCGGCAGTAGCTTGGCTCATTGTTATAATCGAGCAGGTTAATACCTGCTCGCCGACACCTCAAGGCTACCGCCTTTCGGTGTCCTACATTCGCCAAATGCCTGCCCGAGCGAGCTCGGCAGTCGCTTGGCTCATTGTTATAACAAAAAATAGCTTTGCAAAACGCAAAGCTATAACCACACTCAAAATATGTAATCATAGTCCTGGTTTTGTTTAACGACAGGATGGTACAAACGAACTGTCGGTGCTTTTGCACAGGTGAAAATGTATCACTAATCTTAAGATATGTCAATATTTTTTTCTATGTGCCTTTACTGTCAGATTCAGGCTCTCTCATCACGTAAGTACTCATTAACTTCGTACAGGTCTGTTAACACTGTCTCTGCGAGTTCTTTCATCTCTTCTGTTTCCGGCAACAGATCAGGTACCATAATGGGTCTTAAGTTTCCTCTGTAGGCTGATCTGATCCCATTATATGAATCTTCGATGGCATAGGCCTTTGCGGGCTCCACTCCTATCTCTTCACAGGCTTTTAAGAAAATATCCGGAGCAGGTTTACTCTTTTCCACCATATCGCCTGTGACAACAGTATCAAAAAACGAAAGTATTCCGGCATCACGCAATTGATCTATCACAGTTTTACGTTTTGTCGAAGAAGCCAATGCGATCTTTTTATTGTTGTCTGACAAAAATGTAAGCAGCTCAACAACACCTTTTTTCATCGGGAGCCTCCCTCCGTCATATCTTTCATGATACATCACGGATGCTTCCTTCGCATATCTGTCATAGGGAAAATCATCACCGTAAGCTTCCAGCATGATCTCCCGGGTTTTGGCCGCATTTGTGCCTGTGCAGGCCAGGTACGGCCCCTCTATGTCAGGTATATTATATTTTTTTGACAGTTCTATCCAGCAGTCCATTACAGCTTTCTCAGAGTCAAATATGACCCCGTCCATATCAAATACAACCGCTTCAAATGACTTCATAAACTTATCCCTTTACAGATTCTTTACTGTTTTTATTACTTTACGATATTTACCAAAGTGGCAGCGATGTCCTCCACTCTTTCCTGCTTTCCGCCCTCTTCCCATTTCAGAAAACTGTTTAAAAGCGCTCCGGCATAGGCATAGAGTTTGTAAACGGAAATACTGTGATCAGTGTTCATATGTTTTAGCATAAACTCATTTACTCCCTCCAGCATGACGGAGTGAAGATTGTTCTTTGAAAGAGTGAGGAAAAAATCCGAATATCTGTCAAAGAAATTAAATGAAAAAACTATATGATCATAGTCAAAATATGAACTTCCGCTAAGTTCCTCTCCGCTTGAGACATACTCGGAGACAATGATGTTTAAATAATCCGTCAGCACGGAATAGGCGGATGAGTAATATTTATAAAAAGAAGTTCTGGACACTCCGGCTTTCTTTACGATGTCCGACACTTTTATCCTGTTAAAGTCATTTTTTTTGAGTAACAGTATCACCGCTTCCCCGACGCATCTGCGGGTAAACTCCGATTTTTGATTTGTAAGTATATTTCTAAGCTGCATTTCTTTTCTCTCGTTCCCGGTTTTATCATCTGAGAATATGGATCAAACATTTAGATGAACAAAAACCGCTATTTTGTAAATTGTACAACAGGAAATGTTTTTTTACAATGTAATATGATTTTCAAGAAAATGCCTGACGGGCAAAAACAGCTTTATATGCATCAAAAAACGAAAGGAAAGTTCCGATGACAAAAAAGCTTTGTTACCGGACGAAAAGAAATTAACGTGATCAAATTCGTAACCGATTCTTCCTGCGACATATATGAATTAAATGGCACACCAATAAATGTTGCCCCATTAAAGATTTCAACCGCTGAACGGGAATTTACAGATAATGAAAGCCTGAATGTGCACGAGATGCTGGATTACCTTGCTTCCTACCGCGACAGATCTTACACGGCCTGCCCCTCAACGGACAGCTGGCTTCAGGCATTTGAAGGCGGCAGCGAAATATATGTTGTAACTATGACAAGCAATCTCTCAGGTACTTACAACAGCGCCTGTATCGCAAAGGACTTATATCTCGAAAAACATCCCGAGGCAAAGATCTGTATAACAGACACTCTCACCACAGGTCCGGAGATGCATCTGGTGATGGAAAAGATCCTTGAATACAAAGAAAAAGGCAGAACTTTTGAAGAGATTGAGACAGGAATAAAAGATTATTTAAAAACCACAAGGCTTTTTTTCAGTTTCAAATCCCTGCATAACTTTGCCCAAAACGGCAGGGTCAGCAAGGTCGTTGCTTCCCTTGTGGGTAAACTTAATATCAGTATCATCGGCACGGCAACCGCTGACGGAAATATCGATCCTCAGTTTAAGATAAGAGGCGAAAAATGCGTCCTTAACAAACTGACAACAGAGATGTACTCTGCGGGTTTTAAGGGCGGAAAACTCAGGATATGCCACATAGAAAATGAAGATCTCGCCATGAAGCTGGGAGATCTTGTCAAAGAAAAATACCCCGATACCGACCTATCCGTTTACCCTGCAAGAGGACTTTGCAGTTACTACGGTGAGCGCGGTGGGATCATAATCGGAATCGAATGTTAAACAGCTTCCCTGCCGGGTAAATATGTCACAGACAAAGCACCTGTTATGGGATTATTGTATATTTCACTGTCCACATCATACAGTGTGCGAATGGTCTCTCTGGTCAAAAGTTTTTGAGGAGTACCCTCTTTAACCACCTTTCCTGCCTTTAAAGCATATATATAATCACAGTATCTGGCGCTGAGTTCAACATCATGCAACACACTCAAAGTGGAAATACCGAGACTTTTTACCAGTTCAAGCACTTCAAACTGGAATTTAACATCCAGATGATTTGTAGGCTCATCCAATATCAACAGTTTAGGCTTTTGAGCGATGGCCCTTGCCAAGATCACTCGCTGTTTTTCTCCTCCCGAAAGAGACAGGAAACTACGATCCCTCAAACCTTTGAGTTCAGTTTTTTCAAGAGCATCATCCAGAATGCAATAGTCTTCATCATTAAACGCTTCCATCATTTTCTTGTGGGGCGATCTACCCATAAGCACCATATCCTCCACTGAAAAATCAAATGACATCTCGTTAAACTGCCCTACAACTGCTATATTTTTTGCGACTTCCTTTGGAGTCATGCATGCCATGGACTTTCCATTCAGCAGCACTTTGCCTTTTTCGATGGGATTGACTCTGTATATTGCCTTTAACAGCGTGGACTTTCCGCATCCGTTGGGTCCTATTATCCCTACGCTCTGTCCCTCCTCTACTTTCAGACTTACTCCCTTAACTATATTTGTTCTGCCTAAAGTGACCTTCAGCTCTTTTACTTCCAAATTCATTTTATGCTCCTCCGAATCCATAATCTTTTTTAAGTAACATATACAGAAATACCGGAGCTCCTATAGACGCCGTTATGATTCCCACAGGAAGCTCCGAGCCGGTTACAAGCATCCTCGAAAGCAGATCCGTAACTGTCATGAATATTCCGCCGATCAATACTGTGTATGGCGTGAGTATCCTGTGATTTGCTCCAAAGATCGCCCTTGTGATATGAGGGATCACCAGCCCCACAAAGCCTATCATTCCGCAGTTTGCCACCAAAATACCGGTGATCAGACTGGCTATTATAAGATATATCCTTCTCCAAAAAGTAAGATTTACTCCCAGAGTGGTAGCGGCCTCTTCCCCCATTAACATCAGATTCAGATTACTGCTTTGAGCGAGGAAGAAAATAACAGTTATCAAAGTCACCGAAGCAACCATGGGCACTTTATTCCATGTGGCCGATGCTGTGCTTCCCATGATCCAGAAAGTAACACTTTGCAATGCCTGAGAATTATCGGCAAAATAAATTATCATATTGGAGAAAGCTGAGAACATGGAATTAATCACCGTTCCGGCCAGCACAAGTTTTGCGCCGGTGGTCTTTCCTCCTATATTTGCAAAAAACAATACGAGAAATGACGCTGCCAAAGCACCTGTAAAAGCGCATCCGGCCACACCGACATTTCCGATAACAGGAATCGAACCAACTCCTATCATAAGTGCAAATGTGGCACCCAAAGTAGCTCCCGATGAGATTCCCAATATATACGGATCCGCAAGAGGGTTTTCCACAGATGCCTGCATCACAATTCCGCAGAGGGATAACCCCATGCCAACCATCAGTGAGGTAAGGGTTCTGGGGAAACGTATCATCCAGACGATATTGAAATATGATGTGGGAATATCTTTAAACCCCGGAAGTTCAACGTTGAACAGCTTCTTTAAAATGATCATCACCGTCTGATCCAAAGGGATATTTACCTGTCCCATCGAAACCGCAATAAGAACAGCACAAAGGGCCAGAATAAGTAATACAGGGATAAAAGCCGGGCTTCCATCCCTTTTATTTTTTCTGAAATTTTTCATTAAAATTTTCATTGACACCTCAAAACAAAAATGATAACATTTGCTCGTTAGTCACGACTAACAGATTATAGCATGACTAACCAGCCAAAAGAAAGGAAAACTTTTTACAAAATGAAGAGCAAAATTATTAAATCATTTGTTGGAATTATACTGACAACAGCTATTTTTACCGGATGCCAAAGTGCATCAACAGAAACTGTGGCCGAAGACGCCGCCACAGAAAATATTACTGAGTCGGAAAACAACGACTCCTATTATCCTGTTACGGCAGAAACATATTCAGTTTCAAGCGACGGAGCGACATGGACTCCCGTTTCCACCACTTATGAAGGCGGATATGAAAGGATCGTTGCCAACAATCAGGGTACAGCAACTCTCCTCATCAGACTCGGACTTTCCGACAAAATTGTGGGAGTAGCTGCAGTATTTGGCCCCGCCCCCGAAGACGTCGCTGATGAGTTTCAAGCTCTGCCTGTTATTGCTGAAGGTTATGCATCCAAGGAAGCCTTGCTTGGTGCTGAGCCGGACTTTGCTGTAGGAAGAGGTGACCTCTTCGTTGACGGTGATTACGGGATCGGAACAGTTGACGAACTGGCAGGCATGGGAATCGCTTCTTATATCACTCACGTAGGTGAAAATAATGCAAACTTTGAATCATTCCTTGCAGATATAGATAACCTCGGAAAGATCTTTAATGTTGAGGACAAGGCAAATGAATTAAAGAATTCTTATATTGAAATGACAAACGGATTAAAGAATGACACAAGAGTGGCCGGAAAATCAATGAAAATGGCTGAGGTATCCTGGATTGAGGACGGAATGCCCGTGTTTGGCAGTGCCAAAGCAGAAACCTTACAGAATGAGGCTTTCGCCATGATCGGTCTCGACAACATCAACGGATATTGTGAAGGTGATCAGGTAAGCATTGAAACTGTGATAGCAGAGAATCCTGAAGTAATAGTACTTTTTGATTATGAAGGCGGTCCGAATATGGACGAAATGATTCAGTCACTTTATGACAATGAGGCAATTTCCGAAATAAGCGCTATCAGAAACAAAAAAGTATTCGCACTTGACTTTAATGCCATCTACGGCGGAAGCGGTGACCTATACGCATCAATGCAGGAACTGGCTGACCTCGTATACGGCGAGTAGATCCGGTAATAAACTTCCTTTGAATAAAGGGTATCCTGTTGCGGTAAATCTGCACAGGATACCCTTTTTTTTAAACTCTTTTCGCGTCCACAATATCAACATCCGGATACAGGCTTCTCAGCTCATCCAGGCTCTCATCAACTCCGGTCACGGAGGATGTTGCAAACAAATGAACCTTTTTGCCCTTAAGAACCGCATTGTCGAAAAATGTGTTGATTATCCTGGGAGTCGTATACCACCAGATAGGGTATCCAACCCAAAGTTCATCCACATCGGACAGATCCGGCATCACATCGATCTCGGGTCTTGAATTCGAATCCTTGTATTCCACCACACTTCTGCTGGTGTCATTCTGCCAGTTCACATCCGCCTCTGTATACGGAACCTTTGGGTGAAGTTCAAATATAGCCGCTCCGTTTGCCGCAGCTATATCCACAGCCCTTTTTCTTGTCACACCGCTGTGCGAATAATAAACTACCATTTTACTCATTCTGTCAATGTCCTCCTGCCCGATTATGTATTAAAAGTTCTTTTTTCCGGCTCCTGGCAGTGAATTAACACATAATCCTTTTTTATATCCAGAAACTCTTTCATCTTTTCCATTATCACAAAAAGCCTTGCCCTGTCTTCAAACTCAAGTCTGTCTGTGGGAAGGGGAGTCTCCTTCATGACGCTGTAGAGGTCCTCGTAATCTTCCATAAGGCCTTTTACTGTATTCTCTCTTGAATATTCCTCCGACACCTTTTCAAAATACTCGGAGAGGATCTTTGCCGTGGACGGGACGGATTTTATCTCCTTCAGATTCTTGTACATTTCAAAGAGGATGTAGCGCTGTCTTCTTCGCATTGCAATATATTCCATATCCTCCACATCGCCTTTTGAAAACTGATTCATGTAATTTTCCCTGGCAATGTCGGAAGCCACACGAATGCTTTCATCCATCTTTTCAAAGCATGTTCCGTCATAGTCTGCCAGATTTACATCCATTATCCTCTGACTCATCCTGTGGAGAGCATATTTCATCTTTTCATCCGTCTCTTCCTTTAAGCGCTCCATATATCCGGTATTTTTGTGAAGCGTCAGGTTGACCAAAACACCCATGCCCACACCGATCACAAAGAGCAATATCTCGTTTTTTAAAGCCGCATATCCCATGTTTCCAAAGGTGAGAAAATGTGATATAAGCACCGAATCCATGGCCATGGCACTGTGCCAGTCAAATATCTTGCACAAAAAGATGAATATTACCATATATATGCAAAATCCCACCGTGCTAAAGCCAAAGATGAAAAAGCTGCAAAAGGCGATAAAAAGAGCTGCCAAAAAAGCATAAAGCCTGTTAAGTCCTGTATTAATAGTCTCCTTTTTAGTATAGGCTACGGACAATATGGCCACAATACCGGCTGATATGGCAAAATCCAGCCTCAGCATATTGGCAATGAATATTGCCACCACCGCCGCCACCGAAACCTTGGCTGCAAACATCAGATTCTTCGTCATAAAATATCCCGCTTATAAAAATTTAGTGTTAAATCCCTTTTATTCAAATGCAGGGTGTCTGCCCAATCTGTTCCTGTCCTTTATGAATTCCACAAAGTTAACCTCCGGAATAGGCTTGCTGAAATAAAATCCCTGGATATAGTCACATCCCATCTCCTGCAATGTCTGCTGCATGTGATCGGTCTCGGCGCCTTCAGCCACGATCCCGAATTCATCCTCCGCAAACATACTTATAAGCCTTGGAAGCACGATATCATTTCCGTCAAAATAGGACCAGACAACAGATTTATCTATCTTTACGATATCGAAGGGAAGCTTGAGTACATTTACGAGATTCGAGAAACCTGTTCCGTAATCATCCAGCGAGAATCCCGATCCCTCTCCAATAAGAGAATCCATCAAAGCGTTAAGCTCTCTGATGTCCAGTTTTGCTGTCTCTGTTATCTCAAAGTTAAGATAACTCATGTCAATTCCAAATTCGTTTGCGACTTCGATTATTTCTGATGCAAGATTTCTGTTCATGCACTGGATTGGGGAGAGATTTATCTCGATATATTTAAGGCCCATGGCATCCAGATCATGTTCACTGATAAATCTGCACACTTTTCTGAGGACCTGGTTTCCGAGTTTTAATATTGTTCCGTCCTCCTCGGCAAGTGAAATAAAAGCCGCTGGCGGAATCACCCCAAGCTCCGGATCCTCTATTCTCACCAGTGCCTCCGCAGAACTGAAGGCCCCTATCATGGAATCATAAATGGGCTGATAATATACTATCAGAGCATCCTCATCCACCGCCCTGTGGAGGGCATCCTTCACCTTTATGGAATAATGAAGTTCCGCAAGGAACCTGTCATCTATCTCGCGAAGGTCATTGCTCTCATCCTTTTCGATCTGTTTAAGGGAAAACTTTAAAATATCATATACTTCATGCCCGTCCTTTGCGTCACATTCATCGGACATATATATAAATTTCGGCTTTGGATTAACCTTTTGACCGTCAAAACAAAATCCCTTATCTAAATATTCTCTTATCTGATAGGTGATCTGATCCTTGTCAGCCTTTGAATCTAATACCAGCAAAAACTGTCCGCTCTGCAGATAAAACGGCAGGATGTTATCCACATGCTTTCTGAGATATATCCCGAATCTGTTGAGAAATCTGTCCATTAACCCCGAGCCGTAAATAGCTCTTAACCTGCCGTAATTTTGGAAAGTGATGCCCACATATCTGTATCTGCGCTTTCCGAAAACCAGTTTTTCGCCAAGGTATTTAAACATGGCATCACGGTTATATATCCTCGTCTTCTGATCTTTGTCAAACTCGGGATTCTGCATGGACAAAAAGCAGATCGCCATTGAAAAACTGCATCCGATATTGATAAGGAGCAGATGCGGAAATACAAAAAACTGGAGCATTGCCGCTGTTGTGGATGCAAAGACAAAGAAGATAAGACTTACCTTTTCCTTTAAGGGTATGATCTTTCTGGAGTGAAAAATCAGTGCCAGCGAGACTCCTGAATAGAAAATTATGACCGAGGGATGGATCTCATAGAAAAATCTGCCCCTGGTAAATCCCGTCTCATCAACCTTATAAAGAAAACCTGTAAGAGGATTTGTAACGCAGATCACCTCGGCAAACCAAAATGGCACACTGATCCACCACTGCTTTCCTACTAACACTTTTAACTTGTCACCGGTCAGATACCGGCAATACTGCATAAAGAGGTAATAAATTGCGAAAACGGACAGAAAATAGACCATATTGGCCAGTTCCTGATGCCAATAGCCGTATTTTTCCGGATAAGAAGAAAATACCGAAGCGATTATATCCGCAATGATACACAGAAACTGTATCATCAAAAGATCAGAGAAAATTATATTCTTTTTGATAGGAAGACTCCTCTGGAGATTGTAAAAAACAAAGAACAATCCTATCAATATAAGTGCCGTAATTTCATATTGCAAGTTCCAGACCATAAGCAATCCCCCCGGTGTCAGACGGTACAGTTATTACAAATAATGAACTACAAAACCATATAAACCTCTCAAAAACATTTAATACATTATAACATAAAAGCGGCAAAACAGCACTTAAAAAGTGTGGTGTCCGTCTTTCCAGTCATTCATCTTGGCCAGAATATATATATATGCCCCTCTTGCGCAGACAATGTAGAGTATGGCGCCCGTGCAATAGTACACATAACCTATTCCTATGGAAAAGATCAGACCGCTGATAATATTTGAAATTATCCTGTACTTTTTTTTCCTTTTCCTGAGTATATCGTCAGTGAGTCTGACAATGGCCAGTATTAAAGCATTTATATATATTCCCCAATAAGGATTTCCGCCATACGTATAGATCACAAGCATCACAAATGTCTGGAGCATCATCCTGTCGGGCAATTCCAGCAGTGCGTACTCAACCACCAGATCCGGCATTTTTGTGTCTGAGAAAAAATAATCGTAATCCCTGCTCTTCCACTTGATAAAAACAGTAATGCAAAGTGTGGAAAATGTTGTAGCCCATTCAGACCATCCTATAGGTCGCAACATTCTGGCATCCAGATTAAACATGTAAAACATAATGATCGCTATGGGAATAAAGGAACTTATGACGGGAGAAAGAATCGTCAGTATTTTCAGATTCTTTTCTGCCAGAAATGCCCTTATTCGGATATGACACATATACCAGGCCATGGCAAACATGAAACCTATCAAACCCGTCAAGAAATACATATCGTAAACGCCCCTGTAAGCAAAAGATTTATAATTTCATTATGACATAATATGCATTCCTTTAACAATGGAATTATGTAGGAAATAAGTCGCAGTTAAATGACTTATGACAGAATTTCATCCTTTGCCCAATACTGGATAACATTTTTGGCATTTTCCACGAAGGAGCCCTGTAACGTCAGACCCTGAACGATCTGAGAGTCCGGAGCATATTTTCTGATGACATTCATGCTGCTTCCGAAGCCTCCGCCACCGCTGGTGTTAAATGCGACCAGTTTTTTACCGGCCAGATCAGCTCTGTCAAGAAAAGTTACCACCGGCATGGGAAGTGTATTCCACCAGTTTGGAAATGCCAGTACGACCGTATCATAATCAGCCATATTATCCGGCAGATCCTCTATATCCGGCAGTTCACCCTTCTCGATCTCTTCCTTTGCCTCTTCTATCATGGCATAATGATCTGTTGAATATGTGCGTTTCTGCTTTATTCTGTAGAGATCTCCGCCTGTTGCCTCACTTATATATTCTGCGGCTATCTCAGTATAACCTTTTTCGACTTTGATGATGGTTCCACCCGAATAAGTCTCGCCGGGCAAAGTAAAATATGCGATGAGTATCTTTGACATCTTAACTTAGTTACCTCCTGGCTTTTTTTATATAATACATTATATTCTGTAATTTTAAAAAATCAAAGGTTAATTTTCTGTAAATTCAAGGAAAGAGATGGCTCGCGCTCCATAAACTCGAGCAGGCTCGATTTCAACTCTGTTTCACACCTCAAGGCAAAGCCTTTCGGTGTTCTACAGTCGCCTAAGTCCACCTCGCAAGCGAGCTTGCGGGTGGGACTTAGGCTCGTTGTTACACAAAACGCTGTACAAAAGTACAGCGTTTTTAGGATCTGATCTTAAATATTCATTACATCGTCCTGGGTCAGGATCTTTAACCCCTTGGACACAAGCTTTGTCTCCGCAGCCTGAGTATCGGCAACCCTGAATATCATGCAGGCACTCTTTGTGGACTTATGTCCGGAAACCGCATACATATACTCAATATTTACCTCAGCCGAAGCAAAGATATTTATGAGTTTATCAAGTCCGCCGGGTTCATCGGGTATCTCAACCACCAGTACAGAGTTTAATTTTGATACAAAATCCGCTTCTTTTAATACATTCATCGCGGATATGGGATCATCCACCACGATCCTGGCAATTCCAAAATCCTTTGTCTCAACCATCGAAATGGCTCTCATATCTATTTCATGCTCGGCCAGCACACCGGTCATTTTTTTCAAAGTGCCGGGCTTATTTTCAAGGAAAACCGAAATCTGTTTTACTGACATACACAATCCCTCTCTTTCATTTTTTTACGGATCATATCTTTCTCTTATCCACAACTCTTACCGCTTTGCCCTCGCTTCTGGCAATGGACTTGGGGGCAAGGAGTGAAACCTTTGCTTTGATTCCAAGCATCGCCTTCAGATCGTCAGAAAGTTTTCGCTGCATTGCCTCGATCTCGCCGATGTTATCAGTAAACATCTCCGGTGTCATCTCAACCTGTACATCAAAGGTATCCGTATTGTTTACTCTGTCCACGATGATTTGATAATTAGCGGCATAACCGTTGTTCATAAGAACAGTCTCAATCTGGCTGGGGAATACATTTACGCCGCGGATAATGAGCATGTCATCGCTTCTTCCCATGGGCTTTGCCATTTTGATATGGGTTCTTCCACAGGAGCATTTCTCTCTGGTAAGCTTGCAGATATCCTTTGTCCTGTAGCGGATCATGGGGAAAGCTTCCTTGTCTACGGCGGTAAATACCAGTTCGCCCACAGATCCTTCGGGAAGGACCTCCTCTGTATCCGGATCTATTATCTCCGCAATGAAATGGTCCTCATTGATATGCATTCCGTTTTGTGCGGAGCATTCAAATGCCACTCCCGGGCCCGAAAGCTCAGTCAGTCCGTATATATCAAAAGCTTTGATACCGAGCGTCTTCTCGATATCTTTTCTCATTTCCTCACTCCATGCCTCTGCGCCGAAGATTCCGGCCTTTAAAGGTATGTCGTCCGGGCCGTAACCCAGTTCCTTCATCCTCTCTCCAAGATATGCCGCATAGCTGGGCGTACAGCAAAGAATGGTAGCCTGCAGATCCATCGCAAACATTATCTGACGGTCCGTATTGCCGGAACTGATGGGAACCGTAAGTGAACCAACCTTGTGGGATCCGCCGTGAAGTCCCGCGCCTCCCGTAAAAAGTCCGTATCCGTATGCAACCTGAACCACATCCTCATCCGTGGCACCTGCAGCCGTAAGCGCTCTCGCGCAGCAATCCTCCCACAGGTCCAGATCGTGCTGTGTATAATATGCCACAACTCTCTTTCCTGTGGTACCGGAGGTAGAATGTATCCTGACGCAATCCTTTAAGGGCATTCCCAAAAGTCCGTAAGGATATGCATCCCTCAAGTCCGCCTTTGACAAAAAAGGCAACTTATGAAGGTCGTCAACCGATCTGATATCCTCAGGTGTAACGCCCTTTTCCTCCATCTTTTTTCTATAGTAGGGAACGCTGTCCCAAACATGTTTTACCTGCTTTACAAGCTTCTCGGACTGAATCTCGCGGATCTTTTCGTAAGAAGCGCATTCGATCTCTTCCTGATAATATCTTTCCATGCCCTCTGAATACTCCTTATACATTAATACTTATGTTCAAAATCACTTATTATTATAGAATATTTATGCATGATTAGTAAACGACAAATTAAAACAAAAGCAGCAAAAATTCGCTTTTTGCCGCTTTTGTAAACCGATTAAATTAATTAGGATCTGAAAGATTATTGTGTATTATATACATATTTATTAAACAGTTTTCTCACTCCGAATCTGAAGTTCAAAATCACGCCCAGTACGGCGCCCACAACTGCCTGCAGTATCTCATAGGGAAGCTTTAGTATTGCATATTCCGGTGTTGCATAAACATATGCTCTTCCGAGAGAATAACCTATCACCATTATCACTGCACCTACTGTGACTGCAATGATCGCTGCAAGCTTCGGATTATGCTTAAACGTCCTTTGGGCTATAAGAGAGATCACCACTGCCTGCAGACCATGGGTAAAAAGTGATACAAACATGGGTGCGGGATAAAACAGGAAATCTCCGATAAAGGATCCGACGCCTGCCACCACAAATGCCTCAAAAGGATTTAACAAAAGTGCGGCAATGCAGATGGGGATGTCGCACATATACAAATGTCCTCCCGGGACGGGGATGCTGAAAATGCTGGAACTTAACACTATGTTTAATCCCATAAACAATGCCGCAATGGTAAGCCTTACTGTACTTTCACCCGCCGTTGATTTTTTACTTAATACGTCTTTCTGTGTTGTTTCCATAATACTCCGGCCGTTGCAACCTGAAAATCCGGTTTTTTTTCCGAGACCGATCCTCCTTATATAAAAAATTCTTTGCAAATCGTTAGAGAAATAATATACTCTAATTGGTAATATCAAAATGACCAGTTAAGGAGAATTTAATATAACCAGATGGAACAGATAATCGACAGAACACTCCCCTCCCCCGCTTACCTTCAGCTGTACAATCACTTTGTTGAAAAAATAACCTCCGGAGCTTACCCCTACGGAAGTAAACTTCCCTCAAAAAGGACCATCGCAGCAGACACCGGCATAAGTGTTATTACGGTGCTGCACGCCTTTGACCTTTTATGTGATGAGGGTTATACGGAAAGCAGGCAAAGAAGCGGTATTTACGTCATATACAAAGAATCGGATTTTTTATCAAGCAAAGTCATCCGGGCGCAGGCAAAGCCCATAAACACAGATATGACCGTATCCAATATGCCTTCATCCGACTTTCCGTTTTCGGTCCTTGCAAAAGCCATGCGAAAGGTGCTCCTTGATTACGGAGACAGACTCCTTATAAAATCTCCCAATTTCGGATGTCCTGAGTTAAAAAAAGCCATCTGCTCCTACTTAGAGCGAAGCAGAGGCATTTCTGTAAATCCTTCCCAGATAATAATAGGGTCCGGAGCTGAGTATCTATACGGTCAGATCGCGCAGTTTTTGAGGATAAAAAAGATAGCCATCGAAGACCCTTCCTATGAAAAAATAGAAAAAGTCTACACAGCCATGGGAATAAAATGTCACAGACTTTCCATGGGCGGAAACGGAATATCTACAAATGCTTTAAAAACCGCTCACGAAAAGGCCTTGCATGTGACTCCTTTTAACAGTTATCCCACAGGAGCCACAGCCGATATTTCAAAGAAACGTGAATATTTACTCTGGGCCGAAGAAAACAAGAGCGTCATCATCGAAGACAATTATGATTCGGAACTCACCGTGTCAAAAAAACCGGAAAGCCCTCTCTTTACTTTGTCCGAATCCGAAAACGTAATATACATCAATACCTTTTCGCGGACTATTGCTCCCTCCATGCGTGTGGGATATATGCTTCTTCCGGAGAAAATGGTTAGTTCCTTCACGGAAAAACTGGGATTTTATTCCTGCACTGTGCCTTTATTTGAGCAATATCTGCTGGCCACCCTTATCCAAAACGGCGACTACGAAAGACATATAAATCATGTGAGAAGACAAAAGAGAAAAGAACTTAAAAACTAATATTCCCCCATATTCTCTCTGTATATCTGTATTGCCAGATATATGGAGAGCCTTTTTTCTCCGTCCTCCAAATCACAGTCCAAAAGTTCCCTGATCTTTCCCATCCTGTAGAGAATGGTATTTTTGTGTATGAACATAACCTCTGAGACTTTACTCACAGAGCCGTTATATTTAAGATACAGATCAAGTGTCTCCAGCAGTTCCGAGTCATGTTTTTTATCATATTCAAGGATCGGACCCAAAGCTCCTCTTCCCATCTCATTAAGTAAAAGTTTGTCCTCCGCAAGATATACAAGCCTTTTTATCCCAAGGTCATCAAAATTTACCAGAGGCTTATTTGACAGGGCTGCCTGTTTTGCGGCAAAGCAGGCCCTCTTATAGGAAATATGTACATTTTCAACATCTATCACCGGGCTTCCAAGCCCAACATATATCTCCCTGTCAGGCATACGGTGTTTTACTCTCGATAAAAACCCGTCTATGATCTCATCCCTGGGTTCGTCATCAACTGCGTTAAAGATAAGGAGAAAAGCTCCGTCATAGTAAAAGAAATGGGCATTATGGGATATATTTTCAAGATATATCTGAAGCCTGTATCCGATCCTCCTCCTGTCCACACTGTCCATGCTGTCCAGATCACCTGAGGTAAAGATGGCCACCTGGAATCTGCCGTCCACATCAAAGGCTGATGAGAGCTCAGCTCTGTATTCATCACTGCTCTGGGGTCTTTCAAAGGCTTTTGCAAAGGCGGATGAGAGCTGTTCATCGGTCTGGGTCTGCAAAAATATCCGCACCGTCAGATCCTTTATCATCTCAGCCATACTGATCTCCCAGGGTACAGTCATAAGCGGCAGATCGCATTCATTTGCACAGTCGATGACTTCCTGCGGGATGGACTTTATATATTCACCGGTGTTTACGATAAGTCCGGCGCCATGATGCTTATCCAGTATCTTCACCAGTTCCAACAGTTTTTGTGTGGTATTAAATCCCAGGCCCGTTGTGACCGCCAGTTCTTTTCCAAGGAAACTTTTCGTTATGGTGGTATCCTCCACCATCAAAAGCCAGCTTATGGAATTGGCCCATCCGTTTCTGCCTGCCACCAGTTCCATATCATATTTTTCCTGCGATATTATCAACATATCCTCCACAGTAAAACCCATTAGTGCCGCCTTTCTCTCTTTTTTGTTTTTAAACCAAAAAGAGTCCCGTTTTCTATTAAGATTATAACAAATTTGTGATGGCGGCACAATTATTAACCTTAATTTTAAGATATATTCCCATTGTCCGGTACAAAATATGTGATATTCTATAGTCAGATAAGGAAATTCTATAAAGGAGGTAATGATTATGTTAACATCTATTCTTTTGGATATACACGATTATCAGCCCGAGACTCCGGATTGGGTCAAGCTGGAAAGATATGAATATTGTCAGGACTTCCTGGACAGAATTCCCGCCAAAAAGGTTTCTGCCCTCAGAAAGTTTTTCGGAAGGGTATTTAAAACAGCTTAATTTCCCTCAATATTCTCTTATAAATTAAAAAAATTAAAACCCCGAACTTTCCTAAAGCGGTTCGGGGTTTTAATTTTATTCTTTTATAACTACCAGATTGTCAGCGTGGATAACCTCATCATAATCCTTGTAATGAAGGACTTCCTTTATCCTGCCTGTGGGAAGACCCTTTATGAGTTTGATCTCATCCGAGGAATAGTTTACCATTCCTTTGCCGCAGACCAATCCATCCGTATTTACAATATCAACAACTGAAGAGATCATGAAATCTCCCTTCACATCCACTATTCCTTTGGGAAGAAGGCTTGTGTGTTTTTCGCTTATGGCTTTAAATGCTCCGTCGTCCACCACAACCTTGCCCTTTACGCTGCTTCTGTAAAGTATCCAGTGTTTCTTTGCAGACATGTCCTTTTCTTTGTGACCGTCAAATAAAGTTCCGATTTCCTCTCCGTCTAAGAGTTTTTTCAAACCGTCTTTTGCAGAGGCATTGATGATCGCCATATCACAGCCATAGGCGTTGACCATCTTTGCCGCTTTGAGTTTTGTGATCATTCCGCCTGTTCCCACCTTGCTGGAGGAGTCCTTTGCAAATTCTCTTACATCTTCTATATCATCCACATAGTCGATAAGCTTTGCATTTTTATTTTCATTGGGATTATCATCGTAAAGGCCGTCGATATCGCTCATGAGTACCAGCAGATCTCCGTCCACAGCCGGTACGATAAGCGCGGCCAATGTATCGTTTTCGCCGACTTTGATCTCTTCCACCGCCAATGTATCATTTTCGTTTACGATGGGGATAACATCCATCTTTAACAGCGTACCCATGACATTCTCCAGATTCATGAGACGCTTTCTGTCATCAAAATCTCCGTGGTTTACCAGTATCTGGGCACACTTAACATCAAAAATTGAAAACAGGTTCTCATAATGCTCCATGAGTTTTGCCTGACCTATCGCTGCCAGGGCCTGTTTTTTGACGATCTCCCTGGGCTTTTTGTTAAGGCCAAGAACTCCCATTCCGGCAGCCTGAGCACCGGAGGAGACCAGTATGACATTCATGCCCTTCCGCTTGATATAAACAAGCTGTTCCACTATTTTCAGCATCTTTTCATCGCTCACATGACCGTTTCCATCCGTAAGAGATGATGAGCCGACCTTTACTATCACGTTTTTAATATGAGTCAAATCTCTCATGGCAGACTCCTTATGTATCCAGATAATTATGAGAGTTCCTTAAAGTGAAAACTCTTTGTACCGTTTGAATAATCCGCAACGATATGGCCGTCACCGTAAAGCTTGTACTTGTATGTGGTAAGTCCCTCCAGTCCTACGGGACCTCTTGCATGGATCTTGCCCGTGCTGATACCCACTTCCGCTCCGAATCCGTATCTGAATCCGTCCGCAAATCTGGTGGAACAGTTTACATACGTTCCGGCAGAATCCACAAGTGACATGAACTTTTCCGCTGTATCCATATTCTCCGTGATTATGGCATCCGTGTGATGGGATCCAAATCTGTTAATGTGGGCAATGGCTTCGTCCACACCCTCCACTTCCTTAACGGAGATGATCATATCCAGATATTCCGTATTAAAATCCTCTTCACCCATCTCTTCGCAGCCTAAGATTTTTGAAACCTTTCCGCTTCCGCGAAGCTTTACTCCGCTGTCTTTGAGGGCTTTGGCAAGTTTTTTCAGATTATCTTCACCCAGATCTTTATCAAAGAGAAGTGTCTCTGTGGCATTACATGCTGCGGTGTACTGAGTCTTTGCATCTACGATTATCCTGCAGGCCTTTTCCATATCGGCATCCCTGTCAACATAAGTATGACAAACACCGTCTGCATGTCCCATAACGGGAATCTTTGTATTATTCATTATATATTGAACAAAGGCATTTGATCCTCTTGGGATAAGAAGATCCACATTCTTATTGCATGCCAGAAGCTCGTCGATCTCACTATGTCCCTCAGCCTGGTGCAGGCAGTTTTTCGGTGCTCCGCTCTTTACTGCGGCATCATAGATTATATCAAACAATACCTTATTTGTGTTTGCAGTTTCCTTGCCACCTTTTAATACAGCACAGTTTCCGCTCTTTATGCAAAGAGAAGAGATCTGTACCAGCGCATCCGGACGTGACTCAAAGATGATACCGATAACACCGATGGGACAGGTGATCCTCTTTAATACCAGGCCCTCGTCCAGTTCTCTCACAAATTGAACTTTTCCTATGGGGTCAGGAAGGCTTATTAACTGCTCTATTCCGCCCACCACATCGATAAGCTTGTGCTCATCAAATTTAAGGCGTTTTTTTACGGAATCGGCTATACAGTTTGTCTCAGCATTTGCCATATCCTTTTTATTAGCCTCAAAGATCACTTCTTTATTTTCAAGAAGAGCCTCTTTTACACTGTTTAAGATCTTATTTCTGACTTCTCCGGATAAAGCCGCCATCCTGTAGCTGTCGGCTTTCATCTTTGCCGTTATCTCCTGCATTGAAATACTCATATGTATATCCCTTTTCACAAAATGTCAAAATCTGAGTTTACGGACCTTTAAAAATACTATATTATTCCCGGCACCACATTGTTTTGAAGGATCTGTTCGTAGGTCTGGGGTTTGATCATCCAGTCACTCTTTCCGTCCTTTACCAGCACCACTCCGGGAATCGGATTGTTGTTATAATTTGAAGCCATGCTGTATCCATAGGCACCGGTTGAAAATGTTGCAAGGATATCTCCCTGTGAAACGGATGATGGGAGCAAATGGTCTGTAAGTATGATATCACCGCTCTCACAGTATTTTCCGCATACTGTCACTTTCTCATCAGCCTTTTCATCAGCCTTGTTTGCAAGGATCGCATCGTACTGTGCCTGATAAAGTGCAACTCTGATATTATCGCCCATACCGCCGTCAACCGATACATATTTCCTGATGCCTCTGATATCCTTTATCTGTCCCACAGTATAAAGGGTGATGCCTGCCTCGGCCACAATACTTCTGCCGGGCTCTATCACTGCGTTTGGAGTGGGTATTCCTATCTCCTCAGATCTTGCTTTGAGTTTTTCCATCATGGGATCAAGGAAAAAGCTGTAGGGCTTTCTGTCCTCATCAATATATGTGGCTCCGAAGCCGCCACCGAAGTTTACTTCCTTTACATCTGCACCGAATTCTTTTTTGATCTTGCCGGCCCAGTCCATTAGGACATCAAGAGCTTTTAAATAAGCCTCATTTTCAAAAAGCTGGGAGCCTATGTGCATATGAAGCCCTGTAAACTCCAGATATTTTGAATCAAGAACCTGCTTTACTATGGGCATGAACACATCCTCATCAAGAGGAATGCCGAATTTCGAATCCTTTTTTCCCGTCACGATAAAGTCATGGGTGCTGGCTGCAACACCGGGGGTGATACGGATCATGATATTTGCCTTTTTGCCAAGCTTCTCACAGGCTTTCTCTATAAGGGGTATTTCAAACAGGCCGTCCAAAATGATTCTGCCTACTCCGTATTCCACAGCCGCTTCGATCTCTTCCGGCTGTTTGTTGTTACCGTTAAACTCTACTCTCTCCGGGGGAAATCCTGCCTTCTTTGCCGCATAGAGTTCTCCTCCCGAAACCACGTCTATACAGGTTCCGAGTTTTTTTAATATCTCATACATTCCCACACAACAGAATGCCTTTGAAGCATAGGCTACTCTTGCTCCGGGGAATTTATCCGTAAACTGCTCTTTAAGCTCATTTACTCTTTTTGCAATCTCCGTATAGCTCATTACATAGAGGGGTGTCTTATATTCCTTTGCAAGCTCTACCGTATCACAGCCGTCAAAGAACAGTCTGTTGTCTTTAATCTCTCTCACATTACTCATAACTTTCTCACACTCCTGAATTAAACAATTAAAGTACTGTTGTGTTTTAGAATAAACCAAGGAAAACAAATGTGTCAATGATGTAATTAATGAAATAATAAAAAGACGGACCTTTTTTACGGGTCCGCCTTTGGAAAGTTTATATGTTATGAAGAAGTACATATCATTTTGTCTTATTCGATAATGAAAATACTTAAGTTTTCGTTGATCGCATCCACCGCATCGGATACGGATGTAGAAGCCTTGTAAACTGTCTGTGAAGAATCGGAAACACCCTTTGCGCTCTCCGTAACATGTTCTACTGTATCGGAGATCTCCTGGGTCGTTGCCGACTGTTCCTCTGAAACAGATGCCATATTTGTGGCAACATCGTTTACTCTGTCCATCTTGTCCGCCATCTCTGTCATGGTCTTTGATGCAGAGGTAAGCTCGGTAGTGATCTGATGGAAAGTATCTGCAGCGGTATTAACGCTGGATGCAGAGTTATTGATAAGCTCTGTATTAGCCTCTGACTTAACCGACAGATCCTTTACCTTGACAGACATGTCTCTGATGATGTCGCTGATCTTCTTTGTAGCATCTGCAGAGTTGTTTGCAAGATTTCCGATCTCGGAAGCAACAACCGCAAATCCGCGTCCTGCCTCTCCTGCTCTTGCCGCCTCTATGGATGCATTCAGTGAGAGGAGGTTTGTCTGGGTTGAAATCGACTCAATGAGGTCGACGATCTGAGTGATCTCATCCGCAGCTTCGTCAACGCTCTTAACGGCATCTGCCATGTCGCCCATGGAAGAAACGATGTCATCCATGCTGCTTGCCACGTTCTGCATGTCAACCTGTCCGTCTCCGGCCTTGGTAACAAGTGTAACCATGACATTTTCCACATTCTTTTCATCGTCCACCAGATCCTGAACGGTCTGGGCAAGGAGTGTTGCATTCTCAGCAACATCTGTAACGGCATCTGCCATGTTGTTGATGTTCTCTCTGATCTGCTCCATGGATTCTGACTGCTCGCCTGCTGCCTCTTCAAGGGCCTCGGCTGTCAGTTTGGAATTCTGTGCGTTCGCACTGAGAGTATCGCTGGTCTCCTTGATGTTGCCGATGGTACCTCTCATAGCTGACACGAACTCATTCATGGATTTGTTCATGTATGCGATCTCATCGTTACCTTTGTCATCTATATTAACCGTAAAGTCACCGTTTGAAATATTATCTATGGTCTTTGTAAGGTTTTCAACAGGTTTCTTGATCATCTTGTTGAGTACAAAGATCATGATAAAGATGATGAGGATTAGACCTATGATAACAAGTGAGAACACGATCACGATCATCTTGTTGATGGTACTGAGCACTTCATTTACAGGTGCATAGATAACTACGCTCCAGTCAGTTCCCTCTATGCTGACACTGTCGATATAGAAGCTTTCTCCGCCGGAGTTCATTCTGTAAACTCCTCTGTCGGCGCTCCATCCCTGCTTTGCAAGGCCCTCTAAAACCTTGTCGCCTGTGGCGTCATAGATCGATGTACCGCAGACATCAATATTTTTATATGCAAGGATCTGTCCTGCCTCTGTGATGGCAAGTGCTCCGCCTGTCTTGTAGAGAGGATCCCTTGTAAGAGTCTCCTGGAAAGAGCTCATCATAAGGTCTGCACCGAGAACACCTTCTCTGCCGTCCTTTAAATAAATATGTCTTACGATAGTGGAACAGAGTGCTCCGGAATCGTTATCGAAATAAGGTTCATCATAGAAATAGAAATTGCTGTCATTGTGTGACATTGCAAGCAGATACCATTCCTTTGAGAACAGATCATATTCCGGTCCCGGCTGCCAACCTGTGGGAAGCAGGAATGTTCCGTCATTCAATGCCAGATATACACCGGAAGGAAGCATATCATAATCGCCCATGGTGCTCTTTAAATAATCAAGGATCGCATCATCGTCTTCAAAGTCTATGGCTTCCAACGCGTCTCCTACACCGCCGGCATAATACATTGCCACATCCATATTGCCTTTCAAAACGTCCGAATAATCCTTTGATAATCCGTTAAGCGAAGAATAGAGAAGTGTCCGTGTAGATGTACTTACAAAATAATAAATTATAGCCAGGATAACTGCCAATGATACCACGATCAAAGGCATTAAGATCATTAATACTTTACCGCTTACTGTTTTTTTTGAAGAATTCTTTACTTTAGCTTTGTTGCCCATAAATATGTATTTCTCCTTCCTGTTTTTGTTCGTCGATGTGCTTTTTTTGAATATTCTCCCTTAGGCGCTCCTATGAAAACATTATACAAAAACAGGTACAAAGATGGGATTTAAAATATACGCAAAATCATACGTTTTTTACGCAAAAAACCCCCTGATATCTCAGGGAGCTTTCTGCAATATTATATATCGTTTAAATATTTAAAGAGTGTCATTCCATGCAGGCTCTTCGGACATTTCACCGCTTCTGTCCTGAAAGTCTTCAGGCCTTTTTCCTCCAAAAATCTCAGGTCTTTCAGCGTCTCCGTTTTCTGGAAATTCTCCGCTGAAGCCCTCCGAGAAATCACCGTTTCCCCTCTCATCAAAAAAGCCCTCTATTCCGTCTCCGGGGCCGAACATTTGATATGTCATCTCCGTGATCTCTTCTCCGTTTACGATAACGGTTCCGCCGTTGATCTTTCCTTCCACATCATAGTCAAAGGCAGAATTTCCGGTGATATTTATTTTTCCTCCGTTTATGTAAATACTTCCGTTTGTATCCACTCCGTCCGTGTCACCGCTTGCCATGTTTATTGTGATATCACCGCCGTTTATCACGACCTGTGCCTCAAGCAATGAAGATTTTTCAGATGCATTGATGCCATCATCCGAGGCTTCTATCCTTATATTTCCACCGTTTATGATGACATTTGTTCCTTCGATACCTTCAGAGGCTTTTATATC
This sequence comes from Acetatifactor sp., assembly GCA_024695935.1. GTDB lineage: Bacteria > Bacillota > Clostridia > Lachnospirales > Lachnospiraceae > RGIG10340. The sequence goes on from JAILHH010000014.1 coordinate 72,739, forward strand.
CAGATCGCCGCCGTCGATCACCGTGGATGTAGTGGCCTGAATGCCGTCATCCGAAGCATTTATGACAAAGGTTCCTCCACCGATATAAACATTTCCGACAGTATCGTCTTCGTCATTTTCGGAATGTATACCGTCTTTACCGCTCTCAATATCAAAGCTTCCACCGGCGATGCAGATGGAGTCATTGGCTTCGATACTGTCATTTTCGGATTTTATAAAATATGTGCCTCCGGTAAATTTTAAATCATCTTTTCCTGAGATACCCTCCCCTTTTGAGGATGTGATATTAAGGGTTCCCAATCCGTTAAAGGTGCAATCGTCCTTTGAATATATAACTGCATCTGCCGTATTTTCATCATCTTCCGCAAATTCTCCGGTGACAAGCATATTGTTTTCCGTCGAAGCTGCAGTTGTGATAAAGACTTTATCCGCGCTTTTTACATAAATGACCTGGCTGTCCGAATTTGTAACATTTACGCCGTCAAGGACAAGCTGCACTTTTTCATCATTAACATCAACTGCTATGGTTGTGTCAATGGCTTCTCCGGAAATTACATAAACTCCGCCTTCCACGATATCCACATTCTCACCGCTTACAAGGCTTATTTGAGTGGCGCCTTCCGTATCCGCCTCCTGTTCCATGTCCCTGTCAGTAAAAAGGTCTTCCAAAACCACATCTGCAATGTTTGTGGTTTCTGAGTCACTGTTGTTTTCTTCAACTGTGATCTCACTGCTATCGCCTGCATAAGTATCTGTCACCTTTTCCTCATTTTCCGCGTTGACCGCAGTACCTGCGCATCCGCTCAGTAAGAAAGCCGCCGACAAAAGAGGTAAAAGCATCTTTTTTATTGAATATGTTTTTTTCATTTATAAACACCTCCGGGTTATCACCTGTGATCAGTCTGTTTTATGTTTGTAAGAGGATGATATCCGATAAATGTGTTTAAACTATGTCCTTATTCTGACCAAAATGTGAAAGAATACCCCTTCGTAACCTGTCTCCAAAAAGCAAAAGCGCAGGAGTCACAAGGTCGGAAAACAGTATCATGCATAAAAAGATCACAAAAAAGATCGCAAAATATTCACCCCAAATACTCTTTCCAAAAATTTGAAAGCCTCCGACGCATGCAAAAATACAGATCATATCCGGTATCAGAAATACTGAATTTCCCGAATAATCACTGTCTGCAGACAAAAAAACATTCCTCCCCGCAAAAAGAGCTGATAAGCATAACAAAACTATGATAAATACAGGATAAAACATGCTCTTTCCAAGCATCCCGCATATCCCTGTGCCGAGAAAATAAGCCGTAAAAAACGAAATGCATATCATAACGGGCTTTATTATGGATCCAAGAAGTATTGCGGCGATAAATATAAGGCCTGCCCCGATTATCATAGGCAAAAGCGGATATTCGAAATCCGCCATTTTCTTTATATCCGCCGCGACCACATCAAGGCCGATGATATAATGATCATCCTTCATGGACCTGTCCATGGTCTTTTTAATATTTTCAAGCCTTGAAAGCCTGTTATCCAAACTGTATTCATCACCGTCAAGGGACTCTGTCAGGATCAAAGCCCTGGAATGCTTCTCTCCCGTAAAGAGCTTCTTTGCGCTGTTTAAGGTTTCCCTCGCCTCATGGAGTGCTACCCCCATTTCGCCTTCCATGATCATGGAAAAAGTATCTGATTTCATCACATGATCGATTATATCCTCTATCCTCATTCTCCAGCCGGGGATATACTCCTGCTCTGCAAAATAGGCCGCATATACAAGGCCCACAGCCTCCTTTGGAAGACCGGAAAACTCCTCCGACAGAAAATCCGAAAGCTCATCAGCACTGTAAGCGGCCTCATTTACAACAGAATCTGCGATGTATGAAACTGTCTTTAATGTGTCTTTTTGGGATGAGAGCACGGTTGAAACCAGGAATGGATTATTCAAAAAATCTAGAAACTCCTTTACGCTCATCTCTTCTTTCCCCGAAAACCAATATACCAACCCGGTAATACTCTCATTTAATCCCATCAATGAAGCCAGATCTTTAGATGACCTTTTCTCTGTCAGGGACGTTTCTTTAAAGAGCCATCCTTTATCATATAACAGAGCCATATTATCCTCTCCTACCATGGAGCGGATCATTGCATTTTGCTCTGCTTTTTGGATCACAAATCCGACGAATGTTTCCAAAGTCATCTCTTCCGCTTCCCTGTTACCGTAGGCGTCATAGATCACGATTTTTATAATATCTTCATCGATTCCCATTTCCTTTGTAAATTCCGCTAGTTCCCCGGACTTAAAAGGCCTCTCAAAAATATTTGCACGTGAAAGCACCCTTGAAACCTTAGGTGTTTTGTCCAGTTCTTCACTCAAAGAAAGCATCTTTTCCTCATCCGAATTTTCATATACCATGAGGAGCACATCTTTAACCGATATATCTGCTGTGGTAAATCCTTCAAAGTTAAATAAGTTTCCACCCATATTCTTTATGGGAAGATCATATTCAAACTTAAAGCTTTTTACGTAAAATAAAGAAAAAACGATGGATCCCAAAATGATCACCAAAAAAACGGGATAGATCTTTTCAAATTCTGAGATCCTTTTCTCCAAGGGCTTTAATATGGAATCCTTTCCCGTCTTTTCAAGAAGTTTTCCACATGCCTTGAGGCTTAAGGGTTCTGCCACAAGGGCCACAACCAGACTTATGGCTATTCCTTTTATGGAAACCATACCGATCTCTTTTCCAAGATCTGACCTTAAAAATATCATTACCATAAAGATAAAAACTTCAGGAAGCGCACATGTTAATAGGCTCTTTAAACTGTTTATCATTACCTGTTTTACGTGAGTACCTAGGTCTCTATCTTTTTCGTATTCCCTAAACGTTATCACAAAAAACGGGAATGTGAAAAGCGCCTGTAATACTGCGCAAAACCCGGTTGTAAAAAAGGACAGTTCCTTAAAAAGACCGTTACTTACAGCTCCCAAAAAAACCGATATACCGCAAAATGCAAAGGAAAATAAGGGTTCCAGATAGGACGAGCTAAGTAAAACCGCTATACCTACAATGACAAGTGCCGCAATTATCCACCCCCAGACAGGCAGGATCTTAATAACCGTCCGGAAAATATCCATCTCCGCCAGTTTTTTTTCAAAGGCATCCATTGCCTGACCGATATCATCAAATTCGCTCCTGAGTATTCCTATGCCTTCCTGAAGTTTTGAATCCCTCGGAAGATATTTTGTCAGATCGTAATTTATGCTTCCCTGTATAAACATATTCTTCCCTCATACAAAGATCCCGATATTGCCCTTAGGCCATCGGGATCTTTTATGTCTTTAATATTATCTGTTCTTGTCCATCTTGTCCTTGTCGATCAAAAGAACATAGAATACATCCCCGTAGTACGGATTTTTCACGAGTCTGCCGTTATTGTACACATGCTTTACCAGGCCTGTCTTTGTAATGACTCTGTGCTCCACATACTCTCTGACCTCAAGTTCACTGTGATCTATCTGACCCCGGATCATTTCTTCAACACTCTCGATATCATCCGGGTGAACTATACCTCTGAAGCTCTGACCGCTGAATTTCATAAAATCATCGGCATCATCGCATTCAAACAGATTGATCAGTTCATCGCTGACATAAAGGATCCTCTCATCCCCTTCAGCCTGATATACCAGGATGGCGCCGGGCATATTTTCCGCAACATTCCTGAAATTGAAAGCAAGCTGAGTTCTGTTATGAAGCTTCATATCCGGTGAATACTGTAAAAATCCGTGTTTGCCCTTGCTCTTTACCTCATAGAGCGCTGCATCCGCCTGCTGGAACATAAGGGTAAAATTATCCGCCTGAGCCGGATATTCCGAATAACCTATGGAAATACGGAACAGACGACTCTCCCCCTTTATGAAAAACTCATGCTTCATCCTTGAGAGTTTCTTGATCTTTTCCTCCGCACCCTTGGCTGTGGTGTTTTTTAAGAGTATACAGAATTCGTCTCCGCCGCTTCTTGAGACGATGGCATTCTCCATAAATATGCTTTCCATATCCCTTGCCAGGTTTTTCAGCACATAATCACCTATCCAGTGACCGTATACATCATTTATCAGTTTGAAATCATCTATGTCCAAAATGACCATTGTACAGGGAGAATTGACATTATCATTTATATATGCTCCGAACTCGCTCCTGAATCCCAGCCTGTTTACAAGCCCTGTCAGTGCGTCTATGGTATTGATCTTGTTAAGCTGACTTAAGAGTCTGTCGTTTACTATCTTGTTGGAGATAAAGAAAGAAACCTCTTCCACAAGTCTCTTGGTGTTGATCATCTCATCATCCCGATAATTGTCCACACCCACGAAGCCCTTGATCTCACCGTTTTCATAAAGAGGTGCCATGATAAAGGTCTCGATTCCCCTTGCTTTTAAGAATTCGTATACAAGAGGTCGTTTGTCCCTGAGTTCGTTAAGATCCTCCAAAACGATGCTGTTATCGGTTCCAAGAGCGCCTTTAAGGTTTGCAAAATTCCATGCATCTCCTATCTCTCCGGCTCTCACATTCTTTTCTATACCCTCGGAGCACCACTCATAAACGGCATTTCCTTCATCGTTTATTATATAAACTCTGTCAGGATTTACAGTCTTTCCAAGTTCTTCGAGCGTCCTTCGGATAGCCACATCATAATTGATATTACTGTTCAGGTATCTGGCGATTCGAATGATGGCATTATCCGTAGCCTGACCTCTGGTCAGCATCTCACGCTCGTTTACCTCATCATCCACAGGCCAGAATACCATATTGGCACATCCGGGAATTGTGGATGTGGATGCGATAAATCCCACCCAGTGCGACACTGATTCCTCGTAGGCTCTGCCGCTTATGACCTCGCCGTTTGCGGCTCTGGATATGTAATTTAACCAGTTGCGATCCATCTTTGAGAACAGATTTCTGTAGCTGTTGCCTATCAGTTCCTCCCTCCGTAGGCCGGCCATTTCACAGTATTTTTTGTTGACATACACATAGATCAGATCCTCCGGCTCATCCGAATTATTCTTATATACCGGGCGGACCACCATATATGGAAGCGGCATATCCCTGTAGGAATCAGGCAGTTCCTGTACGATCTGCTCATCCAGTGAAGGCATATCATTCCTGCTCTCCTGCTTCTCCACAAGGCTTAGGAATGCATGACTGATCACATTCTGCATGCTGCTCTCCTCAGACCCCTTCACCAGTCCGTAATCGGCCATAACGGTGCATGCTTTACCGTCGATCTCCGTGATGGATTCTATCTTTTCCACACATTTGACCGCAAGTTCTTCCATCTCCTCGCCGGATACGCCTTTGTCACATACTGCGAAAGTGCAATTGTTGGTTCTTGCAAATGTGCATCGCTTGTCATAGGTATCCGTAATGCAGTCCAATACCATCTTATCAAGCTTATCTGCCACATTTTTACCGTGTGTCATGTAGACATTGGAATAGGACGGTACCTCTATCAACACAAGGGTATAATCCACATTGTTGATCCTCAGGTTATCGTCATATCCCTGCACTGCCAGATACAGACCTCTTATGTTTACCAGGTTTGAACCCGGCTCCGCAAAGAGAGCATGGCGGATTTCCTCTCCGTTTGAGAGTATGCCGTCCGCATCCATGAAATAACCTATGAGTCCCTCAATCTTGCCGTCTTTATAAATAGGGAATTTGGTGGCGAGAATATTTCTCACCATTCCCTTTACCATTACCTGTCCGGCCGAATTTCTTATGATCTCACCTTTTCCGATGACAGTCTCCTCATCCGATTTATAAGGCGCGTCATCGGGATGCCACCTCATATCCTCGTCGGTCTTTCCCACAATGGCATCCAGAGAACTGAATCCGTAATAATCCAAAAACGACTTGCTGGCTCCGACAAATCTCCTGTACTTGTCTTTCCAGAAGAACTTAATATCCGTTGTCTCCATGAGACTGTTCCACAAAAGATCGCTTGATGAAGCATAATCCCCAAATCCGTTTTCTTCTATATCGTTTAAATATGACTCATAGGGACCGATGGCATGCTTTGCTATTATGAGCATGTTCTTTTCCTGATTTGTCTCAAGTGGCTTTATGCACAAAAGGATCTTTTCAAAATCAGAACCTACCAGTGATATATACAGAAACTCGGTCCAGATCCAGCTGCCCTTCGCAGATTTGATCCTGAAAAACTCTGAAAAATGACCCTTATTTGTGCTGCGGAACTTTTCCTGAATATAAAATGTGTCATGAAGCCTTTCATACCGTTTCCTGTCTGCGCTGAAAATGACCTCATTCTGCTTTACGGTGCCGAAAATATGCTCGATATCGCTTACACGTTCTCCGAGTTTTTCCTGAACCCTGTCTGTGGAAATGACCTCGATGAAATCACTCTTGAAATCTATCATATACACATTAGTATATACGGACAGTATATTTCTGAGGACCGCATCCATTCTTCTGCGATTTCTGTTATTCTCGTCCGCTGTGATATCATATAAAACGGCATGAAGCATATGCCCCTTTGTATAACCCGCTATATCCTTGCAGATAATCCTGTAATATCTGCTGCCTGCCACAAAGGTAAACTGTTCTTCCTCTCCGCTTCTGATGGCCTTATCCGAGACAGTACGAAGTTTTCTGTTCATACCGTTACTGTCGGAATTAATAAGCCTTGACATAAATCTGCCTGCGCCGTCACCGTCTATCTTTAATTCCCGGCTGTATTCTTTGTTGCAGAACCTTAAGTCAAAATTTTTACCATCATAGAAAAACAGAGCTGTGGGCGCATCCGTGATCACATTGATAAGACCAACCTTATCATAGAATTTCTTTTCCTCAAGAGACTCTCTTGTGATCCCCTTGGCCGTAAGGCTCTTCGTAAACTCATCAAAGGGCATGGGCTTTCCATAGAAAAATCCCTGCACTTTTTCACAGCCCAGGCTTTTTAAAAATTCTACCTGTTCGGCAGTCTCCACGCCCTCCATCAGGGTATGTATACCGAGATTTTTAGCCATCATGATCATGGAGCTGATGATCTTTTTGCTCCTGTCATCGAATCTTCGCAAAAATCCCATGTCGATCTTTATCTCGTCAAACTCAAAATCACGCAGCGTATTCAAAGATGAATATCCGTTTCCGAAATCATCCATCAATACTTCATAATTTTTTCCATGGAATTTTTCTATCTGTTCACTGATCACCATAGGGTTTTCCATGATGGTGGACTCAGTTATCTCCACTTTAAAAAGTTCCTCCGGAAGACCTGTTTCTCTGACGATATTGTCAAGTTCCTCAAAAGGATCCGTGGATATAAAATCCGTTCTCGAAAGGTTCAAAGCCACAGGTACGGGCTCGATGCCCATGACATAACACTTTTTAAAATGCTTTGCCACCTGCCTGATGATATAAATATCAAGCTTATATGTCAGATGGCTCTCCTCCAAAACGGGGATGAACAGTTCCGGAGGCAATAATCCGTAATTTGGATCATCCCATCTTGCAAGTGCTTCCGCACCACAGGTCTTATTGTCAAGAAGTCTGACCTGCGTCTGATAATAGACCTTGATATATTCTTTTTCCAAAGCCTCGTCAAGGTGGCTTATGATATATTCTCTGTTTTCAATGGCAGAGCGCATTCTGTCATTAAAATACAGGAATCTGCTGCCGAAACCTGTTCTGTTCCAGTCACAAGCGATCCTGGCCCTGTCGCACGCCGTGCTTATGGAAGTGCCTAGATCCTGATTATTATAAATACCCACTCTGACAGAGAGGGTCCTGCCACCGTTCAAAAAACTCAGATCGCTGAACAGTGCCTCCAGCCTCTCCTCTATTCCTGCCGAATCCGTGAAAACATAGAAATGATCTTCGCCGAATCTGGCGCAGTTGTCATTGGTAAAATACTCTCGCAGTACATCGGCGAAGGCCTTTAAAAGACGGTTGCCTTCTTCAAGCCCGTATTTGCTGTTAAAGCTTTTTAATCCGTTTAAATTCATGGAAAGCATTGCGGGATTGCCACCGTTTTTTAATAAGGAATCGCGGTGTGCCTCCGCAAGAGACATGAAATAAGTCATATTGGGCAATTCGGTCAGCGGATCATAGTAGCTTTTCGCCATTTTGACCCTGTCCGTTAACAGCCCTTCGATATTTGTACCGGAAATTGATTTTAAGACCTCTTTGCTGTTTTCGGTCTCATCAAAATACCATATCTGAGCAAGGACTGTTCCGTCCTTCATGGTGATATGGTCTCCTTTAGAATGAATGATATGATAATCCTCAGCGTTGCGCCCGGGGCGCGCTCTGTATATTATGTCGAAAACTCCGTCGTTTTCCGCGAAGTTTTTGATGGTCGTAGTGATCCCGTCGATATCGTCCGGGTGATTAAACTCGAGTAAACTGTGTTCCAAGTAATACATTGTATGATATCTGTCTTCCCCCATCATCTGACAGAACCCGTCCGAAGCCAAAAGTGCAACGGCACGTTTATCAATGTATTGGTATATCACAAATGGAACGATCTGACTCTCCAGAATAAATCTGGTGTCATCGTCAAAATGATATCTGTTCATAGAGCCTCCGCATAAGGGATTTTTTCACTGCCACTTTCATATATTTTATATCAAAAAATAGCATTTTTCCACAAATTTTTATTTTATTTAGTGATCTTTTGTGCTATTGTCTGATTTCACCCATGCGAAGACTCTTACCAGATCATTTCTGTTTATTAATCCACGATTCCCACAAAGCCATATCCCTTTTCTTCAATGGCTTTTTTTACGGTTTCTTCGTCAAGGGGAGCTGATATTGTAACCTCAGCTGTCTGTGTATCCTTTGAGACGATGGCGCTTTCAATGCCACTAAGAGCCTCCAGAGTCTTCTTTACGTTGTTCTCACAGTGCTCACACATAAGGCCTGATACTTTGATTGTCTTTGTCATTTGTTTTTCCTCCGTTATCACTTTTTTATCTGCAGTTTCATTTAAAACGCTGTCTGCAGCATTTTCATTTATATCAGATAAAGCCCTCTTTTTTATGGGCTTGTCCCTGCCGGAATCATGTATATTAAAAAGGTTCAGTCGCAGGGCATTCATGCACACACTAAAGGATGACAGGCTCATGGCTGCCGCTCCCCACATGGGATTCATTTCGATCCCGGGATATGCACCTGCCGCCATTGGTATCAATATGATATTGTATGCGAAAGCCCAGAACAGATTCTCATGTATATTTTTAAGAGTCTTTTTCGAAAGCCTGATCGCAGAAACCGCATCGTCAAGTTTGGAATTCATAAGTACGACATCCGCTGAATCTATGGCCACATCGGTTCCGGCTCCAATGGCTATTCCGATGTCCGCCGCAGTAAGAGCCGGAGCATCATTTATTCCGTCTCCCACCATTGCAACCCTTCCGCGCTTTTTAAGTTTCTTTATGACTGCTTCCTTTCCCTCGGGCAAAACTCCGGATATCACTTTATCCACCCCGGCGATATCGCCGATGGCTTTTGCGGTCCTGTCATTGTCTCCTGTTAACATGATGACTTCAATGCCCATGTTTTTAAGCTGCCTTACAGCCTCTGCCGAATCATCCTTTACCTTATCCCAGACTGCGATCATACCAAGGACTCTTCCTTCTTTTGCAAAATACATCGGCGTCTTTCCTACAAGAGATAGTTCCTTTTCTTTTTCGATCAGGTCGTAACCGATAACAGCCGACTTTTCGATAAAGTTTCTGTTTCCTCCGATGACTTTTTGATCGCCCAGGTAACCTTCAAGACCGTTTCCCGGAAGGGCCTTGAAATCTGTGACTTCGCTTTTTAAAGTTTTATTTGATTCACAATATTCCACAACAGCCTTTGCCAGAGGATGCTCGCTTTTTTCTTCCAGTGAATATGCAACTGTCAAAAGCTCATTTTCACTGCTTTCACGCTCTGCAAAAACATCGGTGACCACAGGTTTTCCCTCTGTGACAGTACCTGTTTTATCAAGGGCGACTATCTGAATGCGGCCGGTATTTTCAAGACTCTCGGAAGTCTTAAAAAGTATTCCGTTTTTGGCTCCCATACCGTTACCAACCATTATCGCCACAGGAGTTGCAAGTCCTAAGGCGCAGGGACATGATATCACAAGTACGGCGATGGCTCTTTCGAGGGCATCCGCAAAAGGTAATCCCACAAAGGTCCATATGATGCAGACGATCAGTGCGATACCTATGACGGATGGCACAAAGACCGCAGATACCCTGTCAGCTATCCTTGCGATGGGGGCTTTTGAAGCTGCTGAGGCAGAAACCATTTCAATGATCTTTGAAAAGGTGGTATCCTCACCTACCCTGGTAGCGCGTGCCCTGAAAAATCCCGACCTGTTTATGGTGGCGGCTGAAACCGTATCATCAACCGATTTGTCAACAGGGATCGGTTCTCCGGTAAGAGCAGACTCATCCACTGCCGCCTCTCCGTTTATTATCACGCCGTCTACAGGGATCGACTCTCCCGGGCGCACCACAAAGACATCTCCTTCTTTTACTTCATCTATGGAAACTGTGATCTCCCTATCATCTTTTAAAACAACGGCGGTCTTTGGAGCCATCTTCATGAGATTCTTTAATGCATCGGTCGTCTTTCCCTTTGAAAAGGCTTCCAAGGTCTTTCCCACAGTGATAAGCGCCGGTATCATGGCTGACGCTTCAAAATACAATCCGTTGTGATATATATCCATAAGTTCTGCATTCGTGACACCGTTTGTCACCATATAGGTCATCTTGTATACAATGTACAAAGACCATCCAAATGACACTCCGGAGCCTAAGGCTACCAAAGTATCCATGTTGGGGCTTAATTTCTTCAGGCTTTTAAAGCCGGAAATAAAAAATGCTCTGTTTATATACATCACAGTCAGGGATATCAAAGCCTGAGTAAATGATAATCCCAGATGATTATGTTCAAAAAAGAAAGGCACGGGAAATCCAAGCATGTTATGTCCCATGGTGATATACATAAGTATCAGCAGCCATATGGCGGAGTAAATAAGTCTTTTTACAAGTTTTGGAGTTTCCTTATCCTTTAAAGATTCCTCTCTGCCTGCGATCCTGTCGCTAAATGAGGATGATCTTTTCTCTTGGTTTTGAAGACTTGCGCCGTATCCTGCTTCCTCCACAGCCTTTATGACAGCTTCCGCACTTGCGCTTCCTTCCACTGTCATGGAATTAGTAAGAAGAGATACACTTACATTTTCCACATCATCCAATTTTGAAACGGCCTTTTCCACATGTGCCTGGCAGGCGGCGCAGGTCATGCCGGTTACAATATATTCTTCCATATCATGTTTCCTTTCCGTTTAAAAGCAAAAAACCTGTCCTATTTCATAAGCTTTTGCAAAACCTCGCACAGTTCATCTATGGACTCATCTTTTCCGTTTTTTATGTCCGGCGCGACACATCCCTTTATGTGACAGGATAAGAGCACCTTGTTAAAAGAGTTTAACGCATTTGTAATGGCTGAAACCTGGATCAGTATATCCGGGCAATATTTATTCTCCTCAACCATTTTTTCCACTCCTCGTATCTGACCTTCGATCTTTTTTAATCTGGTGATAAGTGCCTTTTGTTCATCATCCGTCCTTTTTCTGTGCATGTCTCTTGCATCTGCGCAACAACGGTTAACTCTCTCTTCCATATCCTTGCCCTTCCTGAAAATCATGATCTCCATATACCCCACCCGGGTATCTTTACAAGGACAATATATACCCCTACGGGGTATTTGTCAACCACACAAATTTAAGACCTTCGGATCATTACGGTCCGAAGGTCTTTTTGATTTTTATTTATATAGGTCATCATTTGGTGGTCATAAGGACCACAACTAAAATAGCAACACCGCCTGTCACCGGGTTAATTGCAAGTTTTCTGAGGAAAACATTGGAGGTTATGCCCTCCTCCGTGCTCTTTTCAAGGGGCAGCCAGTCAGAGCAGGTGATAGCCGCCTCCACTGTGGCACAGAAATTAGGTTCCGGTTTTCTGAGAAGTTTTACTTCATTGCTAAAATCCGGTTCTGTGTCGATAAAACCGGTCCGCAGCAGAAAATCCACATAAGATCTGTTATATCTTAATATATAATATTCTCCGCCTCTTACCTCGATAACACCCATGGGAATGGCATTGAAATACTCGTTTACCGCAAGTCCGTAATAACCGTTTTCCTTTGGATCTCTCAGGGAAGTTCTGCTGACAATATCATAATAATCCGCTTCGAGCATTTTCTCATGTCCGGCCAGGGGCTCTTTAAAGCAGATCTTCATTACTTCATCCGACGTCAGGGGCTCACTGAAATAAAATCCCTGAACCTTATCGCAGCCTATCTCTTTTAGAAATTTTGCCTGTTCCTCGGTCTCAACACCCTCCGCAATGGTATCGATTCCCAGCTTGTTCACCATCTGGATAAGCTCTGTCAAGAGGATATGGTTCTTTTTGGAGGATTCAAAATCCTGCAAAAACTTCATATCGAACTTAATGAGATCAAAGTCAAAGTACTGCAGAATATTAAGTGATGAATAACCGCTGCCAAAGTCATCCATCCAGACCTTAAATCCTGCCTCGTGGAAGCGCTTGATCTGTTTTTGCAAAAAGTATGGATCCAGTCCCGCCACACTTTCAGTGACCTCAAAGGTCAAAACATTACTGTCCACATTGTATCTGTCCGCAAGCTCGCAGATCTCGCTGACCATGTCGCAGAGGATAAAGTCGTATCTGGAGAGATTAATGGACACGGGAAATACAATGGCACCCATACTCCTGTTTTTGTTGATATCCTGAAGTACTTTCTCCACCACATAAAGGTCCAGTCTGTGGATCAGCTTTGCATCCTCCAAAACCGGCACGAACAATTCCGGCGAGATGATGCCCTTTTCAGGATCGACCCATCTGGCCAGCGCTTCCGCATCACTCATCTTGCCGTTGACTGTTCGGATTATCGGTTGATAATAAGGCTCTATCCAGCCTTCATCCAGGGCTTTTCGGAAATTGTGAAGCACATAATCCTTGCCCTGTGTCATTATCTTTATCTTCTCATTGTAATAATAATACGAGGAAACATAAGCACTCTTTTCCTGATCCCCCGCCATTTTCGCCTTGTCACATGCAAGGCTGGGATCCATATCCCGATCCTCATCGGTGTATATATATATTCCGACTCTGAGGGGAGGTGCTTTTTCATCGTCTTCCTCTCTGAGTTCTCTGAACACGCTTTTCAGTTCCTTTACAAGATTCTCATTAGGGGTATATACTGCAAATCTGTCCTGTCCCAGTCGTCCGCAATTCTCGGCGCTGAAATGTCTTTTCAATATCTGAGAAAGCAATATCAGCAATTTGTCTCCCGCGGCCATTCCGTATTTTTCGTTATAAAACTTCATGCCTGAAAGATCAAAATACAGCATTGCAGGGATTTTGCCGCTTTCAAATATCGCTTTGACACCCTCTGTGGCAAGACTTATAAAATACGACATGTTGGGAATACCGGTCAAGGTGTCATAGTAATTGCCTCTGATGAGGCTCTCCTGGTAGAGAAGATCGGAAAGATCCTTCTTTAACGTATCCTTCGGAGACTCTTTCGCTTCAAAGGTTATATTCTCTACCATATACCAGGTGATGCACAGTCTGACGCCATTTTCGACAAATGAGGTTCCGCTTGAATGGATCACCACATACTCACCTGTCAGATGGGATAAGCTCCTGTAAATGATATCATAATGATCTTCTTCCCCGGAGGCAAACCGATAAGCCGCATCCGCAACCCTTGCCACATCCTCCGGATGGGCATAGCGGTACATATCATTGTTCATGAGATCCGTGATCTCTTCACGGCTTGCACCCATCAGTTCACACATACCGTCGCTCACCAGTATGGTTACTATCCTCTTGTCAATAAATTGATAAACCACAAATGGGATGCCTGATTCTTCCAGCACCCTTTGCTTTTCGTCCGTGAAAGCAAATTTATCCATGTTGATCCCCCCATAGAACCAATCAAGATTTTTCGCCGTTAGCGTTTTTATTATATCATCCTGCCTGAAAATTTGCTATAAAAAAGTATAAACAAATGCATTTTTTCGAAAAACATTATAATAAATTCTATTAATTTTGCACAGTTATCAGAATTTTCAGGTTTTATCTGTATCATGATCTGCATCATGAAAATGTGAAACCGCTTGTATCAAGTTCGGGATATATCCTGTTAACGGATATGGGCATTCCTGATTTATTCAGGAAACAGTGGGTGCTCTTTGCAACTGCTCTGTCCTCACCGGTTTTCTTGTCATACATTCTGTAAGCTATCTCCATCTTGTGACCGTCATAGGAAAGGCATTTTGTCTCTATTATAACGGTGTCGTCAAATCTGATGGCACTTCTGTATTCTATCGAGATCGCCAAAACCGGCGAAGTGATCTCCAATTCTTCCATCTGCTTAAAGCCTAAACCCATCTGCTCCAGCATATCCATTCTGGCATCCTCCATCCAGTTTACATAATTTGAATGGTTGATGATACCCTGCTGGTTGGTCTCATGATATTTTGTATGATGAACATAGGGTTTAATCTCAATATCTTTCAGCTCATGAATCTGTATCTCGTTTGGCATAATGATCACACCTCTCTAACACTAAAATTAAAGCAAAACTGTTTTGTCAGGTAAAACAATCGCCCTGCCAAAAAGGCAGGGCGAGAAACCATTCTTAGATATCTGCCTTCCAGAGTCCGTGCAGATTGCAATATTCATATGCAGCCACGGCTTTTTCGCCTTCAGCAAGCACAAAACATGCCTCAGGAACCTCACCGGGCTTTAAATCTTTCTTTTGATATCCTTTGTCTGTCTCAAGGATCACAAACTGAATGTAGTGTTCTTCCATCATGGGATGAGCAACGGAACCAACCTTGACTTTGATATTGTTTCCGTCCTTTTCCACAACGGGTACATGCTTCTCAAAAGCAGCATCTACGGTGTTGGGAACCACCTCTGTCATTTCCTCGCCGCAGCACATGGGTGTGCAGCCGGATTTCTTAGTAAGAAAAGTTACAAAATTACCGCATTTGTTACATCTGTAGAATAACATTTCTATACCCTCCTTTATTCCTTATGATCGTTGACTAGAAGTTATCTTCGTGTACTTCGAAATAGCTCTGAGGATGGTTACATACAGGGCAAACTTCGGGAGCTTCGGTACCGATAACGATATGACCGCAGTTTCTGCACTCCCATACTGTTACGCCTGCCTTCTTGAATACTTCAAGTTTTTCAACATTCTGAAGAAGCTTTCTGTATCTCTCCTCATGATGCTTTTCGATCTCTCCGACACCTCGAAACTGCTTTGCAAGCTCGGTGAATCCCTCCTCCTCAGCTTCCTTTGCCATTCTCTCATACATGTCGGTCCACTCGAAGTTTTCTCCGTCGGCAGCCTGCTTTAAATTTTCTTTTGTATCACCTAACAGACCAAGGTGCTTAAACCAGAGCTTAGCATGCTCCTTTTCATTATCTGCTGTCTTTAAGAAAAGAGCGGCGATCTGCTCATAACCTGCCTTCTTTGCAACTGATGCAAAATAGGTATATTTGTTTCTTGCCTGGCTCTCACCTGCAAAAGCCTCCAGCAGGTTTTTCTCTGTCTTTGTTCCCGCATAGGGATTCTTTTTTTCTTCCATTGCCACAAAAACTCCTTTCTGATGACACTTAGGGCACTCATCGGGAGCCTGATCACCTTCGTGAACATAACCGCAAACCTTACATACATACTTCATTATCATATTCCTCCATCCGTTTATTTTAACGTCTTTAATGCCAAAAACATCGCTGTTTTATGTTTATTATATTGTCTAAAAATGATACTGTCAACGTGAATATAATGATGTTATTATTGCACAATTTACAAAAAAATGAATGGTTTTTCCAAAGAAAGCAATTGCCTTTTTACAGGTTATCCAAAAGACCGTTTATGCCGTCCCGCTCATATATTTTTTTGTAATATGCCACCTCATTTTGAATGAGTTCATCAATGACTTTCATACCCAAAAGCTCCACAGGCGCCTTGTCATCTGTCATAAGGTGATCCCCCGGCGTATAGGCTGACAGTTCCCCCGATACCCTCTCCATCATCCGGATCAGATCCCCGTCATCCTCCAGGGCCAGGTCATATAAAAATCTGTCAAGCATCCCTTCATTGTCTGATGCAAAAAGCTCTCTGTTTGTGGAGCCCTTTACATCTGCCGTGTAAACCTCAGAAAACACGCTCGAGATGGTATCGGACAGGTACTCGTTGATATTTCCCTCTTCCTCACCGTGCATGTTCATATTTACGACCATCACTCCGTCGTCCTTTAAATGGTCCTTTACAAGAGTAAAAAACTCCACCGAAGACATCTGAAAGGGTATTGTGATATCCTGATAGGCATCCACCATTATCACATCGTATTTTTCATCTATGGCATTTAAAAAAGCTCTTCCGTCATAGGTCGTTACCTTTACGTCACCCGAAAGTTCAAAATATTTTTCCGCAAGATCCGTTATCTTTTCATCGATCTCCACCCCTTCGACCTTCACATTGTCGAAATATCTCTCGCACTGTGTGGCATAGGTTCCGGTACCGTTTCCCAGGATCAGGATATCAAAATTATCCTTTTCTGAAATTCCCGCCATAAAGGGAGCCGCCATTGCATAATCGTAATACATTCCGGTAAGGCCCCTGTCCTTTAAATAAACACTCTGAACGCCAAAGAGGACATTGGTTGACAGCACGACTCTTTCATCGTTCTCATATACCTGCAGGTAATTGTATATGGATTCGCCCTCGTAGGTCAGATCCTTTTGCCAGAAGGCAAAGCTGTTACCATGTCCGAATACACAGCACAGGATAAAGATTAATATGCTGACCGGCACTTTTTTTATCCTGCCGATGCCTGCTTTTATACTCACAAAGTATATGATGCACAATAAGAGAAGTATCCCCGAAAATATCAAAAAAGTAACGGATGTTCCCACCGCAGGGATACTGATAAATGTGGGCACGAAGGTTCCTATGATGCTTCCTATGGTATTTGATGCGTTAAGTTTTCCCACCACGCTTCCGCTGTCATCAAGACTGTCAACGGAATATTTTACAAGGGAAGGTGTGACAGTTCCCAGCAAAAACAGCGGGAATACAAATATCACCATACATGCAGCAAAACCTGCGATCACCAGGAAATTGCTGTTTACGGAAAATATCAAAAGTGCGGATATTAAAAGGATTATATATTTTCCCACAACCGGGATCGCAGCTATCCAAAGTGAAGCGATCATTATCCTGCCATAGAGTTTGTCGGGGTTTGGATCCTTGTCCGCTTTCTTTCCTCCGTAGAGATTTCCAAGGGCCATGGCGATCATGATGGTACCGATTATGATGGTCCACACGATCTGGGATGAGCTGAAATACGGTGCCAGGAGTCTGCTGGCTCCAAGTTCCACCGCCATCACGGACATTCCCGCAAAAAATTCAGTAAGATACAGATAAAATTTATTTTTTAATATGTGCCTTTCCAATTACTAATCCTCCCTTTTTCTTTTTGCAAATACAAAGCAGTCATATCTTACAGCCTTGCCGGCCAGAGAATAATCAGGTTTCTTTCCTCCAAGACAGGGCCCCTTTACAGGTCTTTTTATCACTATCTTTTTGGGCTTTGCATTAAATGCCGCGCTTAGGAGTTCTTCCTCGTTTCCACAGGGTCTCTCCAGCTGCTGTAAAAGCTGAAATTTCTTTTTTACCGCTGCGCTTTTTTGCCTCTCCGGAAACATGGGATCCAAAAAGATCACATCCGCTTCGCACTCACCCGACTGTAAATATTCAATGCTGTCCCCGTTGATCACTTCCATGTTTTTTACAATATCTTTTAGTTCCTCATCCTCAGAGGCTCTCTCTACAGCATCTGATAAAAGAGAAAAAATAGTGGTATCATACTCAAACATCTTTACCTTAAAGCCTGCTGCCGCAAGCAGAAGCGAATCCTCCCCAAGACCTGCGGTGGCGTCGATCACCCGAACCGGCCCCTCACTGTTTTTGATCCTGGCCGCCTTAACCAACAGTTCTCTCTCTAGATTTGCCTGTTTAAGCCTTTTTTTCATGGCGCCAAAATCGCCCCTTAATTCCCTCTCTCCGTCTGTAAGTTTCAGTCCAAACTCATCCCGTACAAGTTCTGCGGCCATACATATTTCCTTTCAGATATCATTTCAGATGTCATTTCCGATTTCTAAAACGTCCCATGAATCTATCATGTCATTGCTCATCCCCGGCGTGACTTAAGGTCAAAAGCCCCGGTTTCCACACCTAGGGACTTAAATTCACTTGTGTCAAATATAGCTGACTCTGCCTTTGTAAGCGGATACGGAAGTGGTATGCCCCTGTTTATTATGTCAGAAACACTTAAACGTATCTCCTCAAAATCCCTGTCGGCTGCTTCATGTAAAGCCTTTGCAAACGAATCATAACTTTCAGGCTTTTCATTACAGAAATTATAAGCTTTAGAGACTTTGTCCGCGCCAAGCTCTGTGATCTTTAAAACCCCTTTTGCTGCATCCGCCACATGTATAAACTGGAAGAATCCGTCGGTGTCCGATGGCAGTATCACCTGCCCTGCCTCATTTATCCAGTCAAAAAACATCTTTTCTCTCGGTGCATAATTTGCCGGGCCGTAGAGGATTGCGGGTCTAACGGACACAGGGGTTAAACTGTACTTTTCCGCGACTCTTATCAGTTCCCTCTCAAGTTCCTGCTTTCCGAGGATATATCCGATTTCCGGCGGCACATTTTCAGGGGGCATATTTTTATAAAATGACAGGTCTGCAAAAGGCGAATCAACATATACCCTCTCCCCTGTCTTTTCATATATATCAACAGTGCTTATATAAATATACTTTTGACCGGGTCTTCTGAATTTTGAAGCGATGATCTCGATATCTCCGGGGTTGTAAGCGCAAAAATCAACCACTGCATCATAGTCAGTATCAGGGAGTTTTTCTAACGCCGCCACGTCTCTTCTGTCACACACAAGATTAGTGACTTTGTTTTTGTCTCCCTGAACTACCACAGGGATATTTCCTCTGTTTAAAACGGTGACATCATGGTCTTTTGCGGCAAATTCCACAAACCATCTGCCAAAGAAATAGCTTCCGCCAATCACAAGTATTTTCATAATCCACCCCCATTTTGTGCGTGATACACATATTCGTAAATGACGCTTTTGCACCATCAGACCACAAAGAAATTTACACAAAAATCATTATAACAATTTTTGCCACCAATAACAATGAATGCTATAATACACCCATGAATATTTTAAACATTGAAAATCTCACAAAATCTTATACGGACAGACTGCTTTTTAAAGAGGCTTCCTTCTTTGTTCAGGAGGGTGAAAAAGTGGGTATCGTGGGCGTAAACGGCACCGGAAAATCCACTTTGCTAAAGATCATCGCAGGCAAAAGTAACGCCGACGGCGGCACCATCACCATGGCAAATAATACAGTGATTAGCTACCTCCCTCAAAACCCGGAATTTGACGACCTGTCTTCAATCGAGGAAAACATATTAAAGATAACGGGAAATCTCACGGAGACCTTAACACTCCTCACAAAACTTGGGATAGATGATATCAGTCAAAAATGCGGCGAGCTCTCAGGAGGACAAAAGAAAAAGCTTTCCCTTGCGATCACCCTGTCAAAGGAATCGGACCTGATACTTTTAGACGAGCCCACAAACCATCTGGATTACGGATATATTGAGTGGCTCCAGAAATTTTTAAATGCATCAAAAAAGACTCTCATCATGGTAACCCATGACAGATATTTTCTGGATGAAGTGTGCGACAGGATCGTGGAGATCGATGACTCCCACATTTACAGCTATGACACCAATTACTCCGGATTTTTGGAGAGAAAAACTGCCAGGGAGGAATCCCTTAAAAGCTTCGAGCAAAAGAGGCAGAATATCTTAAGGCGTGAAGTGGAATGGATAAGGCGCGGCGCAAGAGCCCGCTCCACAAAGCAAAAAGCCCACATCCAAAGATATGAAGCATTAAGGGATGCGGAAGCTCCAAAGATAAAGGAAGAACTCTCCTTTTCATCCGCCTCCACGAGAATGGGAAAAAGCACCGTAGAACTTAAAAATATTTCTTTTTCCTACGGTGAAAAGACACTTATAAAAGATTTTTCCTACAATTTCCTAAAGGGCGACAGAGTGGGCTTTATCGGTGAAAACGGCTGCGGAAAGACCACCCTTATGAAGCTTATAAGCGGCGATATCAAGCCGGATGAGGGAGATATAAACATCGGTCAGACCATAAAGCTTGGCATATACACCCAGGAGGTCTTGCAGGCAAACCCTTCTGAGCGAGTGATCGATTTTGTAAAGGACATAGGCGAATACATCCCCACTGTGGACGGCGTGATCTCAGCCACACAGCTTTTGGAGAGGTTTTTATTTGATGCGGACAAGCAATACTCTCCCATTGGGAAGTTGTCGGGAGGTGAAAAGAGGCGTCTGGCTCTTCTCTCTATTCTAATGAGTGCTCCAAATGTGCTGATACTTGACGAGCCCACAAATGACCTGGACACAGAGACCCTTGCCGTTTTGGAGGATTACCTGGAAAGTTTTGACGGCATAGTCATCACCGTTTCCCATGACAGACATTTTCTGGACAGGATCGTAAACAGGATCTTTGCGTTTGAGGGCGACGGTAAGATCACTCAATATGAGGGCGGATACACGGATTACCTGGACAAGGCCCCCGTAAAATTCTGGGAGATGGATAAAAAAGGCGATCAGGGAAAAAATGCCGGACTTAATAATCCGGACCAACCGGGCACCGATTCAAGATCCACCTGGAAGGTCAGAGAAAAAAAGATAAAATTCACATTTGCTGAGCAAAAAGAATACGAAACCATCGAATCGGATATTCAAAAACTGGAAGAAACCATAAAAAAAGCCGATGAAGACATGGTAAAGAACGCAAAAGACTTCGTAAAGCTGGCAGAGTTAAGCGCAAAAAAGGAGGAAGCCGAAAACCTCCTCCTTGAAAAAATGGATCGCTGGGAATATCTGGAAGAAAAAGCTGCATTAATAGGTGAACAAGGATGATCCATCCAAAGGATGGTTATCCAACGGATGGTTATCCCAGAGCCACATCGAGAGCCATCATGAGGCAGAACCCTATCATAAATGATAATGTTCCCCAATTGGTATGCTTTCCTTCTGCCAGATCCGGAACCAGTTCCTCCACCACCACATACATCATGGCGCCTGCCGCAAAGCTAAGCAGATACGGCAGGATAGGGATTATAAATGATGACAGAAGTATTGTCACAAATCCCGCAACAGGTTCCACGATACCGGATAAAATGCCGTACAGACAGGACTTTTGTTTGCTCACCCCCTGACTGTGAAGGGGCATTGAAATGATTGCACCCTCAGGAAAATTCTGGATGGCGATTCCAAGTGCCAGAGCAAAGGCACCTGTCACGGTGATACCCGCGCTTTTCGATATCCATCCCGCATACAAAACACCCACTGCCATTCCCTCGGGAATATTGTGAAGAGTGACCGCCAGTACCATCATGGTGGTCTTTTTTAATTTGGACCGGGGTCCTTCCACGGACTCATCTATATGCATGTGGGGAGTCACCGTATCCAATAAAAGTAAGAACATCATACCCAGGGCAAAGCCCACCACTGCAGGCATAAATGCCAGTTTACCAAGACCCTCCGACTGTTCCATGGAGGGGATAAGAAGGCTCCATACGCTTGCCGCCACCATGACCCCCGCCGCAAATCCCGCAAGGATCTTCGTTGTCTCCGCTTTCAGATCTTTTTTCATAAAGAGAACGCAGGCTGATCCCAAAGCCGTTCCGATAAAAGGGATCATAAGTCCCCAAAATACATTAAGATACATCTATGCTTCTCCCTTCAGTGATTTCACTGCTATATAAAGGATTATACCATTTTTCTTATTTTCGGAAAATATCCGTATAACAAAAACTCCCCTTAGCCTTTTCAGGTTAAGGGGAGAAAATGCCGACTGCGGATTAACTTGCAAAAAAAATACTTTATAAAAAATAATCAGAGGGGAGGATTAAAGCACTGATTCTACACATGCCTTAACTTTAGCGATATCTGCAGTAGGCTCGAAACGTGCGACAATATTGCCTTCACGATCGATAACAAATTTAGTAAAGTTCCATTTGATGTTACCGTTTTTCTTATAATCCTTGTCCATCTTCTTTGCTACGGCATTCATTGCTACTTTTGCAATACCATCAAATCCTTCGAATTTTGTATTGGCTGTAAGCCATTTGTAAAGAGGAATAGCATCCTCGCCGTTTACATCGATCTTCTTGAACTGAGGGAATGTGATACCAAATCTTCCTGTACAGAAAGTATGGATCTCCTCATCTGTTCCGGGAGTCTGATTTGCAAACTGATTGCAGGGGAAATCAAGGATCTCAAGTCCCTTGTCCTTTAACTCCTCATACATTTCCTGTAACTCTTTGTACTGAGGTGTGAATCCGCATCCTGTAGCGGTATTTACAATAAGTAATGCCTTTCCCTTGTAATCTGCAAGGTCAACTTCCTTTCCATCCTGTGCTGTTACCTTAAAATCAAATGCTGACATAGTGCTTATCCTCCTTAGTTTGGCGTGTTTGTAATTTTCATTTCATATACTTACTTGTACTTTAAAATGTTTGTATTGTGTATAATTGAATTGTACGCAATCTAATCGCTTTTGTCAACAACTTTTTTTTAATTTTTTTTTATTTATTCTCGTAATCATCCAGGAAATGATGCCTTACGCCGTTTTGCTTGTAGGCTATCACCGTGTCCAGGCTGACATTTTCCACACTCTTAAAGATATGGGCTTCAACTTCCGGGTTGTACTCCTTCATGGAGGCTATAAGCTCCTTTATCTCCACTCGCTTTGACCTGTTCTCATTGTTGCAGGTTGTGCATGTGTCAGTAAACTTGCATGCGCACTGGATAAAATGAAGGCCGTTGTAATCCCTCCATCTTTTGATATCATCCTCTCTGATAAGATACAGGGGCCTTATGAGTTCCATTCCTTCAAAATTAGTGGAGTGAAGTTTTGGCATCATGGTCTGGATCTGCGCTCCGTACAGCATTCCCATGAGGATTGTCTCGATGACATCATCATAGTGGTGACCCAGGGCTATCTTGTTGCAGCCAAGGCTCTTTGCATAGCTGTAAAGATGCCCTCTTCTCATTCTGGCGCAGAGATAACAGGGCGATTTCTCTATGTCAAAAACCGCATCAAATATATCCGATTCAAAAATATTTATGGGAATACCAAGTTTTTTTGCATTCTCCTCAATAACCTTTCGATTTGCCTCACTGTATCCCGGGTCCATGACAATGTACTTTACTTCAAAGGGTACCTTTGAATACTTGTACAGTTCTCCCATGAGTTTTGCCATGAGCATGGAATCCTTTCCTCCCGAGATGCATACTCCTATGACATCCCCCTCATTCACCAGTCTGTATTCCTTAACCGCTTTCATAAAGGGCGTCCAGATCTCTTTTCTGAATTTCTTCATGATGCTTCTCTGGGCTTTTGAGGAAACATCCTCCGCTTCTCTTGCGGCAATATCAGCGATAAGCCAGGTGCTGTACCCACCCTTTAAACTGTAGGCGTCATACCCTCTGTCTCTCAAAAACTGTGCAGCGTCACGGCTGATGATCCCCCTCTGGCAAACCACCACAAACTTTCCGCCGTTATTTTCCGGAAGGTTGTCTCTAAGCTCTGATTCGCCGATTTCAAGGGCCCCCGGAATATTTCCGTATGCTATGTCTTCCATGCTTCTGATATCTATGATCGTAATGTCTGCATCTTCGCTTTGAAGCTTCAATACCTCAGATGCCGTTATTTCCAAATTTTCCACCTTTGTCACCTCAAAATATTATTCTGTCTTCTGATACTCTTCCTAAAAAACACGCAGAAAACATCATATGTCTTTCAGATACACATATTTTGGCGGCGGGCAATAATTTTGTCAATATTTTCATTTTCCGATTTCTTGTATCCCGCACCCCAATATGGTAAAATAGGCTTAATTTGTTGCAGGGTTACAATTGTTTTATAAAAAGTCTGGGGGGACTTTTTTCTGAAGTATTTCGGAGGGGTTATGTGCAACCTTTTTAAACGGACGGGCTGTATCTTGCTACTGTCCGTATTTTTATCATCTATTTTTATATTCAGCGCCTGTTCGGATTCCGCGGTCAATGTCACGGAGTCTGATTCTGTTACTCTTAAGCTTTTTTCAAATCTGCCCGACAGAAAAAACGGCCAGGGCCTCATAGAACAGATGGTGATCAACAGTTATATGGAGGAGCATCCCGGAGTCGTAATAGAAGTCGAATCTCTGGATGAGGAAGCCTACAAAACCAAGTTTAAGGCCTATGCCATGGACGGTATGCCCGATATAGTCAGCATCTGGGGACAGCCGGCCTTTTTGGACGAGATCATAGATGCCGGTCTTTTGATGGAACTTTCACCTGAAGATTATGCTGATTACGGTTTCAAGGAAGGGGCTTTCGAAGGCTTCAGCAAAAACGGTCGTCTCTACGGTCTTCCCAGAAACACTGATATGATCGCCTTTTATTACAACAAAAAGATATTTGAAGAAAATGACATAGAAATGCCCAAAAACCTGGATGACTTTGCAAAAGTATGCGAAAAGCTTAACTCTCTCTCCATCATTCCCATAGCCATGGACGGTATGGACGGATGGCCCCTTGTGGAATACTACGACAATCTGCTCCTTAGAGTTACGGGCAAAGGCAGGGAAAAGCTCATCACAAATGCCATAGAAAATGCGGATTTTTCCGACGCTCGTTTCTACACCGCCATGAATATGTTAAAAAAAGATGTGAGTCGCGGTTTTTTTCAGCCGGATTTTGCCTATTGCGACTACGGTACGGCAATGAGTCTTTTTACCGGGGGAAATGCCGCCATGTACTATATGGGCTCATGGGAGGCAAGTATGGCTGTAAACGAAGCCCTGGGACCGCAATTTAGAGAAAACATCGGCGTATTTTCAATGCCTTCCCATGTGGGCAGACCTGACAGTAACAGAGATGCCATGGTATGGTTCGGAGGAGGATATGCCATCAGCTCCTCCACAAAATACCCCAAAGAAACCGTGGATTTTTTAAATTATATGTTTGAACCTGAGCATTTATCTAAATTCGGATGGGAAAATGGTGTGGGAATGTCCGCTCAGGATCAGAGTGCCTTTATGACGGGAAACGAAACCGCATTGCAAAAGGGCTGGCTCGATATATTAAACAAAGCCGACTGCATTTCCAACACTCCCATAAATGATATGGGTTCATCGGAATTTAAAAATGCCATGGAGAGCAACATCACAAGGGTGGCTCTGGGGGAATTATCCGTCGATGAGTTCTTTAAGACTCTCGAGGAGGCGTGCCGATGATACATTTAAGCCTCAAACACAAACTGATACTTTATACTTATATATTTATAATCCCCATCGTGGGATCCATCAGTGCAGGGCTGTTCATAAATGATTACAATCAGGCAAAGGTTGAAGCGACCGAACAATGTCTGAAAGAGATCTCAATACTCTCGGACTCCGTTGTTGGCATAAGGGATAACCTTGTGACCTACGGAACCTATATCACGATCAATGAAGAGATCAAAAGCATTTTGTCCGCATCGGATGTTGACACATTGAACAATACGGCACAGCTTTGGTACACCCACGCACCCATGAAGGTGTTAGAAGACATGATAGCTCTTGAGACCACAATAAAGACCGTGGCTCTCTACCCTGAAAACAGGGTAACACCGTATCTTAGATGCTTTGACGAATCCTCTTATCTTGCTGCGGAAAAAATATGGTTCACAAGGGAATATATCAGATCTCTTTCCTCAAAAGGAGCATACAACTTCACCAGAGTGGAACCTTTCGGGAACGACTTTTATGATTCGGTCCGTTCACCAAAGCTGGTGCTTTACAGAGAGATCTACAATATGTCAAGGACAAGGCCCCTGGGGTACCTGTGCATCGGTGCTTCCACGGAGGAACTTGACAATCTGTGTAAAAATCTTGTCTCCACGGAAAGTGAGGCCGTCTGCGTATACGGTATAAGCGGCGGAGAATTCCTATCCGTACAGGGAAACAAGGAATCGCTGAACCTGATTTTGGACAATAACAGCCTGACTTTGGAAGATATGAAGGACGTTAACGAATTTGACAACTGCCTTCTCTTTACCCACAAAAATGATGACTTTGTGGTGGCAAAGGTTGTAAATAAAAATGAATTTTACAAATCCCTCATAAACGTACTGTGGGCTCCTCTCACACTGCTTTTGGGAATACTTCTGGGTATGCTCCCGGTACTGATGATCATCACCAACAATATCTTTAAACCCCTTACTATCCTTACAAAAGGAATGGATGAATTCAAGGAAGGAAACCTTGATCTGAAGATCCCAGTGACCAGTAAGGACGAGATTGGTAAAGTGTCAGAGACCTTTAATGACATGGTTTCCGGAATGAAGGAACTGATAAACAAAAACTATATCCTGACTCTCAAGGAAAAAGAAAGTGAGATCGCTACCCTGTCAGCCCAGATAAATCCTCACTTTTTGTATAATACTTTGGACTCCCTGTACTGGAGGGTCATTGATACGGGAAATGATGAGATTGCCGAGGACATTCTGGCATTGTCTGATCTGTTCCGCCTGGTACTCGGCGGTGGAGAACGCTACACAACCGTTGAGACAGAATGCGAAATGCTGAAAAGATATCTTCAGATACAGCAGATGCGCTTTGGCTTAAATCTCCACTATGATTTTAAGATTGATGAAAATGTATTAAAAGAATCCATCCCCAAGCTGATATTACAGCCTTTTGTGGAAAATGCCGTGGTTCACGGTTTCGAAAAAGGACAGGAAGATTTCACTCTCACTGTCACCGCTTCCATTGCCGTTTCAAAGTTATTCTTTGAGATAAAAGACAACGGAGCAGGTATGAGCGATGAGGAACTGGGAAATCTGTTTAAGGAAGACTCAAGGCAGTACAGAGCTGAGCGAGTAGGCCATTTTGCCATTAAGAATATAAAAGAACGCCTTGAGATCCTGTACAAGGACGACTATTCACTGAATATAGAAAGCACTAAAGATAAGGGAACAACCGTAATGCTGTTTATTCCCCTGAAAGGAAGTATTTATGAAAATACTGATCGTTGATGATGAAAACAATATCAGAGAAGGCATGGCAAAATATATCCGCCTTCACACCGACAGATTTGAAAATGTATATACTGCTTCAAACGGTGATGAAGCTTTGGATGAGATCATAAAATATAACCCGGATGTAATGCTCCTTGACATCCAGATCCCAAAGAAAAACGGAATCGAAGTCATGAGGGAAGCCAGAAAGGTGGGCTTACTGCCCACCACTATAATACTAAGCTGTCACGAGGATTTTACCTATGCCCAACAGGCACTGCATTTAGGAGCCCGTGAATATGTACTAAAACCCATTCGCGCCGCCGAGATCTTAGATACCATAAACCGGGTGGTAGATGAAGCAATAGGTCCCCTGGAAAAAAACGAGCCCCTCACACCGAAACTTGAAAATGTAAATACATATGTCAGTGATGCCGTCAGGATCATAAACGATCATTTCAGTGATTCCATCACACAGGAATATATCGCAACTAAGCTTGGCATTTCCCAGGGATACCTCTCCACTTTGTTTAAGCAAAACCTGAATATGGGCTTTATCGATTATCTGAATAAAGTAAGAGTTGAAAAGGCCTGTTCATATCTGCTTCAAAATAACCTGAAAACCTATGAGGTGGCATATAAAGTCGGTTACAACGATGAAAAATATTTTTCAAGAGTATTTAAAAAAATAAAGGGTATGTCCCCCATGGAATACAAGAAAAAAGGCGATGGAATCTGATCCATCGCCCTTTTTATATTGATAAATCCGCCAGGACTTAATCACTTATTAATATCCGAATACTTTTAATTCGTAGATTGAATAACCGTACTGGGTTGTTCTGGTGGTACCAAAGATTCTGACATATCTTGCCGAAACGGCATCAAACTCAAGAACTCTTGTCTCTGCGTTTGCTCCGTCAGTCACGGTAGCCACATCATCCCAATGTGTACCATCTGTTGAAACCTGTACAGAATAATTTCTTGCAGCTGCTGTCTCCCAGGCAATCTCAACCTTGCTCACCGTTTTTGCAGTGCCAAGATCTGCGCAGAGCCACTGATCGTCAAGCCCATGATCTGACTCCCATCTGCTGCCGTAGTTATTGTCAAAGGCATTTCCTGCAGATTGATACTCAGTGGAAGCTGACACCGTTTGAGGGGTTAGAATAACTGCATCGGGTGAATAAGGGGGTTCACTTCCTGAATTATTACCGGTATCAGTTCCACCGCCAGCGCCGCCGCCTGAAACGGAATCGACGCCATATACTTCAAACTCGAATATCGAGTATCCATATCCTGTAGTTCTCTTTGTACCAAACATTCTGACGAAACGAGCATCCACTGCATTAAAGGTCCTCTCAAGAGTTGCACCATTGCTGCCGTCTGTTACGATCACTGCATCACTCCAGACCGAACCGTCTGTTGACGTCTGGATCTTGTACTCTTTTCCGGCCGCGGTTTCCCATACAACCTTCACACCGCTTACGCTCTTTACAGCGCCCAGGTCAAGTCTGATCCACTGATCATCGATACCAAACTCTGTCTCCCATCTGGTTCCGAGGTCTCCGTCAACTGCTCTTGATGCAGGCTGGAACTCATTTGATGCTGTGGCTGTAGCATTCAGTTTTACAACATCGCCTGTATTACCACCCTGGTTTCCACCCTGGTTGCCGCCGTTTCCGTTTGAAGGATTGCCTGCGGGAAGTGTGTAAACCACACCGTCATATACGGGGTTACCGTTGTCTCTGTATGCCACACCTGCAGGAGTAAGAGCTCCTGTCGCATATCTCCAAAGTCCGTAGTTATCATCATCAAAGTCGAATCCTGCATATCTTACCACATATTCTCTTTCATCAAGCATGGGCATCACAGCTTCCCAGAACTCCTTTGTTCCGTTGTTGCCGGTTGCTGTTACCCACTGACCGTGAGTAGAAAACTCTGTGATCCAGATAGGCTTGTGGTAATGCTCCCATGTATAATCGATAACATTTTCAATAAACCAGTCAGCCATTGCCACGCCGCCGAAGTCTTCGGGATAACAGTGGATGGCGATAAAGTCGTAGTCCATATTTGGTGTTGCTTCAAGTCTCTGCATAAAAGGCTGGAACCAGTCTTCTGAAACCTGAGGCCATAAAGCTGTGGTAGGTGCACTGATCAGGATATTGTCATTCTGACAGCCCTTAAATACATCGAACACTTCATCCACAGACATGTTACACTGATCGGGATATTCAGGCTCATTGAATGTAAGTACATATTTGTATCCCTGATCCACCAGAGCCTGGATCCTGTTAGATGCGGTATTTGCATTGGTCTCCTTCCACATCATGGGAACGAACTCAGTATTTCTGTACTGGGCTTCAGGACTGGGTGTCTCGCTCCAGTTGTAATACCATCCAAGGCCCATAGCTTCCAGATCCAGGTTTTCACCCATATCTGTTGCAAGTCCGAGACCTTTCTTTGTAATACCGAATATAACTGTGTCTGAATCGGCTGTAGTGCCATCATTAAATGTTGCTCTTACAGTTACGGTAAAGTACTTAACCTGAGTTGTATAATACTCAAATGACAGATCTGTTGTGGTTCCCACTGCCTGTCCGTTTACATAAACCGTATAATCTCTTACATTAGCTCCTGCAGAAGCCCACTTGATATCTATGAGACCTGCAGCATTAACTGACTTATGCAAAGGTGCAATGATATCGAAGTCTCCTTCTACCCTGTCAGGGATCTCTGCTCCGGGATCAACAGGGGGATCAATGGGATCCGGATTTACATTTCCGGCACCTGATCCATAGATATCAAACTCAAAGATGGAATAGCCCCACTGGGTTGTTCTCTTTGTACCAAACATTCTGACATATCTGGCATTTACACTATTAAAGGGTATTTCTCTATCCTCTCCGTTTTTACCGTCATTAACGGTTGCAACCGTTGTCCAGTCGGTACCGTTTACGGATGTCTGAATCACATATTCCTTGCCGGCTGCGGTCTCCCAGTCGATGACCACTTTGCTGACACTCTTTACGCTGCCAAGATCCGCTGTGATCCACTGGTTGTCAACGCCCTGAACAGACTCCCATCTTGAGCCCTTGTTTCCATCAACCGCATTTGCTGCAGGCTGAAGCTCTGTTGACGCTGATACAGAAGATACAGTGAGTTTTTCGACTACAGGTTCCGGAATAGGAGTTGTACCTGCATCGTATGTATAATAAATTCCTCCCTTGCCTGTAAATGTCTCATCCGCAGGCTGCACACTGTTTACTGTATGATATGTGTCACCGTTTGCACTGTTTGGTCTGATGGTGGTCACACCGTTAACCGCACTTACGATTCCGGGTGTTGTCATAACACCGGGACGCTCTCCGCTGCCCGTTCCGTTTACGATGGACTGGATACCGCCCACAACTGAAGTGTTGCTGAAGGTATTTACCATAGCATTTTCTACGATAACACCGGGTTTATTGGGTATTTCGATGGCAGTGTCAAGTCTGCACTCCGCACCGTTGGTATTGATAAATACTTCGTAGAGGTCAAGGCCTACAACATAATGAGAATCTACATTGTTTCCAACCTTGTAACCTGCATAACCGTTCTTTTCACCGTTATGGCTCTTCCACTGATTCTGATCAACCACATCGTAGGGTGTCTCATACTGATAGAAATAGCATCTTCCACCGTTTCCGAGCCACAGTGTTGAATATTCCTCGAAATGCTCATTAAAGAGACCGTATACAGTGACATCATCACCGTTTACCACAAGACCGTTTAATGCTACATTCTCATTCCATGCAACGCCGTCACCGTGATCGGCTCTCCAGATCCAGAAATGATCTCCGATCACATCGTCACTGTTGATAACAAGACACATATCAGCAGAAGCCACACCGTTGTATACTCCGCCTACTCTGAAGAACAGATCCGCAAGTAATATGGGATTTGCGGAGTGATCTTTGTTTGCATCTTCATTTCCCACCTGCAAAAGCACCGTTGAGTGACTTGAAGCATCAAAGATAAGACCTGAAACACTGATGCCGTCGGCATCCTCTACCCACATTGCAGCCTGATCGTTTTCAGGGATAATGGTAGCCATACCGTAGCCAAGGACTACAGTGTCAGGTTTTGTAACCCTGATGGGCTCCTCAGCATAATAAACGCCCGGAGTGAACAGGATATTTTTGCCTGCATCAAGAGCTGCGTTTATGATTGCCGCGCTGTCACCCTCTTTTGCGACATAGAATGTATCAAGAGCAAGGGATTCACCCTGACCCATGTTGTTTACAGTCCAGCTGGTACCTCTTGCATTTCTTCTGAGCGCGGGAACGAATACCTTGTATTCATCGCCGTCAAGGTACAGGAAAGGCTTCTCCTTGATAACGGGAGAATTGGTAAGCTGCGTTGTCTTTCCGCCGCTTGCCCAGTCAGATGTACCGTTTCCACCAAGAAGCTCCTGAGTGGTATTTAAGTTACCGCCGTTTACACCCTGGAGAACAAAGTTCCAGTTTACTCCGTAAGCGTTTCCGCCGATGGATGAATTTCTCATGTAATACTGCTGCTGTGAATATGAACCTGCGTCCTTTAAGAACATGCTGTCAGCAGCATATCCGCCGGATGCCCATCCGTACCACCAGTCAAATACGGCATTTCTCTCAACATAAAGTCTTCTGGCGGGAGCCGCCTGAGAAACTGCCCACTGGAATCCGAAATATGGATCCGAATTGTTGTCAAGATCGATGATAGCCACATTTTCGATGGATCGCCAGAAATTACATGTGGCATTGTTATCTGCAAGAAACGCAGGTGTGCTGGCATTTGCAAGTCTCACGTCCGTGGGAACCTTGCCAAGACCTGCGATCTGTGTATAAAAACCTACATTAAAGTCATCTGTATCCGTGTAATCGCCCGGCTTGAACATAAGAGCATATCGGCCTGTGCCAAACTGTGAATTACCCTGCTCCTCGTAAACCTCAGCCACTGTGGAATTGATGGCTGATGTGGCATCGTCCTCGGAAAAGAATATCATGTTGTCGCCAAAAGTATAATTTTCAAGCGACATATACTGTGTCTTTAATTCTGCACCGTTTTTACGTGCCACTACCTTGTAATAATTTGAATACTTCTTTGAATTGGGATTGTTATCCCTGAATGTGGTTCCCGTAACCTCTCCAAGATCCGTATATGTACCGTATCTGGATGATGCTCTGGAAATCGAATAGGATGTGGCCCCTGACACCCCTGTCCAGGAAAGATTCATTCCTGATCCGCTATACTCGATGGTATAGTCAAAATTTGTGTCCACCACGGCAGCCTTTGCAGGCAGTTCGTAGCTTCCCACGATCAGCATTACGGCAAGTAATGCTGCCCCCAGTTTTCGTAACCAACCTTTCATATAACTCCTCACTTTCTGTAGACAGGACCCCTTCTCTTTGGTCCATAGCGCTCTACCTTTTCTATTTTAAAAATTTTCCGTCTTCTAAACAATACGGTTTTGGTGCACTATTCCACAAAAAAGAGGACACATTTTAAATGTGTCCTCCGCTTTTTTCAGGTAAACGTTAATGCGTTTTTGCCCTATTTAAATCATGTAATATTCTTTGGTTTAAAATTCGAACTAACTTACAGCGATCATCTTGCACTCGGAAAATGTCTCCTGGCGCATGGTATAATCCGTATCTCTGTCCACCAGTTTTATCATCACGTCTGCGATCTCTGGATCGAACTGGGTGCCCTTTCCTTTTACCAGTTCTTCTCTGACGGTCTTTTGAGGCATGCAGTCCCTGTAATTTCTCTTTGAAGTCATTGTATCATATGCATCGGCAACGGCTATTATGCGGGCCACCTCCGGAATGTCTTTTCCTAAGATCCCGTTCGGATAACCTAAACCGTCGTACCTCTCATGGTGATACAATGCACCGTCCCTTAGTTTCGGGGACATGGTGATCCTCTCAAGGATATTGCTGCCAATCACAGGATGGGACTTTATAAGGGAAAATTCCCTCTCACTTAGTTTATCGGTCTTGTTAATTATATCATCCGGAATTCCGATCTTTCCCACATCATGAAGGAGCGCCGCAAGATAGATATCCCTGCACTCCTCACCGGTCTTTCCGAGTTTTTTTGCTATCATGTCAGAATATTCCGCCACCCTCCTTGAATGACCGTGTGTGTATTCATCCTTTGCATCTATGGCTTCCGCAAGGGCGGATGTGGTCTGCTCCAGCATCTGCTGAATATGACCCTGCTCTTCCTTTAAGAGCTTTACCTCACGCTTGTGACTTTTTATCATCATGGAATTCAGATCCCTGACAGTCACTGTAAATAATACAAACACAAGACCCGCCAAAGTCATGTTTGTAATGGATATTCCATAGATCATTATCTGCAAAACGGATGTGACCATGGGAATAACGGAAAAGAGTATAAGCGTTGTCCTCAATAGTCTTCTGTCCGATCTGAAATTATTATATATGATGATCAAATGTGACACCATCACGATAAGCGGTAATGAATAACATAATATAAATCCGTCTGCCCTGTGATAAATATTGTTCTCGTCAAAATAATAATAGAAATCGCAAAACTGAGATATCACTAACATTAATACAGCGATCAGGATACAGATCTTTGAAAACAATAAAAGCTTCGGTGCATCCTTAACTCCCGCCTCCACACTCAGCACATCCTCCAGATACAGGCTGTAGGAAAACAGAACAAACAATAATAAAAAGAAAACCAGGAAATTACTGAGCCTCACCATGATAAAACCAAGGTTTGAGGTATCACCCCTGAAAATATAGGCGCACCTGTCTGCCAAAAGAAGGATCATAGATCCTGTTCCAAGTAAAAACAAAGCGATCCTTCTCTTTATGGTCAATGACTCCGTCAAAAGACTGAGAAGGGCAAGCATTCCGCAAATACCGCTTAAAACCAGCATAATGTTTAACTGATGGGTCTGAATAAACTGCATAAATCTCTCCACTTGTGAGTATGGGAACAGCAAATTATTCCCTGGGTTAACGTTCCGATTACATTGTACTATCCTTTAATATGATTAGCACCACAAAATAAAATATTCACGCGGCACCGCTTATATATCGTCATCACCCCAAATAACTTTAGAGGTGAAATACCATTTTTTGCAAAAATTATCCCGGTAAACAAAAGACAGCCCTGCATTTTTATTGCAGAGCCGTCCGCTTATTCTTTTATAATGTAAATGTAGCGAGAACTCCCTTCAGATCATCTGTAAGTGACTGAAGAGAATTTACATTTGTGAGGATTCCGTCCATCATATCCTCCTGTACTGTAGCAAGACCCGTAACCTCCTCGGTGCTGCTGCTTATGGTCTCTGCAAGATCCGAGATCTGCTCCATTGAATTGCACAGATTTGAAGTATTTGCGGACACCTGCTCCGTAACTGCGGCAACGCTTGTGATATCATTTGTCACATTGTCAATACGTTCCTTGATTCCGTCAAAGAATTCCTGCGCCTTCTTTGTGAGGTCGATACCAAGTTCAACGGATCTGTTACCCTCATCCATGAGACTTACGGACTCCTGGATACTGTTGTGAATATCGCTAATGATATCTCCGATCTTCTTCGTAGCTTCTCCGGACTCGTCAGCAAGTTTTCCAACCTCCTCAGCTACTACCGCAAATCCCTTACCCTGTTCGCCGGCACGGGCTGCCTCTATGGAAGCATTGAGTGCAAGGAGATTTGTCTGGCCGGAGATGTCTGCTATAAGTTTTACGACTTCTTCTATAGTATTGGACATATCCGCGAGTTCAAGCATCTTTTTGTATGTGACAGAGACATGCTCCTCTATTACGTTCATCTGGTTTACAGCTTCCTTAAGCTGCTTGTTTCCTTTTTCCGCATCGCTTACTGTCAGATGGGATTCATCCGTCACATGCTCGATACTCTCCGCAATGTTTTCCATTCCTTTTGTGATCTCTTCCACCATGGTGGCATTGATCTTTGTGAGTTCCGACTGATTCTTGGTGCTTCCGGATACATCGGTCGATCTCTCCACGATATTTGCGGATTTTACCTTTGTATCATCGGCTGTGACAGCCAGCTTTTCTGCAATGTCCGCGATCTCAAGGGAGTTTTGCGTGGTGGTATTCAAAAGTTTTCCCAGATTGTCACGCATATTGATCATGGCTTCTACGATTCGTCCGATCTCATCTTTTCTGGCAACAAGCTTGTCCGGAAGCCATACCTTAAGATTTCCCTTTGATATCTCATCACAGAAATTGATGAGGGTATTGAACTCTCTAAACATCAATTTAACGAATATAAATACCAGGATCGCTATGACAACGATAAAGATAACTGCCAAAGGAATGGTGGCAGTACGGACTCCGGTAACCACGGAATCTACAACCGTGTTATATATTCCCACATCCATGGATGCGTAGAGCTGACCGTCTAGGTAAATAGGATACATTACATCATAGGTCCAGGCATTCTGCACATCCGCCCAGAACTGGCTGGTCTTGATATCTCCCTTTTGACAAGCAGGAACCGTGTAGGTGACATCATCGGAATAGTTCTTTCCAATCTTTTGTTCATCTGAATGAGCTATTGCTGTAACGGTGGTATCGATAACCACGGCATAGGCAAAATCGGGGTTTGATGCGATCAGATCATTTACAAAGACCTGCAGATCGTCAACCGTCCCTCCCCTCTCAAGAATTATCTCAGCCTGGCGAGCCACCTGCTTATCCTCATTTACAAACTGTTCTACCAATGCGTCTGCGATCCTGCCCTTTGCCACTCGCACGGTAAGAGCAAGGATTATTGATATACTTGCCGCAAAAAGTATAGCCATGATACCAACAATCTTTGTCTTTAAAGATATTTTTTTCATTATGACCCTCCTGCATATATTCTATCGTATTGTCTAATAAACTTTAATGATATTATAACATAGCAGAATTCTCATGAAAACATAAATTGTCAATTATATTCGTTAATTTTTTATCATTTTCTAATAATTATCCCTAAAATATACAAATGGACAGAAGATATGATTTTCTATCCTCTGCCCATCCTTCATCGTGGCATATATTTATTTATCTGCCCATGATCTCTGCTTCCCAGAGGGAATAACCATAGGGAAGTGCTCTCTTTACACCCTGGATCTTTACAAACCTTGCCTCTGTCTCATCAAATGTAACGTTATCTACACCGCCTGTCATACCTGTAAGGCCCTTTATTTGTGTAAATGCGTTTCCGTCATTTGAAACATAAATATCATAGCTCTCACCGTAGGCATTTTCCCATTTAAGTATCACTTCCGAAACCGTATGGACTTCTCCAAGGTCAAATATGATCCATGCATCATCGGAAAAATCTGAAGCCCATCTCGTTCCGGCATCTCCATCGATGGCATTACTTACCGGTGTACCGATATTCTCTTCACCGGAGGCATCAGCCCCTGCGATATGAAGCTTTACGATTTCCTTTGTATCGCCCTGTCCGGGTCCGTTTCCTTCCCCCTCTTTGTCAGGGGTTGATGCTCCGGAATAGATTTCCATCTCCCAGAGGGAATAACCGTAGGGAAGCGCTCTCTCGACGCCCTGAAGTCTTACATATCTGGCGCTTCTTGCATCAAATCTGACAATGTCCTCACCGCCGTCCGAATCATCCACTGTTGCGGCAACATCAAAGTTTATGCCGTCATTTGAAGTCTCGATGCGATATCTTTTGCCAAAAGCTGCCTCCCATTTAAGTACTGCTTCACTTACAATGTATTCGGTCCCAAGATCAACCGTGATACTTGCATTGTCGGAAAAATCCGAGGACCATCTGGTGCCTTCATCTCCGTCAACCGCATTTGATGCTGCAGTTCCAATGCTCTCTTCACCTGAAGCAAATACTTCCTTACCCTTAGCAAGGTTTTCATTTGACACTATGGGAGAACCGGTATTGCCACCTCCGTTTTGAGTTCCTTCCACCACTTCCATCTCCCAGAGAGAGTATCCATAGGGAAGAGCTCTCCTGATGCCCTGCATCTTTACATATCTGCAGTTTACTGCATTAAATGTGATCTCATCGATTCCTCCGTCACCGTCAGAAACTTCATAAACTTTCTGCCATGAAGATGCATCATTTGAAACCTCTATCCTGTAAGCAGAAGCATATGCGGCTTCCCAGTCAAGGATCACTTTGTTTACTGACTTTTCACTTCCAAGGTCAATGTAAATCCACTCATCGTCAGTAAATGCAGATGACCAGCGGGTTCCCTGATTCCGGTCAAAAGCCATGTCCGGTCCTACACCCACATTTTCCGATGAGGATGCAACTGCCTTGTCACCGCTTACGGGAGTGGGCTCAGGGGCCTCGTTAGAATCAGTAAGATTGATATCAAAGTTTCTGTCCTTAAACACTTCAAAGCTTACAAGCTTCTTTCCACCCACTGTGGCTTTTCCAATGTCGTTTCCGTTTACTTTGAAATTGACGGTCTTTGCTGCATTTGTGGGATTCCATACAACTGCGGTATATTTTCCGTTTTTGTTATAAACGGTTGCCGAGAGATCTCCGGTTGCTATGATATCCGTGGTCTTAACGCCAAGCTCTGTCATGGCATTAATAAACCAATATGTGTTTGCGGTATCGGTCTTTTGAACTTCCGCAGCGTGTGCATTAAAGAGATTAAGGGCTCTGCCGGGATTAGTCTGAGACAGGAAAGGCCATGTTATATGCTGCCAACCCGTATCCTGGTGTGCATATTCTCTGAGCATCCTGTCGATCTCTGCCTCGCTCTTTCCCTCATTTCTTGCTGCCTGTGCGGCCTTTGCCTTTGCTATATCCGTATCGGCTTCTAGACCTGCATAGATTTCAGCACATCTTCCCTGATTCATGCCGTAATAAGTCAGATACTCTGAGATTGGAAGCCACTGGATTCCATATACATAAAGCGGCTGACCTCCAAAGAAAGTACCGTAGAAATTGATGCTTCCATATACCTGACCCACCACTTCGTAAGGCCAGTCATTTATCCAGTTGTCCCTGTCATAATCAAACCAGTACTGCTCTACCGCCTCCATCTCGGTGGTAAATCCGAATGCACCCGCATCTCTGTATGTATCATTTTCAGTGAGAACACCCCACAAATACATACTTACCCAGCTAAAGAGTGACTCGGATGCCGATTCCTGATTGTTTCCGGAATCATTGTCCGCATATCCTCCTGCCCAGGAATGACCTTCATAGAGATCATAAGCTCTGAACCTGCAATATTCGCTGTCCGTATCGGAGGGATTTGCATAATCTCTGATCATGAGCTCTATCATGTCTTTGTAGTCGTTATAAAATCCGTCATCATATGCCGCAAGTACTGTTGCCGCAAACATGAAATATCCGTATGTGAAATGATGATCACAGATCGCTGTATTTGCACCAAATTCACTGTTTTTATAAAACAGTGTTCCCCAGTTCTCATTGTAGATAAAGTAACTGATATCGCTTGGTCCGTCATATGTGAACCAGTTTACGAGGATATTTTTC
Source organism: Acetatifactor sp. (assembly GCA_024695935.1). GTDB lineage: Bacteria > Bacillota > Clostridia > Lachnospirales > Lachnospiraceae > RGIG10340. The sequence continues at coordinate 111,551 of JAILHH010000014.1, forward strand.
ATCCTTGACAGGAATACATCTCTAAGTTCACTGTCCCCGATCTGATCTGCCATGAGTACGCCCATTCCCAGCGGATGGAGATTTTTTCCTTCCCAATAAGCGTCACCCGCAGGATTTAAATCCTTTGTGGCATCTTCCAAGAGTCCCAGATATGAACGAAGTGCGTTTATATCGAATTCCCCATTTTTCGGCATAGCAAATGTGGGAACAAGACCGGCAAATATTGCCGAAGTCTCAAACCGGTTCTTTGCAATGGCCTTCATATCTCCTCTGACTGAGGTATAGGTTGCAAATGAACCGTTGTCATCAGAGGAATGCTTCCACTGATGTGGGAGCAGACACTGGATCGTCTCGTTTGAAAATCCGGCTCTCTTAAGATTGGTTGTAACCTGATAGAAAGTCTTAACCTCTGCAAGGCTCTCGTTATAATCATAGGTAACACTTGTATCCACAGGGAATGCATAACCGTGTGAATAGAATGTCTCTATCTGACCCTTTCCTGTCATGGTACCGATGGACATATATCCGTTGTCCCCGGGGAAGGTGATCTTTATATAATTTCCGATCTTTGCAAAAACCGTGCCCTGAGGAACTGTGAGACAATAGTTTGTCTCGCTTGTCTTTGTCTTGTTCTTGTTATCATCATCCACTACCCTGATTCCGATATGATCGGCGGTAACAGAATCCTGATTGTTTGTAAGGATCGAATTTCCGGCTCCGTTATAAATTTCTGTAAGATTTGGTGCGGAGATATAAACGGTCCTTGTGCTTCCAAACTCTGTAAAGATATAGGGTGAACCCTTTACAAAGGTGGCCTTCATTGCCTGATGATCTTCGTCGAAAAGTCCCAGTGTCACAGAGTAATCACTGTATCCTAACACCTTGTCATAGGATGAAATGCTGTCCAGATTTTCAGGGATCACATAAAGATCCACTGCTGTTTCAGTATTTACGGAAACATTTACATCCGTGGGTCCCATGGTGGGAAGCCACCCTTCAGTGGTAGTTATCACAGAAAGCCCCTGAGGTGTGAACCTGGTCTTAAAGGGCAGTGTACTCATGGGATTTCCAAAGCGGTTAATGAGTGATGACTGCCACCAGTCATTACTGTCGATGGGAGCCTTTAAACTCTCATCAATATATACGGGAAGCTTTGCCTGCTCCAGATACATATCGTTGCTGATAAGATTTCCCTTTTTATACTGTTTGATACGCGACTTTGGAAGCTCGGGAATACTGTAATTTGGCCTTGCATCACCGTTTTTGTATTCATAAACCTTGAATTCCTTTATGGAGAATCCGCTGCCGGCTTCAACTCTGGTGTAGCCGTACATTCTCACATATCTGGCTGTTGCATAGAGAGGTATATTGGCTTTTTCAAAAGCATGACCCCTTGTCTGCCTGTAGATCGTGGTAAAATTGTTACCGTCTGTGGATACCTGGATATCGTATATCTTTCCTGCATCCGATTCCCAGTCGATGATCACACGTCCCAATGTATAATTTCTTCCAAGATCCACAGTGATCCACTGATCATCCCTCTCTCCCGATGTCCAATGCGTGTTATCCTGACCGTCCACCGCATTCTTTGCAAGAACCGATGTCTGATCGATGACGCCGTTATTGTACATCCACCATGCGTCTCTTAGAGACGATACAGTGACATTTTTATTGAGTGCAAGATTTGTTCCGTAATCTACGGGTCTCTTGGTCAGGCCGTCAAGTCCCATTATTTCGAATTCGTAAAGTGAATAACCGTATGCAGGAAGCTGCTTTTCGATCATATTGATACGCACGTATCTTGCGGATGTATTGATATTAAGCTTCTCGTTTCCACCATTACTGTCAGTGGTGCTGTAAACCTCTGACCAGTTCATCTCATCATTTGATACCTGGATATTGTAGGCTTTTGCGAATGCCCCTTCCCAATAGAGGTTTACTCCGGTGATCGCAGTAACCTTTCCCAAGTCCACATACATCCATTCGGATGTATTGTCCCAGGAACTCTCCCATCTGGTGTTGGTAGAACCGTCCACTGCCGATGAAGGGTCACTGTTAGCTGCAGAAGAGCTGGCATAAACCATTCTTCCGACAGATACGGCATAGGGATCATTCTCTGCCGCATAAACCCTTGATACCCCAACATCAAAAGACGGCATCATAACTACTGCCGTTAAAGCTGCGAGTACGCCTGACACTATTCTGCCTGTCAGCCTCCTCATTTTGATTTTGTGTAACATCTTCTCCTCCTTAACACTACAACTCTATTTGCCCCTGTCATGTACATTAATGATAAGTAACACGACATTTTAAGTTTAACCTTCATAATGTTAAGGAACAAGGTGACGATTTTACAATAGATTGGATTATTTTGAAAAAACTCCTGTCCGGGATACATCCCATTAATCCCACATATTTCTCTTGTTGTTCTTTTTATAGGCTTTTGCCCATTTGGATATCTCTTTTTTCATGGCATAATTTCTGGTATTTTCCTTGCCAAGATTTTTATACAACTCATATCTTTTTTCAGATAACTCACCGCTTGCAATGGCTGCTTTTATGGCGCATCCCGGCTCCGTATCATGTCTGCAATTGCTGAACCTGCATCTGCTCATAAGTTCCACAATATCGGAAAATGTCTCATCGATGCCATCCTGTACATTCGCCATGCCGACTTCACGCATGCCCGGAGTATCTATTATGGTTACACCGTTTGAAAGTTCGATGAGTTTCCTGTATGTGGTTGTGTGCCTGCCCTTGTCATCATCTTCTCGGATCTTTGATGTTTTCATGATCTCTTCACCTGTAATTGAATTGATGAGGGTTGATTTACCCGCTCCCGAAGAACCCATCAGGCATATGGTTGATCCGGACGTCATGTATTCTTTCAGTTCATCCAGTCCGATGCCGTAGATGGAAGAAATGGCATGGGCACGCACTTTGTCTGAAATCTGCTCCACTTCCCGCACATACCTTCCGGGATTTGTGCAAAGATCGGATTTTGTAAGGATCACGACAGGTATCGCTCCGCCACCGGTGGCAATGCTAACGTATCTCGCTATACGGTTATAGCTGTAATCTTCATTGAGGGATGTGACGATAAACAGGTAATCCACATTGGCTGCCATATATTGCATAACTCCGGTCTTTGCCTGATCCGGCCTTTGCAGGAAACTTTTTCTCTCACAGACTGAGAGGATCAATGAATCTCCTTGCCTGTTATATAAAAATGTCACATAATCGCCTACAACCGGCAGTTTTTCGGAATCCTCTTCATAAAAGTTTCCCTTTAACTTCGCCTGTATCTCCTGTTCCCAGAACCTGATCTTGTAACTATTTTTGTTAACTTCCGAGATCCTTCCAAGTTTTTCAACATGAAGCCACTGGCACGAAAACTTTAACGGCTTGTAATATGGAAAACCCTTTGTGAATTCTATTATTTCCTCTTCATCCTCACACTCCTCAAAGACAGGGGCCTCATAGAAATATCCATGAATATCTTCAAAACCTTCATTCAACGGAAATGCCATAAAGGCATCGGCATTTCCAAATGCAGGATGATGGATATCAAAATGATCACAGGTCACAAACCCGTGCTTCGGATAATATTCCGGCTCGCCACAGATCACTATGCCCTTATATCCGGCTTCTCCGGCCAGTGTCAGCGTTTCTTTTAGCAAAAGTGAGCCTATTCCCATACTGAAATATGTCGGTTCCACAGCAAGGGGCCCAAAGGTCAAAACCTCGTGTTCTTTATCCCCATCTACCACCTTTGACTTTGAATAAAAAATAGCTCCTACGATTTTTCCGTCAAGTTCTGCGACACGGCTTAGTTCCGGCAGATATTCCTCTGCGCTTCGAAGTTTATTTACCGTCAGATGTTCATTACATCCCGGGCCGTGTATATTCCAAAAAGCGCGCATTGTCATTAGTTCTGTAGCATAATAGTCTTCTTTTGTTTCTTTTCTGATAATTATATTATTCAATTTTTTGTCTCCTTATTTATACATATGATGAATTTACAAACACTTAATAGTATGGAGACCTTTTTAAACGGAATTTAAGCTCGAATAGGGCAAAAGAAAACCGTGACAGATAAGCCACGGTCAAAAGCCAAATATATTTTATCCATGGATGGATTAAAAGGCATAAACCGAGGTCATCATACTATCTGCAATTACAATCTCAAATTTTTCAACACGCATTATGATTACCTCTCTTTCCTCTAGAATTTTTATTACTTTTTGAAATATATCACGGGCAGGCGATTAAGTCAATACTAAATCTTGATTCAAGTGCTGATCCCTGCGGGTTTTAGTTCTGTGCAGAGTCAGTTTTTCCACTGAAAAATATTAAGATCAACCTTCCCGTCTATAACTGTTACCCCTTCCGCTTTCAGAAGCTTTGCCTGCGCTCTGAGTCCACCGAAAGCAAATTCTCCGGCAAGTTCCCCTTTTGCATTCACAACGCGGTAACAGGGAACATTGTCAGGATCAGGATTTTTGTGAAGGGCATTTCCCACTGCTCTTGCCATCTTTTTATCTCCTGCGATCTCAGCCACCTGGGAATATGTGGCAACCATGCCGAAAGGTATTTTCTTTACCGCTTCATATATTCTCTTCGCCGGGCTGTCGCTTATCAGATCATAACTCTCGGCGATCATAAGTCTGATATCTTCATCCGGAACACTGCCATCCAAAATGATCGTATTCCAGTGTTCCTTGTTTTGATGATACCCCGGAATAACTGACTTGTGGATCTGACGCCAAAAAAATGCTTTCTCAGGATCGGTCTTTACATTCAGATTGATGTAGCCGTCTTTTTCATATGTCCATAGAAATGCTTTCCGATTCCCCTTGTATCTGACAAGCTGCCAGTTTTGATCGTGAAACGGGGCATCCTGATATGTATCCGGAAAAGAAAGCCCATATTTTAATACTTCATCTCTTGTTTTCATCTGCTTCATAATATCTTATCTCGCTCATGCATATCCGGTAAGCATAAATTCAACGCTTCCATCTTCTGTTATATTCCTCTTTTGTTATTGCCATTTCAATAATATTGTCTCTCTCATGGGGAACAATTTCTTTGTCAACAAAGCCAACTTTTTTATAACAGCTATGAGCTATATCATTATGTTCAAATACACCAATGGTTACAGTATGAACTCCCAGGATATTAAAAGCATAATCAAGCCCTGTACGAAGCATGCTTGTTCCATAACCTTTTCCTCTGATGGAGTCATCAACTATTACCCAGCCAAAACGTAGTACTTTGTTATCCCCATGAATATATCTCATGATAAAATGCCCGATAACACCATCCTCATCAGTAAATGCAATCCAAGGATAGAAGTTATCTTCCTCTTTGCAATCACCGTTCTCGTTCAAATATTTGTTATTTATTATCTCCGCGTTAATAGGATATGATCCAAAATGGTCCCCGCCCCACTTATGAAAGACCTCTTCATCCCTTATCCAGCTGATAATCTTTTTAGCATCACAAC
>JAILHH010000019.1 GCA_024695935.1 Acetatifactor sp.
TCCTCCCAGAAAGACATTTATAAACTGGATTCCCCTGCATACGCCCAACACCGGAATGTCACGTCCCAGGGCCCGGCCAAGCAGGATATGCTCCATTTTGTCTCTTTCCCTGCATGTTGCTCCGCACTGTGGAATTTTATCTTCGCCATAAGTTGATGGCTCAACATCATGCCCTCCGGTCAGGAGAATCCCTTGTACTGTCCCTAAAAGCATATCAATAGTTTCCTCTTCTGATGTAAGTGGAAGAATAATAGGGACGCCTCCTGCTTCTTCTACTCCTTCCATATAACCCGGAAGCATCCAGAAACTGTTTTTTTCTTCGTCTACCAGTGGCACAACTCCTATTATAGGTTTCATACACTTCCTCCAAAAATACAAAAGGCAAAAGCACCTTTTGCGGCGCCTTTGCCTTTTCTTTATCATACTATAAATAATGTTGATTATCCAATGCCATAGCTTTTTCTTTTTATCTTGGTACATTCAATTGAAATATAATATGTATTCTAACATAATTCTTGACAAAAGCAACGGGATTACATATAGTCAAAACAAGCTGAACAATGGATTTTTCCATTTATATCCACCTCTTTCTATTGAAAGTATATCTCAAATCCCCGTTAGCGCAAACAAGAATCTCACGCGAATCCCCATATAATTGCATTAATATTTATCGTGAATCCCCGTTAAAATTTTTCTCCGAATCACCTTCGTCTCCCGGCTTAACCCTCCGAATTAATGTCCCATTTACCTGTACTCCCTTTTATACCAGCAAGCCTCAAAAGTAACGCTTCCGTCAAATTTGGAATACTGCCCGTCTTTCCAATAGGTCATTCCAAGTTTCTCCATTACGCGCCTGCTCTTACTGTTTTCTTTTGCAAACTCACCCACAATGGCACGAACACCCTTTTCTTTATCCACATAGTCGATGATCGCCTGTATGGCTTCAGGTACCAGTCCCTGTCCCCAGTAGTCTTTTCTCAGATTATAGCCAATCGACCAGGCATCCAGATCACCATGGTAAAATAAGCCGCCTTGCCCGATAAGTTCTCCTGTCTCCTTGAGCACAAATCCAAGATCAAACTCGTCCTTACCATCTATATCTCTGCTTTTAAGCCATTCCCTGGTAACATTAATGTCCTTATGCAGCGGATATATCATGTATTTATTTACATCAGGATCAGCCGCCCACTTAAAAATTGCCTCCGCATCATCCACAGTTACTGTTCTTAAGATAAGTCTCTCAGTTTCAATTTTCCTTTCCATGATCATCAACTCCTCACCTTATTTTTTTTCTTACGCACCAAATAACATTTTTCGCCGAACCTTCCCCGGACTCCTTGTTGTATCCGCCATAAACGTTTACTGTCTCAAATCCTGTCAGTTCCAGCAGATACCGCATTTCCTGTCGATAAGTCTGACGCATTTTCAAAGGACGAACCCTTTCTCCGATTACTGCTCCGCTATCGTCCAGCGTTTCAAACTTCCAATTCCCGCTCATGATCTGTGTATATGGATTATAGGAAATAGCATTATATAGTCTCTCACGCCTGCCTTCTTTGTTCGTATATTCCAGTCTCAGCGAATAGTCCGTGTCTTTTGTATTCATCTGCTGTGCCTGGAAGACGGGGTGCGGATCAAATGTATTAAAGGTCAGCATTCCGCCATCCACCAGGTTCTCACGGATATTAATGAGCGCAGCTCTCTGCAGTTCAGGTGTGATAAGATGCATAAAACCGCTTCGGGCAATGATCGCGCAGGAGTATTTTCTGTCACTCTTAAAATCAGTCATGTTCGCAGGAAAAATATTAAGATCAAAGCCTTCCTGCCTTGCCTTTTTATCTGCCACACGACACATTGCCTCTGACAGATCCGTACCGTCCGCCATTATTCCATGCTGTGCAAGGTACAGTAAAACCGCCCCGGTTCCGCAGGCTATGTCGATAACGCCGTCTTTTCCGTATTCTCTCGCAAAATCAAGATAAAAATCCAGAAATCCCGCATGGTTATCTTCGTTTCTGTACATTTCCTCCAAGTAAAGATCATAGTTTTCTGCCACATCATCAAAATCATGTAAATCCATCTTTTTCCCTCCTGATATAAAAAAATAGACCTTACCAAACTTTTTATGGTTTGATAAGGTCTTAATGATTAAAAGTATAAAAAAAATCTTCGATCACTTAGATTTCATCTTATAACTCGACCTTATCTTGCATACAGAAATAAACCCGCTGACTTCTTTAGTGGGCTGGGTAGTGACTGTATTAGAGACAAGGCAAAAATTCTTCATGTCACAGATTTTCCTTTCGATTTGTTAGAAAATAATATACCAATAATGATCTGCACTGTCAATGTTATATTTTCACCCCAAATTTGATAATATATCGCGTTTTTTAGGGATCCCTCCAAAAATTAAGGCTTTCTGAGCTATTCCTATTTATTACATCAGATTACTATTCCTATCCCGGAAGGCTGCGTATCTATCCATATATACCGCACATATTGCCTTCACATCATATTCCGGTGCGAATTTCTTTGCTATTTCACAAATCTTGCGGACCTTTTCAGGATCAGTTTCAAGTTCCTCGGAAATAACTTCGATTGGCTTACCTTTTTCAAGTTTTCGACAGATCTGCGCTATAAGTACTTCAGTGACTCCACGTTCTAAACCTTGTTTGCGCCCAAGGCTTAGACCCTGTTCAATTCCTTGTTCAAATCCCTTGTCGAATACGTATGCATCCTCTGCGGCTCTGTCTCGTCTTCTCTTTTCTTTGTCCTCGGCTGCTTTTCTTAGGTACCAGAAAAGACTCATTTCTCTCATCAATTCAATTGCCCTTCGAATACCTGCATTTTGCATCTTCATCATATTCAAATCCTCCATACTATCCACATTAATTAGACGCACGAACCACACACCTCAACAACCAAACCCTACATTACCGTTTGCAATAGGCATCACAGATCGCCTTCACATCATATTCCGGTGCGAAATCCTTTGCTATTTCACATATCTTGCGGACCTTTTCAGGATCAGTTTCAAGTTCCTCGGAAATAACTTCGATTGGCTTACCTTTCCTAAGTTTATTACAGATCTGAGTTGTCATCGTCTCAAGGGCGCCAAGTTCATGGCCTCGCTTTAAGCCTTGTTCAAGACCCTGTTCAATTCCTTGTTCAATTCCTTGTTCAAGCCCCTTCTCAACTCCCTTGTCGAATACATATGCATCCTCGGCGGCTCTGTCTCGTCTTCTCTTTTCTTTGTCCTCGGCTACTTCTCTTAGGTACCCGGAAAGGCTCATTTCTCTCATCAATTCAATTGCCCTTCGAATACCTGCATTTTCAGTTTTCATCATTTCTAATTCCTCCCGACTCTTTACGTTAAACAAACGGATCCAGTCATCGACGGCACCGTTTCCAAGAGGTTTACACAGTTCTATCACGTGCAGCTCCAGCAAATCAGAATAAACCATCTTTTTTTCATTTCTCAGTTTGAAAACAGAATGATTATCATCACCGGAAAGCAGATCAAAATCCAGGATTGTAATTGACACACATTTTTTCAGCCTGCCATAATCATGGCCGCTTTTCAAATCCTCAGAATACATTCTTGCAAGATAAAACAAACTGCGTTTGTCCCACTCTTTATGGGGACGTATCTGTAACTCGATGTCAATCTTCGTATCATCATTTAGTGAAAGAGCAATATCCAGAATACCTTCTTTTTCCCTGGCTCTTCTCCTTCTCAAAAAGGAATTCCGTATCCTTACTTCACGAATATCCTCCATGGGGATGTTCATCACATCACTGATAAATTGTTTTCTTACGTATTCATCCGATATCACTTCTTTGAACACGTAGTCGTCTTTTAGAGACGCAAAATTCATTTGGTACCTCCTCTTCTGACAGGAGGACCAAAAAAGTCACAGAAAAGATTCCTCACATCGAAAGATACAATGAGTCTGATTTTCCTTTCAGTTTCCCTGCCTTTATAAAAATATTATTAGGAATTAAAAGCATGGAATTTCTGAAATGTTAAGAAATCAGATCGGGCGGATGCCCGTTTGAAACTCATTGACAAATGAATTAATGCAATGAGTAAAAGAAAACCTTCTATGCTTTGAAATTATCGTAGCATAGAAGGTTACATATAGCAATGATTGTTTTTTCGTTTTGTAACAAGGCATACCTTATTTTTCAAAATCCGGTTTCCAACCGGCAAACTGAATAAGCTGTTCATCTGTTCTATGATAATATCTCTCATTCTTATCAAGCTTGGCGATTTCTGCCATTTCTTCATCTGTAAGCTTAAAATCGAGAATGTCCAAGTTATCCTTGATGTGATCCACATTTTTACTTCCCGG
>JAILHH010000013.1 GCA_024695935.1 Acetatifactor sp.
ACTTGCGCTGTGCTTTAGCAAGCTTGTCATGACTCTCACGATAATACTTGTGGTTAGTTCCTACGTTACCGTTGTTATCTACATATAAGCCATCAGAGGCATAGTCTAACCCAATAGCATTAGTTTTATCAGCCACATAAGAATTTAAGACATTCTCAAACTCAAAAAGTACAGAGATATAATACTTACCATCAGATTCCTGTGATACAGTAGCTGACTTAATTGCCCAACTATCATCGGGGATACGATGTATAACAGCTTTTACCTTTCCGATCTTGGGAAGTTTAATATATTTATCGTCTATAATTGCAACTGTACCTTTCTGATTGTTTGTGGTGTATGACTTACGGCTATGTTTAGCAGATTTGAATTTAGGAAATCCGTTTTTCTTCTTACGAGATTTACTAAATGTATTGCGAAATGCAGCTTGTAAATCCATCTGTTTATTGGCAAGAGCGAGAGAGTCAACTTCTTTAAGGTATGGATGAACTTTCTTGTATTTAGCAGGTGTGACAGTAGGAAACTTGCCAGTTAGTTTATAACCTTCAATCTTATCAGAAAGCATGAGGTTATAAACCTTACGGCAACAGCCAAAGGTTTTAGCAAACATAATACTTTGTTCAGTTGTGGGATATACTCTGTACTTAATTGCTTTGTTTGCCATCTTTCTTACCTTGAGATTGAATGTATTGCTTGATAATGTCTACTGTAGCTCCGCCCGTGGTCAATAGACAAAAACTCTGCGACCAGAACATCTCTTTCCAAAGAGATTGGCGTATCTGAGGAAACTCTTTTTTGATAAGCCTGCTACTTGCAGATTTATATGCATTGATAAATTTGCTTATCTCTGTATTAGGTTGCCCCCGAAACAGGATATGTACATGGTCAATATCATGATTCCATTCCTCTAACGTAATGTTATACGTAGAGGCAATCTTCTCGAAAATCTCTTTGAGACGATTTGAGATTTTATCATTTATCACCTTATTGCGGTACTTCACACACATGATAAGGTGATAATGCAACATGAATACTGAATGATTATTTGTATCTAATTGCATTGTATTTATAACCTTTCTGATATATACGACTGATTTGTAATTAGATTATAATGCTATAAGATACAAAAGTCAATAAAACGCTGTGTTTATCGCAATTCATCCCACCACCTACGCTTTCGCTTAGAGGTGGGGGATTTCTTGCTCACAGCGTGTTAAACTTTGAGGATCTTAAATTTTCAAAAAAGTTTAGTACTCAGCACATGCTGTATCTTACTCTTCAAACAGATCATCAAGAGTTATTAATTCTGAGATGTGCTCTGTGTGAGCCGTTCCTGACAGTCCATGAACTGATATGAGGACTATTCTCAAAGACTGTTTTGTTCCGGTCATTTCTTTAAATGTGTCTCTTTTCTTTATAAGCGCCTTATCTGCCTCATCCGTCATTTTGTATGGCTCATCTGTATATTTCAGTTCACATAGATTTGTGATATTGTCTGCTCTTTCTATAACAATATCAATCTGCGCCTTTTTATTTTTTTCAGTACAGTTCCAAGGATACACATCGGTCTTTACGCCTGCTATTCCAAGAGACTTTTTTATCTGTCCCACATTGATCAAACAGAGCATTTCAAACGCAGTGCCTCTCCAATCATTATATCTACCTATATCAGACACTAAGTCATCATAGCACGTTAGCTGCTTTTCTCCTTTTGACAAAAAATGGAAATGAAATAATAAAAATGGATCTATAAGTTGGATATACACAGGATTTCTAGATTCATAATTGCGTGTGAATTCTATAACATAGCCACATTTTATAAGGTTATCCAATGCTCTGGTAAACGTGCTTCCGGATACTTTGAGAATTTCCATGCATTCTGCTCTTTTCATTCCATAGCGGTGCTTCGATAATAGTTCCAAAATATCTGAATAGACAGGGCTTTTTCTAAGTGTTGCTTCAAGGAGCCTGCTTGCCTCGTTCCGCAATAAAGCACCCTGCCTAAACATTAGTCTATCTATGTTTTGTCTGAAACTTTCATTGATATTAAGAAGATCCATGAAGTAAGGCAGTCCGCCGAATACCATCTGAAATTCAGTTATCTGTTCTCTCGACCAATCAAATTCTCTGTCCTTGAAGAATTGTTCTGTTTCATGTAACGTAAATGGTTTTACAAATATCTGTGCCGTTGTGCGATGATATAGGCTTCCTGTATCGTTTATGACATTGTCGATAATCCAAGATGTTGCCGAGCCACAAATAATGAAAAGCAAATCCCCATGCTGAGTTCCGCATCTATTCCAAAATTCCTCAAATGCCAGCGTAAAATCAGACCTTGCTGTATCAAACCATGGAAATTCATCAAAAAACACAATCTTTTTACCAATTGGAGAAGCAATCGTCTCTTCACTATACAGTACTTCTTCAAGTCTTGAAAACGCTTCAAACCAGTTCATTGGAATCGTTTTATCCTTACTGCCATGACTTATAAGTCTTGCATTGAAGGCTTTTAACTGATCTCTTGTCTTTCCCTTTTCAAGTCCGGTTGCTCTGAAAGCAAAGTATTCACCAAATATCTGTTCAACAAGAAACGTCTTACCTACTCTACGTCTTCCGTATACGCACACCAACTCCGACTTTTTTGTTTCGGCATAGTATCTCAGTTCTTTTATTTCATTTTTTCTTCCGATTACTCTCATTATCATTCCCTCGATATATGCAAGATTTAACCATACCTTATTATACCGTATAGTCCAAATATATGCAATTATCACTTTATAATTGGACTAGACAGGTGTTTTTTAGCCATTCTAGTCCATTTATAAGCAAAAATTGCCTTATATTTGGACTAGAGCTTTTTTTAATCAATATCATTAAAATATATAAATCTATCCTATGCAAACGTAAAAAGAGGGTCAATCGAAGAGATCTGATACAGTTCCTCGATTGGCCCCATTATGTTTTATGATAATTCCATAAGTTTACGATAAAACTTCTGAAGTACGTAAAACGCAGGTTTTCTGTAGGTCTTGTCCTCTGATAAAAGACCTTTTCTGTTGTAATAACCCTGAATAACGGATGTCCTCCTGGGGCATCTGAAATCATACAGGATCCAGGGTGTCATTCCCTTTATATAATCGATCTTTGAAAGGGTCTCTATCTGTTTTTCATATACATATGCCTGGCACTCTTCCGTTCCCTTGTCGGAGATACTGCCGTGATGACCTCTCATGGCATCCGCACCGAATTCCGTGATGATGACAGGCTTATCCGGATCGCTGTTTTCCATTAGTTCAGGGAGCTTACTAAAGTCCGGTGTATACCATCCGCAGTATTCGTTTATACCTATCACATCCAGATAGTCTGCAAGGCGGTCCGCTATCTTGTTTAATTCTCCGTCCACAAGACACGCCGCAGACACAAGTCTCGTCACATCCTCAGCATGAGCGCATTCTGCGAGCCTGCTCATAAATGCTAGTCTCTCATCCGTATCCGCATTTTCATTTCCTACAGACCAGATAATAACGCTTGCTCTGTTAAAGTCTCTTTTTATGAGCTCCTTTAACTGATTTTCAGCATCAAAATATGTCTTTTCTCTCTCAAACCTGATTGCCCAATATACCGGGATCTCCTCCCACAACAGGATTCCCAGTTCATCAGCAAGTTTAGCCATATTCTCGTGATGAGGATAATGGGCTATACGCATGAAATTGCAGCCCAGTTCTTTTGCGAGCTTTATATTCTCGATCCTCTCTTCGTCGGTCAGGCCCTTGCCGTTTTTCACACTGTCCTCGTGGCAGCTGATTCCTCTTAAAAAGATGGGCTTCCCGTTTAACAGTATTTCTCTGCCATTTACCTTTATCTCTCTAAAACCAACCCTGTCACTGACTTTGTCATTCAGGCACACAACCTCAGCGTCATAGAGTCTGGGATTTTCGGGAGTCCAGAGAACGGGTGAGGCGGAGGAAACGTCTTTTCCATATCCGTCTTCGATCTTTACTTCTTTCTCTATTCCAAGCTCTTTTATCCTGACAGTCGCCGTGGCATTTATCTTTTCGGAAAGTTTTATCTTGACAGTTATTTTATTAAATGCACCATCGGGAACAAGGTAAAGCTTGAAGCCTTTTATATGAACCTTTGGTACATGGATCAACTCTATATCGCGATATACGCCTCCGTAGTTGAACCAGTCAGTATTCTCTGTGGGAACCTGCTCCGGCCTTCTGGTGCTGTCTGCCTGGATCAGGATGCGGTTACTGCCTACAGTTCCGTTATTTAAGGCATCCGTGATCTTAAAATAGGCAGGTGTGGAACCTCCTCTGTGCATTCCGATATATTTTCCGTTTAAAAATACTCTGCAAAGGTAGTTTGCTGCACCTATTTTCAGGAAAACTTCCTCGTCTTCATCAAATCCGCATGAAAACTTTCTGGTAAATACCATGCTGCCGTCATAGATCAGATATTCAGGGCTCACTGTATTCCAGTTTGCGGGAAGCTCCATAATGGGCCACTCATCAAAGGAATAGTCCACGGGAACCGTAAATCCTTTATCATCAACATATCTTTCAAGAAACCACTTCTGGCGCACGCAGGTATCATACTGATCCACAGCATAATGCCACTGGCCGCTTAAAAGTTCTCTCTTTCTGCCACCGTCAAAGATCATATCTTCGGCGGTTGCCTGTCTGTCCTCGTACTGTTCGGTGTAATCCTCCAAATGGATGTCCGACATATACTTCTTTGGTTTACTCATCTGTATTCTCCTCGTACTATATATGTTTTGCTTTATAATCATTATTTAAATATCAAAATCCAAAATACCTTTTGGCATTATTATAGCAGATTCCTTCCACTATCTTTTTAAGGGATTTTTCTTCGGCAGGATACTCCCCTTTTTCCACCATATCCCCTATCATGTCACAGAGGATACGTCTGAAATATTCATGTCTTGTATATGACAGAAAGCTTCTTGAATCAGTTAACATCCCCACGAAATTACCGAGAACTCCCATGTTTGCAAGGCCTGTCATCTGTTCCAGCATTCCTGCCTTGTGGTCGTTAAACCACCAGGCTGCGCCATGCTGCACTTTTCCGATCTGAACTCCGTCCTGGAAACATCCTATGCATGAATCTATAAAAGCATTGTCCCCGGGATTAAGAGAATAGATGATGGTCTTTGGAAGTTCATCCGTCTCTGCCAAAGCATTTAAAAATCTGCCAAGGTCATAAGCGGATGCTCCGTTTAATATGGCATCGATACCGGCATCCGCGCCGAGAGCTTTAAATATCTTTTTGTTAAGATCTCTCTGAACTCCGAAGTGAAGCTGCATCGCCCAGTTTTTTTTGTGATATTCTCTTCCCAAAAACACCAGGATCGCCGTTTGATATTTTCTTTTTTCAAGGTCGGTTATTTTATCACCGCTAAGTCTTTTTTTGAAAATATCATCTGCTTCGTTTTCCATACACTTTTCAAAAATAACCGCAGGAAGACCATGATCCGAAACTCTGCATCCGTTTTCGTCAAAAAAGTCGATACGCTTTTTAAGGGCTTTTTTTAAATCGTCAAAATTGGCTATGGGCAGGGCGCTTATCTCCGAAAGCCTGTCAATATATTCTGTAAAACCATCATTTTCAATGTTTATGGCCTTATCAGGCCTAAAAGAAGGCAGGACATGCACTTCAAATCCTTCTTCCCGTATCTTTTTATGCCACATTAATGTATCTGCCGGGTCATCCGTGGTGCAGATAACTTCCACATTTGAGCTTCTGATCAGGCTCTTTGGAGACATCCCCGTTTCACGGATCCTTTTATTGCAAAGATCATAAACTTCATCTGCATTCTCTGCGCACAGGATTCCATCAAATCCAAAATACCGCTTAAGCTCCAGGTGACTCCAGTGATACAGAGGGTTTCCGATCGAAAGTTCCAGTGTCTCTGCCCACTTTTTAAACTTTTCCCTGTCATCTCCGTCCCCGGTTATGTATTTTTCCTTAATGCCGTTTGCTCTCATAAGGCGCCATTTGTAATGATCTCCCGAAAGCCATATTTCCGTGACGGACTTAAACTCTTTGTCCTCATAGATTTCCCTGGGACTTAAATGGCAATGGTAATCAATTATCGGCTGATCCTTTGCATAATCGTTATAGAGTTTTTTTGCTGTCTCGGTGGAGAGCAAAAAATCCTCATCCATAAATCTTTTCATATAAGCCCCCTATCTTTGCACTCTGGCACCGGCTCCGCCGATCAAAGCCTCAACCTCGGACTTACTTGCCATGGTAGTATCTCCGGGTGTAGTCATGGCAAGTGCTCCGTGGGCTGCGCCATATTCAACTGCTGCCTTTGCATCCTGCATGGTGATAAGGCCATATATAAGGCCGGATGCAAATGAGTCTCCGCCTCCCACTCGGTCCATGATCTCCAGGTCCTTGTAATCCTTTGCCTTAAATATCTCTCCGTCCGCATAGCAAAGGGCGCTCCAGTCATTTATGGTGGCTGTCTTTACCTCTCTTAAAGTGGTTGCCACCACCTTGAAATTGGGATATTCACGCACTGCCTCATTTATCATCTTTTTGTAGCCGTCGATGTTTAGTTTCTTGAGATCCGCATCGTTTCCTTCTATCTCAAAGCCAAGACAAGCCGTGAAATCTTCCTCGTTTCCGATCATGACATCCACGTATTTTGCTATCTCTCTGTTGACTTCTCCGGCTTTTACAAGTCCGCCTATATCCTTCCACATGGATGGTCTGTAATTCAGATCGTAGGACACCACAGTGCCGTATTTTTTTGCTGTCTTTATGGCTTCCAGAACGGTTTCGCATGACTGCTCGGATAATGCGGCATATATTCCTCCCGTGTGGAGCCATCTGACTCCCAATTTTCCAAAGATATATTCAAAATCAAAATCCTCAGGCGTAGCTTTTGATATCGCGGTGTTTGCTCTGTCGGAACAACCCTTTGCGCCCCTTATGCCAAAGCCTCTCTCCGTGAAATTCAGACCGTTTCTGCATACACGGCCGATGCCGTCTGTGGGCATCCATTTGATAAGTGATGTGTCCACACCACCCTGAAGGATAAAATCCTCCATCAGTTTCCCGATCTCATTGTCAGCAAAGGCTGTGATAACGGCAGTTTTTAAACCAAAGCACCTTCTTAACCCCCTTACCACATTGTATTCTCCGCCTCCCTCCCAGGCACGAAAGCTCCTGGCTGTGCGGATCCTTCCCTCTCCGGGGTCAAGGCGAAGCATTACCTCACCCAGAGACACTGCATCATATGCACATTCACTCTTAGGTTTTAAATTCAGATCCATAATCTTTTCCACTGCATATTTTTCAATGCAGATTTTCCTTTCCCTGATTGATGCAAATATCGTTTCAAAAAATCAGCCTCTGACTTTTTTTACGATGGCTGCGGCTTTTTTTGTGAGATTTTTGATCTCCTCGAAATCGCCGTTTTTTATGAGCTCCTTTTTCACCATAAAGCTGCCGCCGCAGGCGATTATCCGGTCATATTTAAGATAATCTTCCACATTTTCTTCGTTGATACCGCCTGTGGGCATGAATCTTAAATCTTTGTATGGTGCGGCCACTGCCTTTATAAATTTAAGGCCTCCCATGGCTTCTGCCGGGAAAAACTTTACTACTTTAAGGCCCTTTTCCATGGCAAGTTCCATTTCGCTTGGTGTTGCAACTCCCGGAGCCACCGGTATGTTTTTTTCTATACAATAGTCCACCACCTTTGGATTAAGCCCGGGGCTTACTATGAATTCAGCTCCCGCATTTACGGCTTCATCCACCTGCTTTGTGGTAAGGACCGTTCCCGCACCCACTAACATATTCGGATAATTTTCACTGATCACCTTTATGGACTTAGCTGCGGCATCTGTTCTGAATGTCACTTCTGCGCAGGGCAGTCCCCCTTCGATAAGTGCCTTTGCCAGTGGCAAGGCATCCTTTACATCATCGATCACCACCACGGGGATGATGCCTGTTTTTTCGAATTCTTCAAATACTCTTTCCATGTTCTTTCCTCTGTTTTTGCTGACTTTGCTTTTAACTTTTTTTAATTGGCATTAGTCTCTTACATATTTTTCCAAAGTTTTCCTGACAGCGCCTTTGCCTTCATTTAATTCCTCATAAAAACTTAAAACTTTTTCTGCAAGTCCGGCCTCATAAAGGTCTGTTCCGAAGATCTTTTCATTTGAAATGATCTTTTCAAATTCTTTGTTTTGAATTAATGGCAGGAGTTCCGGTATCATAGGATCAGGGCTTAGTTCAAAGGTATTGCCCTCATCGTCCACACCTGAGAGGTATCTTAACCATCCGGCAAAGACAAGGGGAATGAGTTTAAGTCTGTCCGTATTTAACCCCGCCTTTTTATAATTTTTAACTGTCTCGCCAAATCTGATCGCAAGTTTTTGTGATGTATCCGTTGCGATCCTCTGCGGTGTATCCGGCATAAATGGATTTGGCAGCCTGTCATTTATGACTGTGTCGATAAATTTTTTTGGATTTATCACTTTCGGGTCAGTCACCACCGGAAGCCCTTCTTTGTAACCTATGATCTCCACCATCTTTTTCAGGGTCTCATCCTGCATTTCATCGGAAATCTTTGTATATCCAAGTAAACACCCGAATACTGCCAGGGACGTGTGGAGTGGATTTAAGCAGGTGCAGACCTTCATGCGCTCCACCTTTTCCACGGTCTCTCTGTCTGTAAACATAACTCCTGCTTTTTCAAGGGGTGGTCTGCCGTTTGGAAAGGCATCTTCTATCACCAGATATTCACATTCCTCGGCATTTACAAAGGATGCGATGTATGTCTTTTTCTCTGTTACAACAGGGGCTGTATCCTCTAAGCCGTCATTTTGTAATAGGGCTTTCACATTTTCATCGGGCCTTGGAGTGATCTTGTCGATCATACTCCATGGAAATGTCACTTTTTCTTTGTCTGTCAGATAATCCGCAAATCCTTTTTCCGCCTTCCCGCTCTTTACCCAATTGTCCGCAAAAGAATATATGGCTTCGAACAGTTTATCCCCGTTGTGGGAGCAGTTATCCGTACTGACCAGGGCGATGGGCTTTTTGCCTGATACGAATCTGTGATACATAAGCGCCGCCACCTTTCCAAGGTAGCTTTCCGTATTATCCGGCCCTGCCTCGAAGTCACTTTTTATATCCTGTCTGATCTCACCTTTTCCGTCAGACAGGCTGTATCCTTTTTCAGTTATTGTAAAAGTTGCTATCTGCAATGAATCGGATGCAAATATTTTTTTTAGTCTGCAAAAATCTTCGTCTCTTTTTCTGTCAAGACAAAGGGATTCCGTCACGCTGCCCACCACCGTTTTTTCCACGCTTCCGTCACCCTTTAATGTGACCAGAACAGACAGCTCGTCGTGAGGCTTGTATATTTTATCAATGATCTCTGTGTCAAACCCTTCCGCCACAACTATCCCTGTATCCATCCGGCCCTCATTCAGCAGTCTCTGGGCCAGATTTGCATGAAATGCCCTGAAGATATTGCCGGCGCCAAAGTGTATCCACGCAGGATTTTCCAATGTGTTATTTATTACGCGCTCTCTGTCAAATAAGGGCATGGCATAACCCTTTGTCTCCCAGAGACCTTTGTCTGTGATCCCGTTTTTATCCAGTTTCATTACTTTTATCTCCCGTTAATTATTCTTTAGATCTTCGTCTTTATTTTTTGAACAATCAGATAAACTTACTGTCTTTGCTTTTCAGACTTTTCGATGGCTTCCCAGAGGCCATTTAAATACGCAGCGCCAAGGGCTCTGTCGTACAGACCATACCCCGGCATAGCCACTTCTCCCCAGATCATTCTGCCGTGGTCCGGACGGATGGGTCCGCTAAAACCGGTCTCGTACAGAGCACGCATTATCTCATACATATCAAAAGTTCCGTCCTTTGAGAGATGTGCCGCCTCCTCGAAATCCGTAGGAGAATTGAATTTCAGATTTCTTACATGGGCAAAATGTATCCTGCCCTCAAGGGATCTGATCATATCCGGCAGATCGTTTTCTAAGTTTGTACCGTAGGAACCGGAGCAGAATGTGACTCCGTTGTGGGGATTGTCCACCATCTCCATCATCCTCAGGATATTTTTCTTATTTATTATGATCCTGGGCAGTCCGAACACGCTCCAAGCAGGATCATCCGGGTGGATGGCCATATTGATGTCGTATTCATCGCAAATGGGCATGATCCGCTCAAGGAAATATTTTAAGTTTGCAAAAAGTTTCTCATCATCCACATCCTTGTACATCTGAAACAGCTCTTTCACATGGGCCATGCGCTCAGGCTCCCAGCCCGGCATCACTGTTCCGTTCATGTCCCCCGCTATGGAATCAAACATCTTCTCCGGATCAAGAGCATCCACCGCTTCCTGGGTGTATGCCAGGACCGTGGAGCCGTCGGGGCGAACTCTTGCAAGCTCCGTTCTGGTCCAGTCAAAGACAGGCATGAAATTATAGCAGACCAGGTGAATATCCTCTTCCCCAAGGTTTTTAAGAGTCTCTATATAATTGTCTATGTACAGGTCTCTGTCCGGGGCACCGGTCTTTATGGCATCATGCACATTCACGCTCTCGATCCCTGAGATATGAAGTCCTGCTGCCTCAACCTCTTTTTTTAATTCGCGGATCCTGTCCCTCGCCCATACCTCTCCGGGTGCTGTGTCATACAAAGTTGTGATGACACCGGTCACGCCGGGGATCTGCCTTATCTGCTTTAAAGTAACGGTATCAAACTTTGATCCGTACCATCTGAGTGTCATTTCCATAATATTTCTCCTCACCGATCTTCGTTTTCTTTTCAAAAAAAGTATATGTTTTCGGCTGAGAAAATGACATTGGTAAGGTTGTTGCATTCATTGCAAAAGTTGCTGTTTGATGGTATACTTTGCGGTGATAAGGGTTTATTTTGACATATTTATTTTGTATTAACGGAGCGGGTCATAATATGAAAAAGAATCTGAGAACCGAATTTATCCGCAGACAGTACATGCTGTCAAAGGATTTTGAATTATATTATTACAGTGACAGGAATCTGAAAAATGTGGGGGACCATTCTCACGACTATTATGAGTTCTATTTTTTCTTAAGCGGCGATGTGTCAATAGAGATCGCAGATAAGTCCCACCGTTTAAAATACGGTGATATGGTCCTCATCCCGCCGGGGATAAAACACCATGTAAATATCCTTGACCCGGAACAGTTTTACAGAAGATTTGTATTCTGGATAAGCAAAGATTATTGTAACCATCTGATGGAAAACTCCAGGGAATATGGGTATCTGATGCAGCACGTATCCACCGGTAAGAAATACATTTTCCACTTTGACCGCTTTGCCTTTAATACCATTCAGTCAAAGATATTCGGGATCATCGAGGAAATGCAATCGGAGCGATTCGGAAAAAGTGCAAAGATAAACCTTGGAATAAGCGACCTTGTACTGTCGCTAAACAGATATGTGTATGAAACCAATCATCCAAAGACCGAGAAAGAAGAACTCAGTCTCTACCAAAATCTGCTCCTTTACATAGAGGATCATCTGGATGAGGAATTATCACTTGACGAGCTGGCAGAAAAATTCTATGTGAGCAAATTCCACATAGTCCATGTTTTCAAAGAAAAGCTGGGTCTCTCCCCCCATCAATATATTATAAAAAAGCGTCTTGAAATGAGCCGTGCCGCAATACTCGGCGGAAGCAGCATAAGCGAAGTCTATCTGATGTGCGGCTTCAAGGATTATTCAAGTTTTTTCAGAGCATTTAAAAAAGAATTCGGCGCTTCTCCAAAAGAGTTTCGCGAGCTTTCGACCGGCATGAAAGGATAAATATCTCTACATAAGATGAAGTTTTTTTGCCACTTTGATGATGGCCGTTCCCTTTGGAATAGCCTTTAATTCATCTTCCGTAAGACCTTTTATCAGAATAAGTGCCACAAAATATACTGCCACAGAGACTATCAGGGCAGGGATCGCAGATATTCTCATGGAATCCGTAAGTACAAACATGATCTCATATACGCCAAATCCGGCTGCGCCCATAATGGCTGAAGCCACAAAAGGAAGCACAAATGTGGAATATATCTCCTGCCTGTATCCAAGGGCACGTCTTACAGCCAGCTGATTCAGGATACACATAAGCCCGGAGTAAACCGTGTTTGCGATGGCGATACTGTAAACATCCGCCTCCGTAAAATACAAAAGTAAAAGGGCAAGTCCCGTCTGAACCGTAAGTGCGATTGCCGCATTGTAAATAGGCGTCTTAACCTTTCCTATTCCCTGCAAAATATTGGAATTTAGTGTCGATAATGCGTAAAAGATAACGGACAATGACAAAGCCATCAAAGTCTTTCCCGCAAGATCCATAGCCGCCTCGTCGTTAGTAAAAAGAAGACTTGTGATGGGCTTGGCAAGTGCAAAAAGCCCAACGGCGGATGGAATCGATATAAGCATTGTGGTCTTTACCGCAACCCCTACCTTTTCGCTTGCGGTATCAAGATCTTTTGCCGCCGTAAGCTGAGCCACCGTAGGGATCATGGCTGCTGCCATGGCTGCCGCAAAAGCTATGGGGATATTTGATATGGTCCTTGCCTGTCCGGCAAAGATTCCCCACCTGGTGGTAATAAACACATTCTCAAGATTTTTGAATTCAGGATAAAAATCCGTGTAAAGCTTTGTATTTACCGAATCGGACAGATTGTATATGGCTGTACTTAAGATGAATGGTGTCACCACTGCTGTGATGGTCTTTATGATAGATCCGTAACTGTCAACCTCTGTATGGCGGTCACGCTCCACACGTTTTAATATAAAGCGCCTGTTTAATGCATATACGCCAAGCATCACCAAAAGCGCCACCAATACGCCAACGCCTGTACCGAGAGCACTTCCCATTGCTCCGTAAACCGCTCTGTCTATAAACTCAGCGCTTCCCTCAGGAGGCATCTCCATACTTCCCATGAAAACCTTTATAAAGATATATGCCGCACCGACGGAGACCACCGCATTTGCGATCTGTTCAAATATCTGTGAAACCGATGTCTGAACCATGGATTTATGGGCCTGAAAATATCCTCTTAAAACTCCCAATATACCATATATAAACACTGTGGGAGCCAAAACCCTGAGTACAGGAATGGCTTCAGTTTCAACAAAGAGCCCTGCTCCAAAGAACAAAAAGAGGCTGGCGATGCCTCCCACTACCAATACATAAGCCAGACTTCCATAAAAGAATCTGTGTGCATTTTTGTATTCCTTGAGAGCCAGTTTCTGCGCGATAACCTTTGAAACAGCCGAAGGGATGCTGTAAGAAGATATCAGTAACACAATGGTATAGTATGAGTAGGCGGAACTGTAATATCCCATGCCCAGGTCCTTTATAACACCATGTAAAGGGCTCCTGTACAGGAGCCCTATGATTCTGGTTATGATGCCTGCCACCGCCAGGATGGAGGCCTGCGCTATGAAATTATTGTCATTTTTCCTGTTTGAATTTGACATTTTTTTCTCCGCAATAGTTACTTTGTCAAATAATCCTTTACATTAAAGCTTTCCCCGGTCTGCTCTTCCTCTTCCATCACCATGGGAACATACTCTGTAACATATGTGTCTCCGGTTGCTTTATCAATATAGAAGCGATTCAAAGCTCCGGTATATGACCTGAATACCACCACGACCTGAGTGTCGTTCTCATCGGATACTTCCCAGTAAACCGGATATTCCTCATCATCCTCCACATCCTTTAGATCGGGATTCTGCTCGTAGCAATAATTTCTTA
Organism: Acetatifactor sp.; assembly: GCA_024695935.1. GTDB lineage: Bacteria > Bacillota > Clostridia > Lachnospirales > Lachnospiraceae > RGIG10340. The sequence continues at coordinate 13,802 of JAILHH010000013.1, forward strand.
CCGCTTCGACCAATTCTGTTTCTTCAATATCCGCACTTTCTGACTCGTTCACTGATCCTTCATCTGTTTCGGTCTCTGTATCTGCCTCTGACTCTGTTCCTGCCTCAGTTTTTGTCTCCGTCTCTGTCACGGTTTCCTCATCGATCTTTTCCGCTTCAACGGTTTTTGCATTTTTCTCTGTGGTGCTCGACTTCATATAATAGATCACGCCTGCAACGACACAAAGGCATATTAGCACTGCGATTATAATTATCATTATTTTCTTTGAAATATTATTCTCATTCATATACATATTACCTTCTGCATGATTTTTTGTCCTTCTCAATTACATCATTATACTTTATGCAGGAACAGTTGGCAAATGAAACTCTGTTGTTCTGACAACCTGAGCCAATCTTGCACCAAACCTGCGAGTGGCATGGGTTACTGTAAAAATGATCAGACCCGCAGTCAAGTCCATCAGAGCGCACAAAGACCACTACAGTCGCGGGGTTTCCGTACGTGTAATGGTCTGTAAAAATCATAGTGCTATTAAAAAATCAATATGTCCTTGTTTTTTATTGCCCTTCGTTTTAAAAAAGATCGGGTAACCACGTTAGACGCAGTTATCCGATCTTTTTTGATCTCATAGTTATACTATTTACTTTTTAACATTGAACGCACCCATCTGCGGATATACAGCTGAATCTCCAAGCTGCTCCTCAATTCTGAGAAGTTGATTGTATTTAGCCACTCTCTCGCTTCTTGAAGGTGCACCGGTCTTGATCTGACAGGTATTAAGCGCAACTGCAAGATCTGCGATAGTAGTATCTGCTGTTTCTCCCGAACGATGAGAAGAGATTGCAGTATATCCTGCCTTATGAGCCATCTTGATGGCCTCCAAAGTCTCTGATACAGAGCCGATCTGATTCAATTTGATCAGGATTGAATTACCCGCACCAAGTTCAATACCCTTCTTTAGTCTCTCGGTATTGGTAACAAAAAGATCATCTCCGACAAGCTGAACCTTATTGCCTATCTTAGCTGTCATTCTCTGCCAGCCTTCCCAGTCTTCCTCATCAAGTCCATCCTCAATGGAAATGATAGGATACTTATCTACAAGGCTCTCCCAGTGAGCTATCAGTTCGTCTGATGTAAATTCTTTACCCGACTTGGGCTGCTTATAGAATCCCTTTCCTTTTTCACTCTTCCACTCCGAAGATGCTGCATCCATAGCTATCATGAAGTCCTTGCCGGGCTCGTAGCCTGCAGCCTTGATCGCCTCAAGGATCTTCTCGATGGCATCCTCATCGCTCTTAAGCTGATTGGGAGCAAAACCGCCCTCATCACCAACGGCTGTTACATCACCCATTTCTTTGATAAGCTTTTTAAGTGAATGGAACACTTCAGCACACCACCTGAGGCCTTCCTTAAATGTAGGTGCGCCTACGGGCATTACCATGAATTCCTGTGTATCAACAGCGCTGTCTGCATGAGCTCCGCCGTTTAATATGTTCATCATAGGAACAGGAAGTCTGTTACCCTGAACACCGCCTAAGAATCTGTAAAGCGGTATGTCCAGCGCCTTTGCTGCTGCTCTGGCAGTTGCAATAGATACTGCCAATATCGCATTTGCACCAAGATTTGATTTATCCTTTGTTCCGTCCGCCTTAATCATAGCTACGTCAACGGCATAAGTATCTGATGCGTCAAGGCCAAGTATTACTTCCTTTATCTTGCCATTGATATTGTCAACAGCTTTGGTGACACCCTTGCCAAGGTACCTTGACTTGTCACCGTCTCTTAATTCCAGGGCTTCGAATTCTCCTGTTGATGCTCCCGATGGTGCCGTTCCAAGTGCCACAGTTCCGTCAGCCAGCATAACTTCAGCCTCCACTGTCGGATTGCCTCTTGAATCCAATATCTCCCTTCCGACTACATCAATGATCTCCAAATAATCTTTCATACTATATTCCTCCTGTATATTTGAACCTCTGCTAACTAGCACTCTTATACAAGTGCTGCACCGAGACTCTTACATTCTTCAAGTGAATCCTCACCGGGCGCATTGTTGGCCATAACACTGTCACATACAAGACGTGCTCCCGCTGCATTGCACCTGTCTTCCCAGTCTCTCATCCACTGACCGTCTCCCCAGCCGTAAGATCCGAAAAGCGCTATTTTTTTACCTGAAAGTGATCCTTCAACAGCTGTAAACATAGGCTCATAAGAAGTTTCTTCAAGAACTTCCGCTCCCATTGCCGGACATCCGAATGCTATACCGTCAAATTCTCCAATCTTATCGGCGGTAAACTCCTCCGGCCCGAACATGCTTACGTCTGCACCTCTGCCCTTGGCTCCTGCTTCTACTGCGCTTGCCATTGCAGCTGTATTACCCGTTCCACTCCAATATACTACTGCTACTTTACTCATATATTAACTCCTCCTTATAATGGTTGTATTCCGGTTAGCGAATGCTAACCGTGTGCTTTCAAAAAAGGGCTGACGCCCTTAATACTGAATACCTCTCTCCCGATAAAGGACATAGGTTCCTGTACCAAGGAGAGAGGATCCACACATGATTTATTCATCGGTTAGTCAAAACTAACCAAGAACATATTATCATCCGGCCACTTACATGTCAACAATTATTGTGAATTGTTTATCAATAATCCGATGTCGCGATTCTTCGTCCGGGCGGGTTTTAACACTTTTGCCACCTGAGCAAAGCACTTCTCTAATCCGAGTCAGAAATATATGGTCTCAAACGCAGTTGCGAGATCATATTTTCCCTCCATTCTTTTTGTTTGCAGACGAAAAAAAGACACTCTCCGGAAATTGATATGTTTCCTAAGAAAGTGTCTTTAATCCTTTTTTCTATTGAATTTGCAACTGACTACATCACAGTTTTTTTGTTTTTGTGGTCAAACTGTGGTCAAAACGGTAAAACAGCGTTCTAAAATGCAGTGTCAGTGCGGCTTCCTGCCTACCCTATCAACCAGTCGTACATCTCCTGATATTTTCTTGCGGATGCGTACCAGGAATAGTCCACAGCCATGGCTCTGTCCACGATCTTGTTCCACTCACGCTTTTTGTCATAATAAATGCGCTCAGCGTAACGGACAGCGGCTAACATCTCATGGGCATTATAATTTGCAAATGAAAAGCCGGTTCCCTTGGACTCATACTCATTGTAAGGTTCAACCGTATCCTTTAATCCGCCGGTCTCACGCACGATGGGAACGGTACCGTACCTTAAGCTGATGAGCTGACTCAGACCGCATGGCTCAAAGAGTGAGGGCATTAAAAATGCATCACATGCGGCATATATCTTGTGGGATAAGGGCTCCGAATAATAGATGTTAGCGGAAACCTTGTCCTTGTATTTCCAGTCATAGAATCTGAACATATTCTCGTAGCGCTCTTCGCCGGTTCCAAGCACCACCAGCTGTATACCGTCATGGCAAAGTTCATCCATGACGTATGCCACCAGATCCAGGCCCTTTTGATCCGTCAGTCTGGAAACAAGACCTATCATCATCTTCTTGGGGTTAACCTCCAGATTCAGTTCCTCCTGAAGCTGCTTTTTGTTCTTTACCTTTTCCCTTCTGAAGGTCTCGGCAGTGAAGTGATGAGGTATGCATTCATCTGTCGCAGGATCGTATACCTTGTAATCGATTCCGTTTACGATTCCTCGAAGATCATGGGTTCTGGCTCTGAGAAGTCCGTCCAGTCCCTCGCCGTAAAATCTGGTCTGGATCTCCTTTGCATAGGTTTCGGAAACCGTGGTAACCGCATCGGCATAAACGATACCGCCCTTTAACAGGTTCGCATCCTTGTACGCCTCAAGCTTGTCTGAAGAGAAATAATATTCCGGAAGTCCGGTGATATTCTTTACAGTCTTTGTATCCCACTTTCCCTGGAATTTCAGGTTGTGGATAGTGATGACCGATTTCATATCCCTGAAGAATTCTCCGTCCCTGAATCTCTCCTTTAAATATACGGGGACGAGACCCGTCTGCCAGTCGTGGCAGTGAATGATATCGGGCTTAAAATCTATGACAGGCAGAATTGAGAGCGCCGCCTTTGAAAAGAAAGCAAATCTCTCTACCTCCCATCTGGGGTCATCGCTGTAGGGCTTTTGACCGTTAAAATAATACTCATTGTCAATGAAATAATAGTGAACGCCGTCTTCCTCGGCCTCACAGATTCCCACATAATCGTTCTTCCAGTTAAAATCCATATAGAAGTGATCACGATAATGCATCTTGTCTTTGATTTCCTGCCTCATGCAGGCATATTTCGGGAGAACCACTCTGACATCAAAATACCTTTTGTCTATACTCTTTGGCAAGGATCCGACAACGTCAGCCAATCCGCCTGTCTTGATAAATGGTACCGCCTCTGATGCCACGAAAAGAATTTTTTTCATAACTAGTTTTCCTCCGTTTTCACTACTTAAATTATACAACATATTGGGGTAGGTTAAAAGATTTTTCTATTTGTTTATTTATAGGAAATGAGATATACTTTCTTTATGTTTTTTTCTGAAAAATAAGTCAAAACAAAAAGGGAAGGTTAAACATATGTACAAAAACGAAGTATCCGAGATAAAAAAACTCTTTACGCCGAAAAACTGCGCGATAACCAGGATCTGCGGCTGTTACGTGGACGGCGAAAAAAATAAAAAGGCCACCTTTAAGGAGCCTTTCCTCTCACTTCCTGAGGAGGACATGTTCAAATATTTCGAGATTTTCAGAAAATCTCTCTCCGGTCAGCAGGGTAAAAACCAGCTGAATCTGGAATTCCCCCTGTCCACGGAAATGGAGGGCGGAACCCAAAGCTTCCTCCTTGCTTTACGAGACAGCAAATTAAAGGACGATTCTTATCTTGAGCAGTTCTATGACAGGATAATAGAAAACTATGACTACGTCGGCAATTACCTGATACTGGTGATCCATGATGCATATGACGTGCCCGGAAAGACAAAGGACGGCATTGAGATGGAGGATGCTTCGGATGAAGTATACGAATATATCCTCACCACCATCTGTCCCGTAAATCTCTCAAAACCGGGACTTAGCTATAATGCAGAAGAAAACAATTTCACCAACAGATTAAGGGACTGGGTGGTAGACATGCCCGACAAGGCTTTCCTCTTCCCCGCATTTAACGACAGAAGGACCGACATCCACTCACTTTTGTATTATTCAAAGGATGCAGAGCTTCTTGGAAGTAATTTTGCCATGAGCCTTTTAGGATGCGAACTTCCTCTCTCTGCAGGAAACCAAAAGGACACCTTTACAGCCATCATAGAAAATACCCTCGAAGAGACCTGCAGCATCGAAGCCGTAAAAAACATCCATGAAAAACTGAATGAAATGGTGGAGGAGCACAAGGATGAACTTGAGCCCTTATCCCTCGATAAAAACGAAGTAAAAAAACTCCTGGCGGGAAGCGGTGTCTCCAATGAAAAACTTGAAAAATTCGATGAGCATTTCGTGGAGGATGCCGGAGATGACACCACACTCCTTGCAAGCAATGTCATGAACAGAAAGAGCTTTGACGTAAAAACTCCGGACGTTGTGATAAAAGTAAAAGGTGACAAGACAAACCTCCTTCAGACAAAGGTCATTGACGGCAGGGAATATCTGGTCATCGCCCTTGAAGGTGAAGTTGAAGTCAACGGCATCACCATCAGAAAAAACTCTGAAAATGAAGAGGAAGAACTTTAAGATAAGTTCTTCCTCTCAATATGTTTCTTTATTATCTCATCAGTGGCTTCATACAGGATCTCGGAGCCCTCTTTTGTGGGCTTTTGCCTGCCGTAAACCTGATCGGCTCTCACGCCGTGTTCTCTCCAGTCTGCCCCGTCATTACTGTCATTTAATATCAGCGGCTGCAGATTATCCATAGCTCTGGCAAATTTTGCCTCCGGGGTTTTGGCATCCTCAAATTCTTCGAAAATGGCTGTGAGTTCTCTTTTCTGATCCTCGGGAAGGAGGGAATAAATCCTTTCTTTTGCCGCCTCTTCCCTCATTTTCTGGCTAAGCTTCGCATTCTCGTCATATGCATATGTGTCCCCGGCATCGATCTCCACAATGTCATGGATAAGACACATTATCATGACCTTTCCGATATCGATCTCTTCATTTGAATATTCCTTGAGTAAATATGCCATTACCGCCATATGCCAGGCGTGCTCCGCATCATTTTCCCGGCGCCCCGCACCGGACAGATGGGTCTGCCTGAGTATATTCTTTTCTTTGTCGATCTCCAATGCAAATTCAAGCTGTCTTTTTAATCTTTCATTCATGGTTCAATATATGTCCTTAATAAAAATCTCTGTATTTTGATTCAAATTCCTCTATCGTGATAGGCCTTGAATAATAATAACCCTGTATCAGGTGGCATCCGACCTCAGACAGGAATTTAAGCTGTTCCTCGGTCTCAACTCCCTCTGCGATAACGGGCATATTTAACCTGTTTGCCATCTTTACCACCATATCGACTATATCCCTGCCTCGGCCGTATTTGTCCGAATCGGACATGAATGCCATGTCGAGTTTGATGATGTCAACGGGTATATCCTTCAGGGAATTCAAGGATGAATAACCCTTTCCGAAGTCATCCATCTCGATCATAAAGCCTTTCTTTCGTAGCTTTTCTATGGTTTCCATCTGCTTGTCAAAGTCGACCACAAAAGCGGATTCAGTGATCTCAAGTCTGAGATTTTTGGGAGAGATGCCATATCCGTCCACTATGCCGCAGAATACCTCATATATATCCGCATAAAAGAAATCCTTTGGCGAGATATTTACGGAAACTGCAATATCGTTTCTGCCCTCACTCTTCCACTTTCTGAGAAGCCCCGCAACCAGATTCCATACATAGATATCAAGTCTGGTGATAAGACCTCTTGCCTCCAACACAGGCACAAATTCGGCAGGAGAAACGAAGCCGCCTTTACCGTTTTTCCATCTGACAAGGGCCTCGGCACTGGTCACTCTGTGAGTAGCTGTATTGTACTGAGGCTGCAAAAATACCACAAAGCTCTCATCGTCAAAAGCCGCCTCAAATGCACGGATTATCTCCTGCTCTCTCACGTAGCGGTCCCTGAGTCTGTCGTCATAGAAAGCGATCTTTTGGTGGTAATCCCCCCTGATATTGTTGATGGCCATCATTGCCCTGTCGCACATGGTGGTCACGGACATATGGATATCCTCAACCCTGTAAAATCCGATGTGGTTTACTATGGAATACTGCAGGTAATTAAGGCTCACATATTTTTTAGTCTCCACCAGAAAGAAATCCATTCTGAAATCCTTTTCGGCGATACACATGGCAAAATTATCGGAGCCGATCCTGCCGTATACATAACTTCCCTTGTCATTGTTCCTTAGTCCCGTGGCGATAAGCTTTAGCACCTCATCACCGATCCTCTGACCGAACATATCGTTTAAGGTCTTAAAGTGCCTGATGTCGGAACAGATTATGAGATATTTTTCATTTGGAGCCGCTTCCATAAATTCCGTTGCGGCCTCATTGAATTTGTTTCTGTTATATATTCCCGTAAGCTGGTCAAAATTTGCAAGGATATACTGCTCACGCTGCATTTCCTTTTCCTCGGTAACATCATGGAGCACGTAGAAACAACCCATGTATCTGCCCTTTTGATCCTTTAACTCCCTGAAATCCGGATTGTATAATCTGTTCTTTCCGTCCTCTTCAAAGACAAAAAGCTTTTGCTCGTTAAATCCGCTCCTAAGGATCAGCTTTGTTTCTTCCAGGGTGGTAAGGACATCTATTCCCTTTTCCTTCAGCCTGCCGTTTGCATATACACATGCGTCTTCGTTGTCAAAAATGATCACCAGATCCTGCATGTTATCCAGGATCCTGCCCTGAATATCACGCTTTAACGCCCTTGGAACATAGCTGAACACAAAATATATCACCACGAAATCCGACACCCCGATACAATAGATCGATATGTCGATATACCAGCCCACTGCTAAAAATATGGCATCTGCCACAACAGCTATAACACAGGCTACAAGCACATTCCAGTATTTTTTCTTGTACATCTCCGGAGCTTTTATGGTCTCGACAGCAAGGAGCACGATACCTATCAAAAGCGGCAGATAGCAAAGTATCAGATGCACATAGTAATAAGCAAAAAAGTCTGCACCTACGAAATTTTCTTCTCCCACGGAAAAGACGATGAATTCTGCAGCAAATTCGGTAAAATAGTTGACTGCCATCAGAACCGAATCAATGAAAAGAAGCCCTGTCATCACCCTTCCGAAAATCTTCAGTTTATCCTGAAGGCCGCTGTATTCAATACAGAATTTCATGAAGATAAAGCAGAGCCAGTCCATGGAAATATAAAACAGACTCCTTGCGACTATAATGATATCAGCATCATTTGTCATCATCTCCATGGCCGTGACGAAAATCGCAGCCACCGTGCCTCCCAAGAGTTTTACTGTTATTTTTGCAATTTTTTCTTTTCGTTCATGAGCAAAATACATGGCCAGTATACTTATCACCAACACTATTATGCTGAGAACTGCAAAGATGGGTTTTGTCATAGGTTTTCTCCGTCAAAATCCGAGGTTGGTACCTTTAATCGGTAACCTCCTCCATTATATATAGTCTGGACGCGCCGTCCGTAAAAACTCTGGTATGTTCATTAAATCCGTTTCCCGCAAAAGCGGGGCAGAGTCTGACCCCTGCATTTAATATATTTCTTCCCGGCAAAATATAATCTTCCTTTTCACCGTTTAATTTATAAACCAAAGCAAGGAGACTCTGAGCCATAGAGCCGTTTTTAATATGCACGGGACTCACTGCATTTACCAGATCGCCAAAGGTCTTTATGTTCACCTTTTCCGGTATGTTGTAAAATCTGTATATTTTATCCGGGTCAAGTCCCTTTGGTCTGCAGATGGCCGTCACATTTGAAGGCCTGGCCTTTTCCTGAAAAAACATTCCGAGAGCTTCGCTTTTATCGTCACTTACGACCGTCCACTCTCTGTAAGCCATACCGCCTTCATGATAGTTTCCGCAAATGTCGACTGACCTGTAAAAATCCCCAAACTGCAGGGTATGCCTGTAGGTTTTATACAGGGCGATCTCACCTTTTATCCTGTCCAGTTCTTCCTTTTTAAGGTCCTTTAAATTAAGCTCATATCCCAAGGGTGCAAAGGCCGCAATATTAAACCTGGTCTCATGGCTTGATACCCTGAGGGTCTGATGGTTGGGGCTGGCGCTCACATGGGCCGAATAACAGCTCTGGGGGTATCCGTAGCTGTATCCGTTCTGTATATAGCTTCTGCAGGTTGCATCCGTATTGTCACTTCCCCATATCTGAGGGAAAAATGACAGCATTCCCAAATCAAACCTGTTGCCTCCGCTGGCGCATCCCTCAAACAGGATCCCGGGGAATCTCTCTGTAAGTATCTTCATCAGTCTGTAGAAACCGCATACATATCTGTGAAAGGTCTCCTGCCTGTGTTCGGGAGTAAGATACTTTGAATATGCATCAGTAAAGGTCCTGTTCATATCCCATTTTACATAAGACACATTGCCCGATGAAAAAACTCCGGTCATTGTCTCTGCCAGGTAATCTACAACTTCAGGATTTGCAAGATCCAGGATCCTCTGATTTCTGCCCTCACTGTGATCCTTTCCGGGTATATCCATGACCCAGTCGGGATGGGCTCTGTACAGATCACTGTCCGTATTTACCATCTCCGGCTCAACCCACAGGCCAAAATCCATGCCAAGGGCATTGATCTTTTCGGAAAGTCTCTTTATACCGCCGGGAAGTTTGTCCCTGTCCTCACTCCAGTCTCCGAGAGAAGATGTGTCATCCTTTCGTTTTCCAAACCAGCCGTCATCCATGACAAAAAGCTCCATTCCCAGATCCCTGCCTTTTTTTGCAAGGTTTACGAGGCTCTTTTCATCTATGTCAAAATAATTCGCTTCCCAGCTGTTTATAAGGATGGGTCTGTCCTTTTTTTTCCACTCTCCCCGGACTATATGCTCATTTACGAAATGATGAAAATTATGGCTTAATCCGTTGTAGCCGAAGGGAGAATAGCTTATTACCGCCTCCGGAGCTTCAAACTCTTCCCCGGGTGAAAGCACAAATTCAAAGGACTCCGGATTTATCCCGGTGACGATCCTGGTCTTTCCGTAGGGTGTGACTTCAGCCACTTCCCTGTGATTTCCGCTGTATATGAGATTAAAACCGTATACTTCTCCCCTGTCCTCATCGGTATTTGGCCCCGCGATACATACAAAGGGATTTGCCCTGGAGGATGAGACTCCGTGGTAAGAACTGTTTATGTGCTTTCCCACAGAGAGCCTTGCCACACTTTTATTCATCTCATTTGCCCAGCTGCCGTTAAAAGTCACAAAATCATAATCCATTTTCGGCAGATCAAGCTGTAAACTTGAGAGCTTTTTTAATCTTATTTTTTCATCCGAAGTATTTATTAGTCTGGTAGACCTAGTGATACAGTCGGTGTCATTAAACACATGATATACCAGTTCCATGGTCTGGGCATAATTTTTGCACTTTAACCTAAGCACCAGATATTCGCAACTATCCTCTGCATCATAGGCCGAGGGCATGGTCTTTAGACTAAGCTTTCCCGTTCCGATCCTGTGACTTTCATACACAAAGTCGCAGGTTTCGCCTCCGTCTGCGTGAATCACCTCTATGAAGCTTTCAAAGGGATCACCCTTTCCCCTCTCAGAGAATTCAAAGCTTCCGTTTTCCATGGAAAAAGCGGGATCCTTGCTGTCATAGACATTGGTATTTCCCTGGGGGAAGGCCCATTTTTCCCTGAGAGCATCCACCGCAGATTTTGTGAGTGACGGATCCTCTGCAATTAAATTAATCCTGTCCCCGTAGTAAAGATGCTCGCAGATGCCGTTTTCCCGCACGTAAAAGCCATAGGTTGTACCCGGAGTGGATAATTCAAATACGCCGTTTTGTTCCTTTATCATTTAGAATGCATCTCCCCGACTTTTTTTGCCAATTCCTCTACTTTTTCCTCTGTGAGAATATAGTGGGCTTTGTAATAAAGGATTGCCGCTATAAGTCCGATCACCGGTATCACTGTCATGGTCATCCTAAGACCCACAACACTGCCTGCCGCCGCTGTCACTGCTGCGTCCGTGTCCTCGCTTATGTTAAATACCGAGAGACATACGGAAGCAATCAGAGCCGCTACACCGCTGGCCAGTTTTACCACAAAGGTCTGCATCGAAAAAATAACCGATTCATCCCTGCTGCCGTTTTTTACCTCACCGTAATCCACCGTATTTGCAAGGAATATGGTGGTCAATACCGTCAGCATTCCGTTTGCCGCAAAGATGAAAAATCCCGGTATGAACAGCAGATAAACATTTGACATATTGGTAAATGCCAAAGCAAGCAGTGTGGCATATCCCACTATCGCCATTATGAGTGACAGATAGAAAACCTTTATGGTATTAAATATTTTTCTGATAAGCGGAAACAGTATCATCATGGAGAGGATCTGTATACCTCCGCCGAAGGTGTTAAACAGGGTATATGAATTGTACCAGGTCTCTCCTCCGAAATCATATTTAAAGAAATATATCACAAGATTTGATGTGATATAGATGGATGTATTTATGAGGACGATGGCAACCACTATCGTCATGGCCTGATCGTTTGAGATTAAAGCTTTAAACATCTGACCGATGCCGGGAGTATCCATGTCCACTGTGGATTTTTCCTTTATCATCACGCAGGCAAGGGTCTCAAATACTATAAAGAGCACTGCGATGATGAGGGCAAACCATTTAAAACCGACCCTCTCGTCCCCGGCACCCAAAGCCTGCACCGCGATCATGGTGACGATTGTGATAATGGCACTGCCCACGCCGGCACAGCTTCTGGCAAGTGTGGAGAGACCTTCACGCTCTTTTCCACCCTCTGTAAAAGCAGGTATCATCGACCAATACGGAATATCCATCATTGTATAAGTCACACCCCACAGGATGTAAAAAACTGCCGCATATGCCACGAGACCGCTTCCGGTGAGATTTGCCGGTGTCGCAAACATCAGATACAGGATCACCGCATTTGTCACGGTACCGATAAACAGCCAGGGGCGAAATTTTCCCCACCTTGTCTTTGTCTTTGCAACCACGATTCCCATGATAGGATCGTTAAAGGCATCAAAAACTCTTGCTGCCATAAGTATGATACCCATGATCCACGCCTTTACACCAAGTATGTCCTGATAATAATACAGAACATAGCTTGCGGACAACATGTATACCATGTCCTTGCCGATGGCTCCCAGTCCATAGGATATCTTTTCCCCGCCTGTAAGTTTTTTCTTTGATTCCATAAGCCCCGCCTTTCCGCCTTAATCCAAAGCCTTCACTTCAAAGTCAACAGTTACCCTTGTATCTTTTCCGAATGCATCGGTCTCTATGATCAGTTTACCGAAACCGCTCTTGCCTTTACTCTTTACATATGCTCCGGCCATTCCGCCCTGCAGACTGATGAGGGATGGACCGATCAGTTCCACATCACCTTCTGCCTTTAACCTGACGGGAGCAAAACTAAAGGGGAGAACATTACCGTTTTCGTCCACGGCCTTTATCCTTACCTCAGCCACATCATAGGTTGTCTGTTCATACAGATCTGTGTGGTCGACCCTGACCTTAAGTTCTCCGCCCTTTGCCGCTGATTTTGTGAGAGTCTTTACAGGCTTTCCGTTTTTTATGGCTTCAAACCTGTATACGATGCTCTCCGTTCCCCAGTCCCCGATATGCTTTGTATACAGATTCACCACCTGCTCAGGCTTCATGTGATATATCAAGACCAGTTTTGCCGCGTTTATCATCACTCTCTTTGTGGGATGTGCCATTCCGAATCTGGCCACGTCATTTAAGATCCCCTTTATAAGTTCTGCCTGACGGTGGGGGAAATGTTCCTCCGTTTCCAGCACATCTCCCACAAAATCATCGATCACAATGGGGCCGTGTCTTAAGTTAGTGCAGATCCTGTTTTTTTCCGTAAACTCACTTATGAATTTATCGTTTTTATACATCTTTACGGAATCCGCATTGGTAAAGATATAGGTTAATCCCCGCTCCGTTGCGGGATGTTCACCGATGTCCATGGTGGATGAAACCTCCAAATACGGACTTTGATCTCCCTGGCTTGCATATACACAAGCGGCCATCTTTGGATTTCTGAACATATCCATTACACCGTGGTAACAGATCCTGTCTCCGCTTCCGAAGTCTTTGTGAGTATTATAATCAAACATGCACCAACCAAAGCTGCCTGCGATATCCTCATATCCTGCCACAGCATCCAAAACCCTTGCATGCCTTATGGCATGTTCCTGTCTGTGTTCCTCGCAGTCGTAGGTCTTTGTGGGATACATATGACCGTTGTATTCAGTCACCATGTAGGGTTTGTCCATATTGGCGGTGACTTTTTTCTTTGGCAGGCACCCGGGATCGATACCGTTATGAACAAAATCATTGTAGGTATATACATCTTCAAAAAGATGACTCTTTTTAATGGCTCGAACGCCCCCGGTCTGCCTGGTGGGATCCAGGATATGAGCCACTTCATTTGTCCTTTTATAAAATTCGTCATCGTCTGCGGACTCATTTATCCTGACGCCCCAGAGTATTATGGATGGATGATTTCTGTTTTGGACTATCATATCCTCCACATTTTTTACAGCCTGAGCCTTCCACTCTTTATCACCGATGTGCTGCCAGCCCGGTATTTCCGTAAATACCATAAGTCCCAGTTCGTCACATCTGTCATAAAAATATTTGCTCTGAGGATAATGACTTGTGCGGACCGCATTCAAGGCAAGCTCCTTTTTTAATATGTCCGCATCCAGTTTCTGCATGCTTGCGGGCATGGCATATCCAACATAGGGATAGCTTTGATGCCTGTTGAGTCCTCTTATCTTTACCTTTCTGCCGTTTAAGTAAAAACCGTCCTCCTTAAATTCCGCGGTTCTGAATCCCGTCACGGTTTCGACCTTGTCCACGACTTTTCCGTTTTCCAAAAGTTCAACTTTTACATCATAAAGATAGGGTGTATCGATATCCCACAGTTTAGCATTTTCTATCTCGAATTCGTATTCCGTAACAGCCGGGGTCTTTTCCCCAAGGAGCCTGTATTCTCCTCCCTTTTCACGAATGTAATATCTCATGCCCAGATCCGTTTTGCCACAGTCTGTGTATGACAGATGGCAGAACATCCTCACATGATCCGTCATATTGGCTGATACGAACAGGTCATTTATATGAACCTGCTCCTTTACTTCCAGGTAGCACTCCCTGTACATTCCGCCGTAGGTCATGTAGTCGATGACCAGGCCAAAGGGCGGGATATTCAAATTTTCTCTTGAGTCATCTTTTACGGCGATGATATTATTGTCACCGAATTTTAAGTAAGATGAGATATCTATGGAAAAAGCCGTATATCCGCAGTGATGGCTTCCCGCCGGTTTTCCGTTTACATATACTTCACTGTCATGGGCGATACCTTCAAAGGTAAGCTCCACATATTTTCCTGCCCAGTCAAGGGGTGCATAGAGTTCCCTGTAATAACCTGAGACCATCTGATATTCTGACTCATCAAAATAATTAAAGGGCGTGGTCTTTACGGTATGCGGGATCCTTACTTTATCAAGCTTCTTGAATTCCTGACTGTGAATGTATTCCTCTTTAAAACTCTCGCTAAAGAACCACTCTTCGTTTAAATAGAATCTGTCGCTCATGTAACCCTCCTTGTTTCAGGCTGTATTTTAAAGTCATTTTTTCTAAAAATAAACCAAATCAGGAGACCACCCTTACGGGCAGTCTCCTGCATATCATTCCCTGTAAAATTCTTTGAGAGCACAAATCAAGTAAGAAACGTCCTTGCTTCCGCCGGTCTCCACCGCTGAGTGCATGGCAAGCTGAGGCATACCGATATCCACTGTCTTTGCAGACACATGTGATACCGAAATATTGCCTAAAGTTGTACCTCCCGGTATATCCGAATTGTTTGCAAAGGTCTGGAAGGGTACCTTTGCCCTCTCGCAATAATCCTTCATTTTGGCCGCAGAAAAAGCATCGGTGGCATAATGCTGACCGCCGTGATATTTGATCACTATTCCTCCGTTTAAAACAGGTCTGTTGGTGGGATCCGCTTTTTCGGGGTGGTTAGGATGAAGTGCATGGGCATTATCCGCAGAGATCACAAAGCTCTCCGCAACCATCCTGCGATATCCGCATTCATCCATCATCAATGATTTTGCGATCCTGACAGTGACATCTGACAAAAATGAGGAATCCGCTCCCTGCTTTGTGAGGCTTCCCACTTCCTCATTGTCAAAGATCGCCAATATATTTACATATTCCTCAGGGGCTGAATCTTCAAAAGCCTTTAATGCTCCATATACACATTCCAGGTCATCAAGCTTCGGTGACAGGACAAAGTCATCTTTTGCTCCCATCACACGGCCCTTTTCCCTGACATACAAAAACAGGTCATGTCCCAGTATGTCCTTTTCAAGGACGGATGCGCTCTCTGCCACCATGGACATCAATGTCTTTTCCTCTTCATCCCATAAACACATAAGGGGCAGCATATCCACCTGGGCTTTGAATTCATAGCCCTTGTTTACATCCCTGTTCATGTGTATTGCAAGGGATGGGATAACGCACAGATCCCTGTCTATGTTTACGCATTCCGTGACGATCCTGCCGTTTCTCCTGTAGGCGATCCTGCCTGCCACGGACAGAGGTCTGTCAAACCAGGTCGACATGATCATGGAACCGTATTTTTCCGTATTTAATCTGACATACTTTTCTTCGACGCCCATCTCCGGATTTTCTTTTATCTTAAAAGAAGGTGAGTCCGTGTGAGCCGCCGTAATATGAAAGCCCTTTATCTTTGAAGTGTCCGCAGGCATTTTAAAAGCAATGAGAGATGAATCGTTTCTCTTTGTCACATATCCGCTTCCCGCAGCAGGTGTCCACTTATCACTTTCATCTATCACAAAAAAACCTGTGTTTTTAAGCTCATCCTCCACATTTTTGCAAACATGATAGGGGCTTGGGCTGTCCTCTATGAATTTCAGCAGATCTTTTGCATATTCTTCGCAACTTGCCATATCTTTTCTCCGGCCTTTTTATTTTTTGATCATTTATATGCTATCTTTTTGGAAAGGGCTGCAGAAGCCTCACTTCCCACATAGATCTCAGCTATGCAGAGAGCAAAGTCGATGGCTGTTCCCATTCCCCTTGATGTAATGAGGTTTCCGGACTTTTCAACTCTCTCATATGTGACCTCGGCGCCTTTTAATTCTCCCTCAAAGCCCGCAGAGCAGCATGCTCTCTTTCCTTCAAGGATCCCCTTGTGTCCGAGTATCTGGGGTGCAGCGCATATGGCAGCGACATATTTACCCTTTTCATAAAACTCATCCACTTTTTTCATCAGTGGTTCAAACGCCTCTAAATTAAGGCTTCCGGGCATTCCTCCGGGGAGGACTATCATGTCAAGTTCATCGAAATCCACCTCATCAAAGGTCTTGTCGGCTTCAACTTTTATGCCGTGAGAACCGGTCACCGATGTGGCAGCGGATATGGATACATTTTCAACAGGCACCTTTGCCCTTCTCAAAATATCACTTACTGTCAAAGCTTCGATCTCCTCGAAACCTTCAGCCAGAAAAACTGCAACTTTACTCATTTTTCACCTCAGATTATGATCAACTTTTTATTACAAGACTAAACTTAATTCTATAAAAACAGTATACACATTTTGTGCAATTTTTTCAATTAATTGCTTTGGAATTTATAGGTTTTATGATATAATAACAAAGGCTGACCACAGCCACTATTATTGAAAGGTAAAAGCAATGGAAATCGAAAGAAAGTTTTTGTTAAAAACAATCCCCGACAACCTGGATAAATATGTCAGTCATCGCATTGAGCAGGGGTATCTGTGTGTTGATCCCGTTGTTCGTATCCGCAAAGAAGAAAATGACTACATCCTTACATACAAGGGCGAGGGTATGATGGCCCGCCAGGAGAGCAACCTCCCTTTAAAAGAAGGATCCTATGAACAGTTAAAATCAAAGGTAAACGGCAATATCATATCAAAGACCCGATATATGATCCCTCTGGAAAATCCCGAGTTTAAACAGGGCTTTCCTCAGCCTCCTTCAGGCTACACCTTAACGGTTGAGATCGATGTCTTTGATCCTCCCTTTGCCCCCCTTGTCATGGCCGAAGTCGAATTCGGAAGCCAGGAAGCTGCAGTCGCATTCATTCCCCCCGAGTGGTTCGGCGAGGAAGTGACTTACGTAAAACAGTTCCACAACTCTTACATGGCTTATTCCGATCCCATGAACTGGCAGGTCGAGATTGCAAACAGATGATTAAACGAATGGCGATAGCTTGGTGCTACCGCCATTTTTTTATCATTTCGCATCGTCCTTTTTGCTCAGATATTTCTCCTGATACATCTCTCTGTCGGCACGTCTTACGGTATCACTGATATCGTAGTCGATCTGCCTGTCAAAAAGCTTGGTTCCGCAGGACAGATGCATTCTGAAGCCTTCTATTTCCCTGTTATTTTCGATCTTTTCCTTCATGGCGCGGATCCTCTCCTTGCCAAGAGTATAATGACCGGGGTTGATAAGTACGCAGAATTCGTCTCCGCCGACTCTGTAGCATCTGCCTATATCACCGAGATATTCCTGAATTGCATCGGCACAGGTCTTTATATATACATCTCCCTGATCATGGCCGAAATTATCATTGCAATATTTCAGATTGTTGGCATCCATCATGGCAACACCCATTCCGTCGGGAACAAATGTGTCATCCATTATGTCATGGGCATAGGCAGTTCTGTTCCAGAGCTTTGTGAGCTGATCATGATAAGCCATATCCTTGTATCTGGTGGCATTTACTCCTATCGCTACAAGCTCCCTTGTCTCCTTTACGGAGGAAACGCCAAGCATTATGACATAGAAAGAAAATGTGAGCATTCCGATGACCGTACTGCGGGCGGCTCCGGAAACATAATAAATTACTACGTCTATCAGGGCTCCCACGAAGCATACGAACATCCACAGCATATTCTGCTTCAGTCTGCCGTTTAAGCCGAATTTTTTGTGCTCTCTGGCGATAAATACCACAGTCACTACGGCCACCGTCAGGATAATACCGTGGGTCATCACAAGAAGATCTCTGAAATCCCATTTTCCGATGGCATTTCCGATAAGACCCAGGACCATTTCAAGTTCACTTATAATGCAGAGAACGTACCATACCGGATTCTCCGCATTGGTGAAATTGCTCTTTAAAAACAGGATGAACGGGATGCACATGAGCATGAGGGACAAAAACGGCATGATAGACAGATATGGCGCATTGTCCAACAAAAGCATAAATGCTTCCGCGTCAAATAATTTCCATAGACCCAGCTGGATGGCAAAAAGTCCCAGCATGGTCATATTGCTCTTTCCCTTCTCATCGCTGAGTCTTAATAAAGCATAGCAGACATAGAAAACTCCTATCAAAATACAGAGAACGCTGAGTAAAAGCGGAATGCCATATTGTTTTAACTGTTCAAAAACGATGGCATTTTTGTCTCCGTAATAAAATACCATTTCCGTGCCTATGACATTACTGTAAACAGGTTCCAGCTCGATCTTTAATGTCTTTCCACTGTCATAGCTGTAGATATCGATAAAATTCCAGTAGTATCCGGGACTCTTTCCCGAGAAAGCAGCCCTGGCATTTGAAAGTTCATACACCATTTCGCTGTCCACATAAGCGCGGATATTGTAATGAGCACTGTAAAAACAGAGTGTCCTCTCATAATCTGAAATCTCATCCAGGTCAAAGGTATATATTTCCCTGACTCCAAGCCGAGCACTCGGATCCTCAACCTTTGCATATTCGTAATCTTCCACCACCTCAAAGGTGTCATCCGGATTTCTCTCAAAAATCTTTAATCTCTCGGTGAAGGCAAGATTAAGAAATAACAGTATAAGCAAACCCCACAATATAAAGTAACCGCGAACCACCCATTTTTTCACCTAAAAACCCTCCATTTTTTAAGCGAACTGAAATACACAAAAACCAAAGTAAATGATCAAAAGAGCTATTCCCTGAACCCTGTACATCTTGCCTTTTGAAAGCGGAGGCAATGTCAGGATGAGCATGACGATGAGAGCCACCGGCAGATCCACCAAAAGTGAGGCATTTATGCCTGCCAGGGTCTTTTGCGCAGGTATTGCAAAGGGAGCAAGCACAGTTGCCAGGCCGCTTACCAGCACCAGGTTAAAGATATTTGCTCCGATGACATTTCCAAGTCCCAGGGCACCGTGTCCCTTTATGAGTGATGTGACAGATGTCACAAGTTCAGGAAGAGATGTTCCCAGAGCTACAAATGTAAGGGCGATAACGGATTCGGGAACCCCAAGTTCCGTGGCGATTATGGTACCGTTATCCACAAGGAGTCTTGCGCCCACTGCTATAAGAGCTGCACCTATTATAAGGAGCACTATATTAAGCCAAAGAGGACGTTCCTTTTCCGGATCGTCTTCGTTTTGTTCCTCTTCATCCGATCCTTTTTCCGGATTGTTTATGGCCTGACGCACGGAAACGATTATATAAATCACAAAGATTAAAAGTAATGTCGAACCGACTATCCTGCTGAAATATCCCGTGATATAAGCTGTTGCGGCATACAGCGCAAAGGATGTGAAAAAGAATGCCACCGGCACCACCAGACTCTTTTTATCAACCTTTGAAGGTTTAAAACTGATGGTTATGGCTGCTATCAAAGCCGTGTTACAGATAATGGAACCTATGGCATTTCCGTAAGCCATCTCACTGTGTCCGCCGATAGCTCCCGTTGCCGATACCATCACCTCGGGAAGTGTTGTTCCTATAGAGACCACCGTTGCTCCTATCAGGATCTCCGGTATTCTGAAGGCTCTTGCGATACCTGTCGAACCGTCTACGAACCAGTCTCCTCCCTTGATCAAAAACAACAATCCAAGAATAAATAATAATACTGCGACTAACATTTCAATAACTTCTCCTGTCTGATCTTTATGTCATTTTCCCTTGTATTTACGGGAATTCATGTAAAAAGGCTTCCGGTACATCCAAACCAAAAGCCTGTTTTTCATTTACTGGTAGTTATTTTGACGATACCATCTTTAGTATTCAAAGTCAAGTTTATCGCTTGTGCCATCCCCTATAAATTCCTGCAATAAAAGCGGCAGGATCTCGGCACAGCCCTTGTCCACGGAATATCCGTAGACATTGTGACTCCTAAGCTTCACCACGCCTTCATCCATGGAAATATATGGGAGAATGTAGGAACCGTCATCTTTTTCATACATATATTCCATCATGGATCCGTTTACGGGATAATCCCTCAAAGCAACAAAGGAAGAGCCCGGCTCAGGAGTCAGTTTTTCTTCTCTCTCACTTACCCTGCTGCCATCCCTCACATAGAGTGAAATGTTCAGTTCCTTGTCATATCCCGACAGAACTCTCACATATCCGTCAAAGCTTTCGAGGTATCCCTTATCAAAGCCATTTTCCTGCAGCGTATCTGCAATGACATCGATGGCAAAAGCATTTTCATAAAGATAAAAATCCACAAACTTTGTGATCCCGTCATTTTTTGCAAATTCTTCATACGCTTTTGACACATGGAGGATCAGTTTATTGTCACCCAAAAACTCCAGATTTACAGCTTCTCTGTCATTTACAAACTTAAGTATGTTTTCAAAATCCGCCCTGACATCGGGATTTACTGAAGGGTCAAAGCTTTCTGTCTGATAATCCTCCTCACAGCTAAATATCCCGTTGTAGGTCTCATATATGGGAGCCATGTAAATATAGGTAAATCCGGTATCCGATGCTTTTTTTAAAGCATCATAGAGGACTTTCGGAACCTCCGCCTCCGTATTTATATGGCTGTTTAAATAGCAGAGATTGTTGAATTTTTCCGATTCCTCATAGGTGTTAAAGGCCTCATATATTTCTGAAGTTATGCCGGAATAAAGATTTGTGAGTTCTCTTTTTTCGGAGGAAGGGGACATTTCGCCCTCTCCCAAGCTGTAATAAAAATCGAAATCTCCGGCAATGGTCTTTCCGTAGGAAGAATAAGTTTCAACCAAAATAAGTCCGGGCTTTGCTGCAAGCATCCTGTAAACCGCGCTAGCGATGAAAATTACTCCCACCACCAGAAAAACACCGGCCAAAAATAATTTCTGTCCGGCGTTATCCTTTGATAAACTGATCTTTTCTATTTTAGGTCCATATGACCTGTTTTTTGTATCTGTATATTTGCTCAATTAGATCACCGATAAAAGCAGGAAGATAAGGAACAACAGGATCACTGCACCGATCACGGCAAATCCTGCGAGAGCTCCCGTTCTGCAAGCTTTGTAAGTGCGCATATAATTGTGTTTCTTAAAGATCCATGCTGCGATCAATCCTATAATGGGCAGGAAGAAAGCAATGATGGACAAAAGGATTCCACCCTTGTCATGAAGAGGAGGAAGCACATAACCGTCATCTCTTAAGATCTCCTGATTCTGTACGGAATCCATCTCCTCTTTTGTAGCGGTCTCAGGATTTATAATGGTGATGCTCTTTACGGGCTCACCTTTCTCACGGATCGCTTTGTACTCCTCGATCTCCTTTTTGTTTCCGTAAATATAGTGGTCGTGACCGATATTTACGAACTCGGGCTTGTCCTCGCTGTAATCATGAATTGAAGGATCATAGGTGTAGAGCACCTTGTTCTTCTCAAGCTTGGGATCGGGAATAGGTATCGCAGAGATAAGTGAATGTGTGTAGGGGTGAAGAGGATAATTAAACAATTCCTCTGCCTCTGCCACTTCCACGATGGTTCCCTTGTAAATAACTCCGATCCTGTCGGAAATAAATCTTACTATGGAAAGGTCATGAGCGATGAACAGGTATGTCAGCTGTTTTTCGGTCTGGAACTTCTTTAAGAGGTTTAAGACCTGAGCACGGATGGATACGTCGAGAGCTGAAATAGGCTCATCAGCCACTACCAGTTCAGGTTCCATTACCATCGCTCTTGCAAGTCCGATCCTCTGACGCTGTCCGCCGGAGAATTCGTGAGGGTAACGGGTAAGATGCTCAGGCAACAATCCTACTTCCTTTATCATGTTTTCAACCTTTGCAACTCTGTCTGCCTCGTTTTCAAACAGATGGAAATTGTAAAGACCCTCGGAAATGATATAATCAACCGTTGCTCTCTCATTGAGGGATGCTGCGGGATCCTGGAAAACCATCTGAATGTTACGGATCACTTCCCTGTTAAGAGATTTAGGGATCTTGCCGTTAATGGGCACACCCTTGTATTCGATGGAACCGGCTGCCAGAGGGTTAACTCTGATCACGGCACGTCCGATGGTGGTCTTTCCGGAACCGGATTCACCTACAAGTGAGAATGTCTCTCCCTTGTAAATATCGAAGGATGCGTTCTTTACAGCCTTTACTGCAGAATCACCTTTTCCGAAGGTAATATCAATATTTTTAACCGAAAGCAGAATCTCTCTGCCGTTTTCGTCAACAGGGCCCTTCTCAGGTAAATGATTGACCTTGTTTTTGTTATCTTTATCCACGATCATTAACTCCTATATATTGAATGCATTGATAAGTTTTTCATGAATGTTTTCGATGATCTCAGGTTTTTTGATCTTCGGCGCATTTTCATCCAAAAGCCAGGTCTTTGCATAATGTGTATCGCTGACTTTGAACATAGGGGGCTCTAAAAGAGTGTCTATCTTCATGCAATACTCATTTCTGGGTGCAAAGGCATCTCCCACAATATTGTTGTAAAGTGAAGGAGGTGTACCTGTGATGGAGAAAAGCTTTGTGTTCTTTTCAGCAAGCTGAGGAAGTGATGACAGAAGCGCCCAGGTATAAGGGTGCTTCGGATCGTAAAATACATCCTCGCAGGTTCCAAGTTCCACAATCTGACCGGCATAAAGCACTGCAACTCTATCAGCCACATTTGCCACAACGCCAAGGTCATGGGTGATGAACACTATTGTATAACCGAAATCCTTTTGCAGGTCTTTTATAAGTTTAAGTATCTGAGCCTGGATAGTAACGTCAAGGGCTGTGGTAGGCTCATCACAAATGAGGATCTTTGGCTGACATGAAAGAGCGATAGCGATTACTATTCTCTGTCTCATACCACCCGAATACTGGAAGGGATAATCGTCAAATCTCTTCTCGGCATTTGGGATACCAACCTTTCTCATGAGCTCTAACGCTCTGATCCTGGCCTCTGACTCTGTACAGTCCTGATGCTTTAAAATAACGGAAGTGATCTGTTTTCCGATGGTGATAACAGGGTTAAGGCTTGTCATGGGATCCTGGAATACTGTGGCGATCTTCTTTCCTCTGATCTGTGACCAGTCTTTGTAGTACTTAACCTTTGCAAGGTTTATGATACAGGTACCGTGAAGCTTGTCCGCTGTTTCATCAAGATATTTAACTCTAAAGGTAACATCGTCGAAGATGCTGTTTAATACAGTATCTTCGAACAGGTCAAGACCCTGTCTGTAACCTTCCGTCAGATCCTTTACAAGTTCTTTTGCATACTTGTTCTTTTCACGGATGCCATATCTTCCGACAGACAGATAGATCTCCTTTGCCAGAATCTCATTGTGGGCGAGGATCTTCTCATCCACGTCTTTTTTTATCTCTTCGGCATATTTAGCCTTAAGTTCGGCCATCTTTTCGGAATACTCTTTTAAATATGCGGTATCTGCGGCAGCTTCAGCTTTCTTTTGCTTTCTGAGAGCTTCATTTTTCTGTTCGATCTCTTTTATCTTTGCGTCATACTCTTTTAATCTTACTTTAGACTCTTTGATCTTGTCCTTTTCGGAATTGGGATCGTAGGTCTGTCTGAGGTTAAAGAGTTCAACACGCTCATGCTTTACATTTTCAAGCTCCGCCGTGATCTTTGCCTCTTCCTCTTCGTCAAGACCCTCTCTGCGGATCTTTTCGGATTTGAGTTCCTGCATAAGTCTGTATGTGTCAGCACCAAGAGAAAGCTTTGCACTCTCATCAAGCTTTGCCTTGCATCTGTCTATAAGATTTTTTGCGGATGCATTGAGAGGAACAACGGTATCGGAAAGTTCATCGTCATTGAAAATGATGGAACCGTCGCTGACAAAACCGTTGCTGTCAAGCATTCCCGCGAAAGTCTTTGTAAATACACTCTTTCCGGATCCTGACTCACCTACGATGGCAATGGACTCACCCTCGTAAATATCCAGGGAGATTCCTCTGATGGCGGTAAGAATACGGCCTCGCACATGGAACTTGACCTTCAGATCTTTAATTGATAATAATACTTTCTTGTCTTCCATTTTTATTATCCTTAATAATTTTTTCTACACTTACATATGTGTTCTGGGATCGGATGCATCTCCGAGATTCTGTCCCACAACATAGAGGACCACGGTGATGATAGCGGAGATGGCTACAGGGCTCCAGAACTCAAACTGCCATCCGGGAGTGACCATGGCGCTCTCGGCTTCAAAGATCAGACGACCCAGTGACATGTCGGAAAGTCCCATACCGATATAAGCCAGGAACACTTCCGATCCGATATATCCGGGAATAACGCTGGCAAGGAGTGTCACGATGACACTTGTCATAAAGGGCAGGATGTTTTTCATGGCGATCTTCGTAGTGGAAGTGCCAAGGCATCTTGAAGCCAGGTTGTATTCTCTGTCTCTGATGATGATAACCTGAGTACGGATAAATGCAGCTATGGAGAGCCATCCCGTAATGGTCATGGCAAATACCAGTGTCCAGAAATTTGATGAAAAGATCATGATGAGCACTGATATGATAAGCTCATAAGGCACATTTCCGATGATGTTCTGCACCTCTACCATGATGATATCAACTTTTTTTGAAAATCCCCATACGGCACCGATAAGTACACCGATGGTCATGTTGATGGCCGCTACCACAAATGCCAATGAGATGGAGATCCTTGAACCGTACCAGACAGCATCGAATGTGGACTGTCCGGAAGCACCGGTACCCAGTATCCAGCGAAGTGAATGGCCGAACTTTGCCATTGCCTTGCTTGGAGACAGATGCTTTGATGTGGAATCCATCAGGTTTCCGAATCTGTCATAGGGGTAGATCGTGGGATAAATATATGCAAACAATATAATGACCACGAGAAGTGCCAGTATCACTATGTTTATCTTTTTCTTAAAAAATACGCGGAACACCGAGTGCCAGTATGAATATCTGGGAGCTGTGATCTTCTCCGACTCCAGATCGTTGTGATCCACAGGAGAAAACAGTTCTTCTACGGGTATTCCCAATTCTTTGTAATTGTAATCCATAACCTTACCTGTCTTTCTGTCAATTATCTCTTTTCATCCGAGAATGAAATTCTGGGATCTACCATTGCCATGAGCACGTCTCCGAGGATATATGAGAGCACTGTGAGCACGGCATAGAACAGGGTAACACCGACGATAACGGCGTTGTCGTACTTCTGAATAGCTTCAACCAAAAGTCCGCCGGCACCGGGAACGGCATACACACGCTCCGTGATAAGAGCTCCTACCAAAGCAAAGAGGATATCTGCGGGGATTCCGTGAATGATGGGTATCGACGCATTCTTTAAAATATGCTTTGTAAAGATCTCATTCTCAGTCAGACCGCCGCTTCGTGCAAATTTAACATAATCCGCATTCATCTGGTCGATCATGAATCGTCTAAGCCATCTCATCGTGTTTCCGATAGATCTGAGTGACAATGAGATAATAGGCAAAATAAACATTAATTTAGTGGTTGCTTCCACGTTAAAGGTGGTGGGCAGGTGGAACAGGGATCCGCCGATAGCCTTTACCAGGAAAATATATGCAAGAGAAGGAACCGAAATGATAAATACGATGTAAACGGTTCCGATCTTGTCGATAAGTCCGTCCTTGTGTCTTGCCATCAAAAGACCCACGGGAAGTCCGATGGCATATGAAAGGATGATGGAGAGGATACCGAATATGAATGAATATCCTACTCTTGATCTTCCGTTCTTTACGGTGAGCACGTTTGTGTAATCATCCGTATATCTGCCTGCGTTGATTGCAAGTCCGCTGAGTGACCCTGCTGCATAAGTTGCTGTATGTACATCATCCGCACTGAGTTCCTGTGCTCCCGTAGGGTAGATGACGTTGCTCTTCAAATATGCACCCTGGGTCTTTGACATGGTGTTAAATACATCCACACCTGTGTTAACAGAGTATGAAACACCTAAATTTATGGTCACTATATTCTGGTGAATATATGGAAATTTCGAATCAAAATACAATAAATACTTATGAGTGGTTCCGTTACCCATAATAGCCGGCGAAAACTTTTCCCCACCATAAGCGGGATCGTGTAAAGTAAATGTAAGACCTCTCTCACCTATATCCTCTTTGACATTATGAATATTGTCAACCTGAACAAGCTTTGTGAAATAAGTGATAAGTCTGTGATATAAGGGAATGTCTTTATAAGCAAACAGAGCCTGATTGCCTCCGTCCGCCACTTTTTTCTTGCTAAGCATTACGGCATCAAGTCTCTTTACGGAATAACCCTTGGACTTATATGTGTCCGTAAACTTCTTAACGTACTCTGCAACCTCGGCTGAATCCGCATCAGCGGTCTTGCCGATGGAAACCAGTGAAGTTCTTGTTTCAGCATCGATTTCTCCGGTGTTTACAAGTTCGGTTAACCACTCTGAATATGTCACGTAGTCGATATAACCATACTCCTCCCATCTCTGGCATTTGTATGTAGTCTTCTGGTTGTTGTTCTGCTTGGAATACAAAGCGTCGCTGGCAAAGATCAGATTCCTGTCCATAATGGCATAGATAAGAATCATTACCAGGGCAACAACGATCACTATTGAAATCGCTCCGTGTATTAATCTTCTAATAATATACTTTGTCATAACAGTTAACCTAAGTCTTTCCAAAAATTGATTATTAACGCACATTGCAGGAGTGACCTTTCGGCCACTCCTGTAAATGGCATTAGAAAACTATGTTTTTTCTCAAATCTTAGAAGATACCGAGAAGGTGGATCATATCACCGTCTTCAGGCTTCATAGTATTAAGATATGTTGCGGGATCACCGTAGTCAGGTCCCCAACCTGAGATATCATACATATTGTAGTTGTTCTGATATCCGTAATCTGCATAGTAACCTGCATAGTAGAGGTCATAGATATCTGTGAGCTCTGTGAGACGGAACTCTACAGCGCCGTCGAATGCGCTCTCTACAGACTGCTTAAGAACGTTTGCTCTGTTGAGGTTTGTCTCTGAACTTACGTATACGGGATACTCAAGAACAACAGGGTTCTCTGAGCTTACCTCTACACCTGCCTCAGCAAGTTCTGCAACTGCCTTCTCGAAGTAAGCCTTTGCATTGTCAAGGTTGAACCATCCGTCATAACCGTCACCTGAACCAACGCCGCCGTCAGCTGCAGGATCGAATGCCTTGATGGGAACGTTGTCTGCATCAAGCTGAGCCTGGATGATCTCACCGTAAAGTGTACCTGCAGGGAATGTTGTTGATGTTCCGTTGATATCAACTGTTACGTCCTCTTCGAGAACTACGAAGTTGTAAGGAACATATGTATTTCTGATTGATGCGGAAGCTGCTTCCTCACCAACGTTTGTCTCATTGTATTTGATACGGTCTACAGCAAATGAGATAGCAAGTCTCATGTTCTGATTCTGAAGTGCTGTATTTGTACGAGCCATTTCATCGTCTGAAAGGGTAGTTACACCGATTGTCTCATCGTTGAAGTTAGCCTTTGCAACACGGTTTAAGTTGTACCAAGCATTGAATGTTGTAGCATCTGTATCTGAGATATATGCATAGTCATCGAAAAGTCCGTCTGACTTAGCGATCTCGATTGTTGAAGGGCTCAATCCGGCACCTACAACAAGGCCGTTCTTTGCATCTGTGTAAGTCTTTGTTACATCAGATCCGTCATTGTAATACCAAACGATCTTGTTAACTGTGATAGCGTCTGCATTGAAGAACTTGTCATTCTTTGCAAATACGATCTGGTTGTTTGCAGCATATGAAGATACGAGGTACTGACCGTTGTAAGCGATGTGCTCGGGATCAAGACCGTATGTATAATCCTCAGCTGAGCTGTCGAACTCTGCACCGAACTTACCGCCCTGTGCTTCATAATATGCTCTGTTAAGAGGAGCAAATACTGAATATGTAAGCATTGTCATGAAGTATGAGTTGGGCTCTGCGAGTGTATACTCAAGTGTATGCTCGTCAACTGCCTTTACACCTACCTCAGCGAAATCGGTAACATCACCTGCAACATACTCGTCAGCGTTAACGATCTTAGCTGCGCCCATACCTGCAAGGTACTCAAGACCACCCTGGTAGTCAAGAAGGTGCTGCATACCTGCTACGAAGTCATCAGCTGTTACAGTTCCGATCTCATTTCCCTGGTAATCAAACCATTTTGCGTCCTCACGAAGGTGGAATGTATATGTGAGTCCGTCGTCTGATACTTCCCAGCTTGTAGCAAGACTGGGAACGGTATTTCCTTCGCAGTCATACTCTACAAGTGAAACATATGTATTAACAAGTGCTCTGAAGTCTGCTGCTCTGTATGTAGCAAGAACATCCCAGGTCTGAGGATCTGATGTGTACTCATAACCGTACTCATCCTTGAACTCATAACCCTGTGAAGTCATGTACTCTTTTGCTTTCTCATAGTAAGTACCTGTTCCACGAACTTCAGACCAAAGATTCTTAAGATAATCTCTATCTGTTTTCTTTACAAACTCTGTTGTAAGAAGTGCGTTGTAGTAACGATACATATCAACGCCCCAAAGTGCATAATCTGTTGAGTGGTATACAGCTCTTGTAAGAGCAAATGTACCGCCGTCTGAGTAGATAGGAAGCATTACACCGCTCTCAAGAAGCTTTGCTTCTGCCTGAGCCATCTTTGCCCATCTCTCACTGACTGTTGATGCATCGAAAGCTGTCTCATAGAGAGAATAGAACTCGCCGAGTGCACCGTCATAAACTGCTTCTGACTCATCCCAGTAAGCAGCAAGATCAAATTCGCTCTCATCCTCAGCAGTCTCTGTTTCAGTTGTCTCTGTCTCTGTAGCAACTGTCTCATCAACAGCTACGTCGCCGTCGATGTCCTTGTTGGCTGTGTTGCCGCATGCAACAAGAGAAACTGTCATCACACCTGCAAGAACAAGGCTTAAAAGTCTCTTTTTCATATGAATATCCTCCAATAAATTTTTGTTTGACACTTGAAAGCACTAAAGTGATAACACGATAAATCCTAAAGCTACATTAAAAAAGTGCCTATGGGTTCCACCACCCATCGCACTCCATCGTGTAAAACTATTTGTGCGCCTCACGCAAACACTACATTTTTTACTATATCACCATGCAATAAAATGTCAATACATTATAAATATTCATGTTGCTTAAAAAAACGTGCATTTTTATACAAATTCAGCATTTTCATCTAGTACGTTTGTACTAAATCGCCATTTATAATACCATATAACGTGTTAAAATCAATCAATTCCCAGCCTTTTGCTCTGTTTTCCGCCTCCGAAACGCCAAATTGCGCCTTATTTTCGACAATTCAAAATCTTTATCCCGTCGTTACCTGCAAAAAACAAGGGATACCAAAGCGCGGTATCCCACAAGAATAAATCAATTATTTGCATTTGGCCGGCATGTCTTTTTTCCAAAAAATGATTTATGCATAAGCGGCCGAATTGATCGTATGTTAATATGGGTGCATCATTTTGTCGCCGGATAAACTTTTAAGATTTTTCCATATAAGCATTGATTTGACTTTAAATCACCGCCTGATCTCTGTTACATACGAATGTTGCTTTTCCAAGGTGGTATCTGACAAGCTTCTCATCTCCGCCAAAGATCGTTGACGGCCAGCCAAATCCCGCCACGGTTTCCAGGGGCTTAATGCTCCCTTCAAGTATCGCTTTTGAGAGGTCGATATAGTCATCGATATATGACTTTGCCAATGGACCGCCGTTATGAGCGGGGACAAGGCGGTCAAACTCATGGGATCTTTCCTTTAACTTCCGCATATTTGCCAGGTGAAGCTTTACGATCTCTTTTGTAGCAAGGTCATCTCTTCTTACATTTAACAGAACCTGGGCGGCTTCCAGCTCGTCACCGGTATAGATCGTCCTGTTTTCTTTATCTAAAAACGCGAATGAGCTTGCATGATGGGCACCGATCGCTATGGCTTCAACCACCCTGTCACCAAGGTCAAACTCCTGTCCGTCTTTAAGTGTGCGGATAGTATAATCGGGATGTGGAAGCTTTGTCCTGGTCTCAACCCCAAGCGCTATTTCGGCTGCGCCTTCTCCCATCCATACCTCTTCAAAAAACGCATTTCCGCTGGTGTGATCGTAATGACCGTGAGTGTTAACGACAGTAAGCGGAAGGTCTGTGATGGATTCCACCAGTGCGCGCAGATCCCCCTCCCCGTATGCCGTATCGATCAAAAGTGCTCTTTTGCTTCCGACCAGCAAAAAACAAGTCACATTTCTTGTCTGTATCCCCCACGCTCCAAAATCCGTCAGATACGTCCCATAAATACTTCCTTCCGGCGTCACATTAATGTCTTTCATAAAATACCCTCTCTTCTTTTGGAATTTCTATTCGATTATATCATCCGCGGCGTAACGTGTCATTACAAGTTCACTAAGACAATTGCCCTGCTCGTTCCCAAAACAAAAAGAGCATCCAAAGATGCTCTTTTTAATCATTATTTTAATGCGGAATAAGGGACTTGAACCCCTGCTCCATGCCCTAGAACCCGCTTAAATACTAGGTTTTTTCAATTTTTGTTTGGATACACTTGATACACTGTATCCAAAATAGCCGGATTTAGTTAATTGCTGATGTGATAATTTGTTCAACATCGACCATTTCCTTATTATTATAGTAATAATATTGTCTTGTGGTTGCGATATTGGTATGCCCCATCTGCTTTTCAATTAACTTATCATCGACTCCCGCACCGAGAAGTTTTGTGCCGTAGGTCTTGCGTATTTTGTGCAAAGACCTGGGTTTAATTCCAACATGGTCACAAATGCTTTTCAGTTTCTTGGAAAATGCCTTGCCTTTAATTCTCTGTCCGTCACGCACGAACAAAAATTCACTTGTCGGATTTAACAGATACAGCTCTTTGATTATCGCTATCGCTTGTTTTGTTAAAACAACTTTTCTGTATCCGTCACGCCCCTTGGTAAACTCTCTTACTTCAAAAATCCTCTGATGCCCTTCACCTTGGTATGTGATTTCCGTTCTCGTTACGTTTAAGATATTTCCTGTTAAATCAGAGTATTTAAGGCTTGACAACTCACCGGCTCTTAACCCTGTTTGGAAACATAGCAAAATCCCTAGATTAATAACCGAAAATTGAGATTTCTTGATGTAGTCCGTTATGTCCTCAATCTCTCTGTCGGTAAAAACCGATTCTTCGTCGGTCAGCACTTTTCGCTTAAAGGCTTTTCTCGACAATTCAAGATCGCCCATAAAGTTCGTAATGCTTATGTTCGTTAGTCCACGTTTTTTAGCGTGTTTGAAAATTCCGCAAATCAGCACCCTCAGATTGCCCCAACTTTTAGCGGTTAGTTCGTGCTTATGGATGGATGATTTTATGAAATCCTCAAGCATATCCTCGGTTATGTAGCGAACCTCGGTTTTTGTTATCTCGTGGTCTACGAAAAACTTTTTATAATCGGTCTTATACCTATCGGCTGTCTGCTTTTCGATTTCGCCATATTCCACTTTGCTCTTGATCCAAGCATCAAAAACATCATCAATGAAAACTTGTACTTCCTCTGCCTTGTAGTATTCAATGATTAAATCCTCAAGGTCTTTCTCTGTTGTCTTTTTAACTAATTTCCTGCCTTTTACACGGTCGGGAAGGTAAGTAGCCCAACGACCATCCTTACCCACCCAAATCCGTGACTCATGCATTTTTAGAAACTTTTTTCTTTCGTTCATTTCAATGTTTGCCCGGATTGTGTTAACGTCAATCATACCATTTTCAATAGCATAATTCAACAAATCTCTGTCGGACAAATCCACTGAAAAATCACCCCCTTATTCGTTCAAGTTGTCGCTCCACCTTCCAAATCTTAACGTCCTCAACCTGATTTTTGCAATTAAGCAACGCCTTTAACTGTTCAAGACAAACCTCAACATCAGCGATTTCCTCAACGATATTTTTGTAATAAGGATTGCCTTTGTCGGTGGTATCATCACCAAACTTTCGCCAATGCTTGTTGATGGCCTGTGTAAGCTCTGCCATTTCCTCTATGGTCTGTCTTGACTGTGGACCCCATCCGTAATGTGCGGCTATATGTCCGTAAACTGTTCTTAAATTATCCCTGTCCATTTATTCCTTTCCTGACACCGAAAGATGCCACATAACCGATCTCTTTTATGGCTTTATTCGCCTTTTTTTGCGACTTTTCATCGTCAATGGTAATCATTACCACACCACTTTCCAAGGTTGCGCTAAACCCCATTTCTGAAAGCCTTACAACCGCATCCTCTTTGCTCATTTCATCCCTTTATCTCCTTTTTAAATCTTTTAATCTGAAACACTCGGTTACCAATTCGCCACGTCATAACCTTGGCTGTCTTGTAGTCGTATATACAACCTTTGCAAAGACCTATCCTTCGGTTATGCTTAATCTTTTTCTTGGCGATCTTGATTGATTTCTTGTCTGCATACCTGGAATTAAGAAATGCTGTTAAAAGCATTTTCATAAACCGATACCTTTCATCGTTAAACGTAAGGTCTATTTCGCCCTCGGTTTCGGCTGTGCGGATTTGGTCGCAGACATCACTGATAATGTCAGTAAATTTCATGTCGTCAAATCTCTCTGTGTAGCTCTCCGGTATCTCTAGTAGTATTTGCATTTTGCTCCTCCATTTCTTTAGCGCACTGATAACAGTAACATCCATCTATCCCCTGAATTTCGTACAGAAAACACATCCAATTTCTATTCCATTTCCCCTTGTCGGAACAACTCTTGCAGGACCCTTGCCCTTCCCCTTTGCATTGTGTCATTTCTTTTTTGCCTCGCTTTCAAAATTCGGATCGTCAAAAATAGGGCCTGTCTCGTCATTTCTGAAACGGCAAATGTTCTTCCCACACAAGATCCCTTTTGACTTTGCTATGTTTCTCGCCCCTTTTGCGTTGTTTTCGCTGTCGTAAAAGAACAGTGTGTGGTCGCTTGTGGGGAAAATTGCAATAAAGCCATCCTGCTTAGTCATAAGGTCTACAGCTTGTCTTGACTTTTTCCAAAAGATGTTGATTTTTCCCGTTGCCACGCTCCACATATACTTAGGCAATTCCTTGACAACCCTTTCCTTTGCTAATTTGTTACTCATTTTTCATCCTCACTTTTTGAAATTTTTAAAACGCATACATCATCAGCACCAACATATTTGCCATTATTTTCCATGTTAATATCACATGTTGGTAATTCTCCATATATTGACCTCTTACAATCTTTACAATAATTATTTCTATATTCTTCTGTCATACCTTATTCCTCTCTTTCCTCTGAATTTATTATCTGCTCTATTGCTTGCATAACATCCGCCGCCATTACTAAATCTTGCCCGTCTGCGCTTTCGAATCTAGCCATTGAGGGGATTTCAGCCTTTAACTTTTCAAGGCTCTCTAGCCACTCTTTATTGTTTGCGTGTTTGCCACATTCATAAGCCGTGTCTGTTTCTATTGTGCGTAATTTATTGCCGTGTTCAAGCCATTGTTTTACTCTGAATATTGGGATTAGGTCTGAACCATTCGTGTAAACTTCTTTATCGTCCTTAAATCCGTAATCTCTTGCAAACTTTTCAAAAGTTTCGGGAAATTCCATCATTTGTTGTTCGTTCATTGCTCGCCCTCACTTTTCTGCCCTGCGACAATGCTCCGTTATCTTTCTTGCGGGCTTATATTCTGTCGTGTAATAAAACGGACATTCACTTTCTAGACATTCACAAAATTTTGTTACATCTGTGGCAAAGTATTGTATATTTCTGTCTGTATATTCGGGTTTATGAATTACCTTTGTTTGATACGGACACCTCATATCATCCCTCCTGTCTGTATTTATCTATTATCTGCAATACTTCAATATATGCATTTTTCAAAGCTACATCAGACACACAAGCACATCCAAGTTTATTTTCCTTTTCTGTTATCTCTGCCCTTATCTTGTCGAGAACCTTATCCACACTTCCCCGTCGCTCAACCAAATCAAGCCATTCGTGTAGTTTTATAAGCGTTGCCTTTCGATATGGTATACTCTTTCCTCGTAATGCGTTATTAACCGCATCACGATACGTCATTTTCTTTGCGTATTCTTCTGCTTCTTCTCTATTCATTCCTCGCCCTCGCTCTCTGTCACCTTTTTTACGTGACTTACCTTAAATGATGTGTCCCCAACGTAAAAGTAGTTCGGTTTGCGATAATCATACTTTGCCGAAAAGTTATAGACATATCCCAACTTACCCCATATCCACGTCCCATCACGAAAGAGAACACGGACATCCTTTCCAACAAGTTTTAAGAGTTCTGCGTGTTTCATTTCTCACCCTCGCTATAGTACCATTCCATTTTTTTGTTAATCTCATTAAGCTCCCTTCTCAACTTGATGATGTCTGCCTGGATAACAGTGTGATGGGAAAAAATACAGTGATCACCCTCATAACGCTTATCCGTGTATTTGATTATTCTGTCCAATGAATCTTTGCAATATCGTAAATCTGCCATGATCTCTTTTTTAGTTGCTCTCATTACTTATCCTCGCTTTCTGATTTAAACAACTCAATCAATGTCTCGCACTTGCCATTATCTATTACCACAGGACACGGTAAACATTGGCTAGTGCAAACGTCCTCAATCAATCTTCCTAAACCTCTGTTTTGGCTTTTCCAACGGCAATTCTTGATTGCATCGTCTATATGTTTTTGTGTCATGGTTCCTCACTTTCCTGTGGCTCAACTTCTGCGTTAAGAACATCAAAAACTCTTCGAAGCATAGACTCAGCACCCATAATCTTGCCACGTTCTTCTGCTATTTGTCTTTGACGTTCTCTTGTATAATCATTTATGCCCTCTGTTAACACATTGAGGATTTTATCTTTCTGTTCTCTTTTCATTCCTCTCCTCGCTTTCTGTTTTTTTAGGATGTATTCTACCCATTAAATACATAAAAAGCCCATATATTAGAACCCAATGTTCTTGTAAAAATTGCTCCATTCCTCGCCCTCTCCTTCTACAGGTTCATGGAGCCTGTCATATTGTCGAACTGATACGGCATATCGGGATAGTCAGAAAACATACACTCACTTTCCTGTGGCTCAACTTTGAATCTTTTATTGTCACAATATGTTATATTTCCACAATCATCGGCAAGCACAAGCGAACCATCTTCACCTACAAAGAATTGATCTATAACCATTGTCATAAGACCACCTTTCTTTGCTATGTTATGGATTACTCGGTATGTTGGCTCTTTGCCTGTCTTTGTATCTATAACCTTAAATGTCATACTTCCTCACGCTCGCTTTCATTCAATGTTCGCCTAATCGCATTAAACGCAATATGCACGTTATAAGCGTTGTACCCTGCTCGTTGTAGCCACTTCTCTTCTTGGTTGATTTCTGCTTTTATCTTGCCAAGATCAGGCTCGTACGGTTTCACCTGTACTCTTACCTTTTTCATTTCTTCTACGAATTTCTTTATTTCATCATCGGATAATGGTCTTGTTTTCACTACACAAGGCTGTAGTTTGCCGGAAGATAAGGCTTTTAATTCTTTCCTTGCCGTGTCCTCTTGGGACGATAGTTTGATTATATCTTTAGCCTTTAACCACTCAATAACCGCTTCAAGGCTTATCGCATCCTCGCAAGGCTCTTGCGGTGTTACAGGTGGTAACTTTTGTAACCTTTCCCAAAAACTACATAGAAAATCGGCTTTATCTCTCGTTGTTTGTACTAACTCTTTTGATAATTCATCAACTGCCTTCCTGCTCACGCAATCCTCACACAGCTCTTGCTCTAATGCTTTGATAACCTCTGTCGCCTCTCCACTGTCTAAACATTCACGTACATATTCTTCTGCTTCTTCCTTTGTCATGTTTATTCCTCACTTTCCAAAAATTATTTGATATAGTAGGTTTATCTCACTTGCCACACATATACAAAATATAAGTACCTGTGTGTCATTTGAAAGTTCCCTTACCGCATCGGGAGAAACGTGAAAAACCAACATAAAAAGAACTATT
>JAILHH010000018.1 GCA_024695935.1 Acetatifactor sp.
TGATATCGCTTATAAATATGACAGATTGCGACAATGATCTGTGGAATGAAGGGAAAGAAGAGCCGAAAGAATTAAAGGATATTGAATTTGAAGTTCAAAACGAAAAGGATATAAAAGGCGTATATTACGCAAGCGCAGATATGCCGGACCAGTTGCCTGCGGAGCTAACGTATAGTGTGATTGAATCAGACAGAGGTAATAAGATCAGATTCATGGTTCCATATCTCAAATATTGGAGTATAATTTGGATCGACCTATAACTTTATTTTGAGAGGAAAAACAGTATGAGAAAGACTGACTGGTGGAAAGACGCCGTTATTTATCAGATATATCCTAAGAGCTTTTGCGATAGCGACGGTGATGGGATTGGAGATATTAAAGGGATAATCAGTAAACTTGATTATCTGGAAAAGCTTGGTATTGATGCAATCTGGCTTTGCCCTATTTTTAAATCTCCTCAGGCGGACAACGGATATGATATCTCTGACTATACGGACATAGACCCGATGTTTGGAGATATGGCAGACATGGAAAAGCTAATTAAGGAGGCAAAGGAAAGAAACATAGGGATTATTTTAGATATGGTCCTTAATCATTCCTCTGATGAACATCCCTGGTTTACGGAAGCTAAAAAGGGCAGAGATAATAAATTCCATGATTATTATGTTTGGAGAGATAACAAGGATGGACAGCTTCCGAACGATATGAGAGCTACATTTGGCGGTCCTGCATGGACCTACGTACCCGAGGTGGACCGGTTCTATTTTCATCAGTTTGCGATAGCTCAGCCTGACTTAAACTGGGATAATCCTGAACTTCGTGAAGAGTTGTATAGAATAATGAATTTCTGGATAGAAAAAGATGTATGCGGATTTAGGTTCGATGTCATTGATCAGGTAGCTAAAGAACCTGATAATAAGGTTACTGCAAACGGTGCGAACCTCCATGATTATCTCAGAGAAATGAATCTTAAAACTTTTCATGGAAAAAATCTTGTTACCGTGGGAGAAACCTGGAGTGCTACAACTGATACAGCAAAATTATTCAGCAATCCGGACGGAAGCGAATTTTCTATGGTTTTTCAGTTTGAACATATTTTGCTAGATCAGATCCCGGGAAAGGAAAAATGGGATCTTGCACCGCTTAAGCTGACCGAACTTAAGAAGGTTATGAATAAGTGGCAGACCGAGTTGTATGGAAAGGGATGGAACAGCCTGTTTTGGAACAATCATGACCTGCCCAGGATAGTTTCAAGATGGGGAAATGACTCTGATGAGTTTAGAGAAGTTTCGGCAAAAATGCTTGCGACCATTCTTTACGGAATGCAAGGAACTCCTTACATATACCAGGGCGAAGAGCTCGGTATGACCAATGCAGATCTTGATATAAAAGATTGTAAGGATATTGAGACTCTGAATATGTATACTGAAAGACTGGAAAAGGGCTATGATGTCGAAGATGTTATGACATCTATCCATGCAAGAGGAAGAGATAACGCAAGAACTCCGATGCAGTGGAACGATACCGAAAATTCCGGATTTACAACCGGAGAACCATGGCTTAAGGTTAACGATAATTACAAGCATATAAACGCTCTTGATGAAGATGTAGACCAAAACTCTGTGTTTAACTATTACAGAGCTTTGATAAATCTGCGAAAGAAATATGATGTTTTTAAAGACGGAAGATATGTTGACCTTTTACCTGCTGATGAGAGAGTTTATGCTTATGAGCGAAAAGGTGAAAAGTATACGCTTACGGTCGTTTGCAATTTTACAAAGGAAAACGACGTGCCTGTAAATATATCAATTCCCGACAAAGACGAGCTTATAATTTCAAATTATTGTGATGCGGGAGATGATAAACTACTTAGACCATTCGAGAGCAGGATGTATTTAAGCATATCATAAATATAGATGTACCGGGTGCCAGTGCCAAATTTTGACAATGTTGCTCGGTACATTTGTCTTAAATAACCCTAAAGTACAATTTTTTACAAGGAAAATCAAAAATTTATATATCTTTTTTGCCATCAATGATGTATCCTTAACTATGTATGGGATACTTTACTTAAAGGAGAAGTTTTTATTATGAGCAAAAGACAACCAAAATGGCTTGATAATGCCGTATTTTATGAGATTTACCCGCAGTCTTTTAATGATACCAATGCAGACGGTATCGGTGACCTTCAGGGTATAATCGAAAAACTTGATTATATTAAGGAACTGGGATGCAACGCTATCTGGATCAATCCTTGCTTCGATTCACCTTTTAACGATGCAGGCTATGATGTAAGGGATTATAAGAAAGTGGCACCTCGTTACGGAACAAATGAAGATTTAAAGCGTGTGTTTGACGAAGCACACAAGAGGGATATGCATGTGCTCCTTGATCTGGTTCCCGGACACACCTCCGTGGAACATGAGTGGTTCAAGGAATCAATGAAGCCTGAAAAAAACGAGTATACAGACAGATTTGTCTGGACTGATCACGTTTTTATGGATACAAAGGGAATGAATACCCTTCGTGCTATATCAGATAGAGACGGTTGTGCAGTACTTAACTTTTTCTCATCACAGCCGGCATTAAACTACGGCTTTTATAAGCAGGAAGAGCCTTGGCAGCAGGGTATGGACGATCCGGGCCCTGAAGCTACACGTCTTGCTATTCAGGATGTTATGCGTTTCTGGCTTAAGATGGGTTGCGACGGATTTAGAGTAGATATGGCTGCCTGGTGTGTAAAAAATGACGATGAAAACAGAACAGGCAACATTTATTTCTGGAATAAGGTAGGCAAGTTCCTTGATGCAGAGTTTCCTGATGCAGCTATGGTTTCTGAGTGGGGCAATCCTGATCAGTCGCTGCAGGGCGGATTCCATATGGACTTCCAGCTTATGGGCCAGGGAACAAATTACGAAGACCTGTTCAGATGCGATGAGCCTTATTTTTCAAACAGAGGCAAAGGAAATTTTAAGGCTTACGCTGAGCGCTACAACAAGAGCGTTGCCGCAACTGAAGGAAAAGGGCTTATCTGTATTCCATCAGGAAACCACGATATAGACAGACTTGCAAGGCGCCTTAAGGGCAACGAGCTTAAGATGGCGTTTGCATTCCTGCTTTCAATGCCTGGAGCTCCGTTTATATATTACGGCGACGAGATCGGTATGAACTATGTGGAGGGCCTTATTTCTAAGGAGGGCGGTTACCAGAGAACAGGTTCCCGTACTCCTATGCAGTGGGATGATGGCCTTAACGACGGATTCTCAACAGCAGATCCAAAGAACCTTTACATAAAGATGGATGATGCACCTGACAGGCCAAATGTAAAGGCGCAGATGGCAGACCCGGGTTCTCTCTGGAATGAGGTAAGAAGACTTATTAAGATCAGAAAAGAGAACGTAGCTTTAAGAAGCAAGGCAAAGGTTGAGTTCCTTGAGACAGGATACCCACTTGTACTTAAGAGAAGCTGCAAAGAGCAGGCTATCACGGTCATCATCAATCCTACAAATGAGGAAAAGACCGTAGATGTGCACGGAACCATCATCTACGCCTGCGGAAACGCAAAGCTTGAAGACGGCAAGTGCCATGTGGGCGCAGGAACAGCGGTATTTATTGAGAATTAGTTTTAAACGATCAGTACACCTGAAACAATGGGTGTACTGATTTTTTATGTATTTTAAGCCTGAAATATGGTAAAATTAAATAAAATCTTGA
>JAILHH010000029.1 GCA_024695935.1 Acetatifactor sp.
TGTAAACATATCTATATACCTTTTATTAGAATGCATATCAAAAAACCAAACCTATAATTACCTACACCCTATCCTTATTCCAGTGAAAAGAATCCTTTAATTTCCACATAAAACATACCTGTGTTTTGCGTTCGGCTTTTCCACGATTATCAATATGATCTCCACTGTACCCATACCGTCTTCCTCAACAAAAAAATCCTTTAAATTCTTTAAATGCATCTCTTTCTCTCCTCTTCTATATTTTTATATTCCCATGCCTGAAAATGCCGGGATCATGAGCAATATCATTATTATCAAAAGCATCATTACCATTGGCACCAAAAGCTTTGCCGACGCTTCCTCCCCAAGTTTTTTGCCATTCTCGATTTTCATAGCCTCTGCCTTTGCAGACTCCTCCCTTATCCTTTCATGAAATGCTCTGCTTCCCTTTTTAAGGTTCCTAACAAGTAACCCTGAGAGCCTGATATATTCCGAGACGCCTGTTGCTTTTCCAAAGTCTTCATAAACCTTGATCTCCGACTCCCCCATATCAAATCTGTTAACGCTCTCCCTTAAAAGCTCACACATAAGTGACTTCCCCGTATCCTCCTCTTTAATATAATGAGCATAATCCTTTGAAAGCCTCTTAAAGGTTCCTCGCAGAGTAAGACCTGCCCCTGTGTAAAGCCCTATCTTTCTGACTATGTGAGGATATTCATTTTTGTACTGCTTTTTTATCTTTTGTACCTTTTCAAAAAGATCTCTGTCTGACATAAAAAACACCATGCAGGTTACGGGAATACCCATTATCAATACCATGAGCCAGGTTCTGTCCCTGTTAACATGCCATTTAAGACTCTGCCCCTCATATGTGTCAGGCAGGACAAATTCATCCTCTGCCTTTGTGTTTTCTTCCTCGCTTAACAGCTTATCTTTTAATCCAAGCCAGAATTTTTCCTCTTTTGAATAAGCTAAAACTTTAATATCAAAAGATTCCTCATGGAAAAAATCTCCGTATCTGATATTTACTTTAAGCTCTATATTTTTGTCTTTGTCACCTCTAAAAACCTCTCCGTCATTTGTAAGTACTGTCTCATCAGCTGACACCCACTCGATCTCATAGGGAAATCCCTCGACTTTTTCTGTAAGCTCAAGTTTTTTTGTGACAACATTCAGATCAGCATTTTCTCCTCTTATCAATGTCCCCAGCTTTTTTACAAACTCAGGATACATCTCCGACAGTTTCTCAGCGCTGTACCTTTTTTGCGAGATATCTAAATCAAATTCCTCCTCCCCGTAGAGACTTTTTGCAGATACTTTTACCCTGTTATCCCCATCGCCGTAATCATTTCGCCTGATAACATTTCCGCTGCCGTTTCCCAGGATCTCATTTATCAGGAGGATCAAACTTATGACAACAAATACTCCCAGAGTAAGGAAACACTTTTTTGATCTTTTCTTTTTGTACTCTTCCAGGGTTCCTTCGGGCACCTTGGCTCGTTCTAAAAATCTCAGGTTTTTTATATTTTCCGACGCGTTTTTTGAAAGAATCTTCATCCCGTCACCTATTCAAGTTCCCTTTCTATGCGGTAAAATATGCTCTCACCCCACACATAGGCTGCCAGGTAAATGACCAGCGAAACCGTCATGATAAGGACGCCGGAAAAATTGTGATAAAGGGGATCAAAATAACCGGGATAACCGATGTTCATATAGATAAGCATCAAAAAGGGCATGGCCTTCATGATATTAAATTCCAGTCGCTTCCCCGAAAGATTTAATTTGATCTCTTCATCAGTCTCTATCCTGCCTACTATGGATGAGACTGCCATGTCCATTATCTCCTTCATGTTGCCGCCGGTGCGCTTAGCTATGCCAAACACCTCCGCAAACTCCCTTATCTCGCTGCAGTCACTTCTGTCTCCGAAATCTCTCAAAAGCTCCTCCACAGGTATATTGATCACCAGTCCTCGTTTTATCATCTCCAGTTCTCTGCATATATCCGAGTCCCTTCCAAACATCAGCTCCATGTCTTCCATGCTCTCCATAAAGGCATTTTCAACTGACATTCCTGCTCCCATGGAAGCTAAGACAGATTGGATGCATTCCTTAAATTCCGTTTTCAGATCGCTTTTTCTCTTTTTAAGCTTGTCATGCTCGATCTTTTTAAACAGGATCACACCGGGCAGGGCCATGACCAAAAATCCAAAGACAGACCTGTAAAAACAATATGCCATTATGGCCACGATCACCGCCACTTTAAACGCTTCCGCAAGGGCTTCTGATGCCTTCCATTCATAATTGCAATAATCCCGAGCGATAGAGTTTTTCTTTTGAAAAGAGTTCTCCCCTCTGCACAAGTTCTCCATCAATCCGTCCATCCGTCTCACCTCTCTCTCTGAATTCAAAAAGTGTATTCAACCTGATTATTCCCTTCTCAACACCCAATATCTCCGTGATCTCGACCACCTTTCTGCTCTTATCCCTCATCCTTGAAAGATGCACTATTATGTCGATACCTGATGCGATCTGATGTCTGATGGCCGTTAAGGGTATATCCATTCCCATAAGTATCATGCTCTCAAGCCTGTAGAGCATATCCCCTGCGCTGTTTGCATGACCGGTGGACATGCTCCCGCTGTGACCTGTGTTTAAACATTGCATGAGGTCTATTGCCTCCGGTCCTCTCACCTCACCGAGGATTATCCGATCCGGCCGCATTCTGAGGGAACATTTTATCAGATCCCTCACAGAGATCTCCTTGCAGTCGGCAGTATTGGTATTCCTGGTCTCTAATCTGATCAGGTTTTTTAATCCCTGAAGTTTTAGTTCCGCATCATCCTCTATGGTCACGATCCTCTCATCCTTTGGGATAAATCCCGACAGCGCATTTAAAAAAGTAGTCTTCCCGCTTCCGGTTCCACCTGATATGAAAACGTTGTATCCCGCTTTCACCAGTTTTTCCAAAAAAGCTCTGCACTCCTCTGTGATAGTCCCAAGTTCCACAAGGCCTTCCGCCGTAATAGGATCCTTTGGAAACCGCCTGATCGTCATGACCGGTCCCGAGAGGCTTACCGGCGGCAACACGATATTTACTCTCGAACCGTCCGGCAGTCTGGCGTCCACCATAGGCTCCGAGGCATTGACCGTTCTGTTGCATCCGGCTGCGATCTGCTGGATCACAT
Organism: Acetatifactor sp.; assembly: GCA_024695935.1. Taxonomy (GTDB): domain Bacteria; phylum Bacillota; class Clostridia; order Lachnospirales; family Lachnospiraceae; genus RGIG10340. The sequence goes on from JAILHH010000029.1 coordinate 3,165, forward strand.
CGTTAAATCTCTCCAGTGAATCAAACTTTATCGGAAGCTCATAGAGTTTTCCCTTCTTTTCAACATATGTCGAATCCATGCCATTTATCATTATTTCAGAGATATCCGGATCGTCCACAAATATCTGCAGGATATCAAGTCTCCTCAAAGCATCAAAGAGTTCCTTTGAAAGTCTCCTCTTTTCCTCCGGAGGAATAAACATCAGATCCTCCTGCAGCAACAGCTCGTCTATCAGATCTTTTACATCATCATCGCTGTAATCCCTACTTAGATCCATTCTCTCCCTTGCCTTGCTTATCAGGCCCGTTTTCACATTTCTAAAATCCGTCATTTTCATTCCTTCTTTTCAAGAGCTCCTGTATCTGCCCTTCCACATAATCCTCTATGTCCGTGTGTGAATATTCGCAAAGATTTCTCGGTAGTCTGTTTATCTTTGGAATAAATAGTTTTACCGTTTTTCCCAATACGTCCTCATACTTTGAGAGGGACAGGACCTGCTCATATTGCAGGAGCTTGCTCTTTGACACATGATCTTCCTTTGTGAGGGTATATACCGCATCGCACCTTCTGAGCACGTCAAAGAGTCCCCTGACTGAATCGCTTAAATCCATCACCACAAATTCATATTGGTTTAAGCTCTCCAGCTTCCTCATCATCTCCAGCCACTCCTCTCCCATAACACCTAAGAGATTTTGCCCGGCTTTCATCGGAGGAACCAGATCCAGTTCCCCAACCCGCTTTGTAATGGTGGACAGCCGCAATCTGAATTTTTCTTCGTCCGCATTTAAAAAATACAAGAGATCACTAAGGTCCCTGACCTGCATATCAGGAAGCATCTCCGAGATCCCCGCAAAATGCTCCAGATTCAGATATAAAGTCCTGTGCTCTGCAGAAAGCTGCCTGCTTAGAGACAGAGCAAAGGTTGTCTGAAAGCATCTTCTCACCGGTGAGTATATCCCCACAAATGAGGTCTTTTTCTTTTCCGAAATAAAGCTCCCCGATATGCTCTCGCTTCCTTCAAATAGCTCCAATATCTCACGGCGGACCGCCTCCGCCGGTTGAAATTTATTTATGTTTTTTATATTGTCCCCTCGTACGATCCCGCTTTCGTTGAGTATGGCGATCCTTCCTTTCAGCCTTCCCATATCCATGTTTTCATCAAAAACATTTTCTCCAAGCACAAATACGGTTGAAGGGTTTTCCTCCGTATCACCAAGGTCGTTGATATCCATAAACTGCTTTATTTCATATCCGGGCAGTGCTCTCTTTATGAGATATGTCGCCAAAAGTTCTCTGTACTCAGCATCCTTGTCACACAAAGCAATCACATTTTGCATATTCTAATTCCTCTCTGACCAATCCGTCTGTAAATGTAAATCTCACAGGCCGCATAAAACCGCAACGGCGCTGATCAGCACCGGCCCCATCAGGCAGATCGTCGCATCGCGATCGGTTTCTTTATTGTTCATATACAGCCCAAACGCCCGGTTTCTAATGACGTCCTCCAGGTACTCCCAAAAATATTTCATTCTCTCTATCGAATTATGTTTTATAAGGAGCTTTGCAATTGAAAATATTGCCGCAATGAAAAGTGTAAAAATAATGAAACGCAGATACATACTTCTGCCAAGAAAGAGGCTGCAGAGTGCAACCGTCTTTAAATCTCCCGCTCCGATCATTCCCAGCCTGTAGATCGGGAAAGCGATCATTAATGTTATAAGCCCTGCCGGGGCGCATGTAAACAAGGCAGAATAGTCTCCCCTTATAACAAATCTTCCTATTCCTGCTGCCGCCATTAAGATCACCAAAAAATTCGGGATCTTTCGCAGAGAATAGTCAAAAAGACATGCCAGGGACAAAAATAGGCACATGACCATAAATAACTCCTGATATATTTTTAAAGTTGAAAATCCGGCAGATGCTGCCAAGAATTTTTGATTTGTAAGATGGATTATAAACAGTTGAATGCTGTAAATCAAGAAGTAATCCACAGAAAAATCAATTTTGTAAAAACTAGACAAATCTGAATTTTTTCCAAAAAGAAAAAGCCCGGAAATCCCTTGATTTCACGAGCTTTTTTGATGTCAAAATTATGCGAACAATCCTCTGTTTGTAACGATATCCTGCATATCTATATTCATAATATTACGTCCGTACGTAAGTCCGGCATATATGGTCTGGGTGTTATCCATGACCGGCCCCTTTGTGTTCAGCACTGCTAACTCTGCATATGCATCATGCAAAGGCTGTATCACATTTCTGATATCTCCCAGATAAGTCACATCCTTTGTCACATCTGCCTTTGCCAGTCTCTTTAGGCAGAACATGTATAACTGCATGATCCGGGTTCCGGGTTCGTACTCCACATGGGTGGAAGCTATCAGTTCATTCAGACATCCTCTCGCTTTTCTGACGGACTCATGATACCCAAGGTCATCGTCATGGCTTGCGACAACGGCATCCTCCAAGTAACATAATAACATTTCGTACAGGATGACTACTAATTCCGTGGAATTTGCCTGGCTGATTCGCAATGTAAAGTCATGTTTCTTTTCGTTGGTCATAGGCGTTTCCTTTTACTGCAATAACTGTAAAACTGTTGAGGGCCTCTCATTGGCCTGAGCAAGCATTGAGGTTCCTGTCTGAGACAGCACCTGATATGTGGTATAGGCTGTCATTTCCTCTGCCATATCCACATCCATGATCCTCGAATATGCGCTGGTCATGTTTTCTCCCGTTATATCAAGACTGTTTACAGTGGATTCAAGTCTGTTCTGATATGCACCAAGCTGACCTCTGAGTGATGATACATAAGCCATTGCCGACTTGATATCGGCATTCGCCTGTCCTGCTGCATCCTGGGTGGAAACATCCACATTTTCAATGCCCATATCCCTGAGGTTTACGCCGGGGATCTCGACTCCGATGATCTGACCTTCGTTTGATCCGATCTGAAGTCTCATGGAGCCCTTTCCAAGTATATCTATGCCCACATCGGATATGTTAAGGGATCCTCCGCCTGCTTTGAGTGAATCGGTGATATCAAGCTTCATCTCAAAGCCTGCCGTATTTGTGAGAACAAGAAGTCCGTCCTTCATCTCTCCTGTGATATCATTTGAAAATCCGCCGCTTAGGGACATGCTGTCGATCACATATTTTCCGTCGGCACCGGTTGAAACACTCAAGTTGTCTATCCTGTAATCGCTTCTGACTTCAACCTTTGTATTATATGAATTGACCTTAACCGCTGTGTCACTGGTATATCCCTTTGGCAAAAATTCTCCGTTCAAGAGTTTCTGTCCGTTAAATTCGGTATCATCCGCTATTCTCTGGATCTCTTTTTTGAGCTGATCCACTTCCTCCTGAATGGTCTGCCTGTCAGCGTCTGTCAGACTTCCGTTTGCACTTTTAACCGCAAGCTCATTCATTCTCTGAAGCATGTTGCTGACTTCATTTAATGCTCCGTCGGCAGTCTCTATGATGGACACTCCGTCACTGGCATTCTGACCTGCCTGGGAAAGGCCCTTTAACTGAGCATTCATACGCTTACCCATGGCAAGTCCCGCAGGATTGTCCTTTGCATGATTGATCTTTAATCCTGATGATAATCTTTCGAGGGATTTAGACAGGAAATCTTCGTTGTTTGTCAAAGAGTTGTTGGCAAGCATTGCCGAAACATTGTAATTAATTCTCATAGGCTCCTCATTTCTTTATCGAAGTAAGCATCATCTTAGCGATCCTGTACAGGGTCGAATTATCATGCTTCTCGACGGTGTTCAAATCAGATGGAACCTCCCTGTTCCAGCCTGGCCTTGTGTAATCCGGGTCTTTTTGCGATTTCCTTATCACATTGATGGCTTCGACTTCCAGATTGTTAGTTGCGTCTTCTTTTATTTGCTTATTGAATATATCGACAGCAGAAGCCAATTCATTAATAGCCTCATCGGAATTTCCTGTAAGATATCCGTAAATCCGATTGTTTCTTATCTCTAAATAAACTTCTTCCACTTCCCCGTTTCTTTCAACAGTCATCTGAACAGTGCCCGGCGCATTTCCCTTTTCAAAGGAAAGATGAACATTAAAGATCTTACCGTTTACTTCCATGGGGAAAGCATACCTGTCGGCATCTGCAAGTCCCGATGCAACGGAGAGCTGCTTGTGAAACAGCATTATCTCTCTTACATCAATATATGAATCTGCCTCTGCCTCGCCAAGTTCCTCTAGGCTGTCCATGACATCACTCAAAAAATCCCTGTAACTCTCGGTGAAAGCATCTTTATCCTCCGGAAGATCCGCTTTTATCTTTGATAGATTTATGTCGCTTTTTCCCTTAAGCTTCTCCTCCTTGGCCTTTATCTTTTCATATATGAAATTACTCTCATCCAAAACCGCGGTGGCAGAGCTTAAATTTTCCGGAGTAACGGGGATATCGCTTTTTGTGAGCGCCTGCTTTATCTCAGGTTCAAAATCCTTTGCGGTCATACGAAATTCCTCGTATTCTTTTCCGTAAGCTTCCTCTAATGCTTCATCACCTGAAATACCCTCGGTGATATTTCTTGCTCCCGCGCTGAAAGCGGCAGTGATCTGATCCGTAATGCTCTTTTCTGACTTTATCACTTCCACTGCTTCACCAAAGGAATCATCTATGGTAAAATCCATATTCTTTACTTTGCGGCTTCTGGATGCTGCAAGCATATTTTCAAAATTAAGCTCAGCCCCGGCATTTACAACCGCACCTATAACGGAACTGTCATTTTTCTCGATCTGGTTTAAAAGCCTGTAGATTCCTATAAAGCCGTCTCTTTCTTCGGGAGTGATATTTTTGTCCCGCTCGAGTGAATACAAAAACCTGCTGTAGCTTACTGCCTTTGTCTCAAAGGGCTCATCCCTTGAATCCAGATACTCCTTCAGCTCCGCAAAGCTTTTTTCCATGGGATTGACATTATCTCTTATCATTGAAAGAGTTGTGGCAGGAGTGAGTCTGTCAACAACACCCTTTACAGTGTCCACGGCTTGTTTTATGGTATTTATATTTTCAGACGTGATCTCCATGGAATTATATCCAAGGATCCTTACCGCCTTTCTGTTTTCTTCATTAAGATCCATTGAAAGATCAGAAAGTATATCATCCACATTTGCAAAGGCTTTTGTGATCCTGTCTCCAAGGTCAGCCCTGGGTGCGCTAAGAAGACTCTCATACGCCCTTCCTGCCTTTTCAAAATCTGCCTTTATCAAAACACCCTTATCGTAAAACTCATTTAAAGAGATATCCTGTGGATGTCCTTCGTTTATTCCGGCTGTCTCTGCGGGGAAAGTCCTGATATTTGCAATAGCCTTATCAAGTGCAGTCCATTCTTCATATTTTTCCACTGCGTCGGGGGCATCCGCAAAGTACTCCTCCGCAACATTTTTTTCAGCGGCTTTTAAATTCTCCAAAAGTCCGTCAAGGTCCTTTGTATCGATGGCAACTCCGCTTGCTATGAGTTTCAGATTTACTTCCGCAGTCATTTTAAGCCTTATCTCTGTCAGAACCCTTGTCCTTGAGAGGCTTTCCGAACCGGGAACGGATTTTGCATTAACTCCTGCATCGACTTTTTCAGCCTCGGGAGAATTTATGTATTCGAAAAGTTCGGCTGCCTTTTTATATATGCTCTTTTCCTTTGTAAGATCCGCTTTAACCGCAGGCTTTCCCTCAGCCAAAGCTGCAGCAATGCTTTTTGAGAGCTTGTCAACGGACAGCGGAAAGTCAACAGATTTGAAGGTCTTTATCTTATCCAGGTTTTCATCCGAAACCTCTATATTGTTTTTAAGGGCCATTCCCGCAAGCTCAATATTTTCCTCAGTCTTTTCCAAGCCGCTCTGTTCAAGGACGTCTCTGATCTCTCCTTCCGTAAGGGGAGCATCTTTTGTATTTTCAAGCCTTGTCATATATCCCGAAACACCCTGGATCATAAAAGAGGGCGCGTTTGCTCCGGCCTTTTCAGAGGTGGAATTAACCGCAAAATAGATATTTTCAATGGTAGGTAATTCGCCCTTTGAAACCATGGCTCCCACTGCCGTATCTGTGAGCATATCAATGGACTTTGCCATGGAGACAGCAAGCTTTATTCCTGAGAGATTCTCTTTTGTGACCGGAACATTTTCCGATCCGAGGGCAGAAGTGATGCTCCTTGCCAAAGTGTCGCTTCCAAGAGCCTCTGCCACGGTTTCCTCATCCAGGTCATCCGTAAATCCCGGCACGTCCTTACCGCTCTTTGCAACTTCTGCTTTTATCCTGTCCAGGATCGTAACGCTTTTCTTATGATCCAGATTTCCAAGATCAAATCCGTCCTCACAGGCCTTTTTATAATCCTCCTCGGACATGGTATTGGCCATAAGAGTCCTGTAGTCCGACAGATTGTCCACATCTATGTTTTTTGCGCCGGCACTTATATCTTCAAAGGTCTTTTTTTCCTTTTTATCCCTTATGACGGTATTTTCCCCGGACAAAAAATCCACCGGGCGCGAAATGCTCTGCACAGCCTTTGTGTTCGCATTTTCAACCGGTGTGGATGTCTTTATCATGCTTGAATTCTGTAAACTTACCTGGTCAAAATTTATCTTCATGGTGTTTTCCTCAAAATACTGTTACCCTGCGCCCATCTGCGAAAAAGAGCGAAAATTAAGGTGAGTATTTTTTCACTCACCTTTTATTTCGGAATATTATTTTGATTTCTTAATATCCTTTTTCATCTTTCATCAATAGACAAAATGAAGGATCATTCGGTTAAAAAGTAAATATTGCGGCTCCGTAGGGAGGAAGGTCAAAACAGATGGACTGATCCTTGTAATTGCAGGGCTCATCCACCGCCTCTATTTCCGCAGGGATCGTATTGCCAAAGCCTCCGAACCTCTCCTCATCACTGTTTAACAAAAGCTTGTATTTACCTTTTTTCGGTACGGGAACCATATATTTTTCCCATTTCATGGGTGTAAAGTTCATGACAAACAGGAGATTGTCCTTGCCGTTTTCCGCACGCCTTACAAATGTGTATGTGCTTCGTCCGGTATCATCCGCATTCATCCACTCAAAGCCTTTCCAGCTATTGTCATTCTCATACAGGCAAAGATGTCCTCTGTAAAGCTTAAGCAATTCCTTTACATAGTCGTGGACACCGCGGTTTAACTTTTCATCAAGGAGGAACCAGTCAAGCTCCCTTGCCTCGCTCCACTCTCTCTCCTGGCCGAAATCCTGTCCCATAAAGAGAAGCTTTTTGCCGCAATGACCAAACATAAAAGTATATGCGGTCCTTAAGTTTGCATATTTATCCTGCTTGTATCCCGGCATCTTCTCCACCATGGAGCACTTTAAATGCACCACTTCGTCATGGGAGAGAGGAAGGATATAATTCTCACTCTCGTTGTACTGCATGGCAAAGGTGAGGCTGTAGTGATTGTCCTTTTTATAAATGGGATCCAGCTTTATATATTCGCAAAAATCATGCATCCATCCCATATTCCATTTGTATGAAAAGCCGAGGCTGTCGGTTCCTATGTCCCCCGTCACATTTGGCCATGCGGTGGACTCCTCCGCGATGGTCATAAATCCGGGATATGAACCTCTTACCACCGAGTTTAAGTGCTTAAAGAAATCGATGGCATCCAGATTTTTGTTTCCGCCGTAAATATTCGGAACCCACTGACCGTCCTTTTTGCCATAGTCCAGATAAAGCATGGATGCAACCGCATCAACTCTGATACCGTCGATATGAAATTCTCTTATCCAATAGAGCGCATTTGCTATGAGGAAATTCTTGACTTCGGATTTTCCCACATTAAAGATCTTGGTGCCCCAGTCGGGATGCTCTCCTTTTCTGGGATCCGGATCTTCAAAAATACAATCTCCGTCAAAGCATGCAAGGCCGAATGAATCCGTTGCAAAATGGGCGGGAACCCAGTCAAGGATCACTCCTATGCCGGCCTTGTGAAGTTTGTTCACCAGGTACATGAAATCCTTTGGCTTTCCGTATCTGGCCGTGGGAGCATAATAACCTGTCACCTGGTAACCCCAGCTTCCGTCGAAGGGGTGCTCGGCGATACCCATGAGCTCCACATGAGTATATTTCATCTCTTTTAAATAATCCACGATCCTGTCCGCGAACTGAACATAGGAATAAAAACCGTCCTCGGTTCCGTCGGGATGCTTCATAAATGAACCGATATGGCACTCATATATTGCCATGGGCTCTTTATAATTGTCTTTTTTGTCTCTCTCTTTGACCCACTTGGAATCTTCCCACTTAAAACCGGACAGATCCGTGGTCCTTGAGGCTGTTCCGGGGCGAAGCTCCGCATAGTTTGCAAAAGGATCCGCCTTGAAAAGCTTTTCTCCGTTCCTTGTGGTTATAAGGAATTTATAATACTGATCCTCTGCCACATCGGGTATAAAGCAGGCCCAGATACCAACATCTCCGACCTTGCCCATGGGGTTTGCAAATTCGTTCCATCCGTTGAAGTCGCCCACAACGTTCACTGCCACCGCATTAGGTGCCCAGACTGCAAAATGGTAACCCTTTTTCCCATCCTCATAGGATGGATGAGCTCCCAGTTTTTTGTAAATATCGTAGTGCGTTCCCTCTCCGAAAAGATAGCAGTCAGCTTCTGAAATAAATACATGCTCCTTTGCAGACGCCATGTTAAATACCCCCTTAAGCAAAATCTTTTTCCCCCAGTATTATCATATCCTCGTCGTCATATCTCTTCGACATGATCATGTCAAAAATATGACCGACGGATTTTTTGTTTGCATGTGCTATGGCTTCGTCAACGATGGTCTTAACATCCAACACGTTTGCGGCATGGTCGCTGGTCTGAAGCTCCTCGATCCTGGTATGAAGTGCCAAAACACCCATCTCATCGATGGAGTACTCCCTGCTTCTTGCGTACTGCCTGCCGAAGGCAACCAGAGTGTCATTGCTAAGAGCCTCAACCTCGATCCTCGCATTAAAGCAATCCTTTAAGAAATCATATCTTCCAAAGAATGAATTGATATTCTTTCTGGTATCCTCCAGGATCACCACGATGCCGAAATTCTCCTTTTGAAGGCCTTTATGCAATGCCTTTGCAGTGGTTGCATCTATCTGTCCGGCCTTCTGAATGATTATTGCTCCGTTTGAAAGACCGCCTATAAGCTCCTCCACGTTCTTTTTATTAAGAGAAGCGCCGGATATCTTTGCCACTTTTCCGGAGAAATTATTGTCATTTAGCTGTATCTCTTTGAGGATATTTTTTGCAAGGGTTATGATATCAGTTCCCTCATCACCTGCGATGACCAGATTTCCCGTATAGGCCGCAAGGCTGATATTGTCAATTGCCTCCGCCAGCTGATGTCTTGCCTTTTTGCTCTGAATATAGGGAGCATAGAGAGTCTTTTCCTCGTCGGTGAGGGCTCTTATGGACTCAGCTTCCTGTGCCTCTTTTATCTTTTCCGTATCGGGATCAGCTTCGGATGCTGCAGTTTCATCTGTATCAGTATCTGCAGATGAACTTTCCTCCTCAGAGGTCTCATCCTCAGTTATCTCTTCATCAGGTATTTCTTTATTAACTTCTTCCTCTAAAGCTTCCTCTTTTTCTTCATCCTCTGAAATCTCAGATTCGTCAAAAGCGGCCTCGGCTTCATTTATATCCTCGCCGTCTTCAGAGGCTTCTTCCAAGTCTTCTTCAAAAACTTCCTCTGTATCCTCTTCACCTGCTTCGAAGGTTTCCTCTGACGCAGGTTCTGTGCTTTCTTCCTCTTCGACTATCTCTTCCAGTTCTTCAACGGAATCATCGCCTTCGGGGATTTCGGTAAGACCCGCAACCTCTGCGGCTGAAATTCCTGCCATAGCTGCCTCTGCTGCAACGCTTCCGGCCTTTGCAACACCGGATACAGCCTCTGCTATCTCGGATGCAGCCTTTGCAAGTGCAGCTCTCTCCTCGGCTTCTTCGTCGACTGCTTCGTCAGTTTCTGTTTCGCCAGAAGTCACTGTTTGCGAAACTTCGGTTTTTCCGCTTTCGGTCTCCCTGTGTTCCTCTGCTATCTCAAGTTCAGCCTCATTTTCAAGCTTCTCCAGCAGACCGTCTCTGATGGAAGCCTCGAACTCGGTAAACATGGCACCTGTCTCCTCCAGCACATGGCGGCGGACTTCCTCGGCGCGTTTCTCCTCGCTCTCCTTTTTCATCCTCTCCCACTCAGCCAGGATATCTTCGATGGAAAGCTGACCCGTGATCTGCTTTTCAACGGTTTCCACTTCCGGCATGACGATCTTCATCTGACCGTCGGCTTCCTCAGTGAGGACCTCAGCCATCTCCTTTGGAGGCTCCGCGTGAAGAGCTATGCTCTCACCGTCATAGGCAGCCTGTTCTTTTCTCATCTGCTCCATGACCTCACGATCCGCATTGTCAGCCTCATCAAATGCAGCTATGATCTCTGCGGTATTGTCAAAACGATTCTCATTTTCAGGCATCACAACCCTCATTCCTTCTTTTTTGACATCAACAGGTTCCTCGGCTTTGGTATATTCTTCCTCCTGTTTTTCAGGCTCTTTGTCTTCGTCAGGCATCTCCTTGTTTTCAGGTGCGGCTACGGTTTCTTCAACCTCATTACTGTCTTCATCGCCGGATTCAAAAGTGGTCTCCTGATTCTCTGTGCTGTCTCCGAAAAATACCTCCGTACTCTCTAAGGCATTTTCTTCCATGTCATCCTCGCTTACTTCCTCGATCCTTGCAGTATCAAGGCTTTCCGTATCACTCTCAAGCATGGGTGCGATGATGGACTTTGTGATCTCCTCCTCGTCTCCCAAGACTTCTTTGATGTTTTCAGCCAGAGCCTCCTGGAGATTGATGGTATTATATTCTCCCACATTTACGCTGATCTCGGGCTGCTCATCCTCTGCCTCATCCTGATCGGTAACCGGCGCATATACCTTTGTATCTGTGGAAGGATATTCATCCATGGGGTTATTTCCGAAACGTGACTCGTATTTTTTCTTTTGTGCAGGTGTGAGGGGCTGATGAAGCATCTTTAACTCCATGGCCTTTATCACGTATTTTCCGTCTCCGAACCAAAGTATCAGCTCGTCACATTCCTCCACACATTTTGTGGCAAGTCCCACTCTGTGATAGAGATAAGCCAGTTCATATGCCCAGCGCTCTCTGTAATCTCTCTTTTTTAGCTCCTCAAGTACCTGGATCCTCTCCTCCAGGCTCACATCCTGGGCTTCATAGATCTTGTACTGCAGGATGTAGCGGCCTGTGTCCTTTGGCGCTATCTGAACGAATTCTTTGTAATACTCGATGGCCTGTACAAATTCTTCTGTCTTAATGGACAGTTCACAGAGAGAATAAACGATATTTCTTCCCCCGGGCCTTCTGTCATAAGCCAGCTTCAGCACGTCTCTGGCATCTTCGTATCTGCGATTCATTTTATATAGATCACTGATGGTGCAAAGCATCATAACGCTCTTGACTCTTCGCCAGTCAATTTCGTCCGCGATCTCTGCGGCACGGGCGTATTCCCCTTGCTCTATGAGGCTTTTTATCTCATCAGCCTTGACTTTGTATTCGTACTTATCCAAACCAACATCTCCCCTATCCGGCAGGGTTGCCGAAAAATAGACATTATTATGTTCTATAATATCACGATACCACTATATATGTCAAAAATATTACAAAAAAACTACTATATCTAGCAAAAAATAAATTCTGACCCATAGGTGGTCTTAGTACTAATAGGCAACCGCCCTGATCCTTGCCTTAATAACAAAAGCAGGGTCACCCGAACAAATACCGAGTGACCCTGCCTGTGTCTCTATCTGATTACCGGATCCGAAAAGATCCTTACAAAAATCTACAGATTATTGCTAAGCTCAGCAAACTGCTCCAGAGTAAGAGCTTCGCCTCTTATATTTTCATTCAGTCCCATCTTTATGAGTGCATCCCGCACCGCATCCTTTGAGAGCTTCAGCTCAGGTGCATTGGAAAGGCCGTTCACTAAAGTCTTTCTCCTCTGATTAAAAGATGCTCTGATGATCCCAAACATCTTTTTTTCATCATCCACCTTAACCGGCGGCTCCTCAAACCTTGTGAGACTGATCACGGCACTGCCCACGTTGGGCCTTGGCATAAAACAGTTTGGCGGAACATTTGCGATTATCTGCGGCTTTGCATAGTACTGCACCGCCAGGGACAGAGCGCCGTAATCCTTTGATCCGGGTCCCTCCTTCATTCTGTCTGCCACTTCCTTTTGCACCATGATGGTGATGCTCTTTAGGGGCACGTGACTTTCAAACAATCCCATTATTATGGGTGTCGTAATATAATAAGGTAGATTTGCCACCACCTTTATGGGACGGCCGGCATTTTTTTCCTCCACGATCCTGTTGATATCTACCTTCAAGATATCATCGTTTATCACAGTCACGTTGGAATATTCGCTTAGTGTATCCCGAAGGATCGGTATCAGGGCATTGTCGATCTCAACTGCCACCACTTCCCGTGCATTTTCGCAAAGATACTGTGTCATGGTGCCTATACCCGGGCCGATCTCCAGCACGCAGTCATCCTTTGTGATCTCCGCCGCTGCGATTATCCTGTCCAAAACCGAAGTGTCTATCAGGAAATTCTGTCCGAATCTTTTTTGAAAATTGAAATTATATTTTTGAAGAATGTTTATCGTATTTGCAGGTATTCCCAAATCAGCCATAAAAACCTCACAAGCCTCACTTTTTCACGATTGTTTCCATAAACACAGTAACATTTTTTTACGCTTACTTCAACAAAGGATGAAAATTGATTTAAAATAAGATATACTAGAGTTGTTATCTTTAAATATATCAAACATAAATTAAATCAATCTGAAAGGATACATAAATTGAGTATATTAAATGTAGAACACTTAACCCACGGCTTTGGTGACAGAGCCATTTTTAATGATGTGAACTTCCGACTCTTAAAGGGTGAACACATAGGTCTTGTGGGCGCTAACGGCGAGGGAAAGTCCACATTTATGAATATCATCACCGGTTCCCTCATGCCCGATGAAGGCAAGATCGAATGGGCCAAAAATGTCCGTGTTGGGTATCTGGATCAGCACACTGTCTTAAAGGAGGGCATGACTGTCAGAGATGTCTTAAAGAGTGCCTTTGACTTTCTCTTTGACATGGAAGCCAGAATGAATGAGATCTGCGACAAAATGGGAGAGGCCACCGAGGAAGAACTGGAAAATTACATGGAAGAGCTTGGCACCATACAGGAGCTTCTAAATGCCCACGACTTCTATATGATAGACTCCAAGGTGGAGGAAGTGGCAAGGGCCCTGGGACTTATTGACATAGGAATCGACAAGGATGTGACCGAGCTTTCGGGCGGTCAGAGGACAAAGGTCCTCCTCGGAAAGCTTTTGCTTGAAAAGCCGGATATCCTGCTTTTGGACGAGCCCACCAACTACCTTGATGCCGAGCATATCGAATGGCTGAAAAGATACTTAAACGAATATGAAAACGCATTTATACTTATCAGCCATGACATTCCCTTTTTAAACAGCGTCATCAACCTGATATATCACATGGATAATCAGGAGTTAAACCGCTACGTAGGTGATTATGATAAATTCATGGAAGTTCTGGAGATGAAAAAATCCCAGCTCGAAGCAGCCTACAACCGCCAGCAAAAAGAGATCGCAGATCTCAAAGACTTCGTTGCCAGAAACAAATCAAGGGTTGCCACCAGAAACATGGCCATGTCCAGGCAGAAAAAACTGGACAAGATGGATGTGATAGAGCTTGCGGCAGAAAAACCAAAGCCTGAATTTAATTTCAAAGAATCCCGTGCCAGCGGCAGGATAGTATTCCACACAAAGGATCTGGTGATCGGCTACGATGAACCCCTTTCAAGGCCTTTGAACATACAGATGGAAAAGGGATCAAAAATTGTCCTGACAGGTGCAAACGGTATCGGTAAGACCACACTTTTAAAAAGTATCCTCGGTCTCATCCCTCCCGTTTCCGGAGACGTATGGCAGGGCGACTATCTTGAGATAGGTTACTTTGAGCAGGAGATGACAAATCCCCCCTCAAACAGCTGCATCGATGAGATCTGGAAGGAATTTCCCGCCTTCACCCAGTACGAAGTCCGCTCAGCCCTTGCTAAGTGCGGCCTTACCACAAAACATATAGAAAGCCAGGTAAAGGTTTTATCCGGAGGCGAACAGGCAAAAGTCAGACTTTGCAAACTTATTAACCGTCCTTCGAACCTCTTAGTCCTTGATGAGCCCACAAACCACCTGGACGTGGATGCAAAGGAAGAATTAAAAAGAGCCCTTAAAGCTTACAAAGGAAGCATCCTAATGGTATGCCACGAACCGGAATTCTATGACGGACTTGCCACAGAAGTCTGGGACTGCGCAAAGTGGACCACCAGGATCATATAACCATATTTTTTGAATTTAACGGATTGGAAGATCAGACAAAATGACAAAATCAAATCAGAATATTTTCACCATGAAAAAATATTTGTTTAATCACGCTCCCGCCTATTTGGCAGGATTGTTTCTGCTGTTATTGGTGGATGTGACAAATCTGTACATCCCTCAGTTTACCGCAGAGATAATAGACGGCTTATCAACCGACGGCGGTTTTACCTCAGGGGATGTCACAAGAGTGGTCCTGAAGATCCTCTTCTGCGGACTTCTCATAATGGCAGGCAGATTCGGCTGGAGATATTTTATCCTCGGCTCCTCCAGAAGGATCCAGTACGAGATAAGAGGCGATATGTTTTCTCACCTCGAATCCCTCTCCGCCAGATTTTACAATTCCCACAAGACAGGCGACCTGATGGCACATTTTACCAACGACTTAAATGCCATCAGAGAGGCCACCGGATGGGCTGTCATCACAGTTTTTGACGGAGTTATCATGACCGTGATGGTGCTTGTCAAAATGATCCTGTATGTGGATTTTAACCTGACACTTTTGGCATTCGTTCCCATGCTCCTCATCGCCTACGGGTGCTATCTCTACGGCAAGATCGCGGAGGTCAGAATGGAGGCAAAACAGAACGCCTTTTCCACTCTCTCCGACAAGGCTCAGGAGAGTATGGCCGGCATCCGCGTCATCAAATCCTTTGTCCAGGAAAAAGCGGACTTTGAATCCTTTGAAAAAACCAGCGAAGACTGCATGGAAAAAAACCTGAACGTGGTAAAACTCAGAATCCTCTTCATCCCTCTTTTGGAGCTGGTGATCGGCATCAGTATGATGCTCTCCCTTCTCTTTGGAGGCAGGATGGTCTTAAAGGGCACCATTTCCATCGGCCAGTACGTGGCTTTTAACTCCTATATCGGAATGCTCGTATGGCCCATGATCGCAGTGGGTGACTGTATCAACACCTTCTCCCAGGCCTACGCTTCATATGTGAGGATCCACAGAATATTCGAGGAGTCTCCGGATATTTCGGACGAAGACGCAAGAGAAGATTTCGGAACCATTGCCGGGGATATCAAATTCAACGACCTGACATTTACTTACCCCGACGGAGACACTCCCGTCCTTAAAAATATCAACCTTCATATAAATAAAGGCGAGATGCTGGGTATCTTAGGCAGGACCGGCAGCGGAAAAAGCTCATTGTCAGATCTGCTTTTAAGAGTATTTGACTGCGAGAAAGGGTCCCTGATGCTTGATGATATTCCCATTGACGAGGTGCCCCTTGCCGTTCTTCACAGGGATGTGGCATATGTTCCCCAAGACAATTTCCTCTTCTCAGACACACTTGAAGAAAACATTGCCTTTGGTCTGGAAGAAAAAGTTTCCGATCACCCGGAGCTTAAGGAACTGGTGGTAAAAGCGGCAAAAGCGGCATGCATCGATGAAAATATAAACACCTTCCCGGATAAATATCAGACCATAGTGGGTGAGAGAGGTGTCACCCTCTCCGGCGGCCAAAAACAGCGCAGCTCCATTGCCAGGGCCCTTTTAAAGGACGCGCCCATACTTATATTGGATGATTCACTCTCTGCGGTTGACACCGACACCGAGGAGCAGATCCTCTCAAATATCCTGGAGCTTAGAAAGGACAAGACAACCATCGTCATTGCCCACAGGATTTCCACTCTGTCAAAAGCCGATCACGTGGCAGTTCTTAATGACGGAGAGATCGCAGAATACGGAACCCATGACGAGCTTGTAAAGCTTGGCGGTTTCTATGCAAATATCTATGAAAAACAACAATTGGAAAAGGAGCTTTCTGCGCTATGAGTAATATTAATGATGATAAAACAGAAGCCTCATTTAACGGAAATGCCTTGTTCAGGCTTTTGACATATACAAAAAAACATCTCCACTGGTTCGGGCTTAGCCTGATCCTGGTCATGATCTTAACCTTGACCGAGCTGACAAGACCCATACTTATCGGAGATGCCATAAACCTCTTCAAGGACCACAGCGATCCTAATGAGCTTACTTCCACCGTTTTAAAATACGGCGTGGTGCTGGTGGTGGGCGTGATCTGTGACCTGACCCAGGGTTGGATCCTCCAAAAAACCGGACAAAGGATAATCCTGAATATCCGTAAAGAGATCTATCTCCACATTCAGTCACTGAGCAGCCGCTTTTTTGACCTGACACCTGTGGGTAAACTTGTGACCAGAGTTACAAACGATGTGGATGCGCTGGAGGAAATGTATTCGGGAATCCTCGTAAAACTGTTTCGTAACATCGTATATATCATTGGCCTGGCCGTGATCATGCTCCTTCTTGATCACAGACTTGCCCTGTTTTCCTTTACGCTGCTGCCCTTCGTGGTCATCCTGACCGGACTGCTACGATATTTTTCAAGGAAAGCCTTCCGCGTCTCAAGGACCAGGCTCACGGACTTAAACACCTTCCTGTCCGAAAACATCTCCGGCATGAAGATCATCCAGATCTTTGGCAGAGAGAGCAGAAAATACGATGAATTTGATGAAAAGAGCACAAAATTTTTAAATGCTTCCCTGAATGAGATCATGGTCTATGCAACCTTCAGACCCCTCATTTATATCAGCAGTATCCTCTCCCTCATGATAGTGTTAAAGCTTGGCGGCGAGGAGGTTTTGCACTCCGTTATCGACGTAGGTACCCTTTATATTTTTGCACAGTACATTCAGTCATTTTTTGATCCCATCCAGGAGCTTGCGGAGCACTTTGCAACCCTTCAGTCCTCCCTGGCATCAGCTGAAAAGATCTTTACGATCCTGGATGAAGAGGCAAAGATCCCCGAAAAGGAAAATCCCGTGGAGATCAAAAAGCTTAAGGGAAAGATCGAATTCTCCCATGTGTGGTTTGCATATGACGATGAAAATTATGTCTTAAGAGACGTGTCCTTTGTGATAGAACCCGGACAAAAAGTAGCCTTTGTCGGTGCCACCGGTGCCGGAAAGACTTCCATATTGAATCTCATCGGAAGATATTATGACATTCAGCAGGGAAACATCTATATCGATGACATCGACATCCGGGATCTCAAAAAATCCCAGCTTCGAAGCTTTATCGGTCAGATGCAGCAGGACGTCCTCATATTCGAGGGAACCATAAAGAGCAATATCCGTCTCTACGACGATTACATAACCGATGATAAGATCGTGGCAGCCGCAAAACACGTAAATGCTTCCCACTTTATAGAAAAACTGCCCCACGGTTACGACGAACCCGTTTCGGAGAGAGGTTCAACCTTCTCAACCGGTGAAAAACAGCTTCTGTCCTTTGCACGTACCCTTGCCCACGATCCGGGCATCCTCGTGCTGGACGAAGCTACAGCAAATATCGACACCGAGACCGAGATAATGATCCAGGATGCTCTTGAAAAGCTTATGAAAGACCGCACCACCATCATGGTTGCCCACCGTCTTTCCACCATTCAGCATGCAGATTGCATCATGGTAATGCACAAGGGCAAGATCAGAGAAAGCGGCACCCATCAGGAGCTTCTTTCCCAGGATGGTATTTACAAACGTCTCTACGAATTGCAGATCCATCAGCAGATCGGATAAAGCAGACAAATTTCGCCAAATAAATACCATATTTTCAATGGTTTTTATCCGTAATAAGGTTATAATTGTGTTTGTATGCAATTATAATTTTATTGCGGAGGGAGTTATGAAATACAAATTTATAAGAAAAAATCTAATCTTTTCGATCATTCTGAGTACCTGTTTGCTCTTCTCAGCCTGCGGAGACGCATCCACAAAAAATACGGATGCCAATGAATCCGAGGCTGTAACTGCGGAAGAACCCGCCACGGATGAAAGTGCGGGGGCCCAGCCTGTTTCTGAAGAAACAGAAGCCGAAGCACCCGAGGACGACGGCCGCACCGAAGACAAGCAGGTAATCGTTTATTTCCCCAATTGGAACCTTGATGCGAAACCCGGTGATGCCGGCGGTGAAGTCGCAAGTATCGACTGGGAACATGTCACATTCATTAACCACGCTTTCTGGGGAGTATTTCCAAATGACGGAACCACCGAGACCACTTTCGAGAGAAGAGCCTCCGGCGAAGGACCCAGAACCGAATTTACCATCAGATCCACAAGCGACAAGGCTGACATCGAGGATTCAACCGAAAGCTCTGTTGTGGAAGGCCTTTCCCGAAACCACTTCTCCGAATATGAATACTTTTCAGAGATTTACCCTGACGTAAATGTCCTCATATCCATCGGCGGATGGACCTGCAGCGGATATTTTTCCGAGATGGCTTATACCGAAGAGGGCAGAAAATCCTTTGTAAATGCCTGCGTAGACCTCATGAAGCAGTATTCCTGGATCGACGGAATAGACATTGACTGGGAATATCCCGGTGGATCCAGAGACGGCGAGAGAAATCCCGAAAGCGACGTGGACCAGGGCTGTCCTATCTGGGGAACCCCTAACCAGGATAGCGAAAACTTTGCTCTTCTTCTCACAGAGCTTAGAAGCGCCTTGAATGAGAACTTCGGAGAGGGCGCAAAGTACATAACAGCCTGCGCTTCCGCATCCACCGGCTGGACCCTTCCTATGCAAAACTGGGAGCTTCTGGCGCCCTGCGTAGACTTTGTAAACGTAATGACCTACGACATGGCAGGTCTTTGGGACGGCCAGACGGGACATGCCAGCAGCACCTTCTCTTCAAAGGCAGCTGCCACATACTTTTTCCCATTAAATGTTCCCAGGAAAAAGATCAATATCGGTTCCCCCATGTACTGCACCACCTTCCTGTTAAAGGAGATCACGGACAATCCCCTGGGTGCGGCAATAGAAAATTACAAACCTAACACTGTAGATGTTACAGAATCAGACATCCTGGAATTCGAGGCATCCGCCGTAAGCGGCTATACATATGTAAACGAAAACAACGTCTGGTCCATGGGTGAAACATTTGACAACGGCGGAAAAGGATGGCATATGGGATATGACACCAAAAAGGAGGCCGCATACCTTTACAACGACGATGAGACCTCACCCTATTACAAGTGGTTCCTCTCATACGAAAACCACTTATCCCTCCAGGCAAAGCTTGACTACATTGAAAGCTCCGGAATCTCCGGCATCATAGTGTGGGAAAGCTCCCAGGATACACCTGATCACGCTTACATCTCTCAGATGGGAGATAACCTCTTAAAATAATGGAGATAAACATGCACAGAGAAAAAAAGATAATCGTATATTTTGCAAACTGGAACCTGAAAAAAAAGTCCGCAGAAAGAGCCGGCGAAGTAGCCGGAATCCCCTGGGGCAAAGTTGATTTTATAAATCACGCTTTTTGGGAAGTTTACCCTGTGGGCAGTAACGAGACAACATTTGATATAAAAGTTGCAAAAAAAGCTGCGCGCACCTCTTTTTCCATCCGTTCCATGAAGGATGACTTTGACCTTGGCGATATGGGGACAAGCGCTCTTGATCCCTCACTTCCCGCTTCACATTTTGGACAGTATGAGATCTTACACAAAAAATACCCGGATACAGTCATCATGATCTCCATCGGCGGATGGGCCAGATGCGGATACTTTTCCGAGATGGCCTACACAAAAGAAGGCAGAGCTTCATTTATAAAGGCTTGCATAGACCTTATGAAAAAACATGACTTCATAGGCGGTATCGATATAGACTGGGAATACCCCGGCTGCTCCACTGCAGGTGAGAGACTTCCGGACCCGTCGGACCCTGACATGGATCAGGGATGCCCGATCTTTGGTACTCCCTCCGAGGATTCGGAAAACTTTACTCTGCTGTTAACAGAAATGCGTGAAGCCTTTGATAAAGCTTTTCCCGATGACAGAAAATATATAACAGCCTGCTGTGCGGCAGCTGTAGAAAGCATATTACAGGTTCAGGACTGGAAAAATATCGCAAAACATCTGGATTATCTGAATGTGATGACCTATGATATGGCAGGTGTATGGAGCGGAAAGACAGGACACCACTCTCCCCTTTCCGGTGCTAAATCAGCCGTAGAATACTTAAATTCCCTTGGCCTTGATTCTTCAATGCTTAATATCGGCACACCCTTTTATGCCATGGTATTTGAAGCAAAAGAAATCGTTAGAGACCATATGGATGACTGCGAATGCATTCCGTCAAGGCCCACAAGTGAAGTTTTTGACAGTGAAATATTAAATGAGTTTGAAAAGCTGGCCCTTAATAATAAAGATGGCTGGAACCTTATATACAACGAAGAGGCAGGAGGTGCTGCCCTCTATAACGACTCTCCTTCATCACCCTACTATAAATGGTTTTTCTCTTACGAAAACAGCAAGTCCCTCGGGGCCAAAATCGACTATTTAAACGCTTCGAGCCTTGCAGGCATTATTGTATGGGAGATAAGTCAGGACACCGTTAATTTTGACAGAATAAGGCAGATGGATGAAGCCTTAAAATAATGGCCCCCCAGCCATTGTTTGATATAAACCCCATTATATTTTTTTGCTCTTATCATAGTGCGCCGCTAGGCGCACAGCAGTAAAACCCCTTGGATATCCAAGGGGTTTTTGACATTGCTCATTTATTATTTGATCTAAAGAGGCCATTTATAAAGAGCATGGGCATTTTCCCAGGCGCTTTTTCGTATGGTGGCTTCATCCGTGCCCTTTATCTCAGCCATTTTCTCGATAACATATTTTATATAGGAAGAGTCGTTTCGCTTTCCTCTGAAAGGTTCAGGCGCCATATAGGGGCAATCCGTCTCGAGGACGAATCTGTCCATGGGGATCCACTCCGCAACCTCTTTTAGTTTCTTTGCGTTTTTAAAAGTGAGGACGCCTCCGATACCTATATAAAAACCCATATCCAAAAAGATCTTTGCACTCTCAAGGGAATAAGAATAGCAGTGGATCACGCCTCCCGCTTCCTCCGCATGATTTTCCTGCATGATGTCGATGGTGTCTTTTGCCGCATCTCTGGAGTGAACTATGATGGGCTTTTCTAATTCCTTTGCCAAGTTTATCTGACGGGCAAACCATTTTTTCTGTGTGTCATGGTCGGGCTCAGGCCAGTGATAATCAAGCCCTATCTCGCCGATTGCAACACACTTTCTATGCATTGCATTTTCTGCGATCCAATCCATGTCTGCCTCTGTGGTCTCCCCACAATCCTCAGGATGGATTCCCAGAGCGCAGTACGCATCTTCATAGTCACGCGCGATCTGCAAAGTGCTGTGGCAGGCTTCAATGGAAGAACCCACATTTACGAACTTTGCCACGCCTTTTTCAGGTAGGCTCCTCATGAGCTCATCCCTGTCTTCGTCAAATGCCCTGTCATCATAATGAGCATGAGTATCAAAAATCTCAAACATGATCGTTGTCCTTTGCTTTAGATAAAAACACTATAGTTTTGCTTCGAGCAGGCTAGTGCCTACTCGATGACACCTCAAGGCAAAAGCCTTTCGGTGTCCTACATTCGCCAAATATTGATTATTTCATTGCAATCATAGATGAAAACGCTTCGCTTTTTTCATCTATGATTAGCAGTCGCCAAATGTCTGCCCGAGCCAGCTCGGCAGCCGCTTGGCTCGATGACACCTCAAGGCAAAAGCCTTTCGGTGTCCTACATTCGCCAAATACAGATCATTTCATGCAAGCATGATGATCTGTACTTGCCTCATTGTAAAACAAAAAGACCGTCCCCAAGGCTCGTACGTCCTCAAAAACAGTCTCTCGATAGTGCACCGCCAGGGGCTCGAACCCTGGACACCCTGATTAAGAGTCAGGTGCTCTACCAACTGAGCTAGCGGTGCATTTTGCGTTTCGTCTTTCACAACGCAAGAATGATTATATTATACAGACTCTTTAAATGCAAGCATTTTTTACAATTTTTTTCGAATTGTATAAATTTCATAAAATCCATATGATTTTTTTGCATTCACAAGTCACAATAACCATAAAATAAAGATAAAAGTCTATGCCCTGCATTTGTCACAATAGCCGTATATCTCCAGCTTATGCCCCGTGATCATGAAGTTTTTCGGGCCTTTTCCGTACTGTATATGCATAAACGGGCAGGTATCTAACGGCACTCTCTTGTGACACTTAAGGCATATGGCAAAATGTGTATGCTCGCCACGGTTTAACTCATAAAGACCTGTTTCCTCACCCAAAAATGTGGTCTTTATGACCAGGCTCTGCTCCTCAAAGGCTGACATTATCCTGTATATGGTTGACAGTGCAAAATTCTCGCCTTCCGCCGTCTTTGTGGCTTCCTCGTAGATCTCTGCGCTGCTCATGGGTCCGTTTGCCATATCCAATATGTCATATACGATTTTTCTCTGCTTTGTCCATTTGATCCCCTTTGGGTATTTTTCTTCCATACTTATCACCCTGAGACTTTTACACGAATTGATTTATAAAAACATATTAACCAGGTCTATCACAATACCACAGAAAACACCGATACCATAGAGAAGTGCAACCACGGTGAGGTTTTCCTTTTTGTGGTGATTGATCCTAAAGAGAACCAAAAGTCCCACTCCGGCTCCTACCAATAGTCCGCTCATCATGGCTCCGGCACTGATAACTCCTTCGAGGTAGAGAGTTGTTATCACAACGGATGCGGCGCAGTTAGGTATCAGACCCACCACACCTGCGATGATGGGGCCAAGCACGGGACGGTTCAAGATGATGCCGGCCAGGAATTCTTCTCCCGCAAAATGCATCACCACTTCAAGCAAAAAGGTAATGGCCAAAATAAAGAGGGCGATCTGTCCCGTATGAATAAGGGCGGATTTTAAAATGCTTCCCTCTTCACAGTGACAGTGCTCCTGCTCACATATCTCGTGGATATGGATCTTAGTGGCGCGCTGTTTAAAAAATACCAGATCAATGATGAAGCCGAAAACCGTTCCTATCACCATCTTTGCTCCTATGATCATGAGTATTGTCTTTACAGGGGCATGCTCCGATATCAGGATCGGCAGCATCTCATCCGAAGTGGATAAGTATATGGCAATGAGGGTTCCCATGGTGATAACTTTTCCGGCATAGAGGTTTGTGGCTGCCGCAGAAAATCCGCACTGGGGAAATGCTCCCAGTATCCCTCCGAATAAAGGGCCCCACTTCCCTGTCTTTCTGATCACACCTTCCGCTTTGCCTGCTGTTCTCTGCTCGATATACTCCATGGCAAGGTATGTCAAAAACAGGAAAGGGATCAGTTTTAAGGTATCTATTAATGTTTCTTCTATTACTTCCAGCATATGACCGATATCTCCGTTTGGTATTGATTATTGCTAAACATTATGACAGAACTTTGAAATGCGCTACAATTTATTATAAAGCAAAAAAAGTTCTAGATGCAAATGATTCGCATCTAGAACTATATCATGTTTTTTTCTTATGTCAACAACTAATTTCTAAACTTTTTATGATCTCTGATTATGGGTATCACGTACAGTACACCGCATACCAAAAACAGAATGCCCAGCACTATGTACATCTTTCTTTCGGAATTCACACCGTTTAAGATCCATATGATCCCGGCAAGGACATATACGATAGCGGCTATTATCTTTACGACAATATTTTGTTTTGTAAGTTTTCCGGAGTAAGCTTTTTCCTGTTCCTCCCGCTCCTTTAACTCATTCGCCTCTATCTGTGCATCCGTTGGGACTGTACTTTTTAAATAATCAAAATCGTCATTCATATTTTATAAATGTAATACTCTGTCCTTGATCTCCTGTGTTCTTCCCTGGTTCCAGAACTGGGTTCCGATGTAACCGCAGGTACGTCTTGCAACAGCCATCTTGTTCTGATCACGGTTTCCGCAATTAGGACACTCCCAGATAAGCTTTCCTGTCTCGTCCTCGATTATCTGGATCTCGCCGTCATAACCGCATACCTCACAATAATCACTCTTTGTATTGAGCTCGGCATACATGATGTTTTCATAGATAAACTTCATAACCGACAATACTGCGGGAATGTTGTCCTGCATATTGGGAACTTCAACATAGCTGATTGCACCACCGGGCGAAAGCTTCTGGAACTCGGACTCCAGTTTCAGCTTGCTGAAAGCATCGATCTTTTCGGTTACATGCACATGATAACTGTTTGTGATGTAATTCTTTGTGGTGACTCCGGGAATGAAACCGAATCTCTTCTGGAGACATTTAGCGAATTTATATGTTGTGGACTCAAGAGGAGTTCCGTATACGGAATAGCTGATATTCTCAGCTGCCTTCCACTCAGCACACTTGTCATTTAACTTCTGCATTACAGCAAGAGCAAATTCCTTGCCTTCAGGATCAGTATGGGATTTTCCTGTCATGTAATAACACATCTCATACACACCGGCATATCCGAGAGAGATCGTTGAATAACCGTTGTAAAGGAGCTTGTCGATGGTCTCGCCCTTCTTTAATCTGGCAAGAGCACCGTACTGCCACAAAATGGGAGCCGCATCGCTTCTGGTTCCAAGGAGTCTCTCATGTCTGCATCTGAGGGCTCTGTGACAAAGTTCAAGTCTGTCCTCCAATATATCCCAGAATTTGTCCATGTCCTTTTGGGAAGAAAGAGCTACATCCACCAGGTTTATGGTCACAACACCCTGATTGAAACGTCCGTAGAACTTATATGAACCATCCTCGTTTTTCTGAGTTTCCTCAACTGTAAGGAAGGATCTGCATCCCATACAGGTGTAGACATTACCCTTTTTCAGCTCCTTCATCTTCTTTGCGGAAATATAATCGGGAACCATTCTCTTTGCGGTACATTCTGCCGCAAGCTCTGTGAGGTACCAATATTTTGATTCCTCAGTGATATTGTCCTCGTCAAGTACGTATATAAGCTTAGGGAATGCAGGTGTTACCCACACGCCTTTCTCGTTCTTTATACCCTGGATCCTCTGACGGAGCACTTCCTCAATGATAAGTGCCAAATCGTCACGAAGAACTCCATCGGGAACTTCATCCAGATACATGAATGCAGTTACGAAAGGAGCCTGTCCGTTACATGTCATGAGAGTGATGAGCTGGTACTGAATTGTCTGGATACCGTCGCTGATCTCTTTTTTTAGTCTCTTCTCAGTGATCTGTCTGATGATATTCTCATCCAGACTGTCTCCACATGCCTGTCTCTCCTCAGTAACCTGCTTGATGATCTTTGCACGGCTGACTTCTATAAAGGGAGCCAGGTGCGCCAGTGAGAAGGACTGACCGCCGTACTGATTTGATGCAACCTGTGCCACGATCTGTGTGGTCACGTTACATGCCGTAAAGAAACTCTTTGGCTTCTCGATCATGGTGCCGCTGATAACGGTGCCGTTCTGAAGCATGTCCTCTAAGTTTATCAGATCACAGTTGTGTTCTCTCTGTGCAAAATAATCAGAATCGTGGAAGTGAATGATACCTTCCTCATGTGCTTTCACAACTTCCTCGGGAAGAAGTACACGTCTTGTGAGATCCTTGCTGACCTCACCTGCCATGTAATCACGCTGAGTTGAGTTGATAACAGGATCCTTGTTTGAATTTTCCTGATTTACTTCTTCGTTTGCATTATCAAGCAGAGCAAAGATTCCGTCGTCGGTTGAATTGGATTTACGGGCGATCTCTCTCTTGTAACGATAACGCACATATTTCTGTGCTACCTCATATCCACGCATCTCCATGATGGCTGTCTCAACCATATCCTGGATATCCTCCACATGAACCGCATGCGGAATTTTCGCGATCTTTGTGGTAACATTCTCTGCAATTGCCTCAAGCTGATATGAACTGAGTTGATGAAGCTTGTCCACTTCCTCATTGGCTGTTTTAACCGCATTAACAATCTTCGAAATGTTGAAAGGAACCTCCTCGCCATTTCGCTTTATAACTCTTGTTTTAATACTGTCCGCCATTATTGATATCCCCTTTTCGACACAAAATCTAGTATTGCATAAAAATTATCTAAC
The DNA here is from genome assembly GCA_024695935.1 of Acetatifactor sp. Classification (GTDB taxonomy): domain Bacteria; phylum Bacillota; class Clostridia; order Lachnospirales; family Lachnospiraceae; genus RGIG10340. The sequence goes on from JAILHH010000029.1 coordinate 29,561, forward strand.
ACAATATCTAGTGCATATTAAATATAACTCTGATTGGCAGATTGGTCAATGGACTAAATCTACCAATTATTATATCGTATTTTTATACAAAATTATTATACCTTTTACAAAAATTACCACAAATTCTAGTGGTTAATTATTTAACAAGCCACTAAATCTATGAAAACGGGATATTTAAGCCCTTTGCGGGCACCCGGCATGCTCACCTACAGATCCATGCCACCTTCCATCACCAGATCCAGTACCCTTTTTAAGCAGATATTTATGTCTTCATCCGTGAGTTTTCCGGCTTTGTAATCTTTTAAACATTCCTTTATGACGCCATTTCCTCCCGGCATTATCAGATCATTTCCGGCCTTATACGCATCGGCTCTTCCCGCAAGTCCCTTGCTTGTGGACATCCAGTCAGTCATCACAACACCCTTAAATCCCCATTCGTTCCTAAGGACCTTGGTGCACAGATCGTGACTGTTCGGAGTATATACATGATTTACCTTGTTATAGCTTGTCATCACAGCCTTTGCTCCGCCCTTTTTTACCGCCAGTCTAAAGCCCTCCAGATATATTTCCCTCAGGGCTCTCTCCGACAGATTGGCGGATGTACCTGCACGGCTCGTCTCCTGATTATTGCAGGCAAAGTGCTTGATGGTAACATATTTTCCTCTGTGGCTCTGAACACCGCGGCTAATGGCCGCTGCCACAAGGCCAGTTAGGAGCGGGTCCTCGCTGAAATACTCATAATTTCTGCCGCAAAGCGGATTTCTGTGTATATTCATTCCGGGCGCCAACCAAAATGTGGCTCCAAATTCCTCCATCTCTCTTCCCACCGCATCACCTACTTTTTCAAGGAGATTAACATTCCACGTCTGAGCAAGCGCAGTGCCCACCGGAAATGAAGTGGCATTCTGATATATGAGAGTGTCTTTTTTTGCATCCCCGGTCATCATCTTTTTTATAAACTCAGGCCATTCGTTCATAAAATCCATCATCATTTCCATGGGCTTTACAGCGCCTTTTTTCGTGATGGCAGAAACCCTCTGGAGCCTGAGACCCGCAGGGCCGTCGCAGAGAGCAACGGACGGGATATTTTTATCTCTGATGGCTGCGGTATATGCGGCAGCCCCGGGAACCGTGAGAGTGCAATCCTTTGCCCCCATAAATCCCGTACCCGACAAAAGCGTCAGTTTTTCTTTTATGGTAAGGTTCTCCACCAGTTTCTCTGCTTTTTCATCATGATCTTCGACCTGTGTCCCGTAATCATAAACTTCCGTCTTTATGAACCCTGTGTCAGCAACTATTCCCGTAAGCCCTGCTGCGTCAAATCCCGTGGCCCTTGGCAGATCGAGTTCCTCAAACTTTACTTCGCAGGGACAGATATTTTTACATTTTGATAAGATTATCCTGTTCTGTATTTCAATATAAGCTACGGGGCTAACCTTCTCACAGTTTTCTCCTATGAGGATCACATATTTACCAGGCTCGCAGACATATGAAGCCTCCGCTTCGTCATAAGAGGAAAGATTCCGGAAATCAAAGAAGATTCCTATCCTCTCACTCTCTCCCTCTTGAAGCACAGATGATTTTCCAAATCCCACCAGGCGCTTTCTCTCTTTTGCAAGCTTCCCTTCAGGGCAGGCTGCATAAACCTGAACGATCTTTTTGCCCGCAGGTCCTTTGACATTTGTGACACTTACGTCAATTTTAAAGCTGTCCCTATCCTGTACCAGGTCTCTATACTCCAGTTTAAACTCCGAATAGCTTAGGCCGTATCCGAAGGGATATCTGACATTTGCGCCAAAGGTGTCATAGCACCTGTATCCCACAAATATTCCCTCGCCGTAATCCGTCTCCCTTGGGTTTCCATCGAGATCAGCAAATCCGCCCGCGCCCGGCACGTCGTAATAGCTGTTTACCCAGGTATCCGTAAGCGCTCCCGAAGGATTCGCCTTTCCCGTTAAAATATCCGCAAAAGCTCTGCCGCTTTCCATTCCCTGCTGGCAGAGGAAAATAACCGCATTTATCTCCGGAATCTCATCAAGCACGGACATGTCCATGGATCCGCCTGCGTTTATGACCAGTATCAGTTTTTCGAAATGCTTTGCCAGAAACTTAAGATTCTCTACCTCTCTTGGCATAAAAGTAAAATCGTAGTCGGAAAGTGACCTGTCCGCACATTCTCCCGCCTGTCTGGCGACAGCATAGATACAGATCTCCGCCTTGGAATCCGCCACATCCTCATAGGTGACGATGGGGCCTGCGGGGATCTTAAATGGATTTGCCATGATATTTATCATATCTTCAGCGCTTTTCCCAATGGGAATTCCGACCGGGTTCTGTTTCTTAAACTTTTCTTTTTCCGTTTCGTATTCCGAGATATATCTGCTTACATAGTTTTCGTTATATACTGAAAATCCTGCTTTTTTAAGTCCCTCGCATATATCAATGACATGTCTCTCGTTGACTTCTCCGGAGCCTGTTCCGCCCTTTACCATCTTTACTGCGGCCGAGCCGAAAAGTGCTATATTGCAGGGCGCCACGGGAAGCGCTCCGTCGTTTTTTAACAATACGATGCTTTCCACGGCAGCGCTGTAAGCCACCTCGCGATTCTCAACTTCCCTCGCTGTTATCTCATCCGACAATGACGCTTTGATATTAGGCATTTTCATGGCAATCCTCCCTGTTATTTGTCTTAGTACCTATATGGTTATTATATTATCTCATATCTTTACAGGCAATAAATCCACCGGTTTTTTCTCTTTAAAAACAGAATCAGAGCACGAAGATTTCCTCCGCGCTCTGATTCTTTTGCCCATATTTTACTTAGGAAGATAAAAGCGTCAATCAATTTTGCCGCCTTTTTTACGTATTAAGCTGATCACTATTATGCATATAACGATCACTGCGGCAACAGCGATCACTACCCATACCTTTGAGGATGATTTTACTTCTGCCGTTGCAACAGGTGTCATATTCATTGCCTGCTGAGCTGTATTTGTAACTTCCTCGATATTAAGCTTCTCGTTTGATGCAAGAAGTGCGTAGGATGAAAACTTTCCTGTTTTAAAGGAAAGAATGCCGTCCTTAATGGTTGCTTCCAGGTAGTCGGCAACGCCGTCGTGAAGTCTTATGATGTAGGGATACTTTCCATCAAAAAGCTTAAGCTGCTCGGCTGTAAGAGGAATGTTAAACTCGATCTCATCGTCAAGTTCCGTAAGGCTTCCAACCTTCTTTCCGCCTGATGTTACCAGATCAACAGAAAGATCAAGATAGATTATGCTTCCTGAGGTAACGCCGCTTGCTTCAACGAACTCTTTCAATACCTTTGCATCGCTTCCAAGGTCTGTGGATGTAACCACGGATGCGTTAACTTCCACGAGAATCTTTTCTCCGGCTTCGATTGCTTCCTTTAATGCTCCGGAATACTCTTCCTTAACACCTGCAGGAAGTTCGTAATCATCCTTTTCAACGAGTTTTGCAAGAGCTTCTATCTTTTCTTCGGCTTCTGCTTCCAAAGCTTCTTCAGAACTTTCATCCACCTCTACCATTGCATCTGTGAGATCCACTTCTTCGATGTCTTCTTCGGAAACTGCTGCCTCTTCATCAGCCGCATCCTTCGATAAATCAACATCCTGTCCAGATGCTTCATCCGCAGATTCGTCATCTGCTGTCACATCTGATGAATCATCCTCGCCCGCCTTTGTGGGTTCAACCTTTGTCACAGTAGTATTTGCTGTACTCTTAGCCACATTTGCACCATCAGTTGCAGCATTTGTCGCTGTATCAGTACTGCTCTCAGTTACGGTAGTCGCAGTCTGGGACGATGTACCGGACTGTGAAGGCGTAGTCTGTGTTCCGGAAGACGATGATCCTCCTGATGTGGAACCTCCCGAACCTGCACTGCCTGATCCGGATTCTCCTGTCTCTGAACCCGAATCATCGCCCTCGGATCCTGAACCTGATGAACTCTGTCCGACAGTAAACTCTGTGGTAGTCCATGCACCACCGTCATAATCTGCAACCTTTAACTGATATGTTTTTCCATCCACGAGCCTCAGATCTGTGATCGTGCCGGAAAAACTGTTATTATCGTCAACGCTTAACGAATATACAAGTACGATACTGCTTCCATCCAGGATCTCAAGAGTAACGGCCTGAGCGCCTGCACCGGTGGTTCCTGATACACTCACCGAAGTCGTAGTTCCTGTAACGCTAACTCCTGTAACCGCTGCGTTTGCCGCATAGGAAGGTATATATACGGATAAAGTCAGTACCAATGCAGCTGCGAAGGCTGTAATCTTTTTCATGCCTCTGATATATTTGTTCATCTGACTTCACCCCCTAGTATGTAATAACTCTGTCTGTATAAGTTACACCCTTTGAAGAACCTACAAAGGAACCGCCAAAAGTATCTCCCGTCATGGCGCCGCTGTTTGTAACATTGAAACTGTAGCTTACAACTCCGCTTTCCATGGGAACCATGTATTGGGATTTTTTAAGTCCCTTTCCGGCCGGTATTACCTTGGTGTTTACAGGAACCTCATCTCCGTTTAATGCATACTCTATGTCAGCAGCTTCGCATTGAACCACCGCCGTAGAACCATCGGAATAATACTTGGTGCAATATACATCGTAGTCCGAATATGACTTGTTTTCGTCATAGTACAGTTCTGCAATCACGTGATTGTCTGTACTTCCAGGTCCCATATCATCCATGACATTCATGGATTTTCTGATGATCTTTACGTAATACTTACGTCCGCTTTCTCCTTCAAGCTCCAAAAGAACCTGGCTGTAGAAATTGGATCTCAATACTACACTGATCTGTCCGTTTGAATTCGTCACGCTTATAGCCTTTTGAGGAATTCCCACAGCTCTTACTGCGCTGATCGTATCAACGGATCTTGTGTCTGTAGAGAAGATCAATGAAGGCTCCAAAATCGACGTCTCATACATTGCAGGGTTGGAAGCTGTTGTATCAGTGATATCAAGCACATTGCTGAAGAAAGTGGGATCCCAAAAATCAGGGAAATATGTATACTCACTTTCGTCGGCCTTAAATGCAATTCCTACAAACTTAGTTGCATCATAAATCGTTGCTCTGAAGTTTCTGTCACCGTTTGTACATACAGTGGCATTACCGTTTCTGGCAAATGTGGGATCTGCGATGAAAGCTCTCTTATCATTCTCAGACAGGCTGTTTGTGTATGAACACAATACGCTCCAGGTAGTGATATTCAAAGCCTCTATCTCGGCACCTCGGCCTTCCCATACCCACATGTAATCATTATTGCCGATCACATATTGCTCATTAGTGGTATCATCCTTTATCGTGGAAAGAAGAATATAATTGATATCATATGCTTCGCCACCTGATGTAATTCTTCTGCCGCTGATATCATTGATCGTATGCATGCAGAGCGCTCCTCCTGCTCCCTTCCATGCAAAGATCATCTTTCCGTTAAAAGCTATATTGTCATGACCGTCAAAAGCAATCCTGATTTGGAAAGTCTTTGTCGAATCATAAGTATATGACCAGCCTGTATCACCTGCAAGAGCTAACAGATCTGACTCTACAAGTCCCTGACTTACATTATTTATCTTTACTTCGTTGCCACCTTCGTGAGTATCAAAGTACTGTCCGGAATTAGGCGTTGCCTTAAAGTAAATACTTGTACCATTTGTAGCTCCTGCTGCGGAAAGCTGTGCTGCAGTCACGGTGATCGTATCACTGCTGACAGTTGTCCAGCTACCGGTTCCTATCTTATACTGAACTGCTCCGTAACGTAAATTACTTATTACAATACCGAGATCACCGGCATTAAGGTCAAGATCTACAGGTGGCTGAGGCTCATTTTGCTGGGGTTCCTGTCCGCCTCCACTGCTCTTTGCCTGTACCATAATGGTCAAATTGCCTTCCGGGAGGTTGAGGCCATTTAGGCTAAATGAATTGTTCGATACAGCCAATTCCGAATTATAGTTGTTCTCACCCACTATTTTAAGGTCCATGGTCTCACTGTTAAATCCGGAAATCGTCAGGACATCTTCTCTTGAAAGTTGTGTATATCCGCTTTCATCGATCGTCCTTCCCTCTGGAACTGTGATAACAACTGCTGTACTGTTTATGAAACTGCTTGCAGTAGTTCCATTATTACCTATAGCTCCGTTTATTTTTATACGGATAGTCTGATCTTGTCCCGGGCCTTCACCGGATCCCTGAGAATTATTATCTCTTAAAGTAACTTCAATTCTAAAGTCGCATTCGCCGGGAAGATTGGTGTCCTCTGGAAGAGCCGTTATTCCGGTTCTGTACTCAGATTCCTCATAAGCAACTCCAAGATCAGTCCAAAAACCTGGATTATCACCTTCTCTTATCTCTGTAACTCTTACTGCCATTGTGTCGGGATTATAATTATCCGACAATACAAATCCGGTGGTATCACTTATGGTTGATGAACCGTCGTTTGCGATTGTAACAGTTTCTCCTTCTCCTGCATTTACAGTTAATACAACATTCGCTTCTCCGACGGTATATGTAACAGTATTTTCTGCTACGGCACCAGTGAATACTACATTATATGTTCTGTTTTCATGAGGTCCTTCGCCCGGATCTCCGCCTCCCTGAGCAAATGCGCAAATCTCCAGTTCATTTCTGTCCCCAAACATTGCACTTGTTATTTGAACTGGGTTTTCATTTGAATACCCTTCAGTTTGCCTCTCGATTTCTAATGGCCCTTTTTCTACACCATTTTCCGCTGTCATTTGCACATACAGAGTTCCAATCACATTATCTGGGAAAATGTACTTTCTCCATCCAGAGCCTCCAACCTCGCTCGGATGTTCCCATATAGGATTCGGTGTATTCGCAAACGGATCACCATTCGAATCTACAAACACGATATCCACACCGTCATCTGCAGATACTCTAAACATAATCTCATCTTCGCCTGGTCTCACTCTGTCAAAAGCTGACCATTCAACACTAACTTCAAATGAATCTCCCTGTGCCAAATCAGCTACAGTGAATGCATTATTGCTTATCACAAGCTGAGTTGCTCGTCCTTCGTCGGTTCTATTATAATCTGCTTCATCACTGCTGTACCAAATTTCACCGCCGTTTTCCCGGAACAAATGCACTTCGACTATAGGCGTATCACCTACTCTTTGAGACGGAGGCTCAAGCGTAAATGTCACAGACGTATTCTCTCCGAAAGGAATCTCATTACCCTCATTTACCACATTCCCGCCTACTTTGACAAATGCATGCTGTGTGTCCTGAGTTGAACCTTCATCACGATAGGTTTGAGTATCATAATAAACTTTATAATTTCCGGGAGCTACAGGGGGTGCTACCGGGGGATCTCCCCAGGGCACATAAACCCATCCGAAAATATCTTCATTATTTTCTCTTCCTATACATTGCCACTCAAACCTCGGGCTATCATCAGGTATCTGATTAATGTTCTCAGGAGTAATTGCCACCAATTGATCTTCGTTATACGCATATAGCTCATAACCACCTTGGATAGCTCTACCCTCAATCTGAATCTGAGCGAGGATAATCTCATCGCCTTCTCCTTGAACATTCTCACCCACAATGCTTGCACCGTTTCCAACCGTCACCCCTGCTAAAAACTTAACGTAACTGCCCCTGACTATAACCGTGTTTCCTTCTGCGATAGAATAATGACCGTTAATCTCATAGTAATCTGTATCAAATGTATATTCGTCCACATTCTGAATTGTTGTTACGTTAGGACTTAATGCATTGATAAGATCTTCATGCTGCATGAGATACTCCGTCATGGATTGACTTTCGGATTCAGCTGCTCTCTGCTGCAAATCATCGATTGTAACATTTGCCACCTCAGGATCTGAAGGAGGGGTGTAACTTACATTAAAACTCTCTGCACCTGAGTCAGTAACTTCACTACTTCCATCCATAAGTATCCTTGAAGCATCCTCAGGAGAAAGATCGCCTGTCGCCTGTGTTCCGTTTAATAATGTGTAGACCTTATTTGGATCAGATAAATCATCTTCTCCATCAAACGTAACTCGTGCATTATCAAAGAAATTTGACTCAATAGTAACATTTTGTGATTCTTCTCCGTCTTGGACTTGCATCGTCACATTCTCCTGCACCCAAGGCCCGGAATCTCCTGCACTGACAGTATTACCCTCCGAATCTGTCACCGTGATCGCATAGGCTCTTAATCCTGCTGGGTCTAATACCAGGGCCACGCAAAGAACAAATGCCAGCATCCTGCGAAGTCTTCTTGCCACATTGTCCATTTTTATTCCTCCTAAGTAACATATTTTTGGACTATTCTATATAGTCCTCAGTTTTCTCTCGAATTTACTGTTATTTTATTTGCATTTGCATTAATTGTGGAAATATTATATTATCAATTCAGAGGATTTACCACATAATTACCACTTTTAGCAATTGTTTTAAGTGGTAAAAGCACCTTATTTTCCGTATTTGTGATAATTTTAAAGTAAGAATTTTTTGGGGAGAGAATTTTATGACATTTCAAGAAAAACTCAATGAATATTTAGATTTATTGGGATGTTCAACCGGAAACTTGGCTGAGGCATCCGGTCTTTCAGCTGCTGTTATCAGCCGTTACAAAAACGGCAACAGAAAACCCGCACCTGACAGCGAGCAGTTGCAAAAAATTGCAGACGGTCTTTCGTCTATTGCTCTTCAAAAAAATATAAAGAGTTTAAATAAATCTTTGATCATTAATGAGCTTTCAGCCTCTTTACAGGAAGAAAAAGCCGACTTTACAGTTTTTTCGCACAATTTCGATCAGCTTGTGAAAGAAATGGGCTTTAGCATGAAATCCATCTCCGTGGCCACAAGCTTCGAAGTATCTCACCTCTACAGGATCCGTTCCGGCTTAAGAAGACCCACAGACCTTGAAAAATTTACGAATGACCTGGCGCATTTCATGGTAAACAGCACCATCGAAAACAATTCAATTGAAAAGATTGCCGGAATCCTGGGCGAATCCCCGAAAGACATAGAGAACCCGTCAGATTTCTACACCGCCCTCGTCAGCTGGCTTTTTACCAAGCACAGCTCAGAGGAAAATACGGTTGCCATAGAAAACTTTTTAAAAAAACTTGATGATTTTGATCTCAACGAATATATCAGAACCATTCATTTTGATGAGATGAAGGTACCCACGGCGCCCTTTACCATCCAGAGGCCAAAGCACCTGTACGGCCTCGAAGGTTACAAGCGAGGCGAACTTGACTTTTTTAAGACTACCGTCCTCTCCCGATCCAACAAGCCGATCTTTATGTGCTCCGATATGCCAATGGAAGACATGGCAGAGGACAAGGAATTTGGTAAAAAATGGATGTTTGCCCTGGCCATGAGTCTGAAAAAAGGTCTTCACATGGACGTTATCCACGATACCAACCGCCCCTTTAACGAGATGGTGCTGGGACTTTTAAGCTGGCTTCCTCTGTATATGACAGGTCAGGTTTCACCATATTGTTTTGAGGATTACACAGCGGACATTTATCACCATGCCACATATGTATCCGGCGCCTGTGCCTATTCCGCAGAATGCATAAACGGTTCTCACAACGAAGGCAGATGCTATGTTTCCGCCGCAAAAGAAGATATCGCTTACAACAGAAAAAGGGCCAACGAACTCCTCGCAAAAGCCTCCCCGGTCATGCAGATCATCAATAAGGTCAATACAACTGACCCTGCAAATGTGATGTTTAACCTGTATTCATCCTCAGACAATATTTCGACCTACAGTTGCGTACCAAGCCTCTTTACATTAGACCACAATTTCCTCGCAGATATATTGGACAAAAACAAAGCAGATGAGACAACAAAGAATAATATTTTGTCCATTTTCGATACATTCTGCGATAATTTCCACAAAATGATCAAGACAGCAACCATTACGGAAAACATATATATCCTCAGCGAAGAAGAATTTGCCAATGCTCCAATCTATCTCCCACTTTCAAATCTGTTTGCCGATGTGGAGATCAGATACAGCTACGAGGATTATTGCAGGCATATTGAACTTGCCGGTGAGTTCCAGGCTTCCAACCCGAATTATTCCATTGTAAAGAACAACTCATATCCTTTCAAGAATATGTATTTGCACTATCTGAATAATAACAGCTTTGTTTTATCAAAAAATCAGGCACCTTACACGCACTTCTACACGGAGAACAGCAGGCTTGTAAGTACTATGCTGGAGTATTTGAATGACTGCACAAAGTTTATTCCAAAGCAGTTTGATTAAAAAATCTGTTATCTTTAAGTATCAAGAGGCCTTCCCGACGGAAGGCCTTTCTTAATTTGTAATCTTTAAGTACAAGGATAATATCGTCCTATGCTTTCTATAAACGGTAAAACATTTATTGTAAAACTCAAACTCCTATGCTACCATTACCTCAAAGCATAGATGTTTCTTTTGCCACTTTGGCATTCAAGGGCTTTGCCCAATCTTTTTTCTATAACCATTCAGAGAACCCATGCTTTTAAATCCACTAAATATTTACAAAAGCAGGGGATTGATGATTGCTTTAGAAAAACTGTTTTCGCACTCTCCTGCCAAAGGAGGAATTTATGAAAACAGATGATTGGAAGTATTCCAAAAAGGCATTTCAAAGAGTGATATATTTCACGGCGGTCTTACGCTGTACCATGTTGACAGCGTTATCAGAGAAACCGGTACCATAATAGATGATGGCCTGTACCGGGTCTTTGTAAATGCAACCATCAAGGACGATTCCGATGTTTAAAAGCTGATGGATATTTTCACCAAGAATGACACTTACGATTTCGAAAAGTTTCCTAAAACTTCTACAAGAAAGAAGCACTTTAAGATTGATGAGGAGGGCAGGCAGGAAATGAGTGATATAGTAAGAGAGATTGCTGCACTTGAGCGTGCCGAAGGACGCGCTGAAGGGCGCTCAGAAGGACGCATTGAAGGCAAAATGCTTACCCTGATTGAATTGGTATACGCCAAAATAAACAAGGGGCAATCCGTCTCTGAAATTTCAGAAGATTTGCTTGCTGACCCCAGTCTGATTTCACTCATATGTGAGCAAGTCACTGCGAGCAATGCATCCGGAGCTAAACTTTCCCCCGAAGAAATCTACCAAAAAATCAAAGAAAAAGAATCGATAGAGTGATCCTGAAATAATTAAGGCTCGGCATAACAGCCGAGCCTTAATACTGATATTCAGTCTCTCTTATAAACTAATACAATTACAAGTATCAGAAAAGACCCTCTCAATTAACTATGACTAACTAGTTTCAAAGATTTGCTTCATATCCTTATGTTCTTCATATAACCAATAAATACCAAACGCCAATACAACTCCATTTTCAAGTATAGATACTTTCGTATCGGTTTCAACTATCCACCGCCAAAAGAACACGAAAGCCCCGGCAGATTGTGCAGGGGCTATATGACTTCCGAAAAATCATATAATCATCAGAAAGTTTACAATTAATCTAACTGTTTCTGATTTCGTCCACCCACTCCATGAACACTTCGTCGGAAACTTTCCCTGTTAATGGCGTACATACATCCTCGTATTTGTAGGAAGCGTCAAATTTGCCTGTTCTTACATCATAAATCATTTTTATTTCTCGTGGAACTGGCTTGTTGTACTCCTCACATATTTTATCAAGCTTTTCAAGATCTTCTGTTCCTGTCTTCAAAAACTGAAAAACAAGCGGCCTTTGTATACCAAGCTGGCTTATAGTCTTCACCTCACCATTCGTACGAACAAATGCCTTAAACATCTTAGATTTACGTTCGTTTGAACAATATGCATAAATAACATCTACACTGTTTCCAGTAACCTCTAAACAAAGTGATATTAGAGATGATTGAAAATCCATAAATACGTCTTCAAACTCTTTTTGCATGATAATATCCTTTAATTGTATATTTTTTTAAAACTTTCTTCGCCATCGATTATGTATGTAATGTCAAAGGAAGCCGGGCGAACACTTCCTGCATCATAATTCACTTTTATATCCACAGCCACTGACTTGCCTTCGTCTAAAGCCTTAGCCCACTGATTTTCAATTACTTTGAATTCACTTAAGTTGACTTCTTTCGACTGAGAAACTAGATTGTCTAATTCTGGTGAACCACCAAATCTATCACCAAACAGATGGCCCGCATGGTCTCCTGCTTCTTTTCCTAAAGTATTAGGATCGTGCGACAATCTTCCATCATGTAGTTTTAACTGAAGATCATCCGCATGTGCATTGACTATTAAGCCATTTTCATTTGTTCTGTAGATATAATCATGTTCTCCGGTTTTGTATGTAATATTAGGCTCGAGCTTACCATCTTTGATATGAGAACCATCAGTAATGATATACTCATCT
>JAILHH010000004.1 GCA_024695935.1 Acetatifactor sp.
CTTCGCATTCCTATAAAGTAAAAAGCGCTCCGCTATGGATGCGCACTCTGCGCACATCGCACTTCGTGCGAGAGTATCATGTTGACTGTCGTCAACCGCGCTCGGCGCGAGCATGTCGCAAGCGACATGCTTTCTTGTATTTCCCCACTTTACAAAAAGTTCATAAATATTTAATTGCATTCAATTTAATTTTGAGTATAATGTTAGATGTCTAACAAGTTAGTTAGGTATCTAACAAGTTGGTTGGGTATCTTTCTTTTTTCGCATGAATCTAAAAAGGAGGGTGCGATGGAACACAGAAATGACAGTTCATATATGGGTTTTCAGCTTAAGAGCGTGAATAACGTGATAAGGCGTGCCATAGAATATCGGTTTGACAGAGAGAACATGCGTGACATCTGCGGACTGCAGGGACCCTGCATCGGTTACATAATCGACAACAGTAAAAGCAGTGATGTATTTCAAAAGGATGTGGAAAAGGCGTTCAATATCCGCCGCTCATCCGCAACCGTAATGCTTCAGGGTCTTGAGAACAAGGGCTATATCAAGCGTGTCCCCGTGGAATATGATGCCAGACTTAAGAAAATCGTGGCCACGGACAAAGCATACGAAAGCCACGAAAAGGTGGTGGCCCTGATCGATTCTTTTCACAAAGATATGGAAAAGGGTATCACTCCGGCGGAGAAAGCGGAATTTACGCGGATCCTGTCCAAGATAACTCATAACCTGGAAGACATCGAAAAAGAAAACAAGTCTTTCAGATAAATTTTTAAAGTCAAGATCATCAAGACAGAAAGGAACAAAAAGACATGATAAAGACATTGTCTAAATACATTGGGGAATTTAAAGCCGATTCCATAAAGACACCTTTGTTTATGGTGATGGAGGTTATCGTGGAGATGCTGATACCTCTTGCAATGGCTTCCATCATCGATGACGGCGTCGGAGCCGGAGACATGAGACACATCCTGTTGATGGGAGGCGTGATGTTAGTGCTTGCCCTGGTCGGTTTGTATGCCGGCATTATGGGTGGAAAATACGGAGCAAGAGCATCCGCAGGATTTGCCAGAAACTTAAGGGATGGAATGTATACGAACATTCAGACCTTCTCATTTTCAAACATTGACAAATTTTCCACCGCGGGACTGGTTACCAGACTTACGACGGATGTGACCAATATCCAGAATGCATATCAGATGCTTTTACGCCTCTGCGCAAGAAGCCCCATCAGCCTTATCGTAGCAATGGTGATGGCATTTTTGATAAATGCAAAAGTAGCAAGCATCTACCTTGTTGCCATTGCATTTTTGACCGTGGTCATCTTTTTGATGATGGGAAAGACCAGAAAATATTTTGATGCGGTATTTAAAAAATATGATGATTTAAATGCTTCTGTTCAGGAAAATGTTACTGCACAGAGAGTTGTAAAGGCATTTGTGCGTGAGGATTACGAGATCGACAAATTCCACAAGGCCAGCAACAATATTTACTCAATGTTTTTGAAGGCTGAGGGAATGATCGCAAATGTGTCCCCCATCATGAACTTTACGATCTACGCATGCATCCTGACCATCAGCTGGGTGGGAGCAAAACTCATTGTGGGCGGTGAACTTACAACAGGTGAGCTCATGAGTCTTCTCACATATTGCATGACCATCCTCATGAACCTTATGATGCTTGCAATGATCTTTGTGATGATGACCATGTCTGTTGCCAGTGCAAAGCGTATCGTTGAAGTCCTGGATGAAAAACCTGACATCACAAATCCCGAAACCCCTGTATTTACAGTGGAAAACGGCAGTATTGACTTTGAACATGTGACATTCAGATATGATTCAAACAGTGAAAAGCCTGTATTGTCAGACATTAATTTAAATATCAGATCCGGTGAGACTATAGGTATCTTGGGAGCGACAGGTTCATCAAAGACCAGTCTTGTAAACCTCATCAGCCGACTTTATGATGCATCCGAAGGAAGTGTCAGCGTCGGCGGAAGAAATGTAAAGGATTACGATCTGGAGGCTTTGAGAGATCAGGTTTCCGTGGTGCTTCAGAAAAACGTCCTCTTCTCCGGAACAATCCTTGACAATCTCCGCTGGGGAGACGAAAATGCGACCCTTGAAGACTGTAAGAGAGCATGTGAACTTGCATGCGCCGATGAGTTTATAGAGAAGATGCCTCAAAAATATGAGACTCATATCGAGCAGGGCGGAAACAATGTATCCGGCGGACAGAAGCAGAGATTATGTATTGCCAGGGCCCTTCTTAAAAAACCCAAGGTGCTGATACTTGATGATTCCACAAGTGCTGTTGATACAGCAACGGATGCAAAGATCAGAAAGGCTTTTGCCACAGAGATCCCCGACACCACAAAGATCATTATCGCTCAGAGGATCTCATCCATAAAGGATGCCGACAGGATAATCGTAATAGACAACGGTGCGATAGATGCCGTTGGTACCCATGATGAGCTTCTTTCAAACAATGCGATCTACAAGGATATCTATGAGGCTCAGACAGGCGGAAACAGAGACTTTGATGAAAACGGAGGTGAACAGTAATGCCGGGACCGGGAAGTAGAAGACAATTTGGCGGACAGAAGGTTGAGAACCCCGGAAAGGTTTTCATGCAGATAATCAGATATGTCATGAAAAATTATGCTTTTCGTTTTATACTTGTGTTCGTTTGTATTATGATCAGCACTTTTGCAATGGTCAGAGGAACCATGTTCCAGAGGACTTTGATAGATGAATATATAGCCCCCATGGTAAAGGCGGTGGCAGCGGGAAACAGCCCCGATTTTTCGGGACTCCTCGCAGAGATCGGAAGAGTGGCACTTATGTACGGAGTGGCTGTTTTGGCTGTGTTTGTCCAGAATAAGACCATGATCTACATTTCCCAGGGAACGCTCAGAAACCTTCGAAATGACATGTTCGAGCATATGGAAAAGCTGCCCATCAAATATTTTGATACACACTCACACGGAGATATCATGTCGATCTACACCAATGATATCGATACTCTGCGACAGATGATCAGCCAGAGTATCCCACAGGTGTTCTCCAGCGTGATCACAATTGTGGCAGTGCTTACCAGCATGTTTATATTAAGTGTGCCCCTTACCCTGGTGACTTTGCTCATGGTAGGGTTGATGATGTTCTTTTCCACAAAGATTTTGTCAAAATCCGGAAAATATTTCATTGAACAGCAAAAGGATCTGGGCAAGGTAAACGGATATATCGAGGAGATGATGAGCGGTCAGAAGGTTGTAAAAGTATTCTGCCATGAGGATAAATCTCTTGAGGAATTCAGAGAACTGAACAACAAACTTTTTGACAGTGCCTATAATGCAAACAAATTTGCGAATATCATGGCTCCCGTAAATGCGCAGCTTGGAAATTTAAGCTATGTGGTATGTGCCATTGTGGGTGGAATACTTGCTCTCACAGGCTTTGGCGGATTTACCGTAGGTGCTCTTGCATCATTCCTCACATACAACAGAAGCTTCAACATGCCTATCAGCCAGGTGAGCCAGCAGTTTAACAGTATCGTCATGGCACTTGCCGGCGGAAAGAGAGTCTTTGACCTTATTGCACAGGAGCCCGAGGCAGATGACGGATATGTGGCACTTGTAAATGCAAAGGAAGTTGACGGCGAGATAGTTGAGACCACGGAGCACACCGGAATGTGGGCATGGAAACATGTTCATCAGGCAGATAAGTCTGTTACCTATGTGCCCCTAAAAGGCGAGATCGTAATGGACGGTGTGGACTTTGGATACAGCGATGAAAAGATGGTCCTCCATGATATCAAGCTCTTTGCAAAGCCCGGCCAAAAGATTGCTTTCGTAGGCTCGACAGGAGCAGGAAAGACCACCATCACTAATCTTATCAACCGTTTCTATGATATTCAGGACGGAAAGATCAGATTTGACGGAATCAATGTAAACAAGATAAAGAAGGGAGACCTTAGAAGAAGCCTTGGAATGGTGCTTCAGGATACCCATCTGTTCACTGCAACAGTCAGAGAAAACATCAGATTCGGTAAGCTTGATGCAACGGATGAAGAGGTTGAGGCAGCAGCAAAACTTGCGGGAGCGGACAACTTTATAAGACAGCTTCCCGATGGATATGACACAGTACTCACAGGTGACGGAGCAAACTTAAGTCAGGGTCAGAGACAGCTTTTGTCCATCGCCAGGGCTGCGGTTGCTGATCCCCCGGCACTTATCCTGGATGAGGCTACCAGCTCCATTGATACCAGAACAGAAAGACTGGTGCAGGAGGGTATGGATTCCCTCATGAAGGGCAGGACCACATTTGTCATCGCCCACAGATTATCCACTGTTCAAAACTCTGACTGTATCATGGTTTTGGAACAGGGAAAGATCATCGAGCGAGGTACCCACGAGGAACTTCTCTCGCAGAAGGGCAAGTATTATCAGCTCTACTCAGGAAGTTCACCCGCCTAGACAAATAAATAACTTTTCTTCTTTGCAGTAAAGCCAAAAAGTGATAGAATATATTAGGTTTAGTATTTTATTGCATTGGAGAAGAGTTATGGCAAACGAAAAAATCATTCTTACCGGAGACAGACCTACCGGTAGACTTCATATCGGACATTATGTCGGTTCCTTGAGACGTCGTGTGGAATTGCAGAATTCCGGCGAATTTGACAGGATTTTCATCATGATTGCTGATGCCCAGGCGCTTACAGACAATTTTGACAATCCCGAGAAAGTTCGCCAGAACATTATAGAGGTGGCTCTTGATTATATTTCAGCAGGTATCGATCCCGCAAAGAGCAACATCCTCATTCAGTCGCAGATCCCCGAGCTTACGGAACTGACATTTTTTTACTCAAATTTAGTTACGGTTTCCAGACTTCAGAGAAACCCTACCGTAAAAAACGAGATCCAGATGCGTAATTTTGAGACCAGCATCCCCGTTGGTTTCTTTACATATCCCATCAGCCAGGCAGCAGATATCACCGCTTTCAAAGCGACAACCGTTCCCGTAGGCGTGGATCAGCTTCCCATGATCGAGCAGACAAAGGAGATCGTGCAGCGTTTTAACTATATTTACAGCCCTGAAAAGCCTGTGCTTGTGGACTGCGAGGCACTTATTCCCGAGAATGAGAGCTGTCAGAGACTTCCCGGCATCGACGGTCAGGCAAAGATGAGCAAGTCTCTCGGAAACTGTATTTATCTCTCGGATTCTGCCGATGAGGTAAAAGACAAGATCATGAAAAAAATGTACACAGATCCTCTTCATATCCAGGTTTCGGATCCCGGACACCTGGAGGGAAATGTGGTATTTACATATCTGGATGCCTTTTGCAAGGATGAGCATTTTGAGAGATATCTTCCCGAATACGCAAACCTTGACGAACTCAAAGGCCATTATACAAGAGGTGGTCTTGGAGACGTAAAGGTAAAGAAGTTCTTGAACAATATCATGCAGGAGACCCTGGATCCCATCAGAGCCCGCAGACATGAGCTTGAAAAGGATATTCCCGGAATCTATGATATTTTAAAGAAGGGAACAGACGCAGCCAGAGAAGTGGCAGCAAATACACTTTCGGAAGTAAAGGCTGCAATGCGCATCAATTATTTTGACGATGCGGAGCTTATCCGTGCCCAGAGTGAAAAATACGAAGGGCATCAGGATTGATATCTGATCTGTTTTTGAATTTGTTTGACTTTGGAGAAGGGTATGCAGATAGTGGAGTTGGAGACAGGCACCAAATTGACTTTTTTGGTGACTGCTAAGGGGAAACAAATAAGTTTTGAGTCTTCGGTTGTGGATGTGAACCCAAACAGACATTATATATTGGCTGAGGCAGTGATGAGCGGTGACAGGATCGTGTCTTTCAAAGGAGAAGGGATTACGGCGAGCATGCTGGCAATCTTTCCCGGGGACAAGCCCATGATGTTCATCGAGCCCGAGATAATCACCATGCGCCGAAATGACAATACTCTTTGCTACAAAATCTCCTCACCTGCCCATGGTAAACCTTTTAACAGAAGAGGCGCATACAGATGTGTCATCGGAGTTGATTCCACTATCCAGTATGAATTAAGCGGACAACCATCCGAAGTCTTCATAAAAGATGTCAGTGTCACGGGATTTGCAATTGTATGCAGCTCTACGGTTAACATTGCAGTAGGGCAGCTTATACATGTGGTATTAACGGATTCCATTGAAGAACCAAACGGTGGAACAGAGCAGTTTTCCTTCAACATGTATGGAATCGTGGTGAGAAATCAGCTCTTAGATAATGGCAAGATCGTCTACGGATGCAGGTTTAATGACAAGATAAGAGGTCTTGATTCATATCTGGCAAAGAAAGACAGGATCGCCATCGCAAAGAATAAGGGCGAATAAGAACTTATTCCATCATGAAGTTACTAAAAGGCATATCATAAAGATGAGAAAGATAGAATTTAAGATGGAACGGCCGGGCCTTTGCAAAGAGGGTGATGAGATAACCGTGACTGAGGGACTTCTCCCCAGCAACTATTATTATACCATTGATCCTTCCCTGGCAATGTCACCGAACATTCCATTCAACAAGAGACTTAAAAGTAAATCCGGAAAAGTCGTAAGCGTGGTCCAGAACCCCAGAGGATTTTATGTGACCGTGGAGTTTGACGAACCGGAGGTATAAATTAATAAATTAAAAAGACTAAGTCAGCCCGTAAAGGCTGACTTTTTGAATGGATAACTACATTTCTTCATAGTGTATCCCCTGCTCGAACAAAAAGACTCTGACGTATTCGTCCCAGATCCTGTCTGCGGTCTTGTCCATGACAAAGGTGTTATAGGAAGTTCCGGTGGTGACGGAGGCAAAAGTGCCGTCGAATTTGACGCATAAGACCAGATCCTTTATGAAACCAAAGTCCACATCTTTGTCGGCAAAAAGTTCTTCGCATTTTTCGGGTTTGTAGGTCAGCACAAATTTAAATGAGAGAGGTGTGCGTTTACCCTTTATCAAGTCGAAAAACAAGCCTTTGACCTGGTCGAAAGCCCTGAAATCATAGGGATACGGTTCTTCTGCAGAAAAGAATTCCCGATTTATATGTCCGTCCATGGAAAATGTGTTCAAGGTTTCTATGGTCGCTTCCTCCAATAAAAAATCGTCAAACAGATCTGAAGTCAGCATACCTGCCATAAAGCCTTTTAAGGATGTGATCTGAAAAGAAATCATTGGTTATCCTCCCCGGTTATTCGCCTTTTATAATAAATTATTTATAAACTAAAAACAAGGTATTTACAGCGAAAAAGGTAGATGCTAATATAATGTAGTACGCAAAACTACGTGATGTGGTTTGACGTATACACATGTGCTTTTTAAGGTTTTTTGTGTTGCATATATTTGTGAGATTTATGAAACGGAGTAATGGTTATGAGTTATAAGATTGTTGTGGACAGCTGCTGTGAGATTCCCGACGAACTTAAAAATGATGAGAGAATTGAGATAGTGCCATTGACTTTATCAATCGGAGACTATGAAGTAATAGATGATGCGGATTTTGATCAAAAGGATTTCCTGCACAGGGTAGCAACCAGTGATGAACCCGCAAGAAGTGCCTGCCCTTCACCCGAAGCTTATATGAAGGCTTACGAGACGGATGCAGACAGGGTATATGTGGTAACATTGTCATCCCATTTATCCGGAAGCTATAATTCGGCTATGGTGGGAGAGGATATGTACAAGGAAGCCCATGGGGACAAGGACATCTACGTGGTGGATTCCGAAACCGCAAGCGGCGGAGAGACCCAGATCGCACTCAAACTTATGGAGTATGAGGAGAAAGGTTTAAGCTTCAAGGAAGTGGTGGCAAAGATCCAGGAATTCAGGGATAAGCTTCACACATATTTCGTGTTAAACACCCTGGATTCATTTATTAAAAACGGGCGGATCGGCCATGTAAAAGGTCTTGTGGCTTCAACACTTAACATCAAACCCCTTCTCATCGGTGTGAAGGGTATGATAGAGCAGAGAGCCCAGGGAATAGGTATGAAAAAAGCTCTTGCCAAGATGTGTGAGATAATCATCAGTGAGGTAAAGGACTGCGAGGAGAGAACCCTTGTAATCACTCATTGCAACTGTCTTGAGAGAGCTGAAAAGGTCAGGGATATGATCCTTGAAAAGTCCAAGTATGCAAAATGCATCATTATGGATATGAGAGGTGTCAGTACACTCTATGCATGTGACGGTGGAGTTATTGTTACAATGTAAGGTTTTAAGGGGTTAAGCTCATAAAAAAATCGAAATAGTGAACAAAAATAAAGGCTTAGTGAACAAAAACTTCCGTTTTGTCCCTAAGCCTTGCTTGTTTTTGGGGCTTAAAGTATCATAAATTTGAAAGTAGATTTCATAACCCCTTTTTCACTTTCATGTAGTTAGCTGCAGGACCCCGCCTGCGGCTTTCTTTTTGTTATAGCAACGAGCCAAGTGGCTGCTGTGCTTGCACGGGCAGACATTTGGCGACTGCTAATCATCGCTGAAAAAAGCGAAGCGTTTTCAGCGATGTAAACGAGCCAAGTGGCTGCTGTGCTTGCACGGGCAGACATTTGGCGACTGCTAATCATCGCTGAAAAAAGCGAAGCGTTTTCAGCGATGTTAAATAAAAAAGATCACAGCCACTGCGCATATTACCTGCAGTATCAGGATCAGTGGCATTCCGATCACAAAGGACATATGCTTTGTCTTGTGTCTGAAAACCTGCATCCCGGCGATGGAGCCGATGCTTCCTCCCATGATAGCTATCAGAAAAAGAGTCTTTTCCGGAATTCTCCAGGCGTTTCTCTTTGCTTTTTCCTTGTCAATTCCCATTGAAGCAAAACCAAGGATGTTCATGCATATCAGATAGATGATTATTATATTTATCGTCATAATTCTTACTCCCTTCGAAAAATGATTATAACAGAAAAAATCGAAAAAAATAATATAAAACACAAAGAACCCGGAAATTGATCCGGGCCCTTCGCGTGAATTTATTGGATTGTATTGTATGGATTAGACAAGTTTGATTCCCTGCTCCTGCATCTTCATGGCGCGAACCTTGCTTGAAAGTCCGAAGAGGTTGATAAATCCCTCTGCGTCATGGTGATCGTAAAGGTCACCTGTTGTGAAAGATGCGATGGACTCATTGTAGAGTGAGTAGGGTGATGTGGTTCCGGCTTTGATGATGTTTCCTTTGTAGAGCTTGAATTTAACTTCGCCGGTAACATATTTTTGTGTTGACTCGATGAAAGCCTGCTCAGCCTCACGAAGAGGTGTAAACCACTTTCCTTCGTATACGAGACTTGCGAACTTGCCGCTCATCTCTTTTTTGAATGCATATGTATCGCGGTCAAGGATGAGCTCTTCGAGCTGGTCATGTGCCTCCATGAGGATGGTTCCGCCGGGAGTCTCATATACGCCACGGCTCTTCATTCCTACAACACGGTTTTCAACGATATCAATGATACCGATACCGTGTTTTCCGCCAAGGGCATTAAGTGTACGGATTATATCGGAAACCTTCATTTCTTTGCCGTTTACTGACTTGGGTACACCGGCTTCGAAGGTCATGGTAACATACTCAGGTTCGTCGGGAGCTTTTTCAGGTGTGGTTCCCAAAACTAAAAGGTGATCAAAGTTAGGCTCATTTGCAGGATCCTCGAGCTCAAGACCTTCATGGCTGATATGCCAGATGTTGCGGTCACGGCTGTAGGATGAATCTGCTGAGAAGGGAAGATCGATTCCGTGTGCCTTGCAATATTCGATCTCTGACTCACGTGAATCCATTGTCCACTTGTCATTTCGCCATGCAGCGATGATCTTCAGATCGGGAGCAAGTGCTTTGATACCAAGTTCGAAACGGATCTGGTCGTTTCCTTTACCTGTTGCTCCGTGGCAGATGGCTGTTGCACCTTCCTTACGAGCGATCTCTACGAGACGCTTTGCGATAAGGGGACGTGCCATACTTGTACCGAGAAGATATTTGTTCTCATATACTGCAGAGGCCTGTACACAGGGAACGATGTAATCATCACAGAATTCGTCGATCACATTCTCTATATATAATTTGGAAGCGCCACAGAACTTGGCTCTTTCCTCAAGGCCATCCAACTCCTCTTCCTGTCCGCAGTCAACGCAGACACAGACTACTTCATAGTCGAAGTTTTCTTTGAGCCAGGGGATGATAGCTGTTGTATCAAGTCCGCCCGAATAAGCCAGGATTACTTTTTCTTTCATAACTGATTCCTCCAAAAAATGTTGCTTGTTTCGTTCATGAATCCAATCTTACAACAACTTTATGCAAAATGCAACCATAAATTTGCATAAAAATACGAATAATAGGGTTGAATATGTATATATTTGTGCATAAAAATGCATTTGAAAAAAGTAACCTGAAATAAAAAAAGACACTGAATTATGATTTTTTACATACTAAAATAAGATGTAGAAATTGCCTACATCTTATTAGTAGTAGTACCCCCAATACTGAAAGGACCCGAGACTTATGCTCCGGGTCCTTTCTTTTTTTAACCTTAAAAAAAACGCAATAAAATAGAATGTCGCAATGGACATTCTATTTTATCAATAATGAAGAGGAGTTGAACAAAGTTCACTAACCGTCGATGTCTGCTCTGTCGATCCGGAATTTCTTTGTTATATCATTCAGTGTATCGATATTGCTCTTAACGAGATTTACGATATCCTCGTTATCAACTGTCGCATGCTTCATGTCCTCAGTCTTTGATGCAATGGAAGATATTCCGTTTGAGGATTCGCTGACGGTGCTGTTGATATCATTCAAAGCTCTTGCGATCTCGTTTAATGAAGTTGAAAGCTCGTTCATGGCCTTTTGTATCGTGGTCATATTTGAACCAAAGAGGTTTGCATCATCCGAATACTGTACGCTTACCTGTTCGAAATCCTCGAAGTCTTTGAGGACCTTTGTCTCCAGGAAAGAAGTGGTGTCCTCCAGGCATTTGGTGATATTGTCAACTGCGATATTGATGTCGCTGATGATATTTCCGATGTCTTTAATAGCTGTAGCTGACTGATCCGCAAGGGTTCCGATCTCTGTGGCAACAACTGCAAATCCACGGCCCGCCTCACCTGCTCTTGCAGCCTCGATGGAAGCATTCAGAGCTAAGAGGTTTGTCTGGGAGGAGATATCCATTATTGTCTTTGTCAGTTCGTTGATCTTTGAAACCGCTTTGATTCCTTCAATGGCTTCTGCAGATCTGGATTTGACATCCTCGTAGATCTCTCTGGTGTTCTTTGTGGCAGCGTCAGTTCTGACTTTCAGATCCGTTGCCCTCTTTAATATGTCATTTGCTGTCTGAACTCCGTCCGATGTGAGATTGCTGATGTCTAATGCATTGTCTTTTATGGTCTCGATATTTTCATTTATAGTTTCCGTTGTGGCTGCAGCTTCCTGCATTCCTGCGGAGAGTTCCTCGCTTGTGGCCTGATTGTCGCTGCAAAGGATGTCAACATTAGCTGTTGATGTCATCAGCTTATCTGTATTTTCACCCACCAGAACGGATACATCTTCAAGCTGTGCAATCATCTTTCTAAGCTCGCCCCTCATGTCGTGTACGGCATCTGACATGATTCCGATCTCGTCTTTTCGTCCTTCAAGGGTTTCCGTTGAAGCATCGTGAAGGAAATTGAGAGAAGCGGTCCTTGTAATGGAACCGGTGAGGGTCGCAATGGGTTTGCTGATCACAAATCTGGTAACGATGAGTGTCAATACCACACATATGATAACAATCAGGATAACAGCCAGGCCGAAGGCCGAATATAAAAACATCATTGGCGCCATGAGTTCACCCATATCAACGCATACGCACACGATCCTGTTTCCGCTTATCACGTTGTATGCGGCATATTTTGTAACACCGCTTATGTCATATGCGACAGCCTTTGGCTTGGGAACAACGCCTTTTGAAAGCTGACTTACGACATCGCTTATGACTGCATTTTCAACGGGTTGACCGATCTTTGATTCCGTGGGGTGATAAAGCATTGTTCCGTCAGCGCTTACCAGATATGCATATGAGGAAGTCGTTCCCTTTAAATCCACATGTTCAAGGAAAGTTGCATATTCATCGGTGGTGGCAGTGTCCGGATCTGTCATATCCAAGGTCATTGCAGCATTTTCGCAAACAGTCATCAGATAGTTCTCATTAACGGTTGAAATTACGCTTTCCACAACGTTCTTTGCTGTCATAAAACAACCCAGAATCGCCAACATGGAAATGGCGGTGACAAGGATCATGATCTTAAAGGTGATTGAAGATATAAACCGCAGTTTTTTTTCTTTCATAGCATGCCTCTCCGTTCTGTTGTGTAATTTTTAGAATATTTACAGGTATTATAGCATTATTTATATGAAAAATCTACAAAAGTATTTGAATTGTGAAAAAATAAATGTTGAAACAGTGACTAAACTGAAAACAGTACTTTGCCTAAAACTCTTGAAATCTGGCCTGTTTTTTGATAATTTTGACCTTGGAATGGTATTAGGAATAATATTAATGGATTGGAGAAGTAAATGAAAAAAGCATCATTGATCAAGTCGGATTTGATCGCCGGATCTTTTGACGAAACTCTTGCGGCTCTCTACATGGATGAAGGACTTGTGGAAAGCGAAAAAAAGAGATACGTAAAGGCGATCGACGAGTTTATTGGTCTGTTTGGAGATTGCGAGGCTGAGATCTACTCTGCCCCCGGCAGAAGTGAGGTCGGTGGCAATCATACAGATCATGAAAACGGAATGGTTCTTGCCACATCCGTAAATATCGATACCATTATGGTGGTGACACCTGCAGAGGACAATGTGATCACCGTAAAATCCGAGGGGTACAAAATGTGTACAGTGGATTTAAACTCCCTTAAAGTAAATGAGGCAGAAAACGGTACCACTGTAGCCCTGATAAGAGGTGTCTGCGCATCACTTAAGGATCTGGGATATGAGGTCGGAGGATTTAAGGGATATGCCACAAGTCAGGTCCTGTCAGGATCCGGACTTTCATCCTCGGCTGCTTTCGAGACACTTATCGGAAATGTTATCTCAGGACTGTATAATAATGAAGAGGTTGATTCCGTGACCATAGCCAAAGTGGGCCAGAAGGCAGAAAATGTATATTTCGGAAAGCCCTGCGGTCTTATGGATCAGATGGCCTGCTCGGTGGGAGGCCTTATTAATATCGATTTTGAGGATCCCGGTAATGTAAAGATCAAAAAGGTGGAAGTTGATTTCAAGGATTTTGGTCTTAATCTCTGCATAGTTGACACAAAGGGATCCCATGCTGACCTTACACAGGATTATGCAGACGTTCCCGCGGAGATGAAAGCAATCGCGGGTCATTTCGGAAAAAAAGTACTCAGGGAAGTCAAAAAAGAAGAAGTCACACAGAATCTCGCCATACTCCGGGAAAAATACGGAGACAGAGCCGTACTTCGAGCACTTCATTTTTATAATGAAGAAGAAAATGTGGCAGAGCTTGTAAGCGCACTTGCAGGCGGCGATGTGGACAGATTTTTAAAGATCATATCAGCTTCGGGAGATTCTTCATATAAATATCTGCAGAATGTTTATTCTTCAAAGAAGCCTGCAGAGCAGGGACTGTCATTGGGAATAGCAGTTTCGGAACTCTTCCTCAGAGAAAAGGCAAAAAGAGGAGCAGTGAGAGTTCACGGCGGCGGTTTTGCCGGTACTATCCAGGCTTTTGTACCTGTGGAGTGTACAGAACTTTACAAAGAGACCATCGAAGCGGTATTCGGAGAGGGATCCTGCCATATTCTGAAAGTAAGAGATAAAGGCGGAGTAAAAGTAATAGGTTAATGATCGCAGGCGGCAGGATATTTATCCTGCCGCTTCTTGCATAACAACGAGCCTAGGTCCCACCTGCAAGCTCGCTTGCGAGGGGGACTTAGGCGACTGTAGAACACCGAAAGGCTTTGCCTTGAGGTGTGAAACAGAGTTGAAATCGAGTAGGAGTCAGCCTACTCGATTATATGTATAAATATGCAGTATAAACTCACGATATTGCATAAAAATTAAAAAAACAGTGGACTTTTATGCAAAAAGTGGTATTATTACAAAAGACAAAGATTTTTGAACGGAGGCATTTATGATTAAAGTCGGAATTATCGGAGCTACGGGATATGCGGGAGCCGAGCTGGTGAGATTACTTAAAAACCACAAAGAGGCAGAGATTATCTGGTATGGTTCCAGAAGCTATATAGACAAAAAATATGCCGAAGTTTACGGCAATATGTTTCAGATCGTAGAAAACATCTGCAAGGATGACAACATTGACGAACTTGCCGATATGGTGGATGTGATCTTTACGGCAACACCTCAGGGATTTCTGGCGGGGATCTTGTCGGAAGATATTCTAAATAAGGTA
Source organism: Acetatifactor sp. (assembly GCA_024695935.1). Classification (GTDB taxonomy): domain Bacteria; phylum Bacillota; class Clostridia; order Lachnospirales; family Lachnospiraceae; genus RGIG10340. The sequence goes on from JAILHH010000004.1 coordinate 14,424, forward strand.
AAGATAGTTGATCTGTCTGCAGATTTCAGGATAAAAGATGTAAAGGTTTATGAAAAATGGTACGGCATCGAACACAAGTCTCCACAGTTTATTCCGGAGGCTGTTTACGGACTCTGTGAGATAAACAGAGGAAAGATAAATGATAAAACAAGGCTTGTGGCAAATCCCGGCTGCTATACAACCTGCAGCATCCTCACGGCGTACCCTCTTGTAAAGGAAGGACTCATCGATCCCAATACTTTGATCGTCGATGCAAAGAGCGGTACCAGCGGAGCGGGAAGAGGAGCAAAGCTTCCCAATCTTTTCTGTGAAGTAAATGAAAATATGAAGGCCTACGGTGTGGCTACACATCGTCACACTCCAGAGATCGAGGAACAGCTGGGATACGCTTTTGGAGGTGAAGTTACCATCAATTTCACTCCTCACCTGGTACCCATGAACAGAGGTATCCTTGCAACGGAGTATGCTTCATTAAATAAAAAGGCCGACGGCACATATCCTTCCTATGAGGAGGTAAAGGCCGCTTATGACAAATATTACAGGGACGAGAAGTTCGTACGTGTCCTTGAAAAGGGTGTCTGCCCCGAGACAAAGTGGGTTGAGGGAAGCAATTACGTGGACGTGAATTTTGTGATCGATGAGAGAACCGGCCGAATCATCATGATGGGAGCTCTTGACAATCTGGTAAAGGGTGCCGCAGGACAGGCGGTTCAGAATATGAATTTATTATTTGGTTTAAAAGAGGATATGGGCCTTGATCTTGTTCCCATGTTCCCGTAGGAGTAGGAATGAGTGCAGTTACAATACATAAAATGACCATTGATGATTATGAAGGGCTTAAGGCTTTGTGGATGACCATTCACGGCTTCGGAATCAGAAGTATCGATGATTCAAAAGAGGGAGTGGAGAGATTTTTAAAGAGAAATCCCGGCATAAGCGTGGTGGCGAAGGACGAACACGGTCAGATCGTCGGCGGAATCCTTTGCGGACACGACGGCAGAAGAGGTTGTCTTTATCACGTATGTGTGGCGGAGAGCCACAGGAGACAGGGCATCGGAAAAGCCATGGTGGTGGAGTGCATGAAGGCATTAAAGGATGAACACATAAACAAAGTAAGCCTCATAGCCTTTACCAAAAACGATATCGGAAATGCGTTTTGGAACTGCATCGGCTGGACCGAGAGAGAAGACTTAAACTATTATGATTTTGTATTGAACGAAGAAAATATCACGGCATTCAACAAATAAAGGATGGGTTTTAATATGGAAATGATAAATGGCGGAGTAACGGCTCCAAAGGGATTTAAAGCGGCTGTATGTGCTGCAGAGATAAAATATAAAGGACGAACAGACATGGCAATGGTCACAAGCGATGTGCCTTGTGAGTGCGCCGGAACATTTACCACAAATGTGGTAAAAGCAGCCTGCGTTATGTGGGACAAGGAGATCGTTACTTCCAAGAGACCCATGCAGGCCGTGGTGGTAAACAGCGGTATTGCCAATGCATGTACAGGCAAGGAAGGCTTTGACGCCTGCGAGGCTACGGCAAAGGCAGTTGAAAAGTCACTCGGCATCGACTATTCCACCGTTGCAGTTGCCTCAACCGGAGTTATCGGTATGCAGCTTCCCGTGGAAAAACTGGTAAAAGGCGTTGAGACAATGAGTAAGTGCCTTGATGACAGCACTCAGGCAGGAACTGATGCCTCAAAGGCTATCATGACCACAGATACCATAAACAAAGAGATCGCCGTATCCTTTGACATCGCAGGGAAAAAGGTCACACTTGGCGGAATGAGCAAGGGTTCGGGAATGATCCATCCCAATATGTGTACCATGCTTGGTTTTTTGACAACGGATATAAAGATCAAAAAGGAGCTTCTTCAGGAGGCCGTAAGTGCCGTCGTATCTGACACTTTCAACATGATAACGGTTGACGGTGATACATCCACAAATGATACTCTTTTGATCATGGCAAACGGCCTTGCGCAAAATCCCGAGATTACGGAAAAAAATAAGGATTATGATACATTTTTTGAGGCACTTTTATATGTATGCCGCTATCTTGCAAAGAGAATGGCAGGGGATGGCGAAGGCGCCACAAAGCTTTTTGAGGCAAAGGTAGTAAATGCAAAGAGCGTGGAAGATGCAAAGCTTATGGCAAAATCCATTGTGGGTTCGAACCTTTCAAAGGCCGCTATCTACGGATGTGATGCAAACTTCGGCAGATTCCTCTGCGCTATGGGTTATTCCGGTGCGGACTTTGATCAAAACGATGTGGAACTTTCATATGTCAGTGTGGCCGGAGAATTAAAGGTATTTGACCATGGCACACCTCTTTCATTCGATGAGGATTTTGCCACAAAGATCTTAAAGGCGGATGAAGTCACAGTATATGTGAATATGAATGAGGGCAATGCTGAGGCAACTGCCTGGGGATGCGATCTGACCTATGATTATGTAAAGATAAATGCGGATTACAGAAGCTAAAAGGGGATATGAAAATGGAAAAGAATATGGAAGAAGTACTTAAAAAAGCAGAGGTCCTCATAGAGGCCCTGCCTTATATACAGAAGTTTAACCGAAAGATAATCGTTGTAAAATACGGCGGAAGCGCCATGAGCAACGAAGAATTACAGAAAAATGTCATCAAGGATGTGACACTTTTAAAACTGGTAGGATTCAAGCCCATCATCGTCCACGGAGGCGGCAAGGAGATCAGCAGATGGGTCGGTAAAGTCGGCAAGGAGGCAAAATTCATAAACGGCCTCAGAGTGACTGACCTTGAGACCATGGAGATCGCCGAGATGGTTTTAAACAAGGTAAACAAAAGCTTAGTTAGCATGGTCCAGGAGCTTGGCGTCAGCGCAGTGGGTATTTCCGGTAAGGACGCGGGCCTTTTAAAGGTTGAAAAGAAATTCTCTAACGGAGAGGATATCGGATACGTCGGAGAAGTGACAAATGTGAATCCCGATGTTTTATACGATCTGCTTGAAAAGGATTTCCTGCCCATCGTTGCTCCCATCGGAATGGATGACAATTTTGATACCTTCAATATCAATGCGGATGATGCGGCATGCGCCATCGCAAAGGCAGTGGGCGCCGACAAACTGGTATTCCTCACTGATATCGAAGGCCTCTACAAGGACATAAACGATCCTGCAAGCTTTATCTCAAGGATAACTGCAGAGGATGCGGATAAACTCATAAACGACGGATTTATCGGCGGCGGAATGCTTCCTAAATTAAACAACTGTACTTCAGCCATCAAAAACGGCGTAAACAGAGTTCATATCCTGGACGGAAGAGTTCCTCATTCGCTTCTTCTTGAGATCTTTACAAACAAGGGTGTCGGAACTGCAATTGTTGCTTCCGATGAGGATTAAACACTGCTTTGTGTTGATTGGTTTACATTAAAAGCGGGAGGCTGTAGGGATGCCACCAAGCGAGTTCCGCAGACGCGAGTTTTTTCCGCGGCGAGGACTGTCTGAGCGACTGGCGCCCTGCAGACAGGACCCGCTTTTAGTGTAAATAAATGTCCGATTAACTGTCGGACGAAATACCAGAAAAGGAGTTTTAATATGACTGAATCCGAAAAGCTTATAGAGCAGGCAGAATGTGACCTGCTTCATACATACAACCGTTATCAGATCGTAATGGAAAAGGGTGACGGAGTTTATCTGTACGATCATGAAGGCAAAAAATACCTGGACTTTGTGGCAGGTATCGCTGTTTTTGCATTGGGATATAATAATAAAGAATATAATGATGCTCTGAAAAGCCAGATAGACAAGATACTTCATACATCAAATTACTATTACAATGTGCCTGCCATAAATGCGGCTCACAAATTAAAAGCCGTGTCCGGCATGGACAGAGTTTTCTTTACAAACTCCGGTGCAGAGGCTCTGGAGGGTGCCATAAAGACTGCCAGAAAGTATGCCTTTTTAAAGGACCATTCAACGGATCATGAGATAATCGCCATGAACCACTCTTTCCACGGCAGGACGGTGGGAGCTTTGTCGATCACAGGTAATCCCCACTACCGCGAAGCCTTTGAAGTGACTTCGAAGGGAGTAAGATTTGCGGATTTTAACAATTTCGATTCGGTCCTTGCCTGCGTAAATGACAAGACCTGTGCCATTGTATTGGAGCCGGTTCAGGGCGAGGGCGGACTTAATGTGGCTGATAAGATGTTTTTGGAAAATCTCCGCGGACTGTGTGATGAAAAAGATATACTCCTCATCTTTGACGAGGTTCAATGCGGTATGGGAAGATGCGGTGAAATGTATGCATGGCAGAAATACGGTGTGAAGCCTGACGTGCTGACTTCCGCAAAGGCTTTGGGCTGCGGGGTTCCCGTGGGAGCCTTTATGATGACCGAAAAAGTCGCACAGAATTCCCTTGTTGCAGGAGACCACGGAACCACCTACGGAGGCAATCCTTTCGCCACTGCAGCGGTGGAAAAAGTCCTTGATTTATTTGAGTCCAACCATATAATAGAACATGTGAGGGAAATTGCTCCCTATTTTGAAGAGAAGCTTAATGCCTTTGTTGATAAATATGATTTTATCATTGAGAGACGAGGCACGGGACTTATGCAGGGACTTAAACTTGACAGACCCGTGGCCGACATCATAAATAAGGCTCTCTCAAAAGGTTTGGTACTCATAAATGCCGGAAGCGACATATTGAGATTTGTTCCCCCACTTATTATCACCAAAGAAAATGTGGATGAAATGATCGCTATTCTCACAGAATGCTTTGATGAAATCTGATCATAAAGATAATAAGCAAAGAGAGAAATAAATGAGTTTTAAGAGCAGAATAATCGCCGTTCTGGTGATTATTGCCCTGGGTGGCACATTGATATACGGAAGTAAATTGACCATAAGTGGCCGGGAGGAATCTGCCGGCCGCTTATCTTGGCTTGACGACAGTAAAGAGACAGTGTATTTCTGGTATTCCGACGAGGCTCTGACTGATTATATATCCGGAGCCGCAGTGGCTTTCGGTGAGCGTGAACATGTGAGGGTCATACCCTATCTTTGTACCGAGAATGAATATGTTGAGGCCATAAACGATGCCTCCGTCAAGGGAGAACAGTTTCCCGACGCCTACATCGTCAGCAATGAGTGCCTTGAAAAGGCATATCTCGGTAATCTTGCCGTACAGGTGAATGACTATGACAGCACCTTAAATGAATCTAATTTCCCAAAGACGGCTTTAAATGCCGTGACATATAAAGATAAATATATTGGCTATCCGCTTTGCTATGAGATGGCTGCCCTTGTGTATAATGAGACATATTTAAAGGACTGGGCAGAAAAGCAGGCGACAAATATCATGACCGGCACCAGAGAGGATGACGGTGGCGAGACAGAGGAAAGAACAGCAGTGGCTCCCGAGGTTTTTGCCATTATGGCAAATGATATCATCAGTGAAGAGGAGAAATTTATCCGCCTGACAGATTATTATTTTAACAGTGGTTTTCCCACCACGGTGGCCGACATCCTGGAGATCGCGGACACCTACAATGTTCCCGAGGGCGTAGAGGGAATCATGGAGTGGGATGTCACGGATATTTTCTACAATTACTGGGTTATCGGTAATTATGTTGTGCTGGGCGGTGAGACCGGTGATGACAAATCTCTCATAGATATCGCAAATGACAATACAAAGGCGTGTCTGTCGGCATATGAGGAACTGAACCAGTTTTTTTCCATGTCATCGGATACCACTTCCTATGAGTCTGTGATAAAGAAGTTTGTGGAGGGCAAGATCGTATTTACTCTCGCAACAACAGATATTATTAAGACACTTGAGACCGCAAAGGCTGACGGAAGCTTTGCCTATGATTACGGCATCGCACCCGTTCCCGATATAAATGATGAGCTTCAGTCCAGAACTTTATCCGTGACTGAGGTAGTGGCAGTAAACGGATATTCCCTTAACAAGGAAGCAGCCAACAAATTTGCTGCATTTTTGGTAAATGATTATGCGGACGAACTTTACTGGACTTCAGGTAAGCTTCCCGCAAGGAGTGATGCGGAGGATTTCGGCCCCGCAATAGTTTACAATCTTGAATATGCAAGCTCCATTTCTCTTCCCAAGCTTTTGGAGACAGAGAACTATTGGATGCAGACTGAATCCATGCTTGCTCAGATCTGGGGAGGGGCAGATGTCAATACCACCCTTGAAAAGACAGCGGCCCAGATCGCAGTTCAGATTACGGATTAACAATAAACTGACCGATATCAGCATAGAGAGGCAACCCGGAAAGGGTCTATGATGATTTCCATAAAAAAAATTAAATATTTCTGTAAGTTTCATTTTGTTTTCTGCCTGCTTTTGTTTTCCGCCATCACTTTCCTTACCGGATGTGAAAATGCCGACAAGGCTTATGTTTTTGAAAAAGAAAGCGAGACAGGCGAAGATAATGAAGCGAAAAATGAATCCGTTAATAAAGATGTTTCCCCGGAAAGAGCTGAAGAAGGGAATGATCTTTTAACAGGCTCTGATCAACCCGGAAACGTTGAAAAAACTGCCGGGGAGCCCGAGGTAGTATTACTTTGTGTATACGTATGCGGGGAGGTAAATGAACCGGGAGTGTACTGTCTGCCTGAAAACAGCAGGGTTTGTGACGCGCTTGATATGGCAGGCGGTATGACGGAGGAAGCGGATGAGACATCCGTTAATCTGGCAGGGTTTTTAAATGACGGGGAGATGCTTTTTTTCCCAAAAAAAGGAGAGAGCGGCGCTGCCGCAAACTCGCAGAGCGGAAGTGATGCCGATGCCCTTATAAATATCAATACCGGGTCCGTAAATGACCTGATGAGTCTTCCCGGCATCGGTGAGTCCCGTGCAAAAGATATCATTGCTTACAGAGAACAGAACGGATACTTTCTGGATACAAAGGATATAATGAAAGTATCCGGCATAAAAGAAAGTGTTTATAACAAGATAAAAGATCATATCAAAGTAAATTGAGGTGTGCCATGGCCCAGAGAAGAGTTTTGGTGGTTGATGATGAAAAGAGTATTGTAAAGGGGATCAGATTTTCCCTTGAACAGGACAATATGCTTGTGGATTGTGCATATGACGGCGAGGAAGCTTTGGAGCTTGCCGGCAGAAATAAATATGACATAATCCTCCTTGATGTCATGCTTCCGAAACTTACAGGTTTTGAAGTCTGCCAGGCTATCAGGGAGACTTCAAATGTGCCCATCATCATGCTCACCGCAAAGGGAGATGATATGGATAAGATCCTGGGTCTGGAATACGGCGCGGATGATTACATGACAAAGCCCTTTAACATCCTGGAGGTAAAGGCCAGGATAAAGGCCATAATGCGAAGGACTGAGAAAAAGGAAGAAAAGAGTAACGGCGGAGACGTGCTTGAAAGCGGAGACCTTAAGCTTATATGTGACGACAGACGTACTTACCTTGGAAATGAGGAGATCTCGCTGACTGCAAAGGAGTTTGAGGTACTTGAGCTTCTCATGAAGAATCCCAACAAGGTTTATTCCAGGGAGAACCTGTTAAAGATCGTCTGGGGTACGGATTATCCCGGTGATGTGAGAACCGTAGACGTTCACATCAGAAGGCTCAGAGAAAAGATCGAGCCCAATCCCGGTGAGCCAAAGTATGTTCACACCAAATGGGGCGTGGGATATTATTTTTTGAATGAATAGTTGTTTTGATTTAAAATAACGGGTTTGGATAAAATGGAAAAAAAATCTTTTTTTGCCCCGCTTAAAAGCTTACGGGTGAGAATCTTTATAATCGTGCTGCTAAGCGGCGTTTTGCCCGGGGTTTTCATGCGCTACGGAATCATGAACAGTTATGAGACCAGAGCCATAGAAAACCGGACAAATGTCGTGTCGGCGCAGCTTCGTGTTGTAGCAAACCACCTTATCAACAATAACTACCTGGTGGGATACAGAGCCAAAAGTGATTCCTATTTAAAAACAGATAAAATAATCGATGCAGAGTTAGAGATGCTGGCAAACCTTTATGACGGTCGTGTCATGATCATAGACAGCAATTTCAAGGTGGTAAAGGACACCTATGATCTGAGCCAGGGAAAGATCATGATCTCAGAGGAGGTTATAAAGTGTTTCCGCGGCGACAATATTTCAAATTATGATGCGGATCACGGATACATTGAGATGACCACTCCCATTGCGGACAGTACTCTTACTTCTGTCGATGGAGAAGCGGAAGTCCAGGGTGTGATGTTAACGAGCATCTCCACTGAGAGCATCGCAGCCACCATGGAGATCCTTCAGAGAAATGCATTGGTGCTGGAAGCTATCATAATCGTTATCATCATTGCTTTTGCAATTGTACTGTCCGGACTTTTGGTTCGGCCTTTCAACAAGATAACCGACGAGGTATTAAAGGTTAAGGCAGGCTTTTCGGATGAGATAATCTCGGTTCCCGATTATGCAGAGACGGTTCATATAGTGGATGCCTTTAATCAGGTTCTTTCAAGGAACAGGACGTTAGATGAGTCCAGGCAGGAGTTTGTGGCAAACGTTTCCCATGAGCTGAAAACTCCAATGGCTTCCATAAAAGTATTGGCGGATTCCCTCACCACCCAGCAGGATGTTCCGGTGGAGATCTACAGGGAGTTTATGGAGGATATCACTCAGGAGATCGACAGAGAAAACCGTATCATAACGGATCTTTTGGCTCTGGTAAAGATGGATAAAAATGTGGAGACCTTAAATTTTGTGGACATTGACATAAATGAGCTGACGGAACTCATATTAAAGAGGCTTCGTCCCATTGCCCGCAAAAAGGATGTAGAGCTGATATTTGAAAGCCACAGAAGTGTGACGGCCTCCGTTGACGAAGTAAAGATGTCACTCATAATGACGAACTTGGTGGAAAATGCCATCAAGTATAATAAAGAACACGGCTTGGTGAAGGTGGTGCTCGATGCGGATCATCAATACTTTACCTTTGAGGTCCAGGATTCCGGAATAGGCATTCCGGAGGATTCACTGGCGCATATTTACGAGAGGTTTTACAGAGTGGATAAATCCCATTCAAGGGAGATCGGCGGAACCGGGCTTGGCCTTGCCATCACAAAGCGTGCCGTTATTTTGCATCAGGGTTCCATCACCGTAAGCTCCAAGGAGGGAGAGGGAAGTGTATTCACGGTAAAGATCCCTCTGATACACGTAAGCAATTGATTTTTGCAGGGAAAAAATGAAGAGATTATTTTTATTATCTGCCGCTCTATTTATCATGATAAGTTTATCCGGATGCGGCAGCAAACAGGAAGATTATGAAAACTCAATACAGGTTTATTGCCTGAATCAGACCGAGACATCCATTGAATCTCACAGCGAGCCGCTTCCCCAGACTTCCGTTGGGGAACAGTTAAAGGCTGTGGAGGAATATCTGGGAGCTGTGCCTGAAAAAATGCAGTACAAACCGCCTCTTTCAATGGGATTTAACATCCGTAAGGCTACCATAGACGAGGGCAAGCTTTTGCTGGATCTTTCAAAGGAATATCTTGATCTGTCAAAGACTACGGAGGTGCTTGTGCGGGCTGCCCTTGTCAGGACCTTTACCCAGCTTGAAGGCATCAGATTCGTGGGCATGACCGTTGACGGGGAAGCTTTTTATGATGCTGCCGGAGAGCAGGTGGGGCTCATGAATGCGGATCTTTTTATCAACAATGACGGAAACGAAATAAACACCTATGAACTCACTAAGGTAAAGCTCTATTTTGCCACCGACGGTGGAAAACTTGTGGCGGCATACAGGGAAAAGTATTATTCCACCAATACTCCCCTGGAGAAATTCATAGTGGATGAGATAATCTCCGGACCCAGCGGACAGATCGAGGAACTCAAAGCCACGGTCAATCCCGAGACCAAGGTTATCAATGTTACATCAAATGACGGGATCTGCTATGTGAATCTGGATGCTTCTTTTCTCACGGGAATAGACGGTATATCCATGGATCAGGCTGTTTATTCTCTGGTGGATTCCCTCACGGAGCTTTCGTATGTAAAGAAAGTCCAGATACTCATAAACGGTGAAGTCCCGGTGGCATTCAGCAATTCCGTCTTCGAGAAAAATCCGGATATAGTGACCACATTAGAGGATAATTAAATAAGAATGAAGATCAGTTTAAGACGACCGCTTTTTGCCGTCTCTGTGTTTGTGTTCGTCATTATGGCGCTTGGTTTTTTCATACGAGGGTATGATGAAACCTATCGCCTGCTTGACGGGGATCATGTCACAGTGTCCGGCAGGGTTTATCAAAAAGATTTTACCGGGTCTGCCCCGGCGATTTATCTGAAAAATATCGAATTAATTTCTGAATCTGCACCTTCGCAGAAAAATCTCAAAAAATACAATTTAATACTAAGGGCCACGGAATCTTTAAATGATGCCTGTGACATATATGATTTTAAGATCGGGGATGAGATCTTTGTCTTGGGTGATTTCGTATGCTTTGAACATGCCACAAATCCCGGTGAATTTGATGGGGCAGAATATTACTATTCCCTCGGGATCATTGGAAGGCTTAAGGAATATGAGATCCTGAATATAAAGGAAAGCAGGGGGTTATTTTTAGTCGGTGAAAAGCTTTTTAAACTAAGAATGTATTTTTCAAAAAGGCTTGATAAGATTTTTTCGCCAAAGAGCGCAGGGATTTTAAAGGCTATGCTTCTTGGGATAAAGAATGAAACAGACCCGGAGATAAAGGCTCTTTATAAGGCCAGTGGCATAATCCATATAATCTCCATAAGTGGCATCCATATAACCCTGATAGCGGTCAGTATCTATAGGTTTTTGCAAAAGGCGGGGGTAAACAAGGCAGTTGCAGCTGTTCTTGCCATGCTTTTACTCATGATATACGGAATGCTGGTTGGGATGCCAATGTCAGCCAAAAGGGCAATAGGGATGTTTGTGATCAGGATAGGGGCGGATATCCTGAAGCGGACTTACGACATGCTGACTGCTTTGGGGATCACTGCGGTTTTTATGGTACTCATTAACCCGGGATACCTTTTAAACTCAGGTTTTTATCTCTCCTTTGGATCCTGCCTCGGCATCGGATCGGTGTTTCCTCTCATAAAGCCCGATCACAGTCAAAGCTTTGCAAGGCGTTATATCAGGAGCAGTTTTCTGAGGCGCCTGACAGATCATTTTTATGGGATGCTAAAGGGGACGTCAGAGATGATATTTGCAGGCATCAGCATCATGATCTTTACGTGGCCGATCCAGCTTTGGTTTTATTATGAGATACCGACTTTTTCGGTTTTGACCAATCTTTTCGTACTTCCCTTTGTGAGCATCCTCATGATGTCCGGGATGATATCCCTTTTTATACCGGGTTTTGGAGCATTGGGGACTTTGGCTGAAGCCGTTTTATTATGGTATGAAAAGATCTGTTTGTTTAATGAGACTCTTCCTTTTAACACATTAAACCCCGGTCGCCCTAAGTTTTATGCTCTGATCATTTATTATGTGTTTCTTTGCCTTTTGTGCGCATGGATCCAAATGTACAAAGCCGGGTTAAAGAGGAAGGCAGGAGGTATGGACAGCAGAGTGATTTCACACTTGTTATTTAAGTACAGGACCTTCTTATTTTTGCTTTTACTGATCCCGTTTTTTATTAAATGGAGGCACTTTGACAAGATCACTTTTTTGGATGTGGGGCAGGGGGAATGCATGATAATCGAGAGCGCTTCAGGCGAGAACATAATGATCGACTGTGGCAGCAGTAACAGGTCAAAGATCATGGAAAATGTAGTCGGACCATATTTGAAATTTGAGGGAATAGACAGGCTTGATTATGTTTTTGTCACTCATTCCGATGAGGATCATTGTAACGGATTAATGGAAGCTTTAACTTATGGGGATGCGGCGGCATATCATGCTTTTTGCAGTATCCGGATAGATCATTTTATGCTTGGGGACATAGGTGAGAATTCAAAGGATGACAATTACAGAAAGCTGGAGCGGCTCTGCCTTGACCGGGATATAGAAGTCCATTATATCAGCGAAGGAATGGTTGGAGAATTTGAGGATTTTTATTTAAAATGCCTTTATCCTTTAAAGGGATTGGAAAATGATGACACCAATTCATTATCAGTCTGCCTTCTGGCGGATTTTCAAGATGGCAGGATCCTTTTTACAGGGGACATTGGACATGATGAGGAAGAGTTGATCGCATCTATCCCTGAGATCAAAGCTTTAGATGGAAAGATCGGCATATTAAAGGTTGCCCATCATGGCAGCAGGTATTCAACCTCGGAGAGCCTGCTCAATGCTTTTAAGCCTGATGCGGCAATAATCTCCTGCGGCAGAAACAATCGCTACGGCCACCCCCACGACGAAACGCTGGAGCGCCTGGATGCCGCAGGAAGCTCAGTCTTTCGCACTGACAAAGGCGGCGCAGTCTTTTTGACAATGGATCCCGCAGGCTGGAAGGTGGAGTGCTTTAACTGAGAAACGCGCCTTCGCCGCTTTGAGCTGCAACGCCACTCCACTGCTTTGAGCTGCAACGCCACTCCGCTGTTTTGAGCTGTTCAGCATCTCCCTTATTGCTGCGGTTGACATTACCCATGCTTATCAAAGGTCATGAGGCGGTCAAATACTGTAAAGACCTCAGAACAGGCATAAATTACAGTAGCTGCCGGCGATGATGGAGGAGGCTAAGGTGGCGAATACTGTAAAATTCTTAGGATGGGAAAAATTACAGTAGTTGTCGCCTGTCAAGGAGGGGATTAAATGAGGCAAATACTGTAAAAAACCAGGGATAAGCAAATCTTACAGTAAATGACTCCTAAAAAGGATGGGGTTGAGGGAGGTAAATACTGTAAAAAATTAGGATAAGCGATTTTTACAGTAAATGCCCCTCTGAAAAGGCTTTGTATGAGGGTGAAAATACTGTAAATATTTATGAAAGAGCTGATATTACAGTATTTGGCAGTTTCGGGGAGTTTAGGCAGCTTTAAAAATACTGTAAATAGAGGAGGGAATGAAGGATTTACAGTAGTGTAGGTTAATTGCCTCCAGACTCAGTGAATATGAATATGATCTAAATGAACAGAACAAGAAATAAATGTTAAAAAAGAGCATCAAACAAGCCCCAAGTAAGATTCAAACAAGCCCCAAGCAAGATTCAAGCAAACTCCAAACTAATCCTAAACAAGCCAATAACAAGATAGAAAAAGAACCAAAAACCAAGCAAGATCCGGGCATTAGCCAAGAATCAAAGGAGAAAGAGGTAAAGCATGATAAACATCAGAGCAATTGAAGAAGAAATTGAAAAGAGCAGGGCACAGCTGGCAAAGACGGAAAGGGAACTGGCAAGGCTGAAAAAGAACGTTGTGCCGGGAACAAAACTGTATGCCATGAAAAAAGGAAATACATTCCAATATTTCCTTAGATCAAAGGGAAGTGAAACCCATGGTGAGTATATAAACAAAGAAAATAGGAAAATCGCCGAGGTGATGGCACAGATTGAATATGAAGAGGAGCTTGTGGGAGCTTTGCGTAAGGCGGTAAATGATCTGGAGCAGTTAAAACTGTCCCTGGAGAGTGAACCTTATACGTTCGCGGAACAAAAACTCAGCGAGGGAAAAAGGGCGTTGATAAGCAGAATGTATAGTTCGGATGAAGAATATGTAAAAGCGTGGAGGGGTGAAAACTATGAGATGCTGGGATTTAAAGATACCGAGAAGGAGTATTACACGAAGTCCGGGCTGAGAGTTCGCTCAAAATCAGAGATAATTATCGCAGAAATGCTTGATGAGGAAGGCATTCCTTATTGCTATGAGAAACCCATTAAGCTTGGCGGGAAAACAGTCCATCCGGATTTCACACTGTTGAATATCATAGAAAGAAAAGAGATATATTGGGAACATTTTGGAATGATGGATGATCTGGAATACAGGAATAACGCTTTTCTAAAGATGAGAGAATATGAAAATAATGGCTTGTATCAGTTTGATTCCGTGATATGGACTTTTGAAACATATAAATATCCCCTTAACACAAAGACCATTCGAGGTATGGTAAAGACGCTTCGCGAAAAACTTGGATACTGAAAAAGTGAGTTCGAATCAAAAAAATATCTGCTTACAATGTTATAAAATAATTATCGCATGATAAGGAGGCGTTTAGAACAATTGCTACAGTTGATTTTCTCATAGTCATAAGTCTTAAAATGTGGTATACTTTTCAAAAGATTTCTTTGGAGAGCATATGATTTATATACAGCAGTTATTTAACAATACAGTGCTGGTGGCGGGGGTCCTGGGATGGCTCACCGCTCAGGTGCTTAAGGCGATAATATATACAATAGTAAATAAAAGTTTTGACTTTTCGAGGCTTGTCGGTGACGGTGGAATGCCAAGCGGTCATTCGGCTACGGTTGCGGCTATGGCTACTGCGGCGGGCATGACCTTCGGGTTGGATTCTTATCAATTTGCCATCACGGCCATGCTGGCCATAATAGTTATGCACGATGCAATGGGCGTCAGACAGGAGACCGGAAAGCAGACTAAGGTCATAAAGGAAATGGCAGCCTTCATTGAGACAATGGGAAAAGACATTTCCGATGAGGAGAAACTCAAGGAATTTGTGGGACATACACCATTTCAGGTGGCAGTAGGCGGTGCGCTTGGAATATTACTGGGTGTTTTGATATCCATTTAAGACTAAAAGGAGAATCGATGGAAAGAATTCTTACCTTGGACGAAAGAAACTATTCTGATGAGTGGCCCATATATGAGAGGACCGGTGTCCGTGCTGTGATCAGGCGCGGAGAAAAGGTTATGATGCAGCAGAATAAAAAGGGTCTGTACAAGCTTCCCGGTGGGGGCGTGCAAAAAGGTGAGGAATATGAGGATGCTCTGCGCAGGGAAGTTGAAGAGGAGACCGGACTTATTGTAAAGCCGGACTCATTGATATCTCTGGGGGAAATTCTTGAGATGAGGGAGGATATATTTTCCAACGGTTTAAAATTCGTTCAGCATTCCTACTATTATATCTGTGAAGTGGAAGAAAAAGAGGGGCATATCCACATGACGGATTCCGAGATCGAAGCCGGTTTCCATCCGGTATGGGCAACAATCGATGAGATAGTGGAGAACAACAAAAAGGTGGTCACCGCGTGGTGGGAGGAGAGAGATACAAGGTTCCTGATCTGGTTCAAGGAACAAAAGCAATATTGGAATTGACAAATCGTTGAAATATAGTAAACTGATAAAAGTGTGATTCAGCGGAATTGATGGAATTGGCAGACATGCAAGATTTAGGTTCTTGTGCCGCGAGGCGTAAGGGTTCAAGTCCCTTATTCCGCACTCGAAAAATGGCTTAAAATAAGGGTTTTCAGGGCCTCCGAAAGCAAGTGTATTCAAAAATGTATCCAAATTTGAATACAAAATTGTATACAATCTATTTGAAAGGAGTGTCCGGATTGTGTTAAATGGCTTAAAATAAGGGTTTATAGGTATTTTTTAGGTAGAACATCATTGATGTTCTTTTTTTGTTTCACGAATAGAACACCAAATACCACAAATCGAACACCGAAAAACAGTGATTATATGCTACCATTTTCATAGGGAGGTAGCATAATGTTAAGGGTCCATGATTTTACACTTATCGAAATTAACCGCATTAGGGATAATGCGAACTTTACAAAAATGGAGAATAAGCTGTTTGACCTGCGAAACAATGAAACATCGTTAGAAATGTGTGCGGAAATAATGAATTGTAGCGTTTCCACAGTCAAGCGGATAAACAAAAGCATGATGTCGAAAATAAACCGTGTCATGTGATACATAGCAGAAACTTTTAAGAGACTTTGACGAACTGTTGGAGTCTCTTTTTTTATGGGAAAATTTAACCATAGGAGGGGTAGATATGTTTAGTGACGATGTTTTGGAAACAATTTTTATCCAGGAAGAAACCCACAGAGTACCACTAGGGTATCAGACAATAATGGTTCGTGCTGTTGAAAAAGCATTGGACACCTTTATGGATACCTCAGAGATCGGAAAAAGAGAAAAGGAGGGTAAAAATGCCGTATCCCAATAATTATTTTCAGCCGTTTTATAACCCATCACCACAATCTCAGGGATTGCCCGGTAAGATTGTGAACGATTTTAACGAGATCATGGCAAATGACGTACCAATGAACGGATCTTATGCATTCTTTATCAAAGGTGATTTGTCGGAGGTACAAGCAAGAGCGTGGTCGCCTGATGGTAGGATTGTTTCTGTGCCGTTTAAAGCGGTTTTACCTGTTAAGACGAATAATTTACCCTCAGAAACAAAACAAGCCGATTTAGGGCTGTCTGAGGACGTTACAAAGGCATTCATGGAACAGTTTGAAGAACTGAAAGAGCGATTGAGTAGCATCGAGGAAAATTTCAGTAAACAATCAACCACGAGACGCAAAAAGGAGGGTGACAGCGAATGAATTTTTTAAATATGTATCGAGCTCTTATGAGCAACCCGAATCAGTTTTTGCAGGGGCTTATGTCAAACAATCAGATAGCAAACAACCCTATGGCTAGAAACGCCATTCAAATGATGCAGAACAAAGACGAAAAAGGTCTTGAGCAGATGGCAAGGAACCTTTGTAAAGAGCGTGGGGTTGATGTTGACAAGTTGGTTCAGCAATTCAGAAATCAGTTAGGTCTTTAATTGTGAACCCTTTCGGTCAATGCACGTTCAACGCTCCATCCACGGTTTATACGGTTGTTTAGTGTGCGGCCATTAATGCCTAATTCGTCAGCCCAATCGGTAATTGTTTGGGTTTTTCCATCAAAGGTTAAATAACGGTTTGATGATTTATTCCGGGACTGTGTTTTGGAATCAGCCCACCTACAGTTTGAGGGTTCATAGTTTCCGTTGGAATCGATCCTGTCAAGAGTGTACTTGGTTGGACGACCGCCAACACTGTCAGACCATTTTACAAAATTCCAAAAATCGTGCCATTCCTCACAAACCGTTACCCCTTTTCCACCGTAACAGTCGTACCTATATGAATTGGGATTGTAGCACCTATCCATCATTCTGCGCCATAGACCGTAAAGAGGATGGGTTGATCTACCGTCTAGGTAGTTTGGATTTTTCTCTAAAAAGAGGCCCTCGTGATGGCGAGTTGATGCGATTCGTTTTCTGTAACATCCACAACTTTTTATAGCACCTTTTTTAAGAAGTGCGGGTAACGCAGGTTTGATTATGCCACATTTGCACAAACATACAGCATACGTTTCTTTTCTGTCAGGGGCAAACATTAGTGATAATACGGTCATGTCGTGAAATGTTTTTCCGACATAATCACTTGGATTTAAACGTTCAAATGACATAGATTTTACACCGGTCCTTTCAGTGTGAGATGTCCTATGAGTTATGTGCGGAAACCATTAGGACAAATGGATTTCGGGAGCTACCCTATCCGCACCATTTAATTTTATCATAAAAACCATGTGATTTAAAGATACTAATTTCCGGAATTAAGTATAAAAAAATTTTAAAGGAGGTACAAATTATGTTTAACAACAGTGATGGCGGGCTGTTTATGCCCGTGGCTCCCGCTTACGGAATGGCGGGAAGTAATGGTGGTGGCCTTTTTGGCGGTGAGGGTATATGGGCCCTAATTGTGTTAGTTTTGCTGTTCGGCGGTGGTTTTGGCGGCGGTATGGGAGGTTATGGCAATATGATGCTTGGTTATGATTTCCCTTGGCTTATGAACGGTCAGCAGGGCATAAACGACAATGTTTCTGATGGATTTAGGGATCAGATGTTACAGACAACTATTTCGTCTACCAATGACCGTATCGGAAATCTCAGCACTCAGTTATGTAACTGTTGTGCAGATATGGCTCAGACCGTTAACAGCGGTTTTGCAAATGCAGAAACGGCCGCAAATGCCCGTCAGATGGCTAATTTACAGCAGATTTTCGGTGTTCAGACACAGTTGGCGCAGGCAAGCGCAGACAATCGTCTCGGTGTTGCGAACCTTGGTTCTGACATTGCAAGAGAGGCTTGCGCAACAAGAACTAATGACACTCAGAACACTCAGAGCATTCTCAACGTTATCAATGGTGGTATTCAGTCTATTAAAGATCAGCTTTGCCAGGATAAGATTGACGCGAAGAATGACACGATCGCTCAGCTCAGACAGGAACTTCTTTATGCAAGAGGTCAGGATTCACAGGATGTTCAGACCGCTCGTATTTTGGCAGGTCAGACAGCCGAGGTTGATGCACTGTATAACAGATTAAGCTCCTGCCCTGTGCCTACCGTTCCCGTTTATGGCTCCCAAAGAATTTTTAGTTGCAACAACAACGGTGGATGCGGTTGTAACGGAAGCTTTCTGAATTAAGGGGGTGTTGGTATGGCAGAATATGTAACGACTAGCGACGTTCTTGTTGCCTTAAATGGCACTATTCCGTTTAATAGCGTTTCTATTCCTTGTAACACGGGAAATGTAATTCCTGCGGCACCTGGGGTTCTTGTTCTGAAAGGCAACACCACAAACAGATTTGCGAGGTACAGGGTAACGTTACAAGGCAATATAGCCGTTCCCGAAGGTGGGGATGTTACACCTATAGCCCTTGCAATAACCCTGGATGGGGTTGTTTTGCCGGAAAGCGTTGCAATCTTTACTCCACAAGAGGAAGAGGAATACGGACACATTAACACTGTGGCGACAATCACAATTCCTTGTGGATGCTGTATGTCAGTATCCGGCACTTACGCAGATGGAACTGAGGATGATCCCTCAACAACACCAACACCGTCTATTTTGGTTAGGCGTGGTGCATCCATTTCTGTGGAAAGAATTGCTTAAGGAGGTGCGTGTATGTCAGAGATTAAAGAAAAAGTCGAGGCGGAACTTAAAACAGTAAAGGCCTTATGCGAAACCATTGAAAACGCAATCAAAAATCAGGTGGACAGAGGGTTGGACAAAGTTGACACCCACGAACTTTATGAGGCTGTTGATATCTACAAGGATTTATCCGAGGTCAAAAAGAACGTCATTGAAAGTTGCTATAAAATGCAGGTCATGGAGGCAATGGAAAACTATGGCGAAGAAGAGGACGAGGAAGAACGTAGATATTACAACCGAAACCGCTACTCAAACGGCAGATTTGCACCAAAAGGCAGGGGAACAAGACGTGGTTATCACATGACACCTGAAATCTATCGTAGTTATCCTGATGATTGGGAGCGTGACATGGATCTGTTTGACGGACGGATGTACTATTCCGAGGGCGGTAGCCAGGGTGGAAACCAAGGTGGAAGTCAGGACGGTAGCTCAAGAGGATATTCTGAGGGTTATTCAGAGGGAAACCGTGACGGATACACCCGTGGTTATTCTGAGGGACAGCGTTCCGGCAGAGGTGGAAATCAGAGGGATTACCGAGAGGGCAGAAGTGGACAAAGCAGGCGGTCCTATATGGAATCCAAAGAAATGGGTAAGGAAAAATCCGAAAAAATGAAAGAGCTTGAGAAGTATACAAGCGAACTTACAGAGGATGTAACCGAAATGCTCAAGGATGCGTCAGCGGAAGAAAAAGCCTTGCTCCGTAACAAGATGCAGGTGTTAATGCAGAAAGTTTAATTAAGCGATTAGGGGCTAGTTTTAGCCCCTTTTTGTGTTAGGTGGTGATTTATATGCAATTTACAATCAATGGTGTAAAATGGGCGATTTTGAACGTCAGGGCAACAGATAAACGACTTATGAGGTCTGATGGTGTTTTAACGTTAGGCGTAACCGATTGGAATGACAAGACAATCTATCTTTCGGACGCTTTACACGGTGCATTGCTTGAACACGTTTTATGTCACGAGTTATGCCATGCTGTGGTTTTTTCTTACGGAATCTATTTACCGGTTGAAACTGAGGAATGGCTTTGTAATTACATGGCAGACCACGGAAAAGAGATAATCTATTTATTGGATGATTTATTGCAGAGAATGAACAACGCAAGAATGGTTTTTAATGACAAGTAACCATTTGCGTACTAAAAATTTTTTGAAAAATCCAAGGTTCCGAAAAATTTTCAAAAATTTGTATAGGGTCAAAAGGACCCACAGAAAAAAGAAACCCAGGAATGCATCGGGCGTTTGATGATCCAGGGCTCCTTCAGGTATGAAACAATTGCAAAATAAATTATAACATGATCTCGCGTACTAATCAATCAGGGTAAAACCGGGATCTCAGAAAATTTTCAAAATTTGTGTATGGGGTCAAAAGGACCTGCAGAAAAAAATCCGCGTACTAAATCAAAACAAATTTTTACCCAGGGCCGAAAAATTTTCAAATTTTTTTTAGCCTGTTTTTCAGGGCGTAGAAAAAAATATCCGGGCCAGGCGATCACACAAAAAAACATGATTTTTTTAGACCTGGATCCGGTAAACGGACCCACAACAAAACGCAACAAAAACAACAAAACAAAAAAGCGGATCCGGCCCGGATTTTTTACAATATAAAATTAAACGTTCTTTTTTTCTAGATCATTTAGAACGCATTCTATAATATAAGAATTAACAGATTTTGCCCCGGTGGCCATTATACGATCTTTTGTCCCTTTAGGAAGTCGCGCCGCTACTTTATCATAGTTAATTTTTTCATATTTAGCCGTGGCGCGCTTTTGGGCCTCCGAAACTTTTTTCTTTTCCTTTATCAAGGTATAAAACCCCCTTTTAACAAAAAATATATAGCTTCTGTATATAGCATTATAAATATATAAAATTGAAAAGTCAACAAAAATTATATAGTGACATTATATCTATAATGATATATAGCGACATTATAAAAAAGCTGTTTTTTACCTTATAATAGAAGATATAAAGCGACGTTATAAAAAATGCACAATAAAACTATATAAAGCGACGTTATATTTTGGTGATCTTTACATATTGCAAAACTATATAACGGCGCGTTATAATGACATCACAACAAAACAAAAACAAATCACAAGCACAGGAGGAAAAACAACATGACAAACGAACAAATTATTTTTAATGCAAGTATGGAATTATTAAAGGATGGAATCATAAAAAGTACGGGCCGATCATTTACATTTGAAAATGAAAACGGCGAAAAAATAACAGTTAATGAACCGGAACCGATGCACACCTTCGCAAAATGGAAGGAGCTAGGCCGCCAGGTTAAAAAGGGCGAACACGCAAAAACAAGTGTTTTAATATGGAAATCAGGAAAAGGAAAACAGACCGACGACGAAAACCCCGAAGCCGACGGAGAAAAAACAAACGTTAAAATGTTTATGAAAAAAGCGTTTTTCTTTACCCTGGAGCAAACGGAACCGATAAAAAAAGCTGAATAATAACAACCCCGGCCGGAGAACGAAAAGCGGAATCAACGCCGCGCCGGGGATTTACTGAAAAATATTAATTTTAAAGGAGATTAAAAAATGAGTGATACATACTATGATTACAGAGAAGTTAAAGTTAAAATTGCACATCGTTTATTAAATATGGACGGATGGACCGTTTACGGATATTACCCCGACAACTCCGACGCATACACCGATTATTATGATCCGGCGTATTGGGATGGAATCGCAATAAAAAACGGGTTTAAGTTGGTTATAGATAAACCTTTTGAGAAGGCCGACAAAACCGAAAAACGCACAATTAACGGATCAGGAATCAGCGCGGAAACAATGCAAAAATTAAAAAAATTGGAGGCTATGACGGTTGAGCGCGGCGCAACACCTGCCGAAGAGGAAACCGCAAAACAGAAAATACAAGCGTTAAAAGAAAAGGACGCCGTCGAAGTGGAAACAATAACCGAATTTTACCCCGGCCACAAGGCAAATCCGCCCCGCTGTAATTGGCATATAGAAAAAGATGGAATAATTCTTGATAAAGGGACCGGCCTTTTAAAATTTGCATCGGTTCCTGATATTTCCGACATGGGCCGATCATGGGAGCGCGAATCCTGGCAGGAATTTAATAATTTATCAAAATCTGAATGGATTGAAAAATACATTAACGATCAGGTTTGGAAGTGGGGCGAAAATGAGCGCGAGCGCGCCACAAAAACGGCCGAATCCGTATATAATCACGAAGTAGAAATATATGATCTGTTAGATAAATTTAACGCCTTGATCGCACGTTTTAACAATGTGTGTGGCGGTATGGTAGGCAATGCGGGCGAAGATGGCTATATTTACGAAGAGCAAATTATCACAGAATATAAGACCGAATTAAAACCACAGGAAAACGCCGGATCAATAAAAGAAGGGCAATGTTTTATTTTAAAATCTGATTTTAGCGGTGGATGTTTCCGCGGCTATGTTTATAGAATCAAAAAGTCTTTTGTAGGCTCCGACGGTGTGCAAAGATACACGGGTGTTAGATTGGGAAAAGGATATAAAAAAGAGTTAACCGGACTTGCAAACAGTGCAAATAGTTTTTCTTTATGGAATATTGAAAAATTTAACAAATGGGTTGAAACGGGCGCAATTGCTTTCTGTGATTTAGTTGAAGTAAAAACCCCGTATGAAGTTAAAAAAGTTGTTAAAAAGGTTGTAAAGAACGAAACACCCAAAACAGAAAAAGAGGATGTAAAACAGGAGCCCGAAAACATGACAGCGGAAAACGAAAACACAAACAGCGAAACAATGACAGCCGACGCCGCAACGCCTGAAAAAGAAAATATAAATGATTTTGCTTCAGATAGTTTTGAAAGTTTAGCGCGCGCCTTCGCAACGGGTAAACAGGCCCCGAAAAAGCCCCGAAAAGAGACGAAAACAGAAACGGCCGACGAAACACCCGAAGAACCCGAAACAATAACCGAAGAGCCCGAAAAAGAACCGGAGCCGATTGGTTACCACGGCGACGCCGAAACAAAATTTACTGATGAAGAGATCAATGTTTTAATTAATGGCGGGCAGGTGCAAAGATTTGAACCATACAACCGACACGTTAACTATTTTTGCACCAAATACACCGAATCAAACAATGCTTTTATAGTTTACTATATAAGCGGCGCGACGCTTGAACCGGGATACAATCCAAGCTATAACGGATTTATTGTAAACGGCCGCTATTATAGCAACATGGAACCGATTGCGGAAAAATTAAAAATTGATCTCAACATTGAATTGTTAAAGAGGATCCCAAACAGCGACGCCGCGCGCGCAAACTTCGAAAAAACAGATTTTACAGAATGGGATCAAAAAGAAATAAACGGCTGGATGCAATACGACAGAAAACGCGCCGCGCAGGAGCTTTTTTACGACAACAAAAAACCATCTATTAATTTATTTAGTGATGAAATTTTACCCGGTAGAATTATAAAATATTTGTCGGACCCTGAAAAAGCTGTTAACGAATTATGCGATCAATATATGCAATACAGCGCGGTAAAAATCGTAAAATATTGGATTGAATACGACAAAACGCTTGAAGAGTACAACGCAATTTTAAACGACAAAACCCGCGACGAACACAAAATTAAAGCTATAACCGGCAAAATTCACGACGAAAAAACCGTAAAAATAGAATTATCAAACGGCCACGCGGTAAAAGTCGAAACGCGCGCGATTTCCGGCTTAAAATACAGCGGTACAATTTCTGCGTGGTATGTTGTCGCCGCAGATCGTCAATATTTGAATAAAAACGAATACGGGCGCGACGATGATATAAATATAAACGAAATTATCAGTGTGTCACATGGCCAAAAATTATTATATAAAAAATCCGCATAAATCCGCGTACTAAATATTTTGTTTTGTTGTTGGGGATCCTGGAAAAATTAAAAATGTTTTCCGGGGTCCTTTTTTGCGTAAAAAAATAGGGATGTTTTTTACATCCCTAAAAAACCATAACACTATAATTAGAAAAATTTTATCTTTTCCGCGTCTGTGGGTTGTATTTCTATAATATCTGAAGGTTGACATCTTAAGATCACACACAAAATATTTAACGTTTCTAAAGTGATGTTTTTACCGTGGCGTATATTTTGCATTGTGGCTTCAGATAAAATTTTTTCTTTTCTTAATCTGTTAGCCGTAAAGCCTTTTTCAGCTAGTGACTCCATAACATTAATTTTATATATAAACATGGCTTTTTACCTCCTTTTAATTGTAATTATACTATAGCATAGTAAACACCAAAAAAGCAACAAAAAATATTTTGAAAAATTATTTATTTAGTGTTGACATACACTAAAAATAGTGTTATATTAATATTGCAAGGGGGGACAAAAACATTTTAAAAAGGAGCGTTTAAATATGATTAAAACAAAAACAAAAAAAAGAGGTAACAACAAAATGACATATGCGGATTTAGTAAAAGAATTACATCAAGAAGTTGTAAAACTTAAGTTAGAAAATGAGACTTTAAAAGCCAAACTAAAAGAATCCGAAACGGGCGCAACCGAAACGGATCCAAGCGATAAATAATAAAATAAATAAAATAGGGGTGGCGGAAAAAACCGCTCGCCGCTACCCCCTAATAATAACATGAGCGGCTAAAAAAATCAAATGGAGGTTTTTAACCATGAAAACTTTAACAGGATACGAAAAAATACAATATTTAATTTGGTTAAAAAAATATGAATTTGAGCAAGCCAAAAAAAGGCCTGCCGGGGAAAAGGTGAGATATTACAAAATACAAACTGAATGGATCAATGAAGAGTTAAAAGAGTTAAAAAGGGGGTAAAAAAACCATGGAAAAAGAAATCACACTAAAACAAATTTTTGATAATTTAGAAAAAACAGCTAAACAGATAGAAAAAGAAAACCGCTTTAGCGGTAACAATTCAAGCCTTGCCTGCGTGATCGCGGCCGGCCTTAAAAATTTAATGGAGGGTTAAAACAATGGAAAAACTTATAAAAGCAATTGAAAATTTAAAGATCAATTACAGTATTAATACATACGGAGAAAATTATTTTTATAACGCGCCGACTGTAAATTATAGCGGTATATGTTTAAAGTTTTCATGGGATGATCTGAGAAAAGAAAACGAAATTAGAAGATATATAAACCGCCGCAAAAACCTTGTAATTTTTAACGAAGGCCATAATTTGGCCGGACATTGGTTTGTTGTGGCTACTGTGGCCGATCGGGAAAAACATTTAAACTATCGCGCTTTTATGGATCCATCTTTAAAAGAGTGTGAAATAACAGCACATAATTTTTATATAGCCGGACATCCTGAAAAAGTAAACAATGCATTATATAACATCATGGGAAAATATGAAAAACAATATATAAAATCATTGTTTAAAATGGTTGTAAAAACCGCATAATATATATATTATAAATTTAAAGAGGAGGCAAAAAAAACAATGAATAAATCTATTTTAAAAGCAATTGAAAAATTATACTCTATAATAGGCGATCGGGATATATTAAACGACATAAAAACCGACATTTTAACAGAAAACACCTGCCGAAATGGGCGCGCGGTTTTATGGTATTTAACAGAAAATACAGACGTTGCAATTTACATTGATACGCTTGAATTGTTAACTGAAACCGAAAAAGAAAAAGAGTTATTTTAAAATTTTATATTGCACCTTTAAAGCCTGGATCCGTTCCGGGCTTTTTATTTTGCCCGTTTTCACCCAAAAACCGACACGAAATATAAATATATAACTACGATGTATTAATGACGTTTTAAACCCTGTTTTTATACAATAAAGCCATAATATAAAACATAGCATTTTAACGCTTATTTTTAGCGATTTTAAGCTTTAAAACATAAGTATTATATATTTATCCGCAGGAGGTGAAAAAGCCGTGGAAAATGACAAAAATTTAGCGGTGGAAACCGTCGAACAAATAACCGAAGAAACAAATTTTAGTATTTTCGAATCAGAAATAGATTTTTATTTTAAATTCTTTTGCACCCGTCACGGGATCGACGACATGACGACAGCCCCACAAAATAAATTTTATGCGGCTTTAATGTTTTGTTATGCAAAGATATTCAAAGATAATAAAGACAGATTAAAAGATAAAACCCCATATAATAATTATAAAAATAACATCCCTGAATTAAACAATTATTCAGACTGTAATAGATATAATTATATATTACTTAATGCTTTAGCAGACTATTATTTATTTTTATGTACTATATATGACAAGGATCCATCTATATGGGGATTTAGTATGTTAACAGGTATTAATATAGATACGTTATATAGTTGGGGAGCTGAGGATGGAAAACTTAATCCGGCGCGACACCTTGTATACGAAAAATTATATAAGGGTCGGGAGTCTGCTTTAGTAGCTAAATTAACATCAAATAAAAACCCCGTCGCCACTATAGCGGTATTAAATAAACACTATGGTTACAACATGGCCGGAGTCCCTGCAGGCGGTAATTCCAAACAGTTAACCGCGGATCAATTGCCAAAATTAGCCGAAAACAACCCCGCCTCCGTCAATGTGCACAATAAAATAGCGATCCAGGAAAACGACGAAAACAGTTAAAAATGGCTTATTTATGCGGTTTGTGAGCATTTCACAGTTAAACATTGCGCTAAATACGGATTTCACGCTAAGTTTAAAACCACTTGAAATAGCTTTAAACGCCCTGAATCCGTCACGGTTGCGCTTGGTTGCGTACTGT
>JAILHH010000030.1 GCA_024695935.1 Acetatifactor sp.
GACGCCAAAACGACGTCACAATGATAAGAAACCTGACGTCAGATTGACGCTTTGACCCTATTTTGAGGACTGTAAACACACTGTGGATACTGTCAAAAGCACTGATTTTATTGGCTTTAAGCCCCATCGCCACAAATGTTAGTGGTGTTAGTGGGAATTGTGCTGATCTTTAAGACCCAGATCACTAAACTTGTAAATTCGATCTTTGAAAAGATCACTTCACAGGCAGAAAAAGTCTGATGAAAGTATAAAAGCAAATGATGAAAAATACAGAAAGTATTAACGGTGGATCCTGCGCCGGATATATCACGGTTTTTGCGTCGCTTATCCTGGGGACTCTGTTGCCACTTTTTTTCCTGTTGTTTCAGGGCGCTGTAAGAGCAAGCGCTTTTGTAGAAGCAAACTGTATCAGCGATGTGGTAACGGAGAGCCTGATGGCAGAGTACTCCGTTGAAATGCTCGAAAAATATAATATTTTTTCTATAGACACTTCCTATGGCATGGGCAGTCCCTCCCTAGGCAGGATAAATGCTCATCTTAATAACTATCTTTTCATGAATACTTCAAAGGATACGTCTGACAGACAGTTATTTTCTATTTACAATCTCACAGGAATTCGAAACACTTTCGCCGAAACTACAGGGGTTACCTATATAACGGACAATGACGGCGAAGTGTTTCGTGATCTTGCCGTAAAGGCTGTGGAGGATGAATTTAATATTTCATTGTTTAAGAAGATATACGACCTTTCGACCCTTTGGGGTGAATATGAAGGCAAAGGAGAGGAAGTAAAACTATCAGGTGAGATAAAGGAGATAAGTTCCGATGCTTTGCCCGAAGGATTAAAGACTTTGCTAAAAGATACGCCTGATGAGAAAAGCCCCTCTGCCGTTTTTTCTCTTATTTGCAATGTGGAAACAGTTTCGGCAAAAAGCATAGAAAGTGCGGGGACACTCAGCGCCAGAAAGGCAGCAGGACAGGTAAATAAAGGAAATCTGGAGCATGAAGTGGATGCCGGTATATATGAAAAGTTTATGTTCGGGGAATATCTCCTGCGGCATATGAGCAACTTCACTTCAAAGGATCCCTGCGGAGCACTTAAATATGAGATGGAATATATAATCGCCGGCAAGGAAAGCGATGAGGACAATTTAAAAAGTGTGATATACAGGATATTTTTAGTGCGGGAGGGCATAAACATCGCAAAGATCGAAGGCGATGAGAAAAGGTGCGCCGAGGCGGATGGGATCGCGACAGCTATCTCCCTGGCGCTTTTAAATCCGGAACTTCAGCCTTTTTTAAAACATGGGATATTGGTTTTGTGGGCTACAAAGGATAGCAGAGATGACCTGGAGAAGCTTTTAAAAGGGGAGGAAGTTGAACTGTTCGAGGGCATAACCTTAAGTTACGAGGATCATCTTCGGGCCATGCTCCTTCTTACATCAAAAAGCCGGGAAGCCTGGAGGGGGATGGATATGATGGAAGCCGGAATGAGGCTTTCTAATCCCGAGTTTCGACTGGATGGATGTATCACTGATATCAACACAAGAATGATCTACGAAAACAGATTTGGCCATGAGTACGAGATAAACATGAGGAAATCCTATGAAAACTGAGAATGAGAGGACGGTTGAAAAACCCTCTTTATGTAAAGGAATAAAGAAACTGTTAACTATGCAAGAAGGACCTTCTCCGCACAATTCCCCAAAGCAAAAGCCGGTCGCTTTTATTAATTTCCGGGTCATAGAGGGGGTTTTTCAGCTGTTCTCAAGGAAAGTCAAAGCTTCTGCCACACTGGAAGCTTCTGTGGTTCTTCCTATACTTATGCTCTTTGTATTCAGCATTTCACTGGTTTTTGATCTGTTAAAGAACGAGGCAGCCACAGCCTGCGCCATGAGGGATGGGTTAAGGATGCTGGCTGTGGAGGAGGCTGTGGCGGGAGAAAATTATGCGGTGAGAGAGGTCTTTATGAATGCGAAATTATCGGGAGAGTACCTGGCTTTCGTATCTCCGGCGAAGGGGGACCTGATCGATGTGACTGCGGTGAAACCGTTTTTTTTCAGATCAAATTTATTATTAATACAGCCGTTTTTGGTCGGAAACAGGATGGTCATAAAAAACTATACCGGTTACAGGATAAATAAAGATGTTAAGCCCGTATATATAACGGAGACAGGAACTGTTTATCATGAAGATCCGGACTGCACATATATAAGGCTCTCTGTAAAGGAAGTGTCTTTCACAGACGGAAAGAATGCCAAAAACGATGAGGGAGAAAGATATGTAAAATGCAGAGTCTGCGGAAAGGGCAAGGCTCCGGAGAGGGTTTATATAACTGATGAAGGTAACTGCCTGCACTATAAAAGGGAATGCAGCAGTTTAAAAAGGACGGTCAGGGAAGTAAATCTATATGATATTGAAGGATACAGACCCTGTAGCAGGTGCTGCGGAAGAGAATAATATAAATTTTTGGAGGTTTTGTATGGATAAGTGTTTTCTGATCCCTGCTCTTCTCATGCTGCCCATGAGCTTTAGGGATATCAGGGAAAGAGAGGTTACCGTGGGGGAGTTGGCAGCATTTTTTTCTGTGGAATTTCTGATTTCAGTCATGGACATTTTTGCAGGTAAAAATGAAATTGAAAAGATGGCAGCGGGATTGATACCGGGGCTGTTTTTATGGATATTGTCAAAGGCATTTGGAATGTTTGGCGAAGCTGACGCCTGGGTGATGGCGGGACTTGGCATGCACCTTGGGTTATTCAGATCGATTTTTATCCTAATGGCGGGGCTCATATCGGCAGCCGTTATAAACCTTTTGGCGGTGTTGTTTAAGAGGCTGTCTGCGACAGCCCGCGTCCCGTTTATTCCTTATATTAACGCAGGGATAGTTTCAGTGGGACTTTTGCTTGGTTAAATCAGATTTAGAAAAATAAAGTGGATAAAAAATGGATAAAAAGAAAATGGATAAGAGGATAGAGGCTTATTTAAGTCTGGAAGCTGCCTATGTGATACCTATAGTACTGGCAGTGATCATTTTTTTGATATATATGATGATATATAAATATGACGCATGCGTCACAAGTAATAAGGCGCTGCTTCTCTCCATGTCGCAGGAAACAGACTGCGCTCAGACTGTGTTCATGGAAGAGGATAATGATATTTCCACAGAAACACCTCTTTATATAGAAGCAACGGTATCGGGGAGACTTCATTTTCCTTTTTCTGACATGGAAGTGCTAAAGGCGGTGGATGATATGTGGAATGTGGAGGCGAAGGGTCGTTTCTACAAAACCGACCCGGTCTTTATAATAAGAAACGCAAGGAAATTAAAGGAATTAACGGAGGAAAAAGATGGAAACTGAATATGTGAGAAGCCTGCAGACCAGTTTTTGCAGGATCAACCTGAAAAAAAAGCCGGAGGAAAACAGATTTCAATATGGGATACTCACCAGAGGAGGTATCGGAAGTCTCCTTCCGTGTACGCTCAGATATATCGATGGGGAGGCTTTTCTGTACTATGATATCACTTCAAAGCAAAACGTGAGGAGCAGGTTTGAGAGAACGCCCATAAAGAGGGAGTGGTTAAAAGAGTTTGCAAAGGCTTATGAAAGGCTAATGAATGATCTTGGAAGGTTTTTGCTGGATGAGAGAAATGTGGTATGGGATCCGGAAAACGTGTATGAAGATGTGGAGGACATGACATTCTCTTTTCTATACAAGCCCTATGAGGATCACAGTGACAGTTTCAAAAGACTTTTAGAGTATCTGGTGGAACACATAGATTATGAAGACACTGAACTGGTGGATGCGGTCTACAGGATGTATGACAGATATGAGGCATGCCCGGGAGAATATCTGACAAAACAGCTTATCAAAGATATTTTCGGGATGGGTAAAAAAACTGAGCCGGAAACTGTAAGCGTTGTTCCTGTCAGAGAAGAAAGCGATGAAGAAAATATAAAGTCCTTTGAAAACAGAAAAAAAGGATTGAGAGATTTTTTCAGGTATAGAAAAAAGCGACAGGATTTTGATGAATATGTAAATATAGAAGAAAGTGAGTGTGAAAGTCCACAGGTTGCGGAATCTGATGACTATGCAGAACACGGATTTGGAAAAACCATATATCTGGATCCCTCGAGCGACAGGGATTATGAGTACAAACTCTATTCCATGGACGGCAGGGTTTTGTGGGATCTGAACGGATGCGACTGCACCATCGGCAAGAAAAAGGATGAGGCGAATCTTATATTGGAGGATAAAAGTGTCAGCAGACTTCATGCAAGGATCCTCCATGAGGGTGAAGACTATTATCTGGAAGATTTAAATTCCACGAACGGCACCTTTAAAAACGGAGTTCGCCTTGCTTCCTTTGAAAAAAAGAAGCTACAGGATGCCGATGAGATCAAAATCGGTAAAATAAGGCTTTTATTCAAAGAATAAATTGCATCAAAAACCAAGATGTTGTATTCTAAAATTGAATATAGTACAAGATGAGGCCAAAAGATGTCGCGATTAAAGGGTGTACCCTATATCAGCATTATTTTTGCGACTGTAAATGTAGTGGCTTTTGCTTTTTGCGCATTTACAGGGGATATGATGTATAATAAATTCGGACTTGATCCCGTATGTGTGGTCAGAGGCGGTGAATATTATCGCCTTATCACATCCATGTTTTTGCACGGAGGGATCGATCATCTGTTCAATAACATGATAATCCTGTTCTTTATGGGAGTCATGCTGGAAAACTACCTTGGACACTTAACTTATTTTCTGCTTGCCATGGGTTCCGGTCTTGCCGGAAATATAGCTTCACTGGCCGTAAAGATTTCATGGGGTGAAACAGTGATGAGCATAGGTGCCAGCGGAATAGTCTTTGGGCTTGACGGAGTGCTTCTTGCCATCACCCTGTTTGCGGTAAGAAAACCGGAGCATCTAACCTTAGGAAGGGTACTTATCATGATATTACTGTCGCTTTACAGCGGCTTTAGCGGTTCTAACATAGATAATGCAGCTCACGTCGGGGGACTCATGACAGGATTTGTGCTTGGATGTGTGACGTGCCTGTTTGGAATAAACAAAGCCAATATCGAGGGAAGGACGGACGAAAGATATTGAACATTAATATTTATTATGGTGGCAGGGGTATAGTTGATGATCCCACGATCTATGTTATAAGCAAAATGCAGGAGATCCTGGAGGAACTTCGCGTAAAGGTTACCAGATACAATCTTTACGATCTTAAAGCCTCGATCCCGACTCTTCCGCAGACACTTAAGGAAGCGGACGGTATCATTTTAGCTACGACAGTGGAATGGTACGGCATAGGCGGATATATGCAACAGTTTCTGGATGCGTGCTGGCTGTACGGGGACAAGGATGTTATTTCAAAGATTTATATGTGCCCCATAGTCATGTCAACGACCTATGGAGAGAGGGAAGCAAAACTGAATCTTCAGACAGCATGGGAGATCCTGGGAGGTCTGCCCTGCAGCGGCATCTGCGGATATATTGACAATACAGTGCTTCTCGAGATGAATGAGCAGTATGTGAATATAATAGAAAAAAAGGCAGAGAACATGTACAGGACGATCAATCAGCATATGTCAAGTTTTCCTGCCAGCAATCAGGCGGTGCGCCAAAAGGTTTCTATGCCGCAGAGCATTAACCTGACGCCTCAGGAGACAGAGACACTTTCGCAGTATGTGGCAGACGAAAACTATGTACAGCGCCAAAAGGAAGACATACAGGAACTCACCAGCATGTTCAGAGATATGATGTACAGCGAGGATGCAGCGGATGAAAGCGAGTTCCTGGAAGAAATAAAAAAGAGTTTTACGCCCCAGGCGGGGTTTGAAGCAGTTTATTCCATTAATATAGAAGAAAAGGCTGCACCGCTTTTGATCTCCGTAAAGGGACCGGAACTTGATGTGAGATATTCGCAAAGCGAAAAGAGCGATGTTGAGATCAAGGTGACCAGGGAGGCCATGAGAGAGATCGTTTCCGGGAAACTTACATTCCAGCGTGCATTTATGGCAGGAGAGATGAAGACCAAAGGGGATTTTAAGATCCTGAGGACTTTGGATCAGCTGTTTGTATTTGAATAAACAAAAGGAAACTTCGAATAAATATAAATCAAAAATTCAGTGAGGATATCAATATGAAAAAAGATGATTGTATTTTCTGCAAAATAGCAAACGGAGAGATACCTGCAAGGACTGTTTACGAGGATGATAAATTCAGGGCAGTGCTTGACCTTGGACCTGCGACTGACGGCCACACATTGATCCTGCCAAAGGAGCATGCCGATAATCTCTTTGACCTGCCCGAAGAATATGCAAAGGAGCTCATTCCTGTGGCACAAAAGATCGGATCCATGATGAAAGCCGGTTTAAAATGCGATGGAATGAACCTGGTTCAAAACAACGGTCAGGTTGCAGGACAGACTGTTATGCATTTTCATCTTCATCTGATACCCAGATACGAAAATGACGGACAAAGGATCGGATGGAAGGTCGGAGAGAGAACTGATGAAGAGTTTGACGCCATCAGGAAGAGAATAGTAGGGTAAAATAATGAGATCGATCGATGTTAATATAATTACAGACAATATCAAAGAAATGTGTATCGAAGCAAATCATGTTCTGACTGAGGATATGAAATGCGCCCTGGATAAAGCAGTTAAGTCCGAAAAGACAGACCTTGGAAAACAGATTTTAGGGCAGCTTGAGGAAAATCTGACTATCGCAAAAGAGGATATGATACCGATCTGCCAGGATACGGGAATGGCAGTTGTCTTTATGGAGATAGGTCAGGATGTCCACTTTGAGGGCGGAAGCCTTGAAGATGCCATCAATGAGGGTGTGAGAAGAGGTTACACCGAAGGGTATCTCAGAAAATCAGTGGTGGGCGATCCTATTGAGAGAGTAAATACAAAGGATAACACTCCCGCGGTGATCCACTATGAATTTGTAACCGGTGACAAGGTAAAGATCACAGTTGCACCTAAAGGATTTGGCAGTGAGAACATGAGCAGAGTCTTTATGCTAAAGCCGGCTGACGGAATAGAGGGCGTAAAGAATGCCATTTTGACAGCGGTAAAGGATGCAGGCCCCAACGCATGCCCGCCCATGGTGGTGGGAGTCGGTATCGGAGGTACCTTTGAAAAATGCGCTATCCTGGCAAAGAAAGCTCTGACCAGAGATATCAGTGCCGGAAGCGATATCCCTTATGTGAGGGAACTCGAAAAAGAGATGCTTGAAAAGATAAACGGTACAGGCATCGGCCCCGGCGGACTGGGAGGATCGACAACAGCTCTTGCGGTAAATATAAATACCTATCCCACTCATATTGCGGGACTGCCGGTAGCTGTCAATATCTGTTGCCATGTCAACAGACATTCTGTGAGAGTAATATAAAAGTTTGGGAGATATGTCATGGAGAAAAAAATCACGGTTCCCCTCAGCACAGAAGATGCAAAAAGTCTGAGGTCAGGGGATTATGTATATTTGACAGGAACAATTTATACTGCCAGAGACGCAGCTCACAAGAGAATGCAGGAATGTCTCGATAAGGGAGAGGCTCTGCCTATATCTATGGAGAATAATGTGATCTACTATATGGGACCGTCTCCTGCCAGAGAAGGCAGACCCATAGGCTCTGCAGGCCCTACCACCGCAAGCAGGATGGATAAATATGCACCCCGTTTGCTTGACCTTGGATTAAAGGGCATGATCGGAAAGGGAAAAAGAAGCCCCGAAGTGCTGGAGGCAATAAAGAGAAACGGGGCGGTTTACTTTGCGGCTGTGGGGGGAGCAGGTGCTCTTCTCTCAAAATCCATAACCGAATCAAAGGTTATAGCCTATGACGATCTGGGCACAGAGGCAATAAGAGAACTCAAGGTAAAAGACTTCCCGGTTATAGTTGTGATCGACTCAGAGGGAAACAATCTATATGAGACAGCGGTAAAGCTTCAGGCATAATTAATTTGGCTGAAATATTTTGTGAAAAACAAATACAATAATTGATTGACAAACAATATCCACTTCGCTATAATTACTTTTGCGTCACGAAAGCGACGCCAAATATCATATTGGTAGGAACGTAGTTCAGATTTTGGAGAAATACTCAAGAGGCTGAAGAGGCGCCCCTGCTAAGGGTGTAGGTCGGGCAACCGGCGCGAGGGTTCAAATCCCTCTTTCTCCGTTTCACTACCAATGAGTTAAAAGAAGAAAATCTTGCTCTTTAAGATTTCTTTTTTTTCGCAAAAAAGGAACAATTTCTTTGTTGACACTCAGACACCTATATGATATATTGTAATTCCACCGCAAAAACGAAGGCTTTTCGGTGAAAAAACTTTTTAAAAAAGTTGTTGACAAAGACAGCACACGATGATATGATATCAGAGTTGTCGCTGAGAAATGTGAACAGCGAAAACACAGAGAACTTTGACAATCGAACAACAATGCAACCCTGAAAATTTCTTTAAAGAAAAATTCAGA
>JAILHH010000033.1 GCA_024695935.1 Acetatifactor sp.
GGATTTAAGAGGGAAAATGAGGTTATTTTGATGGGTTTGGAGAATTAGTAAGGCAGACGGGGGACACTTATGAACATTTTGATTACTGATGATGAAGAATTCATGCGTGAAGAAATGAAGAGTGCTGTTGAGAGGGTTATGACAGGAAATGTTTATTTTATGGCAAATGGATATAATAGCGCTATTAAGATAGTTAAAGAAGAGAATATTGAGGTGGCATTTTTAGATGTCAATATGCCTGGTCCTTCAGGTATTGAGGTGGCTAAAACTATTAAAAAAATTTCACCTGATACTAATATTATTATGGCTACAGCTTATGCTGAATATGCATTAAATGCACTTAGAATATTTGTTAGTGGATATATTTTGAAACCTGTTATGGATGATGAACTTCGAGAGGTTCTCGAAAATTTGCGCGTTCCAGTTGCTAAACTCCAGAATAAAGTTAATGTGAAGTGTTTTGGGAATTTTGAAATTATCTATGATGGTAAGCCTCTGCTTTTTTCAAGGAAAAAAGAGAAGGAACTTCTTGCTTTTCTTATTTGTCTTAATGGTGCTTCTGCGAGTCGTGCGGAGATTTGTGCAAATATTTTTGAGGATAAATCTCCTGAGAAGGGAAATGAATATTTGAAGAAGATTGTCCAGGCCCTTAAAAAAGATCTCGATAAAATGGGTTTAGGAGAATTGTTTATTCATAATCGAAATTCATATGCCATTAATAAGAGTATGGTTGATTGCGATTACTATAATTACCTTGCAGGAGAGTTAAATGGAAGTGAAGGTTATCATGGTGAATTTATGAATCAGTATAGTTGGGCAGAAGTGTACATTTATGAATTGGAGAATTATTGATTATTTATATCCCATCTTTGATGGGAGATTTGGTACATTTATATGTAATACTTGAAAGCACAAAATGTATGTAACTGTGAACTGTCAGAATGGTGGGAAATATCGGACAGTCAAAAAATGATTAGGGGGAACAAAGAATGAAGAGAAGAATTTCAGGAGTTATTACGTGGATACTTGTTTTTGCCATGGTATTCACATCTTTTAATGTATCCGGACTTACGGCGTATGCGGCGGAAAGTGAAGGCCAGGCGTATGCGGCGGAAAGTGAAGGCCAGACCTATGTGCTGACAGATGAGTTAAAGCCGGGTAAGGAATACATCATGACATGGAATGCAGCCATAAGCGGCAATGCGGATACCAGCTATGCATTTTCGACGGATGGTGATGGAGTGATATCCGAGGAACTGGCAGGGACTTATTTTAATTCCGATAAATCTGTCCTCACGATACCAAAGGAGGAAGACGCATCGGGTATGACATGGGCGGCAATCTGGAATGAGGGGGAAAATGCCGCGAGAGGATTTCAGCTTCAGAATGTCGCGACGAAACGGTGGCTTTCCAATAAGGATACGAAGATTGCAACAGGGGAGGATCCTGTGGGACAGGAGACAAAGTCAAGTTCTGACACAAGCAGCAAAACTATCCCGGACTATACATGGAACTATGCTTCCGCTTACAGCGGTTCTGATACAAAACAGCTGATCATGTATAGTGATTCCAAACGGTTTATCCGTTACAGTGTCGGTTCTGCGGCCTTTAAACTGGGAACCACAGCTACAGCTACAGATGTAAATAACAGTAATGTTTATCTTTATGAAAAAACAGAGCCGTCAAAATATATCTGGGAAAAGGCGGATGATTTTGAATCAAACGCACAGTATCTGATCGTAAGCAGTGCAGATGAAGGCGAAGCATACGCCATGACCATGACAGGGGAAACACTTGGTCAGACGAAGATCGTGATCAAAAAAGATGAAGGAGGGAAATCTTTCATTGACTATAAAGCCGCTTATAATGATGTAGCTGTTTTCCATACTTACGGGCTTTGTGACGGCAGCTTCTGGCTGGATACATGGAATGCACCTGCCACAAGTGAAGTAATCAGACTGGATAGTGCGGCGGTTAATATCACGAGTAATCATGCGGATAATAATTATTATTTCCGTTTTAAGTATGAAGACGGTGCGCTGAAGGCTTTGAAGGGACTTGCCGACACAGAGAGCAGAACCATGATCTACGACAATGGCTTTAAGGCAGGCACCGGAAACAATGTTTCCGTTTTCAAAAGAGTTGCAGTGGAAGATGATGAGGAACCGGACGATCCGCAACCCGGAAATCCGAACAGGGGAGATGGCGTCAACACACCCTATGCCAGACTTTTGACGCTGTCTGATTATCAGAAATGGCTTTCCGGCTATACAGGTGATGACTGGACTTTCTTAAAGTCCCAGCTTCGCGGGATCGTGAAGGGAGCCTATGACGCAGGCGTCAGACCTGATTATATGTTGTTTGGCGGAGATTTCTCCTGCATGAGTGATAACCGCAGCGCCTCTGAGGAAGGCGCAAAACAGGTGATGGAAATTCTGGGTGAGACATGGCCGAATATTACAGCACAGACCAGTGTCCTGATCCAGGGAAATCACGATCCGGCATCTATGGACGGACTGAGCGAAACCGGTGCTTATGAATTTGAGGATTTTATCATTTATGTGATAAGTGAGGATGATTTCCCGACCAAACAGGGAACAACAGATGTTCTTCCGGGCATTCGAAAGACCGCAAACGATTTGAAGACATGGCTTGAAAATAAGGTAAAAGAAGGTGAGAAGAGACCGATCTTTATCGCTTCCCATACAAGTCTTCACTACGATATTGACAGGACTGACGGTAATAATCAGTATGCGTACATCATGTTTGATGCCATCAATGATGCTGCAAAAGCATTGGATGTAACATTTTTCTTCGGGCATAATCATACCAATGGCGACGAGCAGGTGGGCGGTTCTTTGACCTTCTATCAGAAAGGACAGAAGCTGAATGTGTGCACGGAAAAGAGTATTGCCAACAGAAGCGGTACACCGACTACCCTGAACTTTGTTTATATGAATTACGGTTATGTGGGGTATATCGGTGATATCACCAATAATCCTTCCGAATTTACACCGACAGATGTCCTGACGGTGAGCGAGCTTTCCATTTATAAAGACAGGATCGAAGTGAAGCGATACAGCAAAGACGGACTGTTGGATTCTTACACCGGTACGATCGACCGTACCTTCGGAGCGGAGACTGCGGTAATACCGGAGCAGTATACTGTTACTTATGATGGCGACGGAGGCATGATTCCGGTGGAGAGTGAGAAAGTATACGCAGGTGTGTATGTGATCAACAGAAGTGAGCCGTCAAAGGAAGGATATATTTTCAATGGCTACAGTGACGGTACCAATGTATACAAACCGGGAGATGAGATCACGGTAGACCGTGATGTGGTTTTGAAAGCACAGTGGGTGAAGCTTCCGGATGGACAGAAATATATTCTGACGGATACGCTCCTGCCCGGCAAACAGTATATTCTGGTCTATAACAGTGAGATCAGTGGAAATGCGGGGATAAAATATGCTATGACGGCAGCGGGAGAAAAGGTTTCTGTCACAAAGCTGGATCAGGATTCGTTCCTTGCATCTGACAGCATCCTGTATTTTGAGCAGAATGCGGATACAAAAGATTATGTGTGGGACATCGTCTGGAATCAGGGAGAAAATGCGGCACGGGGATTTGTGCTTCAGAATCTCGGGAATAAACTGTTCCTATGCAATGCGGGGACGGCGCTTACAATGGCAAAGGATCCTCTGGGGAGTGCGACCAACAGCAATTACAGCAGTACCACCTTCCCGGCATTTACGTGGCTGTATCGCGGCTACAACGGTTACAATCAGCTCGCCATGTACAGCGATAGTGCCGGGTTTATCCGCTACAGCGTTGGAGCGGGAGCATTAAAGCTTGGAACTACAGGTACTTCTACTGATGTAAATAACAGCAATGTGTTCCTTTATGAAAAAGTGGAAGATGATGCTTATACATGGAAAAAAGTTGACAGTCTGGAGTCAAACGAGGAGTATCTAATCGTAAATACTGAAAAAACAGGCGATGCATACTCAATGACCACGTCCGGAAGTACGATTGGAAGCACTGGTGTGAAGGTCAAAAAAGATGCTGCAGGCAGAGCTTATATCGAGTATGAAGCGGATTACAACAATGTTGCGGTTTACCATACCTATGAGTTGTCGGATGGTTCTTTCTGGCTGGACAGCTGGAACGCGCCTTCGGACAGTCAGGTGATCAGACTGGATACATCAGCGCTTAAAGTGACCAGCAACCATGCGGATTATCGCTATTATTTCCGTTATCAGTATAAAAACGGTGTATTGAGCGCGAAGGAAGGTCTTGTCGGAACAGCAGAACGAAAACTTACTTACAACAATGGCTTTAAAGTAGACAGTGGAACAGATGTTGCTTTGTTTAAGAGAGTTTATGAGTATGAAGCGGCTGAAGAACAGAAAGCATATGAAGCTGCAGGAGTGATTGCGGAAAATGAAGCTGCCGCAGAAGAAGTGAGCGCCAAAATAAAGAAGATCGGTAAAGTGGCATACACGGAAGAATGTGAGGCACTTATTGAGGAGGCGAAGTCAGCATACGAAAGCCTTACGGATGATCAGAAAAAATTGGTTGACACAGATGTACTTAAAGTGCTTGAAGATGCCGGGGCGAGATATGAGGAACTGAAGCAGGCAAAGGCAGAAGCAGATGCAGCGATCGGACTGATCGAAAAGATCGGTGATGTCACATTCTCCGGGGAGAGTGAGGAAGCAATCAAAACGGCGCAGGAGGCATATGAGGCGTTATCGGCTGATGCCAAATCATTTGTGCCTGAGAATCAGACTGAAACACTTCAGAACGCAGCTGCAGCCTATGCGGCATTGAAGGAGGAAGCAGAAAAGAAGACTGAGGAAGGGAAGAAAACAGAGGAGTCTCCCAAACCGCAGCCGACAAATGAGACAAAGACACCGGAGCAGCAGGCAGCAGGAGCGAAAAAAGGTACGATATTTACCGTGGGAAATATATCTTATCAGGTGACGGATGATAATGCGGGTGCACCCGAGGTTTCTGTGAAAAAAGCAGTGGACCGGAAGGCGAAGAAAGTGACGGTTCCTTCCAAAGTCAACAGCGGCGGCATTGATTATAAAGTGACATCGGTTGCGGATAATGCTTTGAAAGGCTGTAAAAATATGACATCTGTTTCACTTCCTGCAGGCATTACGATCATAGGAAAGAACAGTTTTGCAGGATGTACGTCACTTAAGAAGATCGTGATTCCTGCAAATGTGAAGGAAATCGGGGCAAGTGCCTTTAAGGGTGATAAGAATTTAAAGACAGTCACCATCAAGTCCGTCGTTTTAAAGAAAGTGGGCAAAAATGCCTTCAAGGGTATTTCTTCAAAGGCGTCCGTCAAGGTACCGAAGAAGCAGAAAAAAGCATATCAGAAGCTGCTTAAGAAAAAGGGGCAGGCAGCAACTGTTAAAATCAAATAAAAATTCATCACTTTTGGGGATGTAAAGAAAAAAATATGCTATAACTATAATCTCGTTTTTGACAGTTGAGAAAAGATAAAAACTCCACAACCAGCATAAATACGCTGTTTGTGGAGTTTTAGTTTTTGAAAAAAATGTGGTAATATTTCTATTTTTTTGTCTTAGTACAGATTTTTTTCATGTTTCTTTGCGAAATAATCTGATAATCCGTTCTGAACCCAAATCTATTGTGGAGATCGTCTGTTAAATCAGTTCTTGTATACGATGGTATGTAGCCGTCTCCCGGACTGATCAGCATATTCATTTCCCTAAGTGTTGAGATTATTTCGCTGCATGTGTATTTTTCATTGAGTTTCTTCTCTAAGATTCTATAAATAATCAGAGCTGTAAAACATGTCATGAAATGTGCCGTTATCCTATCTTTTCTGCTGAGGTATACCGGTCTTGCCTTGAATTCACTCTTCATTATTTCGAAGCATTCTTCGATTTCCCAGCGCCTTTTGTTTATTTTGATTATTGTTGCTGCATCATCTTCCAAATTTGTACATACAGCATAAAACCCATCATACATAGCTTCGGATTCTATCTGTTCCTCGTTTAGGTATGTCATTGTTTTGTCTGCGACTTCTCCATCATTTGTAGCATGATTCTGTGAAATAAATCTCTTAGGATCATTTGCCTTTTTCTTGTTTATCTTTGACGGATTGGCAACGAGTTTCTTTGCTCGCTCGATCTGTCTTTCTCGTATGGTTTCCTGATATTTTTTGTATTTGAGAGAGTATGTGATAATAAGGTGTTGTTCGAGATTATCTTCATTTATCCATCTATCCTTATAGAAAGTTTTTTCAAAATCCTGTTCTTCATCCAATTCGCTAATACGGAAAGTTTTTCTGCTTCCAGGAAGGTGCCATCCGTCATCAGATAAAGCGAAATCTTTGAGAAATGATTTGAGTTTTTTTACAGATTGGGTAGTGACATACTTACGATTACCGATGTTGTTAAAACGTCTGTTATCTGTGGATGATAATCCTGCATCAGTACAAACAACAAACTTACTCATGTCAAAATCTCTGATAATTTTTTTCTCTAACGGGGTCATTGAGGGCTGCTCATTTTCATTTCCATTGAAAAGAGAGAATGATAAAGGAATCCCGTCGGCATCCATGAATAGTCCCATCTGAACAATAGGATTAGGACGGTGTTCTTTTGAAACACCATATTTCCTGAAATCATCTTCCTCTTCAATTTCAAAGTAGTAGTTTGTGCAGTCGTAGTATAGAACACCGGTTTTTCTATCAATGATTTTTTCTGAGTTTTTATAGAGTTGAGATTGAAAGTAATCATTATCAGCTGCAAGAACCTCTAATCCTCTATATACCTGATGCAGGTCACACTTTGGCTTTTCTAAAAAGGTTTTTGAATGGATTAATGAAGACCGTTTTGAACCCGGTGATAGAATTCTTGAGTAAATCAACATAGATAGTATTTCATTTAAGTTATATTCAAATTTATGTTTTTCGGAAATGTCATCGCAAATCTGATCCAATCCCAGGGAATAATAAATGTCCTGAAGGAAAAGATATCCTATGTTGCAAGAGCGTTGCTCACCTTTAGTAATAAGTGCGGTAGAAGAATACTTGATAAGAACATCCTGCTTGGATGCTTTTTCTTCAGCAGTTCTTTTTGCTGCATACTGCTTTGCCCAATCCAATGGATCCATATCTCCACATTTGGTTTTAATCTCATCATAGGTTCCAATCTTTTCGATGGTCTTGGTTGTAGTCTTATTACCTATTCTTACCGATTTGCTTAAATAATAAATAGTGGTATTTTTTGATTTGGATATGCTTACTTTCATAGATTATGTACCTCCGTACTACTATTATACCATATACAGCCACATATAGCCACAATAAATTTAAGAAAATTTGATAAAAAAATGCAGGCAAATCAATGCCTGCGAAAGATTTTTCTTTATTCAACTGTCAAAGAACCGA
>JAILHH010000003.1 GCA_024695935.1 Acetatifactor sp.
AGATGTATGGTAAGGCGCGCATGACAATGAAAGTCGCGCTTACCTTTGCGTGTATGAATTTAAAGAAACTAGCAAAAATACAACAAGAATGGGAATTGAAAATGGCCTAAAGAAAGGCCATTTTTAACAAAAATCAAAAAAGGAACTTAGAAAAAAGGAAAGGATGCTGCAAAACTCGGTTTTGCAGCATCCCCTTTGTCTACACTCTGAGGAGGCCCTCCTTGGAATTATTCCAAGGAGGGCCTCCGTATTATTGTCGGACGAAATACCTGACTGAGAATATTTAGAGCGAAGCGGGTCCTCTCTTCAGGGCGCCAGTCGCTCAAACAGCCCTCGCCGCTTCGCGACTGCGGAACTCGCTTGGTGGCATCCCTACAGCCTCCCGCTTCTTCTCGAATGTTAGCTATACAAGCGAAGCTGGCCCTGCATATTATATTACTGAATATCCATTTTCAGAGGGTGGGGCATATCCAGGGCGCTTATAAGGTCTGTTCCCAGGAATTCATCGTATGGAAGCTCGATCTCCACATATCCTGCCGCGTAAGGGCTGATCTCATAGGGTGAAAACAGATATTTTGCGCTTGTCTCGCCCCAGATTATGGAATCAAGGGATGGATCCGCACTTTCATATGCCGCATCATATGCTTCCTCAGCGCTTTCCGCAAAGAGGATGCCCGGATTTGCCTCATAGAATTCCACAGTCTTTTGAGCTACAAAATCTTTGAATTCCTCCAAGACTCCCGTATAGATATCGGCCGTTGTAAGCTCTGCTCCGGTTTCTAAGTCAAACAATAACTGACCCTGATAAGGATATCCGTGGGCACCTCCGCCGTACCAATATCCGGTTCTGTAAACCGACAGGAATCTGTCATTTATGATATCCACATCGGAAACCCATGTCTGATCCGTTTCAATTGCATCATAGACAAGGGCGTTGTTTTCCTTCATTTCATTGTGCCATTCGCATTCACTGTCATCTGTGGGAAGCATAAAATTGTCTTCCATGCTAGTGATGTATTCGGCAAGTTTTTCATTGATGGACGCAGCCGATTTCGAATACTTTTCGTCAAGAGCAAAGGTTTCTGCATACTCGCTGTAAAGAGGAAGACCACAGAAGGGACAGTTTATCAAAACGGTATTACTTAACACTTTTCCGTATTTGAAGGCGCTTATCTCCTTTATCGGAAGGTCGCAGGAAACTGTTTTTCCGCCTTCAAGTTTTACCCATTCCAGTTTTTTGCCTGCGGGAGCGATGGCATAGGGGGTATTACCCACAAGGTTGAAGCCTTCGACACAGGGAGTGATATTTCCAAAGCCCGGTACGGTTGAAGCTTCTGCCGCAAGGGTGCTTACTTCTTTGTTAAGGTCGTAGGAGTAAACCTTATATGTGGTAATGCCCTCCGCTGCCTTTGAATCATCCACTGAGTAGTAATAGAGATTATCTCCGGCAAGTCCCAGGGGCCTTCCGCTCATTTCAGCATAAACTTCAGAAAGGTCAACAGTTTTTTCGGTATTGATATTTATGGCATGAGGATTGTTTTCATCAAAGCTGACGGCTATGATCCAATCCCTGTTTACATAATTTACATAATGAGAGTCATCCATTATGTAAGAGAGCTTTTCTGATGTGGCATCAGGGGAAACCTTGTAGAACTCGGTGGAGGTGTCTGCATCTTCCAAATCTGTTACGGTGCACAACAGGAAACCAAAACGGTCCATGATATGCTCCGGGCATTCATAGGAGAGGTGATCCGTTGTACCACGTCTTATTTCCATTCCGTTAATGGCGCTTAACAGAGAATTGTCATCCGATGTCACTTCGGTAAATTCCAGATTGTCCCTGTCTATATCAAAAGAAACATTTGAATATTGCTCATTTTCCTCAAAATAGATATAGAGTCTGCCTTTATATGCATCATATGCATGTAACTGTGCGGGAGAGGAAGTCTCATATATGGTTTTCAGTGTATCTGACTTAAAATCATATGCATAGAAAACATAATCATAGCTTCCGGTATCATTTTCAGATGAATATTCATATTCGCTGGTGTAATAATAACCCACACCGTCTTCTAAGTCGCAGAGTGAATAG
Source organism: Acetatifactor sp. (assembly GCA_024695935.1). Lineage (GTDB taxonomy): Bacteria > Bacillota > Clostridia > Lachnospirales > Lachnospiraceae > RGIG10340. The sequence goes on from JAILHH010000003.1 coordinate 2,093, forward strand.
TCATCATAAAAACTGCTGTCAGGACCGAAGGCTTCGGAAACCTTTTGCTTACTGTAGGTTCCGATCAGGTTCCCTTTTGCGTCTAACTGATATATCACGTCTTCGTCGTAATATCTGAGAAGATATGTCTCATCTGAATACTCATCCGTTTCATCAGTATCTGTAGGGTCAGCTGTTTCGCCGATGCTTTGGTCTTTTTCTTCTATGGCTTCACCGGTGATAATTGCAGGCTCATGGTCATTTTTTGCTCCACAGGCACTTAAGACGGCAATCATGGCAAATAAGAGAACCCAAAATCTTATCTTTTTCATATCGCTAAAAATAATCCTCCTTAAGTCCGGTATAATTTAGTATTTATCCGTTGATCATTATAAATGTAATACCTGAGTAACTATTTGTAAATCTGAATAAAGTATGTTTTAGGTGCCCGGGAGGCAGTTTCCCTGTTTTTTTTATAAGTTTTCAGAAAATTCATTGGAAAACGAGGTGATATGTTTGAATATTATTGACAATATTTTCCTAAATAAATATAATATATTTGTGCATTATTTATAAGTTTTCGCGAGCGCAAACCGGTGAAGATTTTTAGGATTTTAAAGAAAATGTGAGGAAAACGTATGAGGGTTAGAAGATTCAGTATTACGGCGAAACTGACGGCAATGGTTGCAGCGTTATTGGTAATCACTTTTCTGGTGATGGGGATCGTCATTTACAACAATGAAAAAAATACGCTGCTGGAACAGATACAGATAAATGCCATAGACAACACGAACTGTATTTCGGCGCAGCTTGAAAAAGACGTGGATGTAAATGCGTTTCTTGCATTGAAGCCGGGGCAGGAGGATACTGAAGAGTACGCTCAGATCCATGAGTGTCTCACAATTTTCCTTGAAAACAGCGGATTCGAGTATGTATATACCATCAGAGAAAACGGAGATGGTTTTGAGTTTGTGGTGGATTCCGATCCGGAAAATCCCGGACTTATAGGAGATGACTTTGAAGTGGAGGATGCTGCGGTTGCAGCAATGAACGGTATTCCCGGTGTGGGAGAGCCCTATACGGACGAGTGGGGACTTCATATTTCCGCCTTCAGTCCCATAAAGAACGAAAACGGTACAGTGGTTGCGCTTACGGTTGCGGACATCAGCATGGGCTGGATCAACGAACAGCTGATAAAAGTCAGAAACACCATTGTGATCATATGTCTCATGGCCTTTGTCATCTCAATATCCATCGTGGTGCTCCTCATGGGAATCCTCAGGAGACAGCTTAAGGCTCTCAATGAAAAGGTTATGGAACTTGGAAACGGAAACGGAGATCTCACAAAGCTATTAAATATCAGATCCGGTGATGAACTGGAGATAATCTCCGACAATATAAACAAGTTTATCACTTTCATCAGGGAGATAATCGTAAATACATCCGAACGTGCCCATAATCTGGCGGATGTATCAAAGAATATGAAGCAGAACCTTTCGGAAACATCGGGACAGGTGTCCGACATCTCCGATACAATGAAGGAAGTCAGCGCTTCATATTTCGAGATAAGTTCATCCATTACGGATATCAGAAATACCATCGAATCCACACTGCAGAGCGCTGTGGAAATATCCGATATGGCAGAGAGCAGTATAAAGGATTCAAAGGCCATCGTAAAGGAAGCGGATGAAATCTATCTGAGCGCCGAGTCTTCCCAGAATGCCATGAAGGAAAAAACAGAGGATATCAGAAAAAGACTTTTGGAAAAGATCGAAGCTTCTAAGAGTATTTCAAAGATTAATGAGCTTACGGATAATATCATCGGTATTGCCGGTCAGACAAATCTCCTGGCTTTAAACGCTTCAATCGAGGCAGCCCGTGCAGGAGAGGCCGGACGAGGCTTTGCGGTTGTCGCCGATGAGATCAAGAATCTGGCATCAGACTCAAATACCATGGCGGAGGAGATAAAGACCATAGGAACCCAGGTTGTGGCAGTGGTCGAGGAACTGGCTGACGAGTCCGGAAAGATGCTTGATTACATGTCTGAGAGCAATGACGAAGGCTACAGGACACTCCTGGATACCGCAGAGCATTACAAAAACGATATCGAAAAACTTATGAATATGATGACCGAATTTGCGGATCACAGCGAGGGAATAAAGCATACGGTTGAAAATATCGACGGTACTATAAAAGATATCAATGCAACCATGGCGGACAATTCCAAGGGAGTGACTGCCGGTGCGGAGGCTGTGGGAACGGTTGTGGGCAGTATGACGGAGCTTGATGAAAAGGCGGGAGAAAATCTGATGATATCGGATGAGATCAATTCTCACATGAACCAGTTTAAAGTCTGATCCTAAAAGTTCAGACACGGAGTTTTATATAAAATTTCTAATTATCACTTGACAATGGATACTTTTTTAGACTATGCTTCTGTTTAAGATAAAGGCATTGACGAAGAGGAGTAGAGATTATTCACTCATCAGAGAGAACGGACATTTCCCCTATTATATATCAGGAAAAGCTGAGAGCCCGTTTTGAGAAGGAAATCCCGAAGGTAGCTTCCGAGCCGAAGAGCCGAACTTTTTAGTAGGTTCTTACGATTTATCCCCGTTAACGGATAGGACTTTACAGTATTTTGCTATGAAATTGCAAAATGCCTGAAGCTCCGTGAGGCAGGAATTTCCTGTGAAAAAAGGTGGTACCGCGTTATATACGCCCTTTGACGAAAACACTCGTCAAAGGGCTTTTTTTTACGTGAATGAGCAAAGCCACCGCGTAAGAGAAGCTTATGAGTTGGATATTTATGTGAACGGCAAAACAAATAATTGTAAAAAGATAAGGAGAATCCCTATGGCAAAAGAACTTGCAAAGACCTACGATCCTGCGGGAATCGAGGACAGACTTTATCAGAAATGGATCGACAAAAAATACTTCCACGCAGAAGTTGACAGATCAAAGAAACCCTTTACTATCGTGATGCCCCCTCCGAATATCACCGGACAGCTTCACATGGGACATGCCCTTGACGGAACCATGCAGGATATCATCATCCGTTTCAAGAGAATGCAGGGTTATAATGCTCTCTGGCAGCCCGGAACCGACCATGCTTCCATTGCCACAGAGGTAAAGATCATAGAGAATTTAAAGAAACAGGGCATCGACAAGCACGACCTTGGCCGTGAGGGCTTTTTGGAGAGAGCCTGGGAATGGAAAAAGGAGTACGGCGGAAAGATCTCTTCGCAGCTCAGAAAACTGGGTTCATCCTGTGACTGGGACAGAGAGCGTTTCACTATGGATGAGGGCTGCAACAGAGCCGTTACCGAAACCTTCGTAAAGATGCACGAAAAAGGATATATCTACAAGGGTTCAAGGATCATCAACTGGTGCCCCGTATGTAATACCTCTATCTCCGACGCCGAGGTTGAATATGAGGAGCAGGCAGGACATTTCTGGCATATCAAGTACCCTCTTGTAGACGAAAACGGAAAGCCTTCCACAACGGATTTTTTGGAGTTTGCAACCACCCGTCCTGAGACAATGCTCGGTGATACTGCAGTTGCGGTAAATCCCGATGATGAGAGATATACATATTTAAAGGGCAGACAGGTATGGCTTCCCATCGTAAACAAGGCAATCCCCGTGGTTGAGGACCGTTATGTAGACATGGAGTTTGGTACAGGTGTAGTAAAGATCACACCCGCTCATGACCCCAACGACTTCGAGGTAGGAAAGCGCCATAACCTTCCTGTGATAAATATCATGAACGATGATGCCACCATCAATGAGAACGGTGGAAAATATGCCGGAATGGACAGATACGAGGCAAGAAAAGCCATCGTAGAGGAACTTGAAAAGGAAGGTCTCTTAGTCAGAATTGAAGATTATTCGCATAACGTAGGTACTCATGACCGTTGTAAGACAACCATCGAGCCCCTTGTAAAGGAGCAGTGGTTCGTAAAGATGGACGAGCTTATAAAGCCCGCTGTCAAGGCTATCAAAGAGGGCGATATCAAACTCATTCCAAAGGAGAGAATGGAGAAGACCTATTACAACTGGACAGACAATATCAGAGACTGGTGTATCAGCCGTCAGCTCTGGTGGGGACACAGGATCCCTGCATGGTACTGCGATGACTGTGGCGAGGTTATTGTTTCAAGAGAAACACCCACTGTATGTCCCAAGTGCGGATGTACTCACCTGACACAGGATCCCGATACACTTGATACATGGTTCTCATCGGCTCTCTGGCCCTTTGAAACACTGGGATGGCCCGACAAGACAGAAGACCTTGATTATTTCTATCCCACAAACGTACTTATCACAGGATATGACATAATCTTCTTCTGGGTTATCAGAATGATCTTTTCAGGATATGAGCAGATGGGTAAAAAGCCCTTTGACACAGTACTTTTCCACGGACTTGTACGTGACAGCCAGGGCAGAAAGATGAGTAAGTCCCTTGGAAACGGTATCGATCCTCTGGAGATCATCTCAAAATACGGTGCGGATGCACTCAGACTTACTCTTATCACAGGAAATGCTCCCGGAAATGATATGCGTTTCTATATGGAGAGAGTTGAGAACAGCCGTAACTTTGCTAACAAGGTATGGAATGCTTCCAGATTTATCATGATGAATATGGAAGGAAAGACCGTGACAGAGCCTGCTGAGGGTGATCTTCAGCCTGTAGATAAATGGATCCTTTCAAAGCTTAACACCCTGGTAAAGGATGTCACCGACAATATGGAAGCCTTTGAACTTGGTATTGCTGTTCAGAAAGTATATGATTTTATCTGGGATGAGTTCTGTGACTGGTACATCGAGATGGTTAAGCCCCGTCTCTACAATACTGATGATGCGGTAAGCCAGAATGCGGCACTTTATACATTAAAGACTGTTCTCATCGATGCGCTTAAGCTTCTTCATCCCTATATGCCGTTTGTAACAGAGGAGATCTTCTGCACACTTCAGTCGGAAGAGGAGTCCATCATGATAAGCAAGTGGCCGGAGTATTCTGAAAAGAGAGCCTTTGCAAAAGAGGAAAAGGATATCGAGACCATCAAGGAAGCCGTTAGAGGTATCAGAAATGTGAGAACCGAAATGAACGTTGCTCCCTCCAGAAAGGCCCTTGTATATGTAGTTTCAGAAAACAAGGATATCCTCTCCACCTTCGAGGAAGGAAAGCTCTTCTTTGCTTCCCTTGCCTATGCAAGCAATGTGGTACTTCAAAAAGACAAGACAGGTATCGCAGAGGATGCGGTTTCCGTAGTTATCGCAGGAGCAACTTTCTATATTCCTTTCGCAGATCTGGTAGACATTAAGGCTGAGATCGAGAGACTTACAAAGGAGCAGAAGCGTCTCGAAGGAGAACTTGCGAGAGTTGACGGTATGTTAAACAACGAGAGATTTATCTCCAAGGCTCCCGAGGCAAAGATCGCCGAAGAAAAGGCAAAGAAAGAAAAATATGCTCAGATGATGGAGCAGGTAAAGGAAAGACTCGCACAGCTTTCCAAATAATGAAAACAACTTTAAATTCCCGGCGCTATCATTGCTCCGGGAATTTTAAAGCATAAGGGTAAAGTCATGACCACACCGAAAAATTACGAAGAAGCGGTAAATTACATAATGGATATTCCGAAGTTTGCGGGAAAAAACACCATGGAAGATACGGTGCGATTTCTGAAACTTTTGGGGGATCCCGACAAGAACATGAAGATCATTCATGTGGCAGGCACAAACGGAAAAGGCTCCGTATGCTCCTTTATAAAATGCATGCTTAAAGAAAGCGGATATACTACGGCTGTATTTACATCCCCTCATCTTGTGGATATCAGGGAGAGGATAGAAATAAACGGTGAAATGATATCAAAAGAGACCTTTTTTGAAGCTTTTTTGAAAATATATGAAAAGCTGGAAAAAGCAGGATACCATCCCTCATTTTTTGAATATCTCTTCCTCATGGCCATGGTGATATTTGATGAAAATCCCACGGATTTTGTGATCCTGGAAACGGGCCTTGGAGGCAGGCTTGATGCCACAAATGCCATCAGAAACAAAGAGGTAAGCGTGATCACCAGATTAAGCCTTGACCACTGCGAGTATCTTGGGGATACGGTTGAAGAGATCGCAGCAGAAAAGGCGGGAATAATCGCGGATCACACTCCCTGCGTTTTTTTGACAGAAAATGAGTCGGTAAACAGTGTTATCGAAAAGAGGGCAAAAGCAGTCGGTGCGCCATTAATTGAAGTTGGTAAAAACGATTATTCTTTAATCGAAATTAAGAATAAAACCATTGATTTTTCTCTGTGCTCTAGGTATTATGGTAATGTTAGGTGTTCTCTACATACAAATGCATCTTATCAGCCGGAAAATGCTTCGCTGGCCCTTCGCGCCTGCGAGATCGTGGACAGGCTGGGAAGGATGACTATAGAGACCATCAGGGAAGGAATAGACGAATTTTTCTGGGCAGGCAGGATGCAGGAGGTACTCCCCGAGATCTATGTGGACGGAGCCCACAATGAGGACGGGATCAGAGCATTTCTGGAAAGCGTCGGAAATGATACTTTTTCCGGAGAGAGGATACTGGTACTTGGCACCATGGCTGACAAGGATTATCCTTCCATGTTAAAAGAGATCACACAGGCCGGTCTTTTCGGTGAGATCGTCTTTACAAAGGCGAAAAATACAAGGGCTGCCGACTCCTCGAAGCTGCTTAAAAACCTGCATGGTTTTCGCGGTAAGACAAGGGTGACGGACACCGTGGCACAAGCTCTTTCGTATGTTTATAAAAACCGGAACGGCAGGAGAGTTTATATAGCCGGAAGCCTGTACCTTGTGGGAGAGGTACTTACGGAGGCAGAAAAGTTTCAGGGAGAAGAACATGATTAATTTTGAAGAGGAACTCAAGAAATTTCATCCAAGCCTTGAAGTTGAGGAAGTGGAGGATGCCATTTACAATCAGGATCTGACTGATATGGCGGATATCCTAGTCAAAATGATAAAGAAGTCAGAGGACGAAGAAAAGAGACAGTAGGAGGTCGGCATGTTTTGTTATAACTGTGGATGCCGCCTTTCGGAGCATGACTACTGTACCGCCTGCGGCGCCAACGTTTCTGTTTACAAGAAAATAATATATGCATCAAATAAGTGTTACAACGACGGTCTGGAAAAAGCCTCTGTCAGAGACCTGTCCGGAGCTATCAACAGCCTGAGACAGAGCATCAAGCTCTACAAGGGAAACATCGAGGCCAGAAACCTTCTCGGACTTGTATATTTTGAGACCGGCGAGGTGGTTGCGGCTCTGTCGGAATGGGTCATCAGCAAGAACATGCGCCCCGAAAAGAATGTGGCGGATGATTATATAAACATGATCCAGAACAATGCGACCAGGCTGGATACGCTCAATACAACAATAAAAAAATACAATCAGGCCCTTGCATATTGCTATCAGGATTCAAAAGACCTGGCTGTCATACAGTTAAAGAAAGTGCTTTCACTGAACCCAAAATTCATCAGGGCTCACGAACTCCTGGCACTTTTGTATATAGATATGGAAGAGTGGGAGCGAGCAGAGCGGGAATTAAAAAAGTGTCTTGATATAGACAAAAACAATACCAATGCCCTCAGATATCTTAAATCCGTTGAGGCCATGCTGGTACCGGATGAATCCGTTAAATCCGCACCCAAAAAGAAAAAAGAAGAAGCTGTCAGATACGAGAGCGGGAATGAAGTGATAATCCAGCCCGTAAATGTCAAGGAGCCGAAAAACAGCGGAGCGGGAACTTTGATAAACATATTACTTGGATTTATCATAGGTCTGGCAGTCATGTATTTTCTGGTGGTTCCGTCGGCCGTATCCGGCGCAAAGGAAGAAGCCTCAAAGGAGGCGGCCGTCATCAGCGACAATCTGGCGGCTGAAACGGCAAAGGTTCAGGAGCTGCAGGCTCGTTTGGAGAGCATTCAGAGTGATTATGATCTGCTGGAGGGCGACCTTCAGGCAGTGGTCGGCGAGGACGGAACTCTTGCCAATATAGATGCGTTGCTCGATGTGGCGTCGAACTATATCGCAACAGGAGATCAGGAGAGCACGGCGGCTTCACTTGAGGCCATTGCCTCCGCAGTAAATATCGATGAAGCTTCGGAGAGCTTCAGAGGTCTGTATAACGCGTTGTTTAATACCATAGGACCGGAGATAGGACAGGGCTTTTACAGCGACGGAATTTCTGCTTACCAAAGCGAAGATTACCTCAATGCGATCCAGTTTTTGACCAAGGCATTTTACTATGATGCCACAAATATCGAGGCCCTTTACAATCTCGGAAATGCTTACAGGAAAAATGGTGACAATGCCAATGCGAAAGCAACCTACGAAAAGGTTATAGAATTGTTCCCGGATACCGAGAGAGCAAAGCGGTCACAGCAATATATCGATTCTTTATCCGAAGAATAAAAAACGCGGCGAGACCTTCCGGGCCTCGCCGTTTTTAGAGGGAGAAAAAGTATGAAACTGGTTGATGATATGGAATATCTGGAAACAGGAGATGAGGAACCAAAGACCAAAGGCGTGGCGGGACAGATTGTCAGGGTGATCCTGATCCTTTTGATCTTTACGGTCGTTGCCTGGTTTTTATTAAATTTCCTGACGAAGCTTTTGGAAAATAAAAAGGATGATCCCGAAACAATCACCTATACACAGGAAGAAATGGATGAACTTGTGGCAAAGATGGAAAGTGAAGCCGACTTAAAGGCAGATGAGGCTGCCCATCTTGCAAGACAGGAAGTCCTCTCAGATATAAAGGTCAGCCTCGAAGAGGGAAATACCTATGTGGAGACGCTTCGTCCGCTTTATCCTGATGACATAGTGATCGTAAGTAACGGCGGTTTTTATTTTCTTCCGATCAGAGATGACCTGAAAAAGAACAGCTTTACCGAAGAAAACCTGGTAATTTCCGAGGATGGGATATTCAGCTACACCGACGGTGAAAAGACCATAACCCACAAGGGTATCGATGTATCCAAGTTTCAGGGGGACAAGATAGATTGGAACGAGGTGGCTTCAGACGGTGTGGAATTTGCCATTTTGAGAGCGGGACTTCGCGGATACGGTTCGGGAAAGCTTGTGGAGGATGAAACCTTTAAGGACAATGCAAAAAATGCCGCAGCCGCAGGGATCCATGTGGGGGCATATTTTTTCACGCAGGCAATAAACGAGGATGAGGTTAAGGAAGAAGCACAGATGCTCTTTGACCTTTTGGAGGGATGCGATATTACGGCTCCTGTTGTTGTGGACGTTGAAAAGATAAATGACGATACGGCCAGGATGAACGCTCTTACACCCTCTGAGAGAACGGATCTTGTTATTAAATTCTGTGAAATGATAGAAAATGCGGGATATAAGCCCATGATCTACCACAATATGGAGATGAGCCTCATCATGCTGGAAATGGAGCGCCTGGAACAGTATGACAAGTGGTTTGCGTATTATAATCCAAATTTCTATTATCCTTATGAATACAAGGTATGGCAGTATTCCGAAAAAGGAAAAGTAAAAGGCATCAAGGAACCGGTGGATCTGAACATTTCATTCGAAGAAATCTGGTAAGTATGATATAATAGAGAGTAAGGTATTTGACTTAATACAGTAATCCATATTTTGCAAGAACTTTTCGACTGCTTGGGAGCAAAGCCTATGACGTATGTGTATGAATATGAACTTGCCGCTGCTTTTTTTATGGCGGTTCTGTATATTTTTCTTAAACTTCAATACAGCTCCAAGATCCTTGGCAACAGGCTTTTTCAGAGGCTTACGTTTATGGCCATGCTCGCGGACGGCCTCGATGTGGTGGCCGCTCTTGCCATTGATAGGTTTGCCGACCTCTCTTTCTGGACCGTGATGCTCGTCAATACGGTTTATTTTATCGCGACCATGGTATTTGGCGTTTATTTTGTGGAATATGCTTATTATCTCAGATACAAAGAACGTCACATTGACTTCATGTATATACTTACCAAACTGATAGCGTTCGCATATATCGTAATGATGTTACATAATTCCGTGTCCGGATATGTTTTCTATTTTGATGAGAACGGAAATTATATTCACGGTTCCCTGTATATGCTGGTTTATTTTATTCCCTTTTTCTATTATGTGATAAGCGTTATCTCTACCATAATCATATTCCCGGAGTTTACCGTAAAGCAGAGGATTTCCACCATAATATATGCATGCGTGGCTCTTTCGGGTTCGGCCATTCAGCTTTTGGTAGCGAGTAATTACCTCTTGTCCATGTTTACCATGTGCCTTGGAATAGTCATGATGTTCTTTACTCTTCAGACTCCGGATTATCAAAAACTGATGGACACCATGCTGGAACTTGAAAAGACAAAAAAAGAGACTGAAGAAGCCAGGGATGAGGCGGACCGCGCCAACAAGTCAAAGAGTGATTTCCTGGCAACTATGTCCCATGAGATCAGAACTCCCATCAATTCCATTCTGGGAATGGATGAGATCCTTCTGAGGGAAAATCTGTCCGATTCCCAGAGACAATATGCTCTGAATATAAAATCAGCAGGAAATTCCCTGCTGTCACTGATAAATGATATTCTGGATCTGTCAAAGATAGAGACGGGAAAACTGGATATCGTTCCGGGGGATTATGATCTGGCAGAACTGTTAAAGGAATGCTACAGTCTGGTGGAAAAAAGGGCGGCAGACAAGGAACTGGAACTCAAGGTGATAAATGACCCGTCCATCCCGAGGAAACTTATGGGCGATGCGAACAGAGTCAGACAGGTCATAGTAAATGTACTTAACAATGCAGTTAAATATACTCAAAGAGGATATGTATATCTTGGTATCGGCTGGAAGAGTCAGGGACCTACGGATCTGCTTTTAAAGATTTCGGTGGAAGACTCCGGTATCGGTATCGCACCGGACAATATCGATAAAATATTCGAAGCATATACGAGAAGCGATGAAAAAAAGACTAAAAATATAGAGGGAACCGGGCTGGGGCTTTCCATAACAAAGCAGCTGGTTGACCTTATGGGCGGCTCCATCAGAGTGGAGAGCGAAGTTGACAAGGGCAGTACGTTTTTCATCGAGATTCCGCAAAAGACTGCCGAGCGCACGACCCGTACATCATATCAGAAGCTGGGCATGTTCTACAAGGATATATATGAGCCCGCTGCCTTTGGAAAGAAATACCATGAGAAGTTCAGAGCACCCGGCGCGGTTATCCTGGCTGTGGACGATGTGGTGATGAACCTGGAGGTTGTAAGAGGCCTGCTTAGACAGACCCAGATAAAGGTTGAATTTGCAGAGAGCGGCATGGAAGCATTGGAAAAAATCCAGGAAAAGCATTACGACCTGATACTCATGGATCACATGATGCCACATATGAGCGGATTGGAAGTGTTTAAGCGCATGAAGGAGATGGAGCATCTCTGCAAGACCACTCCCGTCATAATACTTACCGCCAATGCTCTTGCAGGAGAAAAAGAAGAATATCTGAAACTCGGATTTGACGATTATCTTGCAAAACCCATAAAAGGAAAAGAACTGGAGGAAATGCTCTTTAAGTATATTCCCAGGGAACTTATCGTCACGGATGACGATTTTTCGGTGACTTTCACGGAACCTGCCATCGATGAGGTGATTCATCCCACACAAAATTTTGCAAGAAAAAATTCAGAAAACACAATATCTGGTACTAATGACGGACCTGAACTGGATTATGTGGATGAGGAGCTTGGCCTCATGTATATGGGAGATGACAGAATGTTCTATGATGAAGTCAGAACCCTGTTTGTAAATGACAATAAGGTTGATGAGATAAATGCATACTTTGAGGCAAAGGACTGGAAAAACTATGCGGTTTTGATGCATGCCTTAAAGAGCACATCCTTAAATATCGGTGCCAAGAATCTGTCCGATGCGGCATTTAAACTGGAGAAAGCGGCAAAGGAAACGGATACACTCGTGATAGAAGCCTGGCATGAAAAAGTTATGACCGCCTATAAAAAGGTGATAGACAAGATAAAAAACGGCAGGATATAGCTTTCGCCTTTGACAAAAGAGGCATCTTGTGTTAGAAATATTAAGTCTTTGTATTTAAAAGCACAGCGTGAAAATGCGCTGTGCTTTGAGTTTTATAAGTAATAAAAAAAACGGAGTGACAATATGGAAGAAAGAAAAGTAAGAGCCGGAGAAAATCCATTAGGATATGAGAAAATAGGATCGCTTTTGGGAAAATTTGCCATCCCCAGTATCATATCAATGTTAGTGGGTTCTTTGTATAATATAGTTGATCAGTTTTTTATAGGAAGAAGCGTTGGGCCTCTCGGAAATGCGGCCACTAATATCGCATTTCCCCTGTCCATTTCATGTGTGGCACTGGGACTGTTATTCGGAATAGGAGGAGCATCCACTTCCAATATAGCTCTGGGTCAAAAAAAGGAGGAAGAGGCTGCCGATTATATGGGAAATGCCATCAGCATGCTCTTTATAAGCGGTCTCGTGCTGGGAATCTTTTCGGAAGCTTTTTTGCCCATATTGCTTAAATTCTTCGGCTCCCCCGAGGATGTATATCCCTATGCTCTTACCTATACGAGGATAACCTGCATCGGAATGCCTTTTTTGATCCTCACAACAGGTGGAGGCAATCTCATAAGAGCGGATGGCAGACCAAAGAATGCCATGATCTGTAACCTTTCGGGTGCGATCCTTAACACGATCCTGGATGCGTTATTTGTATTCGGATTTAAATGGGGCATCGCAGGTGCGGCCTGGGCTACCATCATAGGCCAGACTCTGTCCGCAGTCCTTGGAATATATTATCTTGCAAACTGCAGGACCATAGATCTGAAATGGAAAAATCTCAGACTTAAAATGGCTACTGTCATAAGAGTGGCATCACTTGGAACCGCAGCCTTTACCAATCAGATCGCCATGATGGTTGTGCAGATCGTAATGAACAATTCATTAAAATATTACGGAGCTCTTTCAAATTACGGCGAAGCCATCCCCATTGCCTGCGCGGGCATCATTTCAAAGGTAAACGGCATATTCATATCCATAGTTGTCGGTATCAGCCAGGGATTACAGCCCATAGTAAGCTTTAATCACGGCGCCGGAAATCACAAAAGAGTCCGGGAGGGTTATATGACTGCCATAAAGGCCGGAGCGGTCTTGGCAGTGCTGGTGTTTGTGGCTTTTCAGGTTTTTCCCAGGCAGATCATCGGTATATTCGGAGACGGCAGCAAGGAGTATTTTGATTTTGGCGTAAAGTACCTTAGAGTGTTTATGTTCTTTACGTTCTTAAATTTCGTGCAGCCAATTTCCTCCAATTTCTTTACAGCCATAGGAAGCCCCAAGGTTGGTATGTTTTTGTCCCTCACCAGACAGATAATATATCTTCTTCCTCTTATATTGGTGCTCCCTCTCTTTATAGGAATAGACGGAATTATGTATGCGGGTCCCGTGGCTGACTTTTTGGCTGCATTCACCACTGCGTTTATGGTGATAAGGGAACTGGGAAAGCCTGTTTACCGTGGCATGTAATGTCAAAATGACAAAAAAATGATACTTTTTTCAAAATAAATGCTATAGTTTTTTCATTAGTCATACTGTAAAATTGTAATTGTAAAAAACCGCCAGGGTTTTGGAAATCAATAATTTTACGAGGTGTGACTAATGAAACTTACGAAGAAAAGCAAGATTGTCATATCAGCAGTCGCCGCTGTTTTAGTTTTAGGCGTTATTTTTTTGCTGGTGAATAAAAACGTTTTAAAGCATCAGGAACCTGAGGCTGCTTTGGAGGAAGTGACAGAGGAGGTTTCACAGGAGGAAGTGGAAGAAAATCTTCCTATCGTTCTAAAGACCCCCGATGAGATCACGGATGAAGCCGACAAATCGGTTTATATGGATGCGTCAAAGTCTGTGGATGAGAGGATCGAAGCTCTTCTGTCCCAGATGTCATTAAAGGAAAAGGCGGCACAGATGGTACAGCCTGAGCAGACAGGTATCACCTATGCTCAGATCACCCAGTACAATGTGGGTTCTGTTCTGTCCGGTGGCGGTTCGGCTCCCTCAACAGGAAATTCCGCAGGAAGCTGGAACAACAATATCAACAATATGAAGCAGGCTTCCATTGAGTCCAGACTTGGAATTCCTCTTCTCTATGGTGTGGATGCGGTACACGGAAACAACAACGTGGACGGAGCGGTTGTTTTCCCTCACAATATCGGTCTCGGAGCCGCAGATGATGAGGAGCTTATGAAAGAGATAGGTCGTGTCACCGCATTGGAGGTCAGAACCATCGCAGCACAGTGGACATTTGCTCCATGTGTGGGAAATGCCCAAAATGAGCTCTGGGGAAGGACCTATGAGTGCTACGGTGAGGATGTGGAGATCATCTCAAGGCTTTCAACAGCTCTCTTAAACGGACTTCAGGGTGAACTTGGAAGCGAAGAGTTTTTGGATGATGAGCATGTTCTTGCAACCGCAAAACATTATCTCGGCGAGGGATATACCGTAAACGGAACCAATCAGGGTGACGTCCAGATGGATGAGGCTGAATGGGAAAAACTCCTCAGAGATGAACTTCTTCAGCCCTATAAAGCACTTGTTGATGCAGGCGTAATGACTCTTATGCCTTCATACAGTTCCGTAAACGGATTAAAGTGCCATGAAAACGGATATCTTATCAATGATATATTAAAGGGTGAACTGGGATTCAGAGGACTTGTTGTATCTGATTACAACGGTGTTGAGCAGGTAAGCGGACGCAATTTAAAGGAGCAGGTGGCCAATTCCGTAAATGCAGGTGTTGACCTTTTGATGGAGCCCTTTAACTGGGAGGCTTGCATAGGTTATATCTGTGAGTGCGCTCACGACGGATCCATCTCTGAAGAGAGGATCGACGATGCCGTGACCAGGATCCTGAGAGTAAAATTTGAAGCCGGTCTTTTTGAAGATGTAAACGGTCAGGAATTCAAAAACGGCGTGGCTCAGACTTATGGTTCCGATGAGCACAGAGAAGTGGCAAGACGTGCCGCAAGAGAGACAGTCACACTTCTTACAAACAATGAGACAGCAAACGGCAAGAGAGCAATGGAAAACTTAAAGGCCGCAAAAAATATCACTGTCATCGGTTCAAAGGCGGATGACCTCGGTTCACAGTGCGGTGGATGGACTGTTTCATGGCAGGGATCAACAGGAAATAATGTTCAGGGAACAACCCTTGTAGAGGGCCTTGAAAATGCAGGAGTTAATGTTAAGTTCTTCCAGGACGGAACTGATTTTACAGGTTCTGAGTCAGATGTTATTCTGGTAGTGGCAGGTGAAAATCCCTATGCCGAGACCAGCGGTGACAGATCGGCTTCTTCCCTCACCGTTGCGGCAAACGATGTAAAGATGCTGAACAATATGATGGACAAGCTCCAGAGCGCCAGAGACAACGGAAAGACCGTAGTTCTCATGCTCTATACAGGACGTCCCGTCACCATCGCTGATTATGTGGACAAATTTGATGCCATCGTTGAGGCATGGCTCCCCGGTTCAGAGGGTGACGGTCTGGCAGATGTTTTGGTGGGAGATTATGACTTTACCGGTACTACCACCTTTACATGGCCCTGGTACGCAGCCGATATCGAGACAAAATTTGATGACGAGAGCGTAGTGCTGTTTAAGAAAGGCACAGGTCTTAAGAGAGACGGTTCTTCCATAAAGAGTGAGGGAACGGTGACTCTTAACGCAAAGCCTTCTGTCGATGAGGAAGCACTTGCAAAGACAGGTCTTATCGACCTTGAGTCAACAGGATATGTTCTTGAGGCAGAAAATTATAACAGCGATTCATACCTTGTAGGTACGGACGTGGCAAACAATTACACCTTTGTCAATAACTGGAGCGGAGAGTGGGCTAACGCAAAATGGAATGTATGGGTTCCCGAGGCAGGAGATTATACATTACACTTCTATATTGCTGCCGCAAAGGATTCCGACTCAGTGGACATCTATTATGCTGAGGGCGCTATAGAGGATGACGGAGCAGCCAACAGAACCACGGTTCACATGACAAAGACAGCTGACCTCAATACATATGAGGATTTCACTCTCGATGTGAGCCTGAATAAGGGTGCGTATGAATTCAAGTTCATGAATACAGTTGCAAATGCATGTGACTTCAGACTTGACAGAATTGAATTTGAACTTAAATAGGCATGAATGCCAAAGAAAAGAATATATTGGCCGTAGGCCGGAAAGAGGTTAAAGAATGTTGAAATGGGCAAGAGCTAAATTCCAACCCAATCTTCCTTTGTACGGGGACAAGAGAGTTACAGCTTCAAAAGAGCATGTGGCAATTTCTCTGAAAGCAGCAGAGGAAGGAATGATCCTGATCAAAAACGAAAATAATGTATTACCCTTAAAAGCAGGAAGCAAGATCGCGCTTTTCGGCAAGGGCAGCTTTGATTATGTAAAGGGCGGCGGTGGAAGCGGCGACGTATATTGCGAGTATGTCCGCAATATCTATGACGGCTTCAAGGCTCTCGGCGACAGCATAGATATCTATGAGCCGGTGGCAGATTTTTACCGTAAGAATGTAAAAGAGCAGTATGACAACAAGGCTGCTGCGGGAATGACGGTTGAGCCTGAGCTTCCCGATGAACTTATTCCCGGCGCAAAGGCTTTTGCGGATACAGCGATCATAGTGATCAGCCGTTTCTCAGGAGAGGGATGGGACAGATCAAGTGTTGAATTTGAGGGAGAGTATAATCCCTGGGAGTCAGAGACAAGTATGCCAAAGACTTCCGCAGTGGTATTCCCCGACGGCGATTTCTACATGACAAAACAAGAAAAAGCCATGATAAAGAAGGTATGCGACAATTTTGAAAAGGTTGCCGTAGTATTAAATATCGGCGGTGTCATCGATACATCCTGGATCAAGGATGATGCAAAGATCTCTGCCGCTGTTATTATGTGGCAGGCAGGAATGGAGGGTGGTCTTGCCATTGCAAAGATCCTCTCAGGTCTTGTAAATCCTTCCGGTAAACTTGCAGATACATTTGCGGCAAAACTTGAGGATTACCCTTCTACCGCAAACTTCCATGAGTCTCCCTGGTATGTTGATTACACAGAGGATATTTATGTTGGATACAGATATTTTGAGACTATTCCCGGCGCAGACAAAAAGGTGGTGTATCCCTTCGGTTACGGTCTTTCCTATACAAGCTTCGAGCTTTCCGATGAAAAGGCATGTGAGAAGGACGGCGAGATCTTTGTAAGCGTTAAGGTTACAAATACCGGAAAATACGCAGGTAAAGAGGTTGTTCAGGTTTATACATCAGCTCCCGCAGGCAAACTCGGAAAGCCCTCAAGAGAGCTTCAGGCCTTTAAGAAGACCGCTCTCTTACAGCCCGGTGAAAGCACTGTTGTAACGGTGTCATTTAAGGCTTCCGAGATGGCTTCCTATGACGATCTCGGAAAGGTGGAAAAGAGCGCATATGTCCTTGAGGCAGGCGAGTATGGAATCTACGTAGGTACAAGCGTAAGAGACACGGTTAAATGTGCTTACGTCTACAAAGTCGACAAGGACACTGTCACACTTAAGCTTTCAGCTAAATGTGTTCCCTCATCTCTCAAGGAAAGAATGCTTGCTGACGGTTCCTTTGAGGCACTTCCTCAGAGCACACCTCACGACAAGGATGAGTGTATATTTGAAAAGCAGACACCCGGTTCAGAGGAAGCTATTGTTCCCGCAGTTGCTCCTCATGACAGATACCTTATGATGCATCCTTTCAAGGGCCAGCCCCTTATGGATGTGGTAGAGGGTAAGATATCCCTGGATGCTTTTGTAGACCAGCTTTCAATAGAGGAACTTATCCATCTTCTCGGCGGACAGCCAAACACCGGTGTGGCAAATACTTTCGGTTACGGAAACCTGCCTGAGTACGGCGTTCCCAATATCATGACAGAGGACGGCCCCGCAGGTGTGAGACTTTCATGGGAGACAGGTATCTATACCACAGCATGGCCCTGCGCAACACTTCTTGCTGCCACATGGAATCCCGAACTTGTCGAGGAAGTGGGACATGCAGGCGGAGAAGAGTTAAAGGAGAACAACCTTCAGGTATGGCTTACTCCCGCATGTAATATTCACAGAAATCCTCTCTGCGGACGTAACTTTGAATATTATTCAGAGGATCCCGTGGTTACAGGTAAGATCGGTGCCGGCATGGTAAGAGGTATCCAGTCTAACAGAGTTGCCGCAGCAGTAAAGCATTTTGCGGTAAACAACAAGGAAACAAACAGAAAGCACTGTGATTCAAGACTTTCAGAGAGAGCTCTCCGTGAGGTATATTTAAGAGGCTTCCGTATCATCGTAGAGGATTCCGACCCCTGGGTGATCATGTCATCTTACAATGTTATAAACGGACACAGAGTTTCAGAGTGCAAGGAACTTTTAGAGGGAATCCTTAGAGATGAGTGGCACTTTAACGGTATGGTCACAAGTGACTGGTGGACCAGAGGCGAGCACTACAAGGAGATCCTGGCAGGTAATGATGTGAAGATGGCTTCGGGTTATCCCGAGCGTGTGATGAAAGCCTATGAGATGGGAGCCATCACAAGAGAGGACCTGGCTCATTGTGCAAAGAGAGTACTTGGACTTATCATAAAGGTTGATTAAGTCATAAAAGAATTATCGATCAAGACATCAGTTAAAGACCTTCACTGCAAACAATGCAGTGGAGGTCTTTCTTACTTTATAGAAATTGCTTCGCATTCCTATAAAGTAAAAAGCGCTCCGCTATGGATGCGCACTCTGCGCACATCGCACTTCGTGCGAGAGTATCATGTTGACTGTCGTCAACCGCGCTCGGCGCGAGCATGTCGCAAGCGACATGCTTTCTTGGTATAACCGTAACACTATTTTGACTTATATAAAAAGAAGTGGTCATTTTTGTGTTACTTAAAATCAATATTCTACAAGATAGGAAATCAGTCACAGTGGTATTCTTCTTTTTGTAAAAAAATTTAAATGGGAGGGTCTTATGAAAATCAAGACAGGGATTATCAAAAAAATCATTGCACTTGTAATGACTGTGGCAGTTTTCTTATCTGTCGCACCTGTTATGAGCGCAAGGGCCGAAGAAAATACCCAGAGTACTTCGACCTACAACTATGTTAATGACGGCGCAATACTTCATGCATTTTGCTGGTCATTTAACACTATCAAAGAAAACTTGGCGGATATAGCTGCTGCAGGATATACAGCAGTTCAGACATCCCCTATCAATCTGTGTGAGGCAGATTATCCTGAACTCACTCTCATGGGTTCAAACGGTAAGTGGTATTATCACTATCAGCCCACAGATTGGAAGATCGGCAACTATCAGCTGGGAAGCAGAGATGAATTCAAGGCTTTGTGTGAAGCTGCAGAAGGCTACGGAATCAAAGTGATCGTAGATATTCTGCCCAACCACACAGCAGTGGATACATCGGATGTGGCACAGGACATGATCGATGCCGCAGGCGGAGCTGACAAGCTCTACCATGACACCGGACTTACAGGCATGAGTTCTTACAGTGACAGAATTCAGTGTACCAGATATGCATCAGGCGGACTTCCCGATGTTGATACGGAGAATGAAGGATTCCAGCAGTATTTTTATGCTTTCCTTGATGACTGTATCGCATGCGGCGCAGACGGATTCAGGATCGATACCGCAAAGCATATCGCACTCCCCGACGATCCCGCTCCTGAAGGTGTAGAAAACAGTTTCTATCCCAACATGAGGGAGCAGGTTTTTGACAAGAACGATATCTTTGTATACGGAGAGGTTCTTCAGGGTCAGAATGACAGACTTGCAGCTTATCAGTACTGGATCGGCGGAACCACCGGTTCGGATTACGGCGCAAAGATCAGAACATCACTTACAACAAATGATTATTCTGCATCAAAGATCGCAGGTTATGAGATCGCAAACGAGGGCAGCTATGTGGCAGATGCGGACAAGCTTGTCACATGGGTAGAAAGCCATGATAACTATTTAAATGACGGCACCTGGAGCGCACTCGATGAGAATCAGGTGGCAATGGGATGGGCTATCATCACTGCAAGAGCAGAAGGTACACCTTTGTTCTTTAGCCGTCCTTACGGAAGTTCAACCACAGATCAGTATGGTACCAATACCATCGGTATTGCAGGAAGCGACGCATACAAGGCACCTGCAGTCGCAGCTGTAAATAAGTTCAGAAAAGAGATGAAGGGTCAGGGAGAGTATCTCAGAAATCCCGGAAACAACTCACAGGTTCTCATGATCGAAAGAGGAGACAAGGGTGTTGTTATCATCAATGGCAGCTTTGCAGATTACGCTCTTGACAGTGAGACAAACCTCGCAGACGGCACATATGTTGACAAGGTTGACGGCACAGGAGTGTTTACGGTTACAAACGGAATCATTGACGGAACGGTTCCCGCCAGAAGCATTGTAGTTCTCTATGGCGTTGAGGAAGTAGAGCAGACATCTGTTCTTGTTTACAATGCTTATTCATGGAGCGGTATACAGGCAAGCGTTAACGGCAGTACAGAGCTTATCTCAGGTATCAACGGAGGAGACGGCTGGTACAGATTCCTTGTTAATAACACAGTAAACGAAGGATTTACAATTTCCTTTACAAACGGAACAGATACAACAGACAGCTACAGCATTGACAGCGAGAGCGGAAGATACATTGTTCTCGGTGATCCCGCTGTATATGCATCAAAGGCTGCCGGTGAAGAAGCAAGCGGTGTAAGCCGAGTTTCTGTTTACTTCTTTAATACAGAGTGCTGGGACAGTGTTTCCACATATTCATGGCTGGATGACGGAACACAGCTTCTTGGCGGATGGCCCGGAACAGCGGCTTCTTATGTAGGTGACTATTGGTGGAAATCAGATATTGCTGTATCTGACGGAACACCTTTCTATGTCATATTTAATAATGCTAACGGAACTCAGACCGACAATTTGAAGGTGGAAGACACCTCAAAGGTCTACTTTGCTCCTTCTCTTAAAACAGGCATGGCCTCACAGGCAGAGGTTGAGGAGGCTGTAGGCATTTCTTCTTCACAAACTACAGTGTACTTCTACAATAATTCCGGCTGGGATTCCGTTAGTGCTTATATCTATGGCGGAAGCACCACATTTGGCGGATGGCCCGGAAAAGCCTGCGAGGAAGTCGGTAACGGCTGGTGGAAGACCACCATCGCAGAAGGTGCAAGCATGAGCCTTCACGTTATTTTTAACAATAACGGACAGGGCAGCCAGTCACCTGATTTTGTGATCAGCAATATCAGAGATGTATATACCACAAACAAGAACGATACACGTTATGCTTCAATGCAGGCTGCAGAGGAAGCTCTCGGTATCTTCGGCGGTAAGTCAGTTCTCTATTACTATGATACAAACAACTGGAGCGATGTATATGCCTATGCATATGATTCAGCTACAGGTGAGACAAAGTCAGATGCATGGCCCGGTAACAAAATGACCGATATCGAGAACGGATGGAAGACAGTTGAAGTTTCAGCTGCAGCTTCAGACACTCTCCAGGTTATTTTTAATGACGGAACAGATGCAAACAAGAGAGAATATGCTATTAATGACAGAACAAAGATTTATCTGACCGGTGCGGATTATGAGATGTACACCGGAAAGATCGCAGCAGAGACAGCTCTGGGTGTACCCACAAGTACTACCGATGTATATTTCTATAACGGAAAGGCTTGGCCAAGTGTTTCCGCTTATATTTACGGAAGCCAGGGCGAGATGTTCGGCGGATGGCCCGGAAAAGCCGCAGCCCAAGATTCAGACGGATGGTGGCATATCGAAGTGCCCGCTCTTGTATCTGACGGATGGACCATTATCTTTAACAACAGCGGAAACGGTGAGCAGGGTGCTGATGTTACACTTTCAGATCAGGCTCACAGATTCCTTACAAGCGAAGACGGTAACAGCTATACATCAAAGAATGAGGCTCTCGGTATCGTGGATGAGCCCATTGTGGAGCCTATTGACGAACCTGTGGTTGACCCTGTTGATGAACCCACTGTTTCAGGTGGTGATGATACAACTGTATCAGGTGGCGATGGCACTGCCGTTTCAGACGGAGATGATACTACAGTTTCCGGAGGTGACAGCACAGAAGGTGGCAATACTCCTTCAGATGACCAGGGTACGACAGGCGGAGAGACCACATCACCCGCAGAAACAACGCCTGCAGAGACAACACCCGCAGAGACAATACCTGCTGCACAGACTCCTTCTCAGTCTGCACCTGCAGCCGGCGGATCAAGCAATAATGCACCTGCACAGCAGAATAATTCAACACCTGCACAGGCAAACAATACACCTGCAGTTGACAACACACAGGTTGCAAATGCTGCACCCGTGGCTACAGTGAAAGCGAGAGTTTCCAGCAGAAGTAACACTGCCACAACAGTAGTCGATGATGAGGAAGTTGTTCTTACTGATGATATCGAAGAAACTGCAGAGGACGAAACTGTAACAGAGGAAACTGTGGAAGAGACAGTCGTAGAGGAAGCAGAAGCGGCTGAGGAAACTGTTGTTGACGAAACTGCAGATGAGAATGAGATCCCCACAGAGGATCTTGCTCTTGCAAGCTCTGCTGAGTCACATTCAGCACCTGTTGCATTATTTGCAGTTATCTGCTTAGCCGCAGTGGGAGTAGCCGCAGGATGTGGCGCTTACTTCTTCAAGCGCAGAGGTATTAAGTAATCATACCTATTAATTAATGTAAGCAGTTTGATTGGTTAACCTTTTTATACCTTTCTTAACCAACCAATGCCCCCAACATAATAGTTTTTTTCCTAAAAAAGCCCGGGAATTCTTTCTCCGGGCTTTTTACCTTTGCACCACAAACTGTATTTACATCGTGGTTATATTATGGTCGCACTTATGGTTCGGGGCAATGACAGTGTGTTTCATCAGCAGCAGTCTGTCAGCGTGGGAATGTGACTGCAAATGGCAGTTTAGAAAATTGAGTCACCGGAATTTTACATGGAAAATGACTGCAAAGAGAAAAAACTAGAAATGCGGTCACAGAATTAGCTTGGAAAAAATGACCGCAAAAAGAAAAATCTCAAATGCGGTCACAGAATTGGCTTGGAAAAAATGACCGCAAAAAGAAAAAACTAGAAATGCGGTCACAGAATCGGTTTGGAAAAAATGACCGCAAAAAGAAAAATCTCAAATGCGGTCACAGAATCGGCTCGAAAGCGATGACCGCAAAGAGAAAAAACTGGAAATGCGGTCACAGAATTGGCTTGGAAAAAATGACCGCAAAAAGAAAAATCTCAAATGCGGTCACAGAATCAGCTCGAAAGCAATGACTGCTAAGAAAAAAAACTAGAAATGCGGTCACAGAATTGGCTTGGAAAAAATGACCGCAAAAAGAAAAATCTCAAATGCGGTCACAGAATCAGCTCGAAAGCGATGACCGCAAAGAGAAAAAAATAGAAATGCAGTCACAAAACGGTAATGAAATGCATGACCGCAAATGAATTTGTATGCAAGCATCCATTCGCTTGCCGGTCTTGTGCAACAAAAAGAGACTTTTTGCACATTGCAAAAGTCTCTTTTAAAAATAATCTCTAAAACTGCCGGAAAATGGATTTAGCTATTGCTCTTTTTGTTGATCATGGCTCTCTTTCTGAGAGTTGGATCAAGGATCTTTTTGCGGATCCTTAAGGACTTGGGAGTTACCTCCAAAAGTTCATCTGTGTCGATGAAATCAAGGGCCTGCTCAAGTGAGAGGATCCTGGGGGGAGTAAGTCTAAGCGCCTCGTCTGCACTTGATGAACGGGTGTTGGTAAGCTGTTTCTTTTTGCAGACGTTGATCTCAATGTCCTCAGCGCGTCCTGTCTGACCAACTACCATTCCGGAGTAAACCTGTTCGCCGGGTCCGATAAAGAGGGTACCGCGCTCCTGGGCATTGTAAAGACCGTAGGTGATGGACTCGCCGGATTCAAATGCTATGAGTGAACCCAGGGATCTGTATGCGATATCTCCCTTGTAAGGGCCATATCCGTCGAAAACGGTGTTGATGATTCCGTTACCCTTTGTATCTGTCATAAACTCTCCACGGTATCCGATAAGGCCACGTGCGGGGATGGAAAACTCAAGTCTGGTATAAGTTCCGCCTGAGATGGTTCCCATGTTTCTGAGTTCGCCTTTTCTCTGGCCCAGTTTTTCGATGACAGCACCTGAAAATTCATTGGGAACATCGATATAAGCAAGCTCCATAGGCTCTGTCTTTTTGCCGTTTTCATCGGTGTGATAGAGTACTTCTGCCTTGCTCACCGCAAATTCATATCCTTCACGGCGCATATTCTCTATAAGTACGGAAAGATGAAGCTCGCCACGGCCGCTTACCTTGAATGAATCTGTGGAATCTGTCTCTTCAACTCTTAATGACACGTCGGTATTAAGCTCTCTGAAGAGGCGCTCTCTTAAATGACGGCTTGTTACGAATTTTCCTTCCTTACCTGCAAGAGGTGAGTCGTTTACCATAAAGTGCATTGCTATGGTGGGCTCTGAAATCTTCTGGAAAGGAATGGGACGAACATCATCGGGAGAGCAGAGGGTATCGCCGATATGTATATCGGAAATACCGGAAATTGCCACGATGGAACCGATGCCGGCTTCCTTTACTTCCACTTTATTTAATCCGTCAAACTCATAGAGCTTGGATACTTTAACCTTTTCAAGCTTGTCGGGATCGTGGTGGTTGCAGATGACAACGTCCTGGTTGACTTTGATGGTTCCGTTGTCAACCTTTCCCACACCGATCCTTCCAACGTATTCATTGTAATCGATGGTACTGATCAGAACCTGAGTACCTGCCTCGGGATCGCCTTCGGGAGCGGGGATGTAATCAAGGATTGTCCTGAACAAAGGCTCCATATTGTTTCCGAGTTCTCCTGCATCGAGGGATGCGATACCTTCCTTTGCGGATGCAAATACGAAGGGGCAGTCAAGCTGTGAATCGTCCGCATCAAGCTCGAGGAACAGTTCAAGGACTTCGTCGACAACTTCGTCGGGTCTTGCTTCGGGTCTGTCGATCTTGTTGATACATACGATGACGGGAAGCTTTAATTCAAGGGCTTTTTTTAATACGAATTTAGTCTGGGGCATTGCACCTTCAAAGGCATCTACCACCAGGATAACTCCGTTTACCATTTTTAATACTCGCTCAACCTCACCGCCAAAGTCAGCATGGCCCGGTGTGTCGATGATATTTATCTTTGTATCTTTGTACATAACTGCGGTATTCTTTGACAGGATAGTGATACCACGCTCACGCTCGATATCATTTGAATCCATGACACGCTCAGCCACTTCCTGGTTTGCACGGAAAACACCGGACTGTTTTAACAGCTCATCCACAAGTGTAGTCTTACCGTGATCTACGTGGGCGATAATTGCAACATTACGTACGTCTTCTCTTTTCTGAATCATATTTTCTCCATTCCAAGGACATCTGTTTGTCCCTAAAAAACAACGTGAATTCAAACATCAAAACTGCTTTAGTATATCACCAAAAAATCCCATATGCAAGCCAAAATGACATTGACTTTATCGCAGTGAAATGTTACACTTCATTGTGATTTAACATAGGATGGAAAAGATTAAAACCTATGAAATACATCGGAGGTAATCCATATGTCTATATTTACAGGAGCCGGCGTTGCTATCGTAACACCGATGAAGGCTAACGGAGAGGTTGACAGAGAGTCATTTGAAAAACTGATCGAGATGCAGATCGCCGGAGGAACTGACGCTATTATCGTCTGCGGTACCACAGGTGAGGCATCCACACTTACTCACGAAGAGCACCTTGACACCATCAAGTATTGCTGTGAGGTTGTTAATAAGAGAATTCCCGTTGTGGCAGGTACAGGTTCTAACTGCACCGAGACAGCGATCTATTTATCAAAAGAAGCAGAGCAGTACGGAGTAGACGGAGTACTTCTCGTTTCTCCCTATTATAATAAGGCAACACAGAACGGTCTTTATGCGCATTTCAAGACCGTTGCAGAGTCTATAAAGGTTCCTGTGATCCTTTACAATGTACAGAGCAGAACGGGCGTAAATATCGCGCCTGAGACCGTTGCACGTTTGAATAAGGACGTTGAAAACATCGTGGCTGTAAAAGAGGCCAGCGGTAACATCAGCCAGGTAGCTACAATTGCAAATCTGACAGACGGTAAGATCGACATCTATTCAGGAAACGACGATCAGATCGTGCCCATCATGTCACTTGGCGGAAAAGGAGTTATCTCCGTGCTTTCAAATGTGGCACCTAAGCTTACACATGATATTTGTCAGTCATACCTTGACGGCGATGTAAAGAAGAGCTTTGAACTTCAGATGAAGGCTCTGGACCTTTGCCATGCACTTTTCTACGAGGTAAATCCCATTCCCGTTAAAAAGGCTTTGGAGCTTATGGGTCTTATCGGCGGCACACTCAGAATGCCTCTTTCAGAGATGGAGCCCGCAAACGCAGAACGTCTTGCGACTGCAATGAAGAATCTTGGTATCTTAAAGTAGTCTGTATGCCTTGTCGAAGTCTGCCGATATTTCGACAAGGCTTTTTTTATACCTTAAAAAATCATATAGTTTTTAAAGGTTCAAAGGAGGAAGAAATATGGTTAAAGTTATTATGCACGGTTGTTGCGGCAGAATGGGAGTAATGATCTCCCAGATAGTTGAGGAAGATAAGGATGTGGAGATCGTTGCCGGAGTTGATGTGATAAACAACGGCAAGATGTCATATAAAATTTATGAAAAGATCAGCGATGTTACTGAGAAAGCAGATGTCATCATAGATTTCTCAAGAGCGGATGCGGTTGATGAAATGCTTGATTATGCTGTGGCAAAAAAGATCCCTGTTGTACTTTGCACTACAGGTCTGTCGGAAGAGTGCCTTAAAAAGGTTAAAGAGACTTCCGAAAAGATCGCGATCCTTAGAAGCGCAAATATGTCTCTTGGCATCAACCTTTTAATGAAGCTGTTAAAGGATGCTGCCGCAGTACTTGCTCCCTCAGGATTTGATATTGAGGTAGTGGAAAAGCATCACAGAATGAAACTCGATGCGCCAAGCGGTACCGCAATTGCACTGGCAGATGCCATTAATGAGGAGTTTGACAACGAATACGAATATGTATATGACAGAAGCGAGCGCCGCATGAAACGTCCTGACAAGGAGATCGGTATCAGCGCAGTCAGAGGCGGCACGATCGTTGGAGACCACGATGTTATCTTTGCAGGAAATGATGAGGTGATCACACTGTCTCATACAGCATATTCCAGAGCAGTATTTGCAAAAGGTGCCGTATCGGCCGCAAAATTCCTCTTTAACAAGGAAAAAGGCATGTATGACATGAGTGATGTTATATCAGAAAATCTCGGAAAATAGGCGCATTTATGGAATTTCGACCTTGTATTGATATTCATAACGGAAAAGTAAAGCAGATTGTTGGCTCATCTTTAAAGGACGCAGGAAATACGGCAAAGGATAATTTTGTGGCAGAGCATGACGGCGCTTATTACGGAAAACTCTATCGCGATAAGGGTTTAAAGGGCGGGCACATCATTTTGCTAAACAGCAAAGGCAGCGAGTATTATGAAGCCACAAAAAAACAGGCGATGTCAGCCTTAAAGGCTTATCCAAAAGGCCTGCAGATAGGCGGTGGCATTAATGCAGGCAATGCCCTTTCTTTTATCGAAGCGGGAGCAAGTCATGTTATAGTCACAAGTTACGTCTTTTCGGGCGGAGAGATCCATTATGACCGTCTGGAAGAACTGGTAAAAGCTGTGGGAAAAGAAAGACTGGTGCTGGATCTAAGCTGCAGAAAATATGGGGAGGAATATTTTGTCGTAACGGACAGATGGCAGAATAAGACCTCAGAAGTTTTAAACGGTGAGCTGCTTAAGAAACTTTCGGATTACTGCGATGAGTTTCTGATCCATGCCGTGGACGTTGAGGGCAAAAATTCCGGTATAGATCCTATTGTTTTGGGAATATGTACATTGTCGCCCATTCCCATAACCTATGCCGGAGGAATTCATTCTTACGATGATATTGATATCATTAAAACCGTGGGAGACGGAAGAGTTAATTTCACTGTGGGCAGTAGTCTTGATATTTTCGGGGGGAACTTGTCCTTTGAAAAATTATGTGAAATCAATTAACTATTTTACGCTTCGTAAAGTTTGATAAATTATATATCAGAAAATATTTATCACCATTAAATGATTCTAAATTTAATGGTGATTTTTTTATATAATGTGTAAAAATCCATGTTTTTTGCGCATAGATTTTACTGTTTTTCTTTTTTTTTTACAATTATAATATAACCATAATAGATGCTGATATTTTAGGATTTATGGAATATGTAAACAATATATACTCGGGGAAAGCGAGGAAGACTATTATGAGAGGGAAAATATTTAAATTGAGTTTTGAATTTAAAAGATTTTTGTCAGTTTTATTGTCCGTTGTCTTAATGCCTTCAACGATAAGCTTTACATCATATGCTGAGACAACAGATCAAATTGGCGGTACGATAATCGGTTTTGAAGAATTATCCGAGGATATACTGATTCAGAGAGTCGATGTATCTGCTACGGCAGAAAATCTGATTTTGCCTTCGTCTATAACGGCTTTTGTGGAAATTGCTGTGACGGGGGATGAAACTGTAGAAGCAGAAGTGTCTGAGGAAGTTGAAGCATCCGAAACTACAGAGACATCTGAAGAAGCGGGAGCTGACGAAGAAGCAGTGACAGAACCTGCAGAAGCTGCGGAAAATATTGTTTCTAAAGCTTTTAATTATCTGTTTCCCGCAATAGAGGTGAAAGCTGCAGAGATGGATGATATTTTGACAATATCAAACGGAGATGCTGAAGAGGCAGAAGCATCTGAAGAGGCAGAAGAATCTGAAGAGGCAGAAGCATCTGAAGAGGCAGAAGCATCTGAAGAGGCAGAGTTTGTGGAAGAAACATTAGATGCAGAAGAAATTGAAGCTGTTGAAGCAATTGAAGCTGTGGAAGCAATTGAAACAGATGACGTGGCAGAGTCGCATACTGATATTGATGCAGAGACTGCAGCAGCTGAAGAGACATTGGAAAGAGAGATCATTTCTGAGGTGGATTTCTGTGAAAGTGTTGTTTTGAGTGATATCACCTGGGAAATAGTCCAAGAGGAAAGTACATACTCAGAATTTAACGCCCAAAATGGTGACGCAACTTATATTTTTGTACCGGTTATCCCTGATATATACACTGTAAACGCGGTACTTCCCAGGATCACTGTCATAGTGGAAACCTATGAATTTGAACAAAGTATTTTAGTAAACGGCGTAAATATTAAGGTTGTGGCAGATGCCGGTGTTTTCCCGGCAGGAGCAGTATTAGAAGCAAGAGCTGTCTCGGCGGCTGAGTCAGGAGAGGTTGAAGAGGCCCTTTTATTAAAACGAGACAGCGGTAAAAATGTCGCAGCATCATATACATTTGATATTACAGTTTACGACAGCGAAGGAAATGAAATTGAACCTGACACTTCAAAGGGAAAAGTAAACGTTTCATTTTCCGTGAGTAATGTAGCCAGCGACAATTTGGATGCTGACATATATCATATCAAAGACGATGAAAATGAAGGGCTTGACGCAGAGAGATTAAACAGTCAGGTGGTTAACACAAATACAGTTACAGCTGAGACTGACGGATTCTCCTTCTATACAGTTGAATTTACCTATGGCGGTCTGGAGTATGTGCTTTGCGGTGGCGAGAGCGTAGCAGTAAGCGAAATACTCTCAGCTGTAGGACTTTCAGGTTTAGTTGTTAGCGCAACAAGCAGTAATCCGGAACTCTTTGAAGCAAGGATTACAGATGGCGTGTGGACGGTGCAGGCAAAGCAGGCCTTTACCAGCCGGGAAGAGCTTTCGGTTACATTAAATGATTCCTTGACTTATGTGATAACTGTGACGGATTCCGTGGGAACGGTTTCAGTGGGAAATCATAACTATCCTTACGGAACAGATATGTCCTCTGGGATTACTTTTATAATTGATGTGGAACTGACAGGTGCAGCAACCTATCAGTGGTATGTATCAAATAACAATGGTGCAAGCTATACTGCGATAGAGAATAAAAGTGGTAATCTCACAGGAACAGAGACTTCATTTACAACTACATTTACATCTAATGAACTTAATTCGAATAATTGGTATAAATGTAGATTTAACGATGATGCCAACAGCGAGTCAGCGGCAGTTATGGCATACATAAATAATTCAAGGTGGTATATTTCAAATGGTCAAATGGCATATTCAATTATAAATGCAACCATGTTTGACGTGATTGGCAAATATAATGGAGAATGGGTCGACAGAACCAGTTATGATAAGTATTGGAACTGGTACACAAGCCCTGAAGCCAGTCCTGAGCCTGTTATTGTTAACAGAACTCAGCCTTCTTCCACAGCAAGTATTACTGCCAATAAAGTTTATTTTTACGCAAATGACAATGATGATGCTCAGGGGGCATCACAAGACGGCAACCCCCATGAAATGGTTTTTGATACGACTATAGGGGCGGATCAGCATGCATTATGTTTGGGTTGCGATGTAAAGATCAGGAATAATGATAGCGCACCTACTTCCGCGGTACTAAATTCAAGCGGACAACTTGAACAGTTGCAGTTGGTGGATGCAGCATCTCTTGATGCTGCAACAGATAATTCGCCGGCGTTTGTAGTAAAAACATCTGTGAATCCGGCATCGTGTTTCTATGTGGGTTTTTGGAACCCAAGAAAGAATTTTGATTATAACACCAGGAGTTACGCAGCTGCTAAAGGTGGCGAAAATGGAATATTGTTTAACGACAACGATATTGCTGTTGAGATAAACGGAAGAGATTCGGGTATCAGTGTTTCATGGTTAAATCTGAATTCGGAATCAACTGTAGAATATGTATTTAGTCTGGGTACTGTTTCCGAGACAGGAGCAATTACAGGTGCGGTTAATTATGCTGATGAAGTGATAACGGGACTTGAATCTAATACCGCTTATGAGATTACTGTTCACAATGATTCGGGAACTGATGAGGTGATACAGGTTACTTCCGATTCCGACGGCACAATTCCATTAGTAAATACTAATCCTTCTTATGACTTTATCGGAAAGGATATTACGATTAAAAAGGCTGATAACAGTGGGGGTTCCTTAGATTTATCCATCGAAGAACGTCCTGTCGCACAGGATGCCGATGCTGACGGTACAGATGACGATTCAATGGATGCAGATAATATCACAAGACCGTCTGATGTGGGTTCTGATACTGTTGTGACCACGGAGTCTTCGATCACATTAAATATTGACACGGATGACGAGAACAGAATGAATCAGGAATACAGAATATATGACGAGAACGGAAATGAAATAGAAGGCAAAACATGGATCCGTCCGGCTAATGATGGTACGGTTACATTTAGCGGATTGGAAGCTAATACCGGCTATATCATTAAAAGCCGCTTGAGTGCGACCAGTGTAAGACCGGCTTCAGCTGTTTCACCCGGAATTTCAGTCAGGACAATAGGTACCATAACTGTTAATATTCCTGAGGACAGAACCTTTGATTACGATTCGGAGCCTCATGGTGTAGCTATTACAGCAGTGCCGGAGGATGCTGTTATTTCGTATTCAGCATCCACAGACCAATTGTACTCAAATACAGTGCCTTCATTTGTGACGGCCGGTGCACACACGGTTTATTACAAGGTTGTAAAGGACGGTTACAGATCGGCATATGGTTCTTATGAAGTACATATAAACAAGATTCCGACGGAAAATGTCACACTTACTACTGAATATGAGATTAGTGTAAAGCCGCAGGAACTTTTGACGTTGAATCTGGCAGATTTTCTGGCAGATGGAGAATTATTAATAGATGCGGATGTAGATGGAGACCTGGGGGAGGCTATTTCCTTTACTGGATGTGATAGTGAATATTTAAGTTACAGAATCACGGAAGACAGCCAGGAGGCTATGACCGGTATATTGAAGCTTTACGTCAGAAGTCCCATATATCAGGATTATATTATATCTATACCATTAAAGGCAGTAAACAAGTCGACAGATGTGATTTTCGATTCATCCCAGCGACCTGAAGAAGCAGATACAAGGCGTGTTGACTGCAATAATCTCTCTGCATTTACCGATATGCAGACCGAAGATGTAGTGCAGGTAGCGCTTGAAGTTAGTGCTCAAAGCGAAGATGATATTGATCCGGAAACCGTAGAAAAGATAAATCAGATTTCCCTCAATTACTATTCAGGACTCGACAGTGATAAAATAAAAGAGGAATATCTGGATATGAAGGTCACAAAGAGTGTAAACGGTGGAACAGCAGAGGCTATCGGCGATGTGTCCTATGTACTTGAAATTGAGGTAAGTGTAGATTTGACAGACAAATACTGGCCTATCATTGTCAGAGACCACAACGGTACAGTGACCAGATTTACCAGATTAAGCTCAAGACCTTCAGACAATTATGTGGATGGAACCTTCTATACCAACGGAACTGACACTATATATATTTACACCAGGTATTTCTCCACATATTCAATTGTTTACTCTACAATGGCCACATATACGCCACCCTCAGAGAAAGTAAAAGTCACAAGCACTGCTGCAGTTACTGAGCTATTGCCGGAAAATGATGTGGTTCGCTCGCCAAAGACTTTTGACCGGGTGAGGACAGTGCTTATAACATTCTTTGCAACATTACTGTCAAGCTTGTATTGTATGTTCAGGGCGCTTCTAAAGAAGGAAGAAGAACGCTAGAATTTATTTGTCGGAAAATAATGGCTGATATAACTGTGGTCAAAACTGTCAGGTAACTGTTCATATTCAAAAAAAGACTCGGGAGAAGCTCCCGAGTCTTTTTGGATCGTATTTATAATCTATATCGCTGAATATGGATTATAACTTAGTTACATTAACCGCCTGAGGTCCTTTTTCGCCATTGACGATATCGAACTCTACATTAGCACCTTCCTCCAGAGTCTTGTAACCTTCCATGTTCAGTCCTGAAAAATGTACGAAAACATCTTTACCTTCTTCGTCTGAAATGAAACCGTATCCTTTCTGATTGTTGAACCACTTTACTGTTCCCTTGTTCATTTTAAATCTACCTCCAAAAAATCGTTTGCACGTATAAACATCATGTATATATACGTGGTATAGCTGTAACACCATTATGTTAGCATTTTAATGCGAAAAAGTAAAGGATGATAATTACGTAAAATCATTGAACTTTTACGCACTATGTGGTATTTTTATAAAAATTAAATTTTTAACAATCTACGGAGGACTTGTATCAAAATGAAGAACTTGAAAAAATGGTTGAACGAGATCTTTATCGATGGATTAAGCGGAATGGCTCTTGGACTTTTTTCCACACTGATCATCGGTACCATTATCTCACAGATCGGAACTATCATCGGAGGTAATGTGGGAACTTACCTGATCGCCATGGCAAATGTGGCTAAGACTCTCACAGGAGCCGGAATCGGTGTAGGTGTTGCAAGTAAGATCAAAACTTCACCACTTGTAACTGTAGCAGCGGGAGTGTGCGGTATGATAGGAGCATTCCCAACTATTGCAAACGAGGCATTTGCTATCGGCAAGCCCGGTGAGCCTCTCGGAGCTTTTGTGGCTGCTATCGTAGCTGTTGAACTTGGCAAACTTGTTGCCGGTAAAACAAAACTTGATATCATCGTAACGCCACTTGTGACTATCATTCCCGGAGCCGTTGTGGGATACGTATGCGGAGGACCTATCTCAGCATTTATGACATGGCTCGGAAATATTGTAAATATTAATGTGGAACTACATCCTGTACTTGGCGGAATAGCGATCTCGGTACTCATGGGTATGATCCTTACATTGCCCATCAGTTCTGCGGCCATCGGTATCTCCATGAGTATCAGCGGACTTGCCGCAGGTGCCGCTACCATCGGATGCTGCTGTAACATGGTCGGCTTTGCGATCGCAAGCTACAGAGAAAACAAAATGGGCGGAGCCATCGCTCAGGGAATCGGAACAAGTATGCTTCAGGTGCCCAATATCATGAAGCATCCCCAGATCTGGATCCCTTCGATCCTTTCCAGTGCGATCCTGGGACCTGTTGCTTCGGCAGTATTTAAGATGACCAGCACTCCAATCGGTTCAGGAATGGGTTCTGCCGGATTTGTAGGACAAATTGCGGCATTTTCATCAATGGTAGAGGGCGGAATGAGCTCTGGATATGCATTATTCCTCATTGCACTTATGCATTTCGTTCTTCCTGCAATTGTGACACTTTTGATCTCAGAGTTCATGAGAAAGAAAAACTGGATAAAAGAAGGCTATATGAGCCTCTCAGTTGAATAAAAAGTGTGAATTCTTTGTTAAAATGTTACAAATTTATTAAGTAAAACTTGCCCTATGTTAATTGCTATGGTAAAATCAAGTGGTTTACCAAAGTTATATCGGCGTAAATTATGTATTTTACGCACATTGGAAAGGTTTGGCAATTAATATGGAAACAAGAAAACACAAGCGCAAAGCGCATCATGTTGTGATCTTTACAAGTGATGCTGTGGGCGCAGGCGTTAAGCAATTCCGTATCAAGCCCTGGATCGCCCGAGTGATAATCGCTGTGCTGTGTACCGTAATAGGCGGTCTCATAGGAGTCTTATCTTATGAGGAGCAATTGTGGGAAACTGTCAGAGCGCACAATATTGAGCAACAGGACAAGATAACGGAGCTGGAGGATACCATATCTGAGCTCCAGACGGAAATTGAAGACAAAGAAGACAAAATTCAATACTTAAGTGATACAGTTAATCAAAAAGTGGCAAGTGAAGAGGAACTTGTAGCGGTTATCGAGGGACAGAGTACTCCCACCGGATTTCCTCTCACCGGATCCGCATCCATGGAGATGTTTCCGGAATCCGATAATCTTTGTGTATTTACTGCATCCGACGGCACAACAGTGATCGCAACCGCAAGCGGAACAGTTACGACGGTGGGAACTGATGAAACATATGGGAATGTGATTCAGATAGATCACGGAAACGGTTATGTCACAGTTTACAAAAACAAAGGCGAAGCCATGGTGAAGGAGGGGGACGAAGTAGTTCAGGGAACCACACTTTTCATCATAGACGGCAACAACAGTCAGCTTGGCTATCAGGTTATTCTTGAGGGAGAGTACATTGACCCCATGGAAATCTTACAGATTGCGGGATAATATTTCGAAAGGGTAAGGCAAATAAAATGTCAGGAAAAAACAAATTTGAAATCACAACACTTATCGGTCGGGAGACAGAACTCAAAGGAGATTTTACAGCTTCAGGTTCAGTAAGGATTGATGGAATCGTAACCGGAAATGTGACCGTGACCGGAAAACTTATTCTGGGTGCCGGAAGTTCCGTGACAGGCAATCTTGATTGTGCAGCATGCATAATCGGCGGAACAGTACTCGGAGATGTCTCTTCACCTGAAAAGACTGAGCTTACCGGAACAGCCAAGGTTGTCGGAAACATCACCACAAATGCCATCGTCATAGACGAAAATGCCGTATTCCAGGGCAGATGCGAGATGAGTGAAGTAAAGGACAATTCCAAGACAAATCGCATGACTGCAAAGGCTATTAAGGAAAGCCGAAAGACAGCCCGCCAGCAGATCGTTGCAGCACTTAAAAATGTGACTGATTCAGTTGATGTTGAGGAAACCGAGGAAGCAGAAGAGTCTAAGGTTTTGGATGTGATGTAAAAAGAATGAAAGACGGAGCCCGCAAATGCGGACTCCGTTTTTTATATCAGTCAATATTATTTATTGATCCTGCTAAATACCATTTCATATCCGTCATTACCGTAGTTCAAAGAACGGTTAACTCTGCTGATAGTTGCTGTTGAAGCTCCGGTCTTTTCTGCGATCTCAAGGTATGTTTTGTGCTCTTTGAGCATTGCGGCAACTTCAAATCTTTGTGACAAAGAGAGTAATTCATTTACGGTACACAGATCTTCAAAAAAGGTATAGCATTCATCGCGATTCTCAAGACTTAAAATAGCGTCAAATAAAAAATCTACTGCTTCTGTCTTAATCTTTTTGTTCATTATTCAATTTCACCTCGTTTAGATACTGTAATTTTTTATCGTATTAACTATATAGAATTGTAACATACTAAAGTGTTAAAGTAAAGAGATTTCAGAATATTAAATCTTTATCTTTCGGTTGCCACATGGTTTTCGATACTATATAATACAGTTATCATGTGATTTTCACGAGAGAGGGACAAAGATGACCATTAATTCCGAGGATCTGCTCAACAGCATATTGGCCAGTTTGGACAGGGTTGATTATATAAATGCAAACGATATTCCAAATATAGATATGTATATGGATCAGGTCACAACCTTTATGGATAAGAGGCTCAGGTCTTCGGTCAGATATCCCGACGAGGACAAGATTCTCACAAAGACCATGATCAACAATTATGCCAAAAACAATCTGCTTCCGCCGCCGGAAAAGAAAAAATATAATAAAGAGCACATTTTGATAATGCTTTTTATCTATTATTTCAAAACCGTCATGTCCATCAATGACATTCAGACATTGCTGAATCCTCTGACGGATAAATTTTTCGGAAAAGACGGGGATTTCACCTTGGAAAAGCTTTACACTGAGGCTGTAAATGCCGAAAAGGACGAGATCGAAGCTTTAAAAAAGGATATCACATCAAAGTACAAGCTTTCCGAGCAGATGTTTAACGATGCGGCAAAGCAGGATGCCGCTTTTTTGCAGAAGTTTGCTTTTATCCTGCTTCTTGCCATTGATGTTTATGTAAAAAAACTCCTTATCCAAAAAATGGTGGATGAGGTGGCAAAGGATGAGACTCTTTTTGCAGACAAAAAAGGCAGGGGCAAGGACAGGGAAAAGGACAAGGCAAAGACCAGGGACAAGGACCGCGAAAAGTCCAAGTGAGACTGAAAATGCAGGTCAAAAATGCTTTTATTTTTGTTGAATAAAGTCATTACATGATATATACTTTAATACGTATTTTATATTTAAGGAAACTAAGGATGGTAAATTAAATGGCATTATTAGAAGATTGGAGAAAGGTCGCTTATAACGAGAATACAAACAAGGGCGAGCTTCAGAAATTCTGGCAGGATTATTTTCTTCAGGAAAAAGAAATCTATGCCGAGCTTTTAAAAACACCCGACAAAGTGGTAAAGGGAACTGTCAAAGAACTTGCCGAGAAATTCGGAGTTGATATTTCCATTATGACCGGATTCCTTGACGGTATCAATGATTCACTTAAAGAGGGAAATCCCATCGAAGAGATGGATGAAAATACCGAGGTAAACTTAGGCTTCGACAAAGAGCTTCTCTACAAAAACATGGTTGCTGCAGAAGCAGACTGGCTTTACAACCTCGAAGAGTGGAATGACATTTTTGATGAGGACACCAGAAAGGCTCTTTACAAAGAGCAGAAGTCATCCACAACCATTGTTAAGGATAAAAAGATCTATCCCAACGATCCATGTCCTTGCGGCAGCGGCAAGAAATATAAAAAGTGCTGCGGCAGAAAATAGTCATGTAATGAAGAGAATCTTTCATAGGAGGGATTCTCTTTCTTTGATGATAAAGACAAATGCGTGGGACTTTTAGCATTATTTTCAGAGGAGGAGTAAATTATGTTTAAAGCAAGTAAATGGGATGTGTTTTTTAAGGGTCTTATCTATATTATTCTAGGTGTCATCGTATTTTTAATGCCGGAAAAGATAGAGTCGTTTCTCGGATATGTGCTGGGCGGAGCCTTGATCCTCACAGGAGCGATCTTTATCATCAGCTACCTGTTAAGGGACCCCATACTTAATTACGATCATAACGGTTTTGCCAGTGGTATTGCCATTATAGCCATCGGCGCCATCGTTTTGTTTAAAATGGATCTGGTGGTATCCCTTCTTCCCCTGGGACTCGGACTTTTGGTGCTTATAAGCGGAGTTGTGCAGTTGCAGGACTGCATCGACATGAACAGGCTTAAATATAAGAGCTGGGGGCTGATGCTTGTATTTTCGGCTGTAAATATCATTCTGGGCGTGGTGCTCATCGCCAATCCTTTTAAGGCTGCCCTCACAATGTTTAAGGTACTCGGAGCAGGCCTTGTACTCAGCGGTCTTACCGATATCTATTCCATGTTTTATCTTGCAGGCAAATATGCCAAGTATCAAAAAGCCATGATGAAGGTAAAAGATGAGATGACCGAAGGCGATACGGCTGAGAACACAGAAAAAGAATCGGAAAATGAAGATCAGGATGATTGATTTTTTTGACTAAACAATAAAAAAAATATATAATATACAGTATCTTTTTATACAGAACGGAGAAATAAAAATGAAGAAACTTGAAGATTATGTCAGAACCATACCCGATTTTCCGGAGAAGGGTATCATGTTTAGAGATATCACAACAGTAATACAGGATCCCGACGGACTTAAGCTTGCCATCGATACCATGCAGGATAAGATAAAAGATCTTGATTTTGATGTTATCGTGGGACCTGAATCCAGAGGATTTGTATTCGGTACACCCATTGCCTACAATATGCACAAATCCATGGTCCTTGTTCGCAAAAAGGGAAAACTTCCCGCAGAGACCGTGTCAATGGATTATGATCTGGAATACGGAAAGGCTACCATCGAGATGCACAAGGATGCCATAAAGCCCGGCGCAAAGGTAGTGATCGTAGACGATCTGATCGCCACAGGCGGTACCGTTGAAGCTATCTGCAAACTTGTGGAGCAGATGGGCGGCGAAGTAGTGGGAATGGTATTCCTCATTGAACTGGCAGGTCTTGAGGGACGCAAGAAACTTGCAGATTACAGGGTTGAATCGGCTCTTGTATATCCCGGAAAATAATTTTTTCATCTGAGAGACGGAGTAAGGTTTATGCCGGAAGAAACTAAAGTATTAACCGCAGAAAATGAAAAACTGGATAATGAACCTGAATTCAAAAGTCCGGATGACCTCTATCAGGACCTTATAAACTGTGTCAGAAAATATCATCCAAGCGATGATATCTCCATGATCGAAAAGGCTTACAGGATCGCTTGTGATGCCCACAAAGATCAGGTCAGAAAATCGGGTGAACCCTATATAGTTCACCCTCTTAATGTTGCCATAATACTGGCGGAACTGGAACTTGACAAAGAGACCATCGTGGCCGGACTTTTACATGACGTGGTGGAAGATACCATCTTGACTGTGGAAGACATTACAAAAGAGTTTGGAGATGACGTGGCACTTTTGGTCGACGGCGTCACAAAACTGGAAAAGCTTCCCCTGTCCCAGACCGATAATACGGGTGAGCATTCTGATTCGAAGCTTGAGATGCAGGCTGTCAATCTCAGAAAGATGTTCCTTGCAATGGCAAAGGATATCAGGGTCATCATGATCAAGCTTGCGGACCGTCTTCATAATATGAGGACGTTGAAATACAAGTCTCCGGAAAGCCAGCAGAGGATAGCCAGAGAGACTTTGGAAATCTATTGTCCCATCGCACAGAGGCTTGGCATCAGTAAGTTAAAGATAGAACTTGACGACCTGTCTCTTAAATATCTGGAGCCGGACGTATATTATGATCTGGCCGAAAAGATAAATGCCAGAAAAAGTGTCAGAGAAGCTTACATCAGCGGCATTGTGCAGGAAGTGAGCAATCATATCAAAAATGCCGGCATTGAGGCAAGAGTTGACGGCAGAGTAAAACACTTTTTCAGTATTTACAAAAAGATGAAGAACCAGAATAAAACTCTGGATCAGATATATGATCTGTTTGCAGTCAGGATCATAGTAAACGATGTGAAGGACTGTTATGCCGCGCTTGGTGTAATTCATGAGATGTACAAGCCCATCCCCGGCAGATTCAAAGACTATATTGCCATGCCAAAGGCAAATATGTATCAGTCCCTTCATACCACACTTATAGGTTCTTCAGGTCAGCCCTTTGAGGTTCAGATCAGGACCTATGAGATGCACAAAGCTGCGGAATACGGTATTGCAGCCCATTGGAAATACAAGGAAAACGCAGACGGAAAACAGGTGGAGACTCAGGAGGAAGAGAAACTTGTATGGCTCCGTCAGATCCTTGAATGGCAGCGAGACATGTCCGACAATGTGGAATTCATGAGTCTGTTAAAAAATGACCTGGATCTGTTTGCGGACAATGTATATTGCTTTACCCCCACCGGTGAAGTAAAAAACCTTCCTGCAGGCTCCACACCCATCGATTTTGCATACAGCATTCACTCGGCTGTGGGCAACAAGATGATAGGTGCCAGAGTTAACGGAAAGTTGGTTACCATTGATTATGAATTAAAAAACGGTGACCGAGTTGAGATCATTACATCTCAGAATGCAAAAGGTCCGAGCCGGGACTGGTTAAATATTGTAAAGAGCACTCAGGCAAAAAACAAGATAAATCAGTGGTTTAAGGCTGAGGTAAAGGATGATAATATTGCAAAGGGCCGAGAAATATTAAAAGCTTATTGCAAGGCAAAATCCATAGATACAACGGATATCGTGATCCCCGAGTATATGGCTGTTATCCAGCACAAATACGGTTTTAGGGATTGGGACAGTGTGCTTGCCGCTGTAGGTCATGGTGCCTTAAAAGAAGGGCAGGTAGTGAACAAACTTATGGAGCTCTATGGCAGAGACCATAAGAGAGCCATGACCAACGAGGAAGTCCTGGCAAGTATTGCCGAGACCGGCAACATGGGAGGTAACCGCCCTGCTTTTGCAAAGTCAAAGAGCGGTATCGTGGTAAAGGGTATCGCGGATCTGTCAGTCAGATTTTCCAAGTGCTGTTCGCCTGTACCCGGTGATGAGATAGTCGGTTTTGTCACAAGAGGAAGAGGAATCTCCATCCATAGAACCGATTGTATCAATATCGTGAACCTTCCCGAATCCGACAGGGTCCGCATGATAGACGCGGAGTGGGAGGAAGGAAGCGAGAACAACAAGGAAAAATACAATGCGGATATCACTGTTTATGCAAATGACAGAAGCGGTCTGTTAAATGACATAACCAGGATCCTCACCGAAAAAAATATCAATATCATGTCCCTAAATACTAATACCAACAAACAGGGACTTGCCACACTCAAATTCAGCATTGAGATCACCGGCAGGGATGAACTTAAACGCCTTGTGGAAAAGATCAGAAATGTTGAGAGTGTTATCGACATAGAAAGGACTTCCGGCTGATGGGAGAGATCGTTATCGGCGGCATGTGCCTGGGGGAACTTCAGACCAATTGCTATTTTGCCTACAGAAAGGGTGAAAACAGGGCAATAGTCATTGATCCCGCAGACCATGGCAAACGAATATTTGAAAAATTAAAAGAAAACGGAATAGAGGTATCTGCCATACTTTTGACTCACGGCCATTTCGATCATATCTACGGTGTGGATGATTTAAAAGAGGCTGCAGGCGGTATAAAAGTATATGCTTCCGAAAAGGAAAAAGACCTTCTGTCAGATACGAGAAAAAATGTGTCCCGCAGTATGGGACGGGAAGCTTCGGTTGAGGCCGATGTCTATGTGCATGACTCAGAAGAGATAACCATAGAGGGCATGACATTTAAGGTCATCGAAACTCCGGGACATACCGAGGGCGGGTGCTGTTATTATTTCCCCGAAGGCTCCCATTTATTCTGTGGAGATACACTTTTCAGAGAGTCCTACGGAAGATATGATTT
Organism: Acetatifactor sp.; assembly: GCA_024695935.1. Classification (GTDB taxonomy): domain Bacteria; phylum Bacillota; class Clostridia; order Lachnospirales; family Lachnospiraceae; genus RGIG10340. The sequence continues at coordinate 43,952 of JAILHH010000003.1, forward strand.
CCCGACGGGAGATTATAATACACTTATGAAGAGCATAAAGGAAAAACTTTTTTTGCTGCCGGATGATACAAAATGTTATCCCGGACATGGCATGATGACCACCATTGGCCATGAAAAGGAGTTTAATCCCTGCTTGTTTGACTGATGATTTGGAGGGCGGATTATCCGTCCTCTTTTTAAGTATTGATTTAAGATTATAAAGGAATCAAAAATGTATAGTATTAAACTTTCAAAGGCTGAATATGAATATGATGTAAATTCCATTTTCCGCGCTTTTTATCCCGGTAAATTACAGGGGATAATAACGGAAAATACAGGGCTTGCCAAGAGGCATGAACTGTTAAAGGATTTATTTTTGACAATAGATGTTGATGACAAAAAGAGTGTTTTTTTGTTTGCGGACGGTGACAGGTTCGAATTTGAATTTGATGAGGAAAAGGATTCTTTTTCCGGCGACCGTGACAAGGATTTTAAAAATGCATTTAAGAGATTTATGTATAAGGTCTTTTCAAAAAAGACGGGAAAGACGCTTCCCTGGGGGAATCTTACCGGTATCAGACCCACAAAGATCGCTTTGTCTTTGTTAAACAAGGGGAAAGACCATGAAAGCATCAGAAGGTTTTACAAAGAGATGCATATGGTAAGTGACGAAAAGATAGAACTTAGCATAGATATTGCGGAGCGTGAAAGGAATCTGCTTTTCAATATCCATTGCAGGGACGGATACAGTCTCTATATAGGAATTCCTTTTTGTCCTACCACATGTCTGTATTGTTCCTTTACGTCTTATCCCATCGCTGCAATGAAAGATATTGTGGATGATTATATTGACGCACTTATAAAGGAGCTTGAATATGTAAGCAGTGCTTTTAAGGGAAAGATCCTTGACACCGTGTATGTGGGCGGCGGAACACCCACAACCCTTTCGGCGTCTCAGCTTGAGAGACTGTTAAAAAAGGTTCGTGAGCTTTTTGATTTCAGCACTGTTATGGAATTTACCGTTGAAGCCGGTCGTGCCGATTCCATAACTGAGGATAAATTAAAAGTTTTAAAGGAAATGGGAGTGGACAGGATCTCCGTAAATCCTCAGACTTTCAATCAAAAGACTCTGGATTTTATAGGAAGAAAGGCCACAGTGGAACAGGTTTATAAAGCTTATGACCTGGCCAGAAAGTCAGGGTTTGACAATATCAATATGGACCTGATTTTGGGGCTTCCCGGTGAAGGCACAGATGAAATCAGGTTTACAGCTGAGGAAGTTTTAAGGTTAAAGCCTGAATCCCTTACCGTGCATTCTCTTGCAATAAAGCGTGCATCCAGGCTTTCACAGTGGATCAGGGAAAATGGGATATCTGAGCTTAACAATACGGATGAAACAATGGAAATAGCATCTGAGGCCGCAAAGAGCCTTGGATTAAAGCCATATTATCTCTACAGGCAAAAGAATATGTCCGGCAATTTTGAAAATGTCGGATATGCCGCTGAAGGGAAGTTCGGTCTTTATAATATGCTCATCATGGAAGAGGTCCAGACCATCGTGGCCTGCGGCGCGGGAACAGTCACAAAGCGGGTTGACGAAAACGGTGATATAAGCAGGTGTGACAATGTAAAGGAAGTAAAGCTTTACATAGATGAGATCGATGATATGATCAGGAGAAAAAAAGATCTGTTTGCATAGTTTTTGAGGAATTTTGGTTTAAGTGGTATTTTTGGGAGGAAGAAGCAAAGATGAGAGCTGTAATGTTATTGTTTGATTCTTTAAACAGGAGGTTTTTACCAAATTACGGATGTGATTTTACAAAACTTCCGAATTTTAAGAGACTTGGGGAAAAGACAATCACTTTTGACAATTTTTATGGCGGAAGCATGCCTTGCATGCCTGCAAGGCGGGAACTCCATACGGGCAGGTATAATTTTCTCCATACCGGGTGGTGCCCCATGCAGCCCTTTGATGATTCTGTTATAGACAGGCTTTCGGCTGCGGGTATTTATACTCATATTTCTACTGACCATTATCATTATTGGGAAGTAGGAGGAAGCGGATATCTTAACAAATTTACCAGCTTCGAGATGGTCAGAGGTCAGGAGGGAGACCCGTGGATGGGACAGGTCGCAGATCCCGTGATCCCCAAAACTGTAAGTAACAGAAGCGGTAAGCTCTGGAGGCAGGACTGGGTAAACAGGGAGTTTTTAAAGCGGGAAGAGGACATGCCTCAGGCTCATACTTTTGCTAACGGCCTTGATTTTATCGAGAGAAACTGTGACGAGGACAGATGGTTTTTGCAGATCGAAGCATTTGATCCCCATGAGCCCTTTTATTCTCAAAAAGAGTACAAGGATCTCTATCCCCATGATTATCACGGCGATCACTTTGACTGGCCGGATTATGGTAAAAACCATTGCACGCCTGAGGAGACCGAACACGCCAGAATGGAATATGCCGCCCTTATGAGTATGTGCGACAGATATCTGGGAAAACTTCTTGATATTATGGATGAAAAAGACATGTGGCAGGATACCATGCTCATCGTAAATACCGACCATGGATTTATGCTTGGCGAAAAGGAATGGATGGGCAAAAACGTGCTTCCTCAATATGATGAGCTTATTCATACGCCGTTTTTCATCCATGATCCGAGAAACCCTCATCCCGGTGAGAGACGGTCATCCCTGGCGCAGACCGTTGACATTCCCGCGACATTGGCAGAGTTTTTTGATATCGAGCCCCCTGAGTTTATGGATGGCAGAAGTCTTACACCTGTCATAAAAAATGATGAAGCAATCAGAGAGGGTGCGCTGTTTGGAATATTCGGAGGTCATATCAATGTGACGGACGGCCGTTTTGTGTATATGAAGGCTCCGGTAAGTGCTAAGAACGGTCCTCTTTATAATTATACTTTGATGCCTATGCATATGTCGTCTTCTTTTACTAGAGAGGAATTAAGTCATATTGGAGTAACGGATGAGTTTGGATTTACGAAAGGAATGCCTGTAATGAAATTAAAGGCTCAGTCTGATGACAGGGCTTACAGGCAGGGCACAAGGCTTTATGATCTATATGCTGACCCTGAGGAACTTTCTCCCATTTCAGATCCCGATATGGAAGAGCATATGCAGGGTCTTATGGTAAAACTGATGAAGGAAAATGAGGCTCCCATAGAACAGTATGATAGAGTCGGATTAAAGAGATCATAAATAAAAATATAGAAATGGTTTTGGAGAGATTAAATATGCATCCGGTCAGCATGATGATCAAACCTTCCTCCGGAAACTGTAATATGCATTGTGATTATTGCTTTTATGCGGATGAGATGGACAACAGATCTGTTTCCAATTACGGTTTCATGACGGAAGAAACTTTGGAAAATGTAATAAAAAAGGCATTTGATATGGCGCAGGGATTTTGCACCATCGCTTATCAGGGCGGCGAACCGACTTTGCGTGGGCTAGATTTTTTTAAGAAAGCTGCGGAGTTAGAGCGCAAATATAATAAGAATGATATTAAGGTAAGGCATGCTCTGCAGACAAACGGTTTATCCATAAGCAGGGAGTGGGCAGAGTTTTTCAGGCAGGAGGATTTTTTGATAGGAATCTCTCTTGACGGTAAAAAAGGCAGCCATGATGCCTGCAGGCATACAAAGAGCGGTGAAGATACATTTGCAAAGGTCAACGAAGCCATCAACATATTAAAAGAAGAAAAGGTTCCATTTAACATCCTGACAGTGGTAAACAGGATAACGGTCAAGCAGGCCAGAAAGATCTATTCTTTTTATCAAAAAAATAATCTGGATTTTTTGCAGTTTATACCATGTTTACCTCCCATAAGAGAGAATATGGAAAATTATTCACCTTCTGCTTATGAGTACGGGAGTTTTTTGAATGAGTTGTTCGAGTGCTGGTTTGAAGACTTAAAGCAGGGCAGACAGCCGTATATCCGCCAGTTTGAAAACTATGTGGCCATACTTTTGGGAAGAGCACCGGATTGCTGCGACCAGTCGGGAGTGTGTCAGAGTCAGTATGTTATTGAAGCGGACGGTTCGGTTTATCCCTGTGATTTCTATGTGCTTGACGGGTACAGACTTGGGAATTTAAATAAGGATTCCCTTGATGATATTGATCAAAGCAGGGTGAAATCCGATTTTCTTTCAACTTCCCAAAAAGTAAGACTGGGGTGCACCGGCTGCGAGTATTATCATATCTGCAGGGGCGGATGCTACAGACATTTTTATCAAAATGAAGAAGGAAAAACGGCAAACAGATTCTGCGAGTCCTATAAGTCATTTTTTAAAGCGCATTTAAACGATCTGAATGAGATCACCCGCAATATCATGTTAAACAGCAGGCATTGATATATTTATTGCATTACTGTGTTAAAATCTTGACACAGATAAAAAAAGAATATATCATTTTTAAAGACTAAAATTTGAAGTTTTTTAAAGAAAGGCATAGAGAATGGCTATTACGCTCAATAAAAAACCTACCACAGGAATGAAGGACATCTTGCCTGAAGAAATGCAGATCAGGGATTATGTCATCGGTGTTATAAAAGATACATACGGTAAATTTGGATTTACATCAATTGAGACTCCCGCAGTTGAAGCTATCGGAAACCTTAACTGCAAAGCCGGAGGAGACAACGAAAAGCTTATATTTAAAATACTTAAGCGCGGAGAAAAACTCAATGTGGCTGATGCCACAACAGAGGATGAGGTTGTGGACGGAGGACTTAGATATGATCTGACTGTTCCCCTTGTCAGATTTTATTCTAACAATTCTGCTGTTCTTCCAAGTCCTTTTAAGGCGCTTCAGATGGGAAATGTATGGCGTGCGGACCGTCCTCAGAGAGGCCGTTACAGACAGTTCATGCAGTGTGATATCGATATTCTCGGTGAGGCTTCAAACCTTGCAGAGATCGAGCTTATCCTTGCTACCACCACCACACTTACAAAACTGGAGTTTAGAAATTTCCAGATCAGGATCAACGACCGCCGTATTTTGAAGGCTATGGCTTCATATGCCGGATTTAATGAAGAGGATTATGACTCAGTATTCATTACACTTGATAAAATGGACAAGATCGGAATCGACGGCGTCAGGGAAGAACTTGTCGGAAACGGATTTGATGCTGCAGTCTGCGACAAATATCTGGAGCTTTTCACCAAAGTAAATGATGCTTCAAACGGTGTCAATTTCATTGCGGATGCATTAAAGGATTATCTAGACAAAGAGGTTATGGATTCCTTTAAGGAGATCATCGCCGTTGTGGAAAGCTGCAAGGCAGATTCCTTTGAACTTGTATTTGATCCCACGCTTGTAAGAGGAATGAGCTATTATACAGGAACTATTTTTGAGATCGCAATGCCTGAGTTTGGCGGAAGCTGCGGTGGCGGCGGAAGATATGATACCATGGTAGGCAAGTTTACCGGAAAAGATGTACCGGCATGCGGATTCTCTATCGGATTCGAGAGGATCGTGCTGCTTCTTATGGAGAGGGGCTTTAAGGTGCCCACCAGACCAAAGAATGTATGTTACCTGGTTGAAAAAGGCGTAAACGGCGACGAACTTGCAAAGATCATGAAACAGGCCGAAGATGAGAGAGCAAAAGGCATGCAGGTTCTGGTCACCAGAATGAACAAGAACAAGAAGTTCCAGAAGGAACAGTTAAACAAAGAAGGCTATGAGGACTTTGTGGAATTCTACAAAGAGGCTTTGAAGTTCTAGGCGTATACCTGTTCCTGAGTTTTTTTGTATCGGTATTAATAATGTTTATGCAGGGCTGCGGGCAAATAAATGTTGCCCGCAGCCTTTATGCAGCCTTTGCCTGCAATGAACATGGCCTTTACAGGCAAAGAGCATAGACTATATAAGTTTAGCCCACTTTATAGGTGTAGTACCACAGCCTTCAAAAGCCACTAATCTCTTTATAAGTAAAGTGACAGAGATTTTTGTTAAAACACATCCTCCATAAGCGGTGAGATAGTGCTTTATTGCTGAAAATACAGTCTTTTTACTTGATTTTGAATTTAAACCGTAACCCGATTTAGGTGGTTACAGTTATTTTAAAATATTCTCAATTATAACCGTAACAGTTTTTGGATTGATACAGTTTTAATATGATTATTTAAATTATAACCGTAATGATTTTTTTGCATTACAGTTATTTCCCAAAACTCATAAAAATAACTGTAGGATTTAATTTTGGTTTACGGTTATTTTGGCAGATTTTTGTTAATTACTGTAAGAACAAAAATTGCTATACAGTTAAATCCAAGATTTCTTAAGAATAACTGTAAAACTGTAGTTTGAGTCCTTGTAGAAAGAGGAGAGTTACGGTTATTTCAGCGGAAAAGCGATTAAAACTGTAAATCCGTAATACCGGTAATTTACGGAAATGAGAGTGTGCAGTTAATTTCTATAGAAGTTTGATTTAAACTATAAATTGCCCGGTCGCAATAGCTGAAGTGATCGTTGAAGCGGTCCATAGCGTGATTACTTTGAAACAAATTAAGGATCTTACGTGGTCACTGGTGAAGAGAGAATGTTATAATAGCAAAGAATATCTTACGATTGACACAGGAATTAAAAAAATATATGATTTTAAAGTGCGGATAAGCAAAGTAACTGTTTTGGAAGACTTTGCTTATTTTTATAATGGGGAGAAGCGTATGAGTCGTTTTTTGTTGACAGAGATACCGAATGAGGGGTTTCCCGGCATATATGCGGATCTATCAGGTATTCCCAAAGAGGAGCTTATAGGAAAAACAGCTAAGAGGCAAAATGAACTGATCGCAGGGAGGCTGCTATTACAGCTTGCTCTAAGGGGCGAAGGCTGCAGCAGACTACAGGATTTAAAGCCCTATTCCCTGGAAAGGATCACAGGTTTAATAGATAAGCCTATTGCTCTTAATATTGTATACTCTGATAAGGGGAAGCCTTCATTTTCTGACAAGGAACAGAAATTCAGTCTGTCCCATTCCGGAAAATATTGTTTTTTGGCTATTTCGGATGGGGGTAGTGATATCGGAGCAGATATAGAGAAGATCAATCCCCTTAAAAACCTTGATCTGGCAAAGAGATTCTTTCATGAGGACGAATATAAAGAACTGGTAAATTTGAACTATTCCCTTCAAAACAGGGAGTTTTACCGTTTGTGGACCCGAAAAGAAGCTTACGGAAAGTGCATAGGTGAAGGAATTCCTGCAATTGTTGGTAGAAAAGTACTAAACGCAGACAATTTTGAATTTGACGATTACTGCCTGGCAGTATATGAGGAACAGACATGAAGCGTTTGCTTGTATATTTCAAAAATTTCAAAAAAGAGGCTGTGCTGGCCCCGGGATTTAAACTTGTGGAGGCAGTGCTTGAGCTGTTTGTCCCGATAGTTATGGCGGGGATAATCGACAACGGAATCGGAAATCCGGATCCCGAAAGCGGCAAAAGATATATTCTTTTAATGGGCGGAGTGCTGGTGCTGTTGGGTCTTTTGGGACTTGCTTTTTCTGTGACGGCGCAGTTTTTTGCGGCAAGAGCTGCCGTAGGATTTTCTGCGAAACTTAGAAGTGCACTGTTTAAGCATATCCAAAGTTTTGATTATGCTACTTTGGATAAGGTGGGAACCTCCACTCTTTTAACCAGAATGACAAGTGATATTAATCAGGTTCAATCCGGAGTAAATATGTCACTTCGTCTTTTTCTAAGGTCACCAATCATAGTATTCGGTGCCATGATCATGGCTTTTACCATTGATTTTAAAGCAGCTTTGATCTTTGCCATAGTTATACCTGTTTTAAGTCTTGTTGTGTTTGGCATTATGATCATAACCAAGCCTATGTACAAAAAGGTTCAGGACAAGCTTGACCGTGTGCTTAAGACCACCAGGGAAAATCTGACAGGTGTGAGAGTACTGCGTGCTTTTAACAGGCAGGGCAAGGAAACGGATAAATTCAATGAACTTACAAAGGAACTTATGGGAGCGCAGGTAAATGTAGGCAAGATCTCATCTTACTTAAATCCCATGACGCTTGTGATCGTAAACCTGGGTATCGCTCTTATCCTCTATGTGGGTGCAGGCAGAGTGGATTCAGGGATCCTCTTAAAGGGAGAAGTCGTGGCGCTCATAAATTACATGTCTCAGATCCTTGTGGAGCTGGTAAAACTGGCAAATCTGATCGTTAATATTTCCAAGTCCCTGGCCAGTGCAGAGAGAGTGGCTGATGCCCTGGAGGTGACTCCTGATGATTGGCAGATTGCAGGATCTGTCCCGGAAAATGAGAGTAAAAGAATCTCAAAAACAAATGAGCAGGATACAGAGATCGTTCTTGAAGCCCGTCACCTGTCATTTTCCTATGGCGGAGGCGGTGATGAGGCACTGACCGATATCAATATGGTCATAAAAAAAGGCGAGACCATCGGCATCATAGGAGGTACCGGAAGCGGAAAGTCGACTTTGGTAAATGTGCTTTCTAATTTTTATGCCGCAACAGGCGGTGAAGTGCTGTTAAAAGGAAAGGACATAAGGGAATATGACCAAAATAAGATCAGAGAGATCTTTGGCATAGTTCCTCAAAAGGCAGTATTGTTCAAAGGAACAGTTGAATCAAATTTAAGATTCGGAAAAAAGGATGCCACTGATGAAGAAATGTGGCAGGCCCTGACAGACGCTCAGATAAAGGATATCATTTTGGAAAAAGGCGGTTTAAGCGCACCGGTTTCTCAGGAGGGAAAAAACTTTTCGGGTGGTCAGAGACAGAGGCTTACCATTGCAAGAGCACTGGTAAAAAACAGCGAGATACTTATACTTGATGACTCGGCTTCAGCCCTTGATTTTGTCACGGAAAAGAATCTGAGAACAGCTATTTACAACAGCAGAGCCGGAAAGATCACGATCATAATCTCTCAGCGTGCTTCCTCCATTCGCCATGCTGATCACATTCTGGTTTTGAATGACGGTGATATGGAAATGTATGGAACACACGATGAACTTTTGAAAAAATCGTCTGTTTACAGGGATATTTATTATTCGCAATACCCCGAGGAAAAGGAGGTTGCGTTATAATGAAAAATTCGATCGTAAAGAGGATATTCGTGTATATAAAAAATTACAGGTTGCTTGTCTTATTAAGCCTGATACTTGCTGCCATCACTGTGGCATTAAGTCTCTACATACCTATCCTTACAGGTGACGGAGTAGATATGCTGATCGGCAAGGGTAATGTGGATTTTAAAGGGCTTTTTGGAAAGATTTTTGTGATCATTTCCTGCGTCATTTTGATGGCGCTATGTCAATGGCTGATGAGTCATTTGAATAACAGGATCACCTTCGGAGTCGTAAAGGATATCAGGGAGGATATTTTTGAAAAGATCCAAAAGCTTCCCATCAGATATATTGATTCAAAGGCTTACGGCGATATCGTAAACAGAGTCATATCGGATGTCGATACCTTTGCGGACGGACTTCTGATGGGCTTTACCCAGTTTTTTACAGGAGTCCTTACAATCGTAGGCACTTTGGTCTTTATGCTTGTCACAAACGTGCCTATCGCCCTGGTGGTGGTCTGCATTACACCGGTATCATTTTTGGTGGCAAAATTTATATCGGGAAGGACATTTTCTTTGTTTAAGGAACAGTCTGTGATAAAAGCTAAGCAGACGGCTCTTACCGAAGAAGTGATCTCGAATGAAAAAGTAGTAAAGTGCTTTTCAAAAGAGAATGATTTTATAGAAAAATTTGAAGATATTAACGAGAATCTGAAGCAGGTTTCCGCAAAGGCGATTTTTTATTCATCCCTTACCAATCCCTGCACCAGATTTGTAAATTCACTTGTGTATGCGGGAGTAGGTATTTTCGGAGCGCTGCTTGCGATATCCGGTGGGATCTCAGTGGGCAGACTGTCCTGCTTTTTAAGCTATGCAAATCAATATACCAAACCCTTTAATGAGATAAGCGGTGTTATCACGGAGTTGCAAAATGCGTTAGCCTGTGCGGGAAGGATCTTTGAGATCCTTGATGAAAAAAGTGAGATACCTGATGACGCAGGCGCATTAAGCCTGTCAAAGGTTGAAGGATATGTAGAACTGAAGGATGTAAATTTCCACTATTTGGAGGATAAACCCCTTATCGAGCATTTGAATCTGAATGTGAAACCCGGCATGAGAGTGGCCATTGTGGGACCTACCGGCTGTGGAAAGACAACACTTATAAATCTCCTTATGAGGTTTTATGATGTATGCGAGGGAAGGGTAAGTGTGGATGGGCACGATATCAGAAATGTGACAAGGCACAGCTTAAGAGATAATTTCGGCATGGTCCTTCAGGAAACATGGCTTCAGGAAGGAACCATCAGAGATAATATCAGAATGGGCAGGCCTGAAGCCACGGATGAAGAAGTGGTGGATGCGGCTAAAAAATCCCACGCTCACAGCTTTATCAGGCGCCTTCCAAAAGGATATGACACTGTAATCGGCGAGGACGGCGGCGCGTTAAGCCAGGGCCAGAAGCAGCTGTTGTGCATCGCAAGGATAATGCTGTCACTTCCGCCCATGTTGATATTGGATGAAGCTACCAGCTCCATTGATACCATGACTGAGCAAAGGATCCAGAATGCTTTTAAACTTATGATGGAAGGCAGGACAAGCTTTATTGTGGCTCACAGACTTTCCACCATCAGAGAAAGCGATGTGATTATAGTGATGCGGGACGGTCATATCGTGGAACAGGGAAACCATGATGAACTTTTAAGCAAAAAAGGCTTCTATGCTCAGATGTATAACAGTCAGTATTCTCAGATCTAGATATAAGATAAAAGTTTTTCAGTCTTTACTTGATGTCTCGCGGTGTATGATATACATTTTTAGAGTATATTGTATTAAATATATGTTTATTTAAGTATTTATAAGAACTTATAAGTAAAAAATACGGATCATTATCACTAGGAAAGGTCTTAGATATTATTTATGGCATTTTTGGATTCTTTTTTTCCGGATGAAGAACTGAATTCCGCATACATTGTGGATTATGAAGGAATGTATGAAAAGGGATACAGAGGAATAATTTTTGATATAGACAATACACTGGTGCCCCATGGGGATCCTGCGGATGAAAAGAGTATTGAACTGTTTAATAGGCTTAAGGGTATAGGCTTTGATACGGTTTTACTCTCCAATAACAAGGAGTACAGAGTAAAGCCTTTTGCCGATGCCGTGGGTTCAAAATATGAATTTCTGGCTTCAAAACCGTCTAGAAAAGGGTATGAAAGAGCCATGGAGGATATGGGAACGGACAAAAACACCACAATGTTTGTGGGGGATCAGATTTTTACAGACGTGTGGGGAGCAAAAAGATCCGGCATATATGCTATTCTCACTAAAAAGATCCTGCCCAGGGAAGAGATCCAGATCGTTTTGAAACGCGTATTGGAAAAGATAGTTTTGTTTTTTTATCACAGAAAGCTTAAGAGAGAGGGAAAACAATGAGGGATATAAGCGGAACTACCCGTATCTGCGGACTATTGGGTAATCCTGTGGAGCATACAAAGTCTCCACTCATACATAATACACTGGCGGAAAAACTGGGAGTGGACCTGTGCTATGGGGCTTTCAGGGTAGATGAAGACAGGGTGGAGGAAGCGGTAAAAGGCGCTTATGCATTGAACTTTTTGGGTATGAATGTGACAGTGCCTTATAAAAGCCGTGTGATAGCATCCTTAAAAGAGATAGATCCATTAGCTGCAAAGATAGGTGCGGTAAATACTCTGGTAAGGACTTCGGGCGGTTTTAAGGGATATAATACGGATATGCCCGGATTATACAGAGCAATGTGCTCCGACGGCGTTGATATTAAGGGTGAGAGGATCGTTGTCCTTGGTGCAGGCGGCGTGGCAAGAGCTGTTGTCATGATGCTTTTGGAAAACGGGGCAAAGGAGATCATAATCTGTAACCGTACGCAAAAAAAGGCAATGGATATCATAGAAGAAGCAGAAAAAATCTTTCCGGATGGCAGCAAGGCTCTTATGGCAATGCCTATGGATGAATTTTTGATGCAGGAAAGCGCAGACAAATATATTGCCATACAGGCTACCAGCGTGGGAATGTATCCGAAGGTCGATGAGGCAGTCTGCGACAATGATGCCTTTTATGAAAAGGTGAAGGTGGGTTATGACTTGATTTTTAATCCGGAAGAGACTTTATTTATGAAGCTTGTAAAAAAGAACGGAGGAAAGGCCTATAATGGTCTGAAGATGCTTTTGTATCAGGGGATCATAGCATTTGAACTTATGACCGGGGAAAAGATAAATGACGAAACTGCTGATGAGATCCTGGCAAAATTAAAAAAATAGTGACTTATAATCTTTGAAAAATGCGCAGGTATAAATCTTTATGAGTGAATATAAAAACAAATTTTTAAATACCGATGGCCGGATCGTCCTTGAAGGGTATATGGGAAGCGGAAAATCCAGCGTAGGAAGGAAACTTTCATTTCTTCTCAAATGCGAATTTAACGATACTGACAACGTCATCGAAAATAAAGAAGGCAGAAAAATATCCGAGATCTTTGAGGAAAACGGAGAAGCATATTTCAGAAATCTGGAGACAGAGCTTTTAAAAAAATACGGTGATTCAGAGTCGAAAAATCTGATCCTGTCCCTGGGTGGCGGTACTCCTGTCAGGGAGGAGAACAGACCCATTATCAAAAAGATCGGAACCGTCGTGTATCTGAGGGCAACCCCTGAGACGGTTTATGAAAGAGTAAAAAGAAGCAAAACAAGGCCTCTTTTACAGTGTGAGGATCCCTTCGGCAGGATCAAAGAAATGATTGCTGAAAGGGATGGGGCTTATACGGAATGTGCGGATATCATCGTCGATGTGGACAATAAGAGCATCAGCGAGATAGCAGATGAAATTATAAAAAGGATGGGAGATAAATGAAAATCTTAGTTATCAACGGACCCAATATCAATTTTTTGGGAATAAGGGAAAAAAGTGTTTACGGCAATGAGGATTATGATTATCTGTTAAATATGATTGCCACAAAAGCAGAAGAATCCGGCAATGAGATCGAGGTTTTTCAGTCAAACCATGAGGGCGCCATCATAGACAGGATCCAGGATTCCTACTTTGACGGCACGGAGGGGATAGTCATTAACCCCGGCGCATACACCCATTACAGCTATGCAATCAGAGATGCTCTGGCAAGTATCACAGTGCCAAAGGTTGAGATCCATATATCCGATATCACAAAGAGAGAGGACTTCAGAAAGATTTCCGTGACTGCCCCCGTATGTGACAGGCAGATTTACGGAAAAGGACTTAAGGGATATATTGAAGCCATCGACTTTGTGCTGGATAAGAAAAAGTAGCCTTAAAAATAAAAAGTGTAACAGAATTTTTTTGCCACAGGCCGAAACTTGTAAAATAGAATAAAAAAAGGTTGAAATAACGCAGTTCATATATTAAAATGGATTAGAATTATTCGTGAAAACTTTAGGAGGACTTAAGTATGATTTCTGCAGGCGATTTCAGAAATGGTATCACCATTGAGTATGATGGAAACGTTTACCAGATTATTGAATTCCAGCATGTTAAACCCGGTAAGGGAGCAGCTTTCGTAAGAACAAAATTAAAGAACATTAAGAGTGGCGGTGTGGTTGAGAAGACTTTCAGACCCACAGAGAAATGCCCTCAGGCACGTATTGATAGAAAAGATATGCAGTATCTTTATGCAGACGGTGACCTTTACAACTTCATGGATACAGAATCCTATGAGCAGATCGCTCTTGACAAGGAGACTGTAGGCGACGCTATGAAGTTCGTTAAAGAGAACGAAATGTGTAAGGTTTGCTCACACAATGGCAGTGTATTCTCAGTTGAGCCTCCTTTATTTGTAGAGCTTGAGATCACAGATACCGAACCCGGATTCAAGGGCGATACAGCAACAGGTGCTTCAAAGCCCGCTATCGTTGAGACCGGCGCTCAGGTTAATGTACCTCTCTTCGTAAATCAGGGAGATGTTATTAAGATCGATACCAGAACAGGTGAGTATCTTTCAAGAGCATAATCTTTTTGAATATTCAAAAGCTGATAAGGCAGTAGTGCAGATTGCACTATTGCCTTTGTTTTATTTTTGTATATATTTTTAACGCATTCCTGTATTTAAGTAATGATCATTTACTAACTTATATACAATTTGAAAGGATTAATTATGAACAAACAGGAATTTGCTACTAAAATGGCTGAAATTGCAGCTGACAAACTTGGTGAGGAATATAATGTTTTTGCAAAAGATGTGCAAAAAAACAACGGAGTCATCTACAGCGGTGTAGTGATAAACAGAAAAAACAATAATCTGTCGCCCACAATATATGTCGAAAAGCTTTTTGAGGAATATGAAAAGGGCACAAGCTTAGAGGAACTGACAGATCTCCTCATAAGCATTTACAAGGAAGATACTTTTAACATGAATGTGGACCTTGGGTTTTTCAGGAATTTTGAAAGTGTAAAGAACATGATCTGTTATAAACTCATATCTGTTGAGAGGAATGAGGAACTTTTGAAAAATATACCCTACGAGAAAGTCCTGGATCTGGCGAAGGTATATTATTATGTTTACAATGACTCAAAGCTCGGAAAGGGCAGCATCCTGATCCATAATTCCCATCTAAAGAACTGGGGCATTACAAAGCTGGAGCTGGACGAAGCGGCAGAGGAGAATACTCCGATCTTAAACGGATGGAAGTGCGAATCCATCGACAAACTGGTGACAAGGCTTTTTAAGGACAAAGGCTTTTCGCCTGAAGAGATAGAACTTCAGTTTAAGGACAAACCTGAGGGAACATATATGTATGTGCTCACAAATACAGATGATTTTCTGGGTGCGGCGGCTATTTTGTATCCCGGAGTGTTAAAGGAGATATCATCCGAGTATATGGATGGGGATTTTTATGTTCTGCCCTGCTCGATCCATGAAGTCATACTTTTATGGACCGGAAAAGCCTTTGATGAGTCGGAAAAAGAGTATATTAAAAGTCTTGTTTACGAGGTGAATTCCACATCCCTTGAACTGTGTGATATTCTGTCTGATTCCGTATATTTTTATGACAGCAAAGAGGACAAACTCACAGTAGCCTGAGGTTTAAAGCCTTATTTTTCGGGGGCCTTCAGACGTCAAGAAAAGGTAGACAAGGATATATGTTTTATGCTATTATAGACAAAGTGATGTAATAAATTCGTAATAAATTTGCATCCGTAGTCTAATGGATAGAACGGAGGCCTCCGACGCCTTAAATGCAGGTTCGATTCCTGTCGGATGCATTTGCATCACTCGTCGGAGAAAAAGGTAAGGGATATAGCAATATGTTTAAAAAGGAATTTTTTACACGTCTACGTGATAATATTTTAAAACACGCCAGAATCATCATTCCGGTAGTGGCTATCCTTCTGATAGCTTTTGTGGTTTCATTCGCATTAAAACTTAGAAGAGACAAACAGGTAAAAGAACAGGAAGCTGCGCTTCTTGCTGAGCAGGAGCAGGCTGAGGAGACTGTTCAGATCGATGTGGATCAGCCGATCCCGCTTGTAGCAAACGAGGATCAGGATATAGCATCTCTCATCTATACTTACTACAATGCCATGGGTATCGGCGACGAGGTGACACTTAACAGCACCTGCGATTATATCTCAGAGCAGGAAATGATCAGATATCTGGAGATGTCAAAATATATCGATCATTATACCAATATTGAGATCTACACAATGCCCGGCCCCGAAGAGGGAAGCAGTATCGCATTTGTATATTTCAAGGTTATCCTCACCGGACATGAGGATGAGATACCTGCATATAAGGCATATTATATCTGCAAAAACGAAAACGGTGAGCTCTATATTAAGAGAAGCGACAACACTGATGAAGATGACGAATTCATCAGAAAAGAAATGTTACAGGATGAAGTTATTGACTTTAACAACAGAGTTACTGTAGAATATAACGAGTTGATGAGCGAAAAGCCGGAACTGTTAAAGTATCTCTCAGAGATCGATTCCGAGGTGAATACGGAGGTGGGCGAAGCTCTTGCGTCGATGGCTGCTGAGGAAGCCAATGAGGAAGAGGTTAACACCGAAGAGGAAGTGGCAAATGCTGAGGAAGCCATAGCAAATGCCGAGGCGGACAAGGTAAAATATGCTACTGCAAACACCACAGTTAATGTTCGTTCCAGCGATTCGGAAAATGCGGACAAGCTGGGCAAGGTTACCGGCGGTACCACCCTTGAGATCAGAGAGGTAAAGGAAAACGGCTGGACAGAGGTTGTTTACAACGGTAACAGCGGTTTCATCAAGAGTGAATATCTCTCATTTATCGAAAATGCCGAGGGACAGGTTGCAAGCGGTAAAGTCAAAGCTACGACCACCATCAACGTCAGAAGCCAGGCTTCAACTACAGCCGACAGGATAGGAGTTCTTGCAACGGGAGAGACCGTTGAATCGATCTCAAATGACAACGGCTGGTGGAAAGTTATCTATCAGGGCAAGATCGGTTACGTAAAGGAAGATTATGTGGAGTCTGTAGCCGAATAGTCTTTTGATAAAGAATGAACTGTTTTTTGAAAAATTGATATATTTTAATTTGAGCGAGGATGCTTATAGATTGATGAATCTTAATCTATTTTTGCGCCTTGCTCTATTTTTTTGTGCAAATATAACGAAAAAAGTTAAAAAAACTTTTGCAGTTTAATCTGATAAAGTGATTGCACATTAAAAAAAGTCATTATATAATATTTTTTGATAAAAATTCCACAGAGTTTAAGCACAAGGCTTTTTCTTCCGGATTTTTATAAATATATTCAGTAAACAAATTTTTTTAATTTATAAGGAGGACATAAAAATGTCATATGTAGATGAGGTTTATGAGCGCGTAGTAGCACAGAACCCTGCTCAGCCCGAGTTCCATCAGGCTGTAAAGGAAGTTCTTGAATCACTTCGTGTAGTCATCGAAGCAAATGAGGAAGAGTACAGAAAGGATGCACTCCTCGAGAGACTTACCACTCCCGAGCGTCAGATTCTTTTCAGAGTTCCCTGGGTAGATGACAAGGGCCAGGTACAGGTTAACAACGCAATGAGAGTACAGTTCAACTCTGCTATCGGACCTTACAAGGGAGGTTTAAGACTTCACCCTTCAGTTAACCTTGGTATCATCAAGTTCCTTGGTTTTGAGCAGATCTTCAAAAATTCCCTTACAGGACTTCCCATTGGCGGAGGTAAGGGTGGTTCCGATTTCGATCCCAAGGGCAAGTCAGACAGAGAGATCATGGCATTCTGCCAGAGCTTTATGACAGAGCTTTTCAAATATATCGGAGCTGATACTGATGTTCCCGCTGGTGATATCGGTACAGGCGCAAGAGAGATCGGATTCATGTACGGTCAGTACAAGAGACTTACTGGTCTCTATGAGGGAGTTCTCACAGGTAAGGGCTTAAGCTACGGCGGTTCCCTTGCAAGAACAGAGGCTACCGGTTACGGACTTCTCTACATGACACAGGAGATGCTTAAGTGCAACGGCATCGACATCGCAGGTAAGACCTGTGCTGTTTCAGGTTCAGGTAACGTTGCTATCTACGCTATCCAGAAGGCTCAGCAGCTTGGCGCTAAGCCCGTTACATGTTCAGATTCAACAGGATGGATCTATGATCCCGAAGGAATCGATGTAGAGCTCCTCAAAGAGGTTAAGGAAGTTAAGCGTGCTCGTCTTACAGAGTATGCTGCAAAGCGTCCTTCAGCTCAGTATCATGACAAGGCCGCAGAAGGCACAAATCAGTGGGAGGTTAAGGTAGATATCGCACTTCCCTGCGCAACACAGAACGAGCTTAACCTTGACGATGCAAAGAAGCTTGTTGCTAACGGCGTAATCGCTGTCTGCGAAGGTGCTAACATGCCTACCACTCTTGAGGCTACAAAGTTCTTCCAGGACAACAAGATATTGTTCGTTCCCGGTAAGGCTGCAAACGCAGGTGGTGTTGCTACATCTGCACTCGAGATGAGCCAGAACTCTGAGAGACTTTCATGGACCTTCGAAGAGGTTGATGAGAAGCTTCAGAGAATCATGGTTAACATCTTCCACAACCTTGACGATGCTTCAAAGAAGTACGGTCTTGAGGGAGATTATGTTGCAGGTGCAAACATTGCAGGATTCCTCAAAGTTGCTGACGCTATGAAGGCTCAGGGTATTGTATAAAACAGAGTTTGTTTTAACAACTCTTTAACTGTTAAACGGGACAGATTTAGATCGCATTTAAGTTTTATGGCTTTTTTGCATTTTTATCTGTCCCGTTTTATATTTGCAGGCATTTGGCATGTCTTTGTAATTCTGTACCTTGTTAGGATTCGTATATTTTGGTATAATACACAGAGTAAAACACAATATTTGGTGGATAAAATGGCAAATTCAGGTAAGAAAAACTTTTATGCGGTAAAAAATGGAATAAAGCCCGGAATATACAAAACCTGGGATGAGTGCAAAAAAAATGTGGATGGCTTTGCGGGGGCCTTATACAAAGGTTTTTCCACATATGAGGAAGCTCTTGAATTTATGGGAGAAGATATTGTTTCATCAAATGCCTGTGGAGCCGTTAGCGAAGAAAAAACCGAAAGCCCGTCAGAGAGACCAAAGGAGGGGGCATTACTTGCCTATGTTGACGGAAGCTATGATGATTCCATAAAGACATATGCTTTCGGATGCGTCTTTATCCTGTCTGACGGTCGGATATTTACCGCCTGCGGAAACGGTAAAAACCCGGATTCCATCTCCCAGAGAAATGTGACGGGAGAGATGCTCGGAGCCATGTATGCCACCATGACTGCCATAAAAAACGGCTTTCATGAGCTGGAGATCAAATATGATTATGAAGGTATTGAAAAGTGGGTGAACGGCGCCTGGAAGGCAAAGACCGCCAATACCTCAAAATATGCTGAGTATATGCGGGCTCAGGCTTCAAAGATAAATATCAGATTTACCAAGGTTCCTGCCCACAGCAATGTTTATTACAATGAGATGGCGGATCGTGAAGCAAAGCGGGGCCTTACTGAAGGAGACGGCATTCCGGAGGTGATCTTGTTTGATGGAAGATGAAAAAGTAAGGATAAATAAATATCTGGCTGAGGCCGGAGTCTGTTCCAGAAGAGGTGCAGACGACCTGATACTGCAGGGAAAGGTCACGATCAACGGTAAAATAGCCGAAAACGGTGACAAGGTTGGGGCCGGCGACGAGGTTAAGGTTTCCGGTAAAATTGTTTCAAATAAAAATGAAAAAGTGGTTTTAGCTTATTACAAGCCGGTGGGTGTCACTGTTACGGAAAAGGATGCCCATGCAAAAAAGACCATAAGGGATGTTATCGATTATCCTGTCAGAGTTACATATGCCGGAAGGCTGGACAAGGATTCTGAAGGGCTTCTTTTATTAACCAACGACGGAGACCTTATCAATGCCATGATGCGGGGAAGTAACCGCCATGAAAAAGAATATATTGTAAAGACCGACAGGGAGATAGATCAGACTTTTGCAGACAAAATGGGAGCCGGTATGTATTTAAAAGAGCTTAAGTCAAATACCAGGCCCTGTGAGGTTACGATCGTGGGAAAAAACACCTTTAAGATCATCCTGACCCAGGGACTTAACCGTCAGATTAGGCGAATGTGCGAAAGCCTGGGAGTAAAAGTTAAAAGCTTAAAACGATTGAGAGTTCTGAATGTGGAGCTTGGAAATCTTAAACCGGGAGAGTACAGAAAAGTCTCCGGCGAAGAACTTAATGAACTTTATGAGATCTGTGGCATGAACAGATCTTAATCTGTGAAATAAAAATGGCTGGTATCAATATGGAAGAATCAAAAAGAATCGATGAACTTGTGGAGCTTTTAAACAGAGCTTCAGAAAGCTATTACAATGACAAAGACGAGATAATGAGTAACTTTGAGTGGGACTCGTATTTCGATGAACTTACAGCTCTTGAGGAAAAGACCGGTTATGTCAGACCGGATTCCCCAACTCAAAAGACAGGAAGCGAGGAAGAGATCGCTTCCGGAAAAAGAGAGCAGCACGAATATCCCGCGCTTTCTCTGGCAAAGAGTAAGGACGTAAATGTTTTAAAAAAATGGGCCGGAAACAGAGCAATATGGCTGTCTTGGAAACTGGACGGCCTTACACTGGTTGTGACCTATGATGACGGCGCGCTCACAAAGATAATGACCAGGGGCGGCGGTGTTTATGGCACAAATATCACTTATATGCGTGGGCATATAAGGGGAATCCCTGAAAAAATAAAGGATAAAGGTCATTTGGTAGTAAGAGGTGAAGCCACCATTTCCTATACGGATTTTGAACGCATCAATGAGTTTTCCGAAGATGATGAGAAATATTCCAATCCCAGAAATCTGGTATCCGGAACACTTGCCCTCGATATCCCCAGATTAAATGAGGTGGACGAGAGAGGAGTCAGCTTTAATGCGTTTACTCTGGTTCACACGGATGAAGAGATCAATTCCTGGGGCGAAAGGATGAGATACCTGGAGGACAACGGCTTTACCTGCGTCGACAGGGAACTTACCGATGCACAGCACCTTGAGGAAACCATAGAAAAATGGACAAAGATCGTCAGAGAAAATAAGTTTGATATACCTGTTGACGGGCTGGTAATAACATATGATGATACAGAATATGCTTCCACGGGATCCGTGACCGGGCATCATGCCACTAACGCAGGAATGGCATTTAAATGGCAGGATACATCTGCGGATACTGTCCTGGATCATATTGAATGGAGCTGCGCGGCCAGCACGATTTCGCCCGTGGCAGTCTTTGAACCTGTATGGCTTGAGGGCACCACGGTCAAAAGAGCAAGTCTTTGCAATATAAGTGAGATGAAAAGGCTTGGGATCGGGGCTGACAAAAAGACCAGACTCACCATCATTAAATCAAATATGATAATCCCCAAATGCATTCAGGCTGATAATAGGGGAACCACATTTGAAATCCCTGATAAATGCCCTGTCTGCGGAGCAGGGACCATGGTAAAGGTTTCCGAAAAGACAGGAACAGAGACCCTGCATTGCATGAATCCGAAGTGTCAGGCAAAACATGCCAGAGAATACTCGAGATTTGTCAGCAAACCCGGCATGGACATAGACGGTCTTTCCATAGAGACCTTGATCAAATTTATGAATATGGGATTTATCACTGATTTTGCGGATATTTACAATATTCATGAGCACAAAGAAGCCATAATCGAAATGGAGGGATTTGGCGAAAAATCCTATTCAAATCTTATCGAATCCATTGAGAAGAGCAGAAATGTCACTCCCGTAAAATTCATATATGCGCTCTGCATTCCCATGATCGGTACGGATGCTGCCAAAAAGATAGTGGGAGAACTGGGAACAGAGGGCTTTTTTGAGAGATTAAAAAACGGTGAAGGATTTGCGGATATTGAGGGCATCGGCCCCGAAAAGAGCGGTTCCATTTTAAACTGGTACGAAAATACGGAAAACAAAGCACTTCTTGACAAATTGTTAAAAGAAGTTAAAGTAGAGGTAATGATGCCTGCCACAAAAAAGGAAGGTTCCTGCATGGGACTTACCTTTGTTATCACGGGTGATGTTCATATTTACAAAAACCGTGAGGAATTCAAAGCATTTGTGGAAAGCAGTGGTGGAAAAGTGGCCGGAAGCATTTCCGGAAAGACCTCGTTTCTGGTCAATAATGACTTTGAATCCACATCAGGAAAAAATAAAAAAGCGAAAGAATTGGGAATACCTATCATCACAGAGGATGAATTTGTGAGCAGGTTTTCCCGATAGTGGGTAAATAAAATGCCGATCCGTACACAAAACGATCTCCCCGCAAAGGAGATCTTGGAAGAAGAAAATATATTTGTAATGGATGAAAATCGAGCAACACATCAGGATATCAGACCTCTGCAGCTGCTCATATTAAACAACATGCCCATAAAACAGGACACTGAACTGCAGCTTTTACGCGTGCTGTCCAATACACCTCTTCAGGTTGATGTGACATTCATGAATACAAAGCATGTGTCGGCAAATACTTCCGCAAATCATTTAAATAAATTCTATGTGGGATTTGAGGATGTAAAGGACAAATACTTCGACGGCATGATAATCACCGGGGCTCCCGTTGAGGACATAAGCTTTGAGGAAGTTGATTATTGGGATGAGATGGTAGAGATCATGGACTGGACAAACGAGCATGTGACCAGCACCGTGTTTATATGCTGGGCTGCTCAGGCAGCTTTTTATCATTTCTACGGTATCAACAAAAAGCAGCTCCCTCGTAAACTTTTCGGAATCTATGAGCACAATGTGATGAACAGAAAGGTGCCCCTTGTAAGAGGCTTTGACGATGTGTTTTTGGCACCTCATTCAAGGCATACGGAGACTCCCGCAGATGAGATACATGCCATAAAGGATATAACTGTTCTGGCGGAAAGCGATGTGGCAGGAGTATTCCTTGCTCTGTGCGAGGGTGGAAAAAAGATCTTTATAAACGGCCACCCGGAGTATGACAGGATGACTCTTTCAAACGAATATTACAGGGATAAAAACAAGGGACTGGACATCCAGATTCCTTACAATTATTTTCCTGACGACGATCCGTCAAAGAGACCCCTGTTACAGTGGAGAAGCCATTCAAACGACCTTTATTCCAACTGGCTGAATTATTACGTATATCAGAATACACCTTATGAATTGAACAAGATCAGCGAGAAATAATATGTCGTTGCTGATGCAACCCGGAAATGGAAAATCGCGATTCCTGTTGCATAGATTGAGGCTTTTGAGCATGAAAATGCAACCGAAACTGGGTGAGCCGTGATCTCTGTTGCATAGTTTGCGGTTTTTGAGTATGAAAATGCAACCGAAAATGAGTGAGCCGCGATTTCTGTTGCATAGATTGAAATTGGGGGCATGGAATTGCAACTTAAAATGTGAAAACTGTGATTTCTGTTGCATTGATGGATGGTGCAATGAAGAAGTAATTGATGCGGACCGGAGTGTTTTGGAATTATCCGAAATGACCGGTCTGTTTTTATGCGGTTTTTACTGTTTTTTAGGATGAAATTATATTATAATGTATTATAAGATTAAGAGAAAAAAAGGAGTTTTCATGATAAAAAATCTGATCTTTGACATGGGAGGGGTGCTGATCTCCTACAGATGGAAGGAGGCATTTGCCGATTTTGGCCTTGAAGAAAAGGATTTCATGCGGATCGGGCAGGAGATATTTGAGTTTCCCATGTGGCATGAGCTTGACCTTGGAAATGTGAGTGTGGAAGAAACCAGGATTGCACTTAATGAGGCTTATCCAGAAGACAAAGAGGCCATAGATTATCTTTTGATCAATCATCATCTGATGCATTGTTACAGACCAAAGGTTTATGAACTGGTTCAGAAATTGATGGATAAGGGTTATGGCATTTATATTCTGTCCAATTATTGCAAGGAACTGTATGACTCACACACTTCTGAAATCCCCTTTTTAAAAGATGTGGACGGAAGTGTAATATCATATCAGATTCACAAGGGAAAGCCTGAGAGGGAGATATACGAGCATCTGTTAAATAAATACAGCCTGGTACCCGAAGAATGTATCTTTTTCGATGACAGAGTAGAAAATGTGCAGGGAGCTGAGAATGCAGGCATAAATGGATTTTTGGTGGATCATGAAGATGAACAGAGTCTGATAAATAAACTCGAGGAATTTCTAAGCGCACGATAATACTTTGTAACGTTTGCTTTTAAATATTTAACCGGATCAACACTTTTTGTATCATATGGATATGATCATATGGATATGATGAGAAACAAATATTTCATCAATTTCCATGGCGCAGTTCTAAAACAAATTTTTAGGAGGAAAACATTATGAGCGAAAAGAAACTTATGAGATCCACAAGGGATTGTAAACTTTTTGGTGTATGCGGTGGTCTTGCAGAATATTTTGGAGTTGATTCTACAGTTGTCAGACTGATCGCAGTAATATTGGTAATATTTGCAGGCATGAGCTTTTGGCTTTATATAATCGCAGCTCTGATAATGCCTGTTGATGACGGAACCTATGATGTTGATTACAAGGAACACGATAACGACAGTTATTAGAGACGTTTATCTTTGAATCGTATATCGTTTTTCAGAATTGATCAGGTGGTTTCATATATCGAAACATTAAATTTCATATTTTAATTTACAAGGAGGTTGCCCATGGAAATCTTTGCATCAAAATCCCCTGAAGTAAAAACGCGCGAAACCGAACACGCCAATCTCTCCAGATACATAGCGGGAGAGTGCATGGTATTACTTGAAAATAATGGTGTATTACCCATAAAAAAAGGCGGCAGGATAGCTCTGTACGGAAACGGAGTGGACAAGACCGTTCGCGGTGGTACCGGTTCCGGTGATGTGAACACCAGAAGTGATACTACCATCAGGCAGGGATTTGAAAATGCGGGATTTTCCGTGTCCACCAAGGTTTGGCTGCTCAGACAGAAGGAACTTATCGAGAAAGCCAAGCAGGATTATTTTGAAATGATAAATCGCATGGCAAAAGAGCAGAACAGGGATATGTTTACCCTGACTTTTGACAATCCCTACAAAGATCCCGCTCCGTGCCTTATCACAGAGGAAGAAGTTTTAAATGACGGAAGTGAAATAGCGGTTTATGTGATCTCCAGAAACTCAGGCGAAGGTGCTGACAGATATAACGAAAAGGGAGATTATCAGCTCTTTGATGAAGAACTGGAGAATTTAAAAACAATAAAGAAGCATTACAATAAGTCTGTGGCGGTCCTTAACATAGGTGGCGTCATGGACTTAAAGTGTTTGCTGGATATAGGCCTGGATGCGGTGATTCTCATGACTCAGCTTGGAAATACGGGCGGTGATGCTCTGGTGGATCTGATCACCGGCGAAGTGGTGCCTTCGGGAAAACTTACTGATACCTGGGCCATAAATTATGAGGATTATCCATCAAGCGCCGAGTTTTCTCATAACGGAAGTGTGCATGATGAAATGTATACTGACGGTCTGTATGTGGGATACAGGTATTTTGATACCTTTGACAAAGAGGTTCTCTATCCCTTCGGATACGGTATGTCTTATACCGATTTTTCAATAGATTTCAAAGATATTAAACAGGAAAAAAATAATATTCTGATCGATGTCACGGTGGAAAATACGGGCGATACGTATTCCGGAAAAGAGGTAGTCCAGGTATACTTAAGTGCTCCTGTCGAGAGAAGCCATAAACCTTTAAAAAAGCTTGTGGCATTTGAAAAGACATTATCAATCGCTCCCGGAAGAAAGCAGGATATCACTTTGAACTTTGATATATCGGAGCTTGCTTCCTATTGCTATAAATGTGCTTCTTATGTGACGGATAAGGGGGATTATGTTGTAAGAGTCGGTAATTCGTCGGCGACTACGGTCCCGGTAGCACTGTTAAATGTTGATGAGACCAGAAAGCTTATCCATTGTGCCAATACATTCAAGATCGATACGGATATGATGGAGATCAAACCGGACAAGGAGTTTTTGGAAAACAAGCTCTATGAGGATGTCCCGGAAGATATAAAGACTCTCAATGTGGATTTCTCTTTTGCAAAGGAGATCACATACAGTTATACGGAAAACAGGACTGAATATTTTGACGGAAAAGATTTTACTGTCACGGCAGATGATATAAAAAACGGAAGGGCAACGGTTGAAGACATGGTGGCCCAGCTTACCGTGGAGGAATTGGCAACCCTCTGCGTGGGTACTCTTCGAATGGGTGCGGGACAGATCGTTGGAAATGCATCAGAGACAGTGCCCGGTGCCGCAGGAGATACTTCTCCCGTTATCAAAAACAGCCGTGGCATAAAGAATCTCATTATGGCTGACGGACCCGCGGGCCTTAGATTGCAGCCCGTATTTAAAGTGGACAGAAAGACAGGTAAGCTCATACCCGGAGGTGAAATACTGGGGGAGAGCAAAAATCCGTTCCCCGAAGGCCTTGATGAAAAAGAGGTCGATACATATTATCAGTTCTGTACGGCGATACCTATCGGATGGGCCCTTGCTCAGTCCTGGAACATAAAGGCAGTTGAAAAAGCCGGATATATGGTTGGAAGTGAGATGGAGGAGTTTGGAATAGACCTTTGGCTTGCCCCTGCCATGAACATTCACAGAAACCCTCTGTGTGGCAGAAACTTTGAGTATTATTCCGAGGATCCTTTTGTATCCGGAAAGATCGCGGCTGCAATGACCAGAGGAGTACAAAAGCATAAGGGTAAGGGTGTTACCATAAAGCATTTTGCTGTAAATAATCAGGAGGATAACAGGTATTTCGTCAATGCCCATGTGTCTGAGAGAACTTTAAGAGAGATTTATCTGAAAGGCTTTGAGATCGCAGTTAAAGAGTCGGATCCCATGTCTGTGATGACATCCTATAACCTGTTAAACGGAATACATACGGCTTGTAATCACGATCTCATCCAAAAGCTTTTAAGAGATGAGTGGGGATTTAAGGGATTTGTGATGACTGACTGGTTCACATCACAGAATATGACGGCTCTCATGGGTAAATTTGAACCCAAATATCCCATCTCCGCATCCACGGGCTGTGTCTATGCAGGAAACGATGTACAGATGCCGGGATGTGACAAGAATGTTTCCGACCTTATTGAGAGTGTTACTTACAGTCAGAAAATTGACGGATTTAAAATTACAAAAGCTGATTTACAGTATTGCGCAGCAAACCTCATAAGAGTTATATTAAATACAATGTAATAAATGATCGGAGGTTTGGTATTATGCAGTTGTCAAAGTTACAAAAAGACATGATGGAAGCCATGAAGGCTCACGATAAAGCCAGAAAGGAGTCAATCTCTGCCCTCTATTCCGCAGCAAAGAAACTTGCTATCGATGAGGGATGCAGAGACGATGTGCCGGATTCACTGGTCGATCAGGCTATCTTAAAGGAATTAAAGAGCGTCAAGGAACAGATAGAGACATGCCCGGCTGACAGGACAGATCTGCTGGATGAATACAAGGCAAGACTTTCTGTATTTGAAGAGTATGCTCCAAAGATGCTTTCGGCAGAGGAAGTTGAAGCAGTCATAAAGGATAAATTTGCCGATGTGATCGCTTCCGGTAACAAGGGAGCTATCATGAAAGCCGTGATGGGCGAACTCAAAGGTAAGGCTGACGGAAAAGTGATCAATTCAGTTGTATCAAAACTTTGTAATTAAGAATGGTGACTGCCCGGTTTTTTCCGGGCAGCCACTTTTATTAAAAATCTGTATCAGTTATTATTGATTTACTTTATTTTAAGGGGATTTACTACTGTTTTTGGGGGAAGGTCATTTCTATGTTTAAAAGGCTTGGCTTGTTAGGCTTGATTATGGTCATGAGTATCTCGACATTTGCGGGATGCATTAATGAGGACAATGAGACTGATCCTGCCGGAAATGAAAGTGATTATGTCATTTCCGATGGTCAGGAGGACGAGAAAAAAGATGATGAAAAGCCCGTCTCTTTAAAAAAGAGCGATTATATGATGATGCCTGTAAAGGCCATCCTTATGGCTTATTATTGTGAAGAAGATTATCATTATGATGCCACTGATCCGGTGTCATTTTGGAAGACCATGGATTATTTTGCCATGTTTTACGGTAATCCTGTAGGGGCCGATGAAGATGGCAGGGAAGTTTATGATGAATTTACCATAAAACAATATGCGTCAGTTCTTTTCGGTAAGGGTGGCACACTTGCGGAAATGCCTTCGGATGAAAAGAACTGGGAATATGATCCCAATAAAAAGATGTATATCAGGGAGACAAGGGTCAGTTCGGAAGAGGATGTGGTGATCTATGATACATATTCTCCCGGTAACGGCTATATTTACGTGCTTTCATATGTGGACAGAAAAGATCCGGAGGACATTGTATTTTACAATGTTGTTTTAAATTCAAACAAATATGAAAACCGCGGTGATTTTAAGATGAGTGCCGTGTATTCACAGCCCTTGGAGTACAGGAATATTTCACTCGAAGACGGAACCTATTATACTTCCACCAAGGCCATCGCAAAGATCGAGGACACAGACCTTATCCTTACTTGCAGGATCGATCAATATGATAATCTCTATCAGAATTACAAATTCGAGGGAAAAAACAATTTCCCGGTGACGCTCATAAACGGTAATGAGAGATATGGTGATATACTGAGTGCCGAGGAATTTAACGAGATATTTAATGCTCACCACAGTCTGGGTGATTTTAATATGCGTATAGAGATGGAAGATGACAGAGTCGATTCCGTCATTGTTGCAGAACAAACCTACGAATAAGGAGGCGCCTATGGGATTTACGAACTTTTTGGATTATTTGGAGGAGTTTAATACCGCATCGATAATATTGCGTCTGGTACTTTCAACTTTGTTTGGAGGTATTATAGGTATCGAGAGAGAAAGTAAGGGCAGAAGCGCCGGTTTCAGGACCTTTACCCTGGTGTGTCTGGCATCGGCTCTCGGAACCATAGTAAATCTTCATCTCTTTAATCTGACCGGAGCTGCTGACGTGGGACGAATTCCCGCAGCCTTGGTAAGCGGCATAGGATTTTTGGGTGTGGGCACCATCATCATCACAAAGAGAAATCACGTAAAGGGTCTTACCACTGCCGCAGGTCTGTGGGTAACGGCTACACTTGGTATATCTTTGGGCGCAGGAATGATATGGGAAAGTTTGGTAGCCTTTGTGCTTGTGCTCATTACGGTCAGCGTCTTACAGAACATGAGTCATTACATTTCAAATCACAACCGCGTCATCAATATATATATAGAGATGGCAAAGGAGAGTGATGCGGGCAAGATAATCAATTATGCCAGAAGCAATGATTTTTCCATTCTAAGTATGGAGAAAAAACGTGAAAAGATCACCAAGGATTGCGATATGGTGGTGAACCTGTCACTTAATCTTAAAAAGAGTAAGAGCCACGAAGAGATCATAAACGATATCGGAAAGATAGAAGGCGTTTTGTACATAGAAGAAGTATATAATTAACGAAAACAAACCCATGGACGAATCCATGGGCCTGTTTTTTATTTATGGGAGTATTAGGGATAGGGGTTTTTTATATTATGTCTTCTGTCTGAAATTATAATATATCCTTCAAAGAAAAAATTCAAAGGGTTGAGTAAAAGTTCATATCTTTTGCGTAAAAGTTTACCATTTTTTGCGAAAAACAGCCGGACTGATGCCCTCAACACGCTTAAAAGTCCTGGAAAAATAGTACAAAGCTCCCAGACCACAGTCATATCCTATCTGCTCAACACTCTTTTTTGTAAAGCGAAGTTCCTCTTTTGCACGGGTTATCCGAAGGTTTAACAGATAATTGTTTATGGTTGTGCCGGTGTAGGCTTTAAAACGCCTGGTAAGATAATATTTGTTTATGAAAAATCTTTCGGAGAGAGAGTCCAGAGTGATCTTTTCTGAATAATGTTCACCCAGATATTCGCAGATCAAAGACATGGGCTCAGTATCCTTTGAAATATTATCCGAATCTTTTATCACAGTTTCCTCCATTATGAGGGTTATCAGTTCGTTCAGTTTTTGATTTATCTTTATATCCTTTATATAATCGCTTCCGGAGGCCAGGTTTTCCAGTTCTGTTTCGCAGTGCCTGAAAAGATATGTGTCGGTCGGTGAAAAGACCGGATTCCCACCTCGCTCTTTGTATTTTTCGTAAATTCCTTTTAGATTTATCCCGTTAAAATGGATCCACCCTATGGTCCAGAGGTCCTCACTGCTTTCGTGATAATAGTTTTTGCTGCAGTCGATAAAGACGCAGTCACCTGCCTTAAGGTCGTATTTTGACCCGTCATAGAACAGGATTCCTTTTCCTTTGTGCACCTCAAAAAAAAGATAGGAATTTAAGCCTTTCTTTGAACTTTTGTGAGGTTTAATGGAAGTTGACATGCCTATCTCCTGCAGATGCAGGAGATTTTCTTTTGCAAAAACAGTGGGCGTATAAAGGATGCGGTGAGATCTGACAAGCTCACCGCTGTAGTTTTCTATGTCCATGATCGTTTATCCTTTTTTTAAAAATCTGTCATGAAAAGTATAAAACAAATGTCAATATAATGCAAATATATTGCAATATTAGTCATTTATAATGCTTACGCAAAGGTTTATATTAAAACAAGAAAATGCAAGTATATTGGTTTTACAATACAAAATCTATAAAAAGAGAGGTATAAAAATTGAAAAAAGCGCTTATTACAGGAGTTACCGGACAGGATGGTTCATATCTTTCAGAGTTTTTACTGGAGAAAGGATATGAGGTACACGGAATGATCCGTCGTTCCTCTGTGGATTTCAGAGAAAGGATTCATCATCTGGAAGGAAATCCTGATTTTCATCTTCACTATGGGGATCTGTCCGATTCCATGTCGATCATGAAGATCATATCAAAGGTAAGACCCGATGAGATATACAATCTGGCTGCTCAGAGCCATGTTCAGGTTTCTTTTGATGTACCCGAATATACGGCAGATGTGGTTGCCACGGGAGTTCTCAGGATACTGGAGGCCGTAAGACTCTGCGGACT
Organism: Acetatifactor sp.; assembly: GCA_024695935.1. GTDB lineage: Bacteria > Bacillota > Clostridia > Lachnospirales > Lachnospiraceae > RGIG10340. Next base: position 74,592 of record JAILHH010000003.1, read on the forward strand.
TTCCGATTCCTGCAGGATATATCAGGCATCCACGTCCGAGCTTTTCGGTAAGGTTGAGGAGGTTCCTCAAAGAGAGACGACTCCTTTTCATCCTTATTCTCCCTATGCTGTTGCAAAACAGTACGGTTACTGGATCGTTAAGGAATACAGAGAGGCATATAACATGTTTGCCTGCTCAGGTATTTTGTTTAATCATGAATCAGAGAGAAGAGGAGAGACTTTCGTCACAAGAAAGATCACCTTGGCTGCTGCAAGGATCGCCGCAGGAAAACAGGACAAGCTTTATCTCGGTAATCTGTCCAGTTTAAGAGACTGGGGATACGCCAAGGATTACGTGGAATGTATGTGGCTCATCCTTCAAAACGAAAAACCCGATGATTTTGTCATCGCAACGGGAGAGCAGCATTCCGTAAGAGAGTTTGCCACATTGGCTTTTCATTATGCGGGAATTGAACTTGAGTGGAAAGGCGAGGGCATGGAAGAAAAGGGATATGACAAACAGACCGGAAAGGTACTTGTGGAAGTAAGCCCTGACTTTTACAGACCTACGGACGTGGTAAATCTCTGGGGAGATCCCACAAAGGCAAAGACAGAACTTGGATGGAATCCCACAAAGACTTCTTTCGATGAATTGGTAAAGATAATGACTGAAAGCGATATTAAAAAGGTCAGCAGAGAATAGTTTTATTAAAGTCAAAAAGAGGTAGATACAGTTATGATGGAAAAAGATCCAAAAATATATGTGGCAGGTCACCGAGGAATGGTTGGTTCAGCCATTGTAAGAGAATTAAAAAGACAGGGATATAACAATATAATCACCAGAACCCATGCAGAGCTTGATCTTTGCAGACAGCCGGATGTGGAAGACTTTTTTAAACAGGAGAAGCCGGAATATGTGTTTTTAGCTGCGGCAAAGGTGGGTGGTATCGTAGCAAACCAGGAAGCTTTGGCGGATTTTATGTATTACAACATGACACTGGAGATGAATGTGATCCACTCCGCATGGGAGAACGGATGTAAAAAACTGGAGTTTCTCGGAAGCAGCTGTATTTATCCCAGGCTTGCTCCCCAGCCCATGCCGGAAAGCTGCCTCCTCACGTCAGAGCTTGAAAAGACCAACGAGGCATATGCCCTTGCAAAGATATCCGGTTTAAAGTATTGCGAGTTTTTAAACCGCCAGTACGGAACAGACTATATTTCCGTTATGCCCACAAACCTTTACGGACCCAATGATAATTATCATCCAACCCATTCCCATGTGCTTCCTGCCCTTATCAGGCGCTTCCACGAGGCAAAGGTTTCCGGAGCAAAATCCGTTACCTGCTGGGGGGACGGATCGCCTTTGAGAGAGTTTTTGTATGTGGATGATCTGGCAAATCTGTGCGTTTTTTTGATGAACAATTACAGCGGAAACGAGACTGTAAATGCGGGTACAGGTAAGGAATTATCCATAAAAGAGCTCACCATGCTTGTGGCAAAGGTTGTGGGATATGAAGGTGAGATACTTTGGGATACATCAAAGCCAAACGGCACACCCAGAAAGCTTTTGGATGTCTCAAAGGCTACAAAGCTTGGCTGGACATACAAAACAGAGCTTGAGGATGGTATCAGACTTTCCTATGATGACTTTTTGAACAATTCCATGCGTGCGGAAAGATAAGAATAAAGAAACTGAGGTAGGAATATGAATATAATTTTGCTGTCGGGCGGATCCGGAAAAAGACTCTGGCCTCTGTCAAATGATGTCAGAAGTAAGCAGTTTATAAAGATTTTTAAGGACGACAACGGTGAGTACGAGTCCATGGTACAAAAAATGTACAGAAAGATAAATGAGATAGACAAGGGCTCAAAGATCACCATTGCAACAAGTAAGACCCAGGTTTCAGCAATTCACAATCAGCTTGGTGAAAATGTGGGAATTTCCGTTGAACCCTGCAGAAGGGATACTTTCCCCGCCATTGCCTTAGCCGCAGCCTTTCTGAAATACAGGCAGAACGTGGCTGAAGACGAGGCGGTTGTGGTATGCCCTGTGGATCCATATGTGGAGGACGGATATTATGAGGCCTTAAAGGAACTTGACGAGGAAGCCTTAAAGGGTGAGGCAAATCTGGTGCTCATGGGAATCGAGCCCACGTATCCTTCCGAAAAATACGGTTATATCATTCCCGAAACCACAGAAAAGATTTCTAATGTGAAATATTTTAAGGAAAAGCCAAACCTGGAGGTTGCCAGGGAATATTTAAAGCGCGGAGCCCTTTGGAACGGCGGAGTTTTTGCATTTAAACTTAAGTATCTGTTGGAAAAAGCCCACGAACTCATAGATTTTACAGATTATGACGATCTTTTTGCAAAATATGAAAGCCTTGAAAAGATCAGCTTTGACTATGCCGTGGTGGAAAAGGAAGAGAATATCAAAGTCATCAGATATAAGGGCGAGTGGAAGGATCTGGGAACCTGGAATACTTTGACCGAAGCCATGGATGAGAACATCATCGGCAATGCAAAGATGAATGAAAATTGTGAAAATGTCCATATCATCAATGAGATGGATGTACCTGTCATGGCTTTTGGATTAAAGGATGTGGTGATCTCTGCTTCGCCGGACGGAATACTGGTTTCGGATAAGGGAGAGTCATCTTATATTAAGCCCTACGTGGATGCCTTGGACGGTGAGATCATGTATGCCGAAAAGAGCTGGGGCAACTATCAGGTACTTGATACGGAAAATGATTCCATGACCATAAAGGTTAAGCTTATGGCCGGACACGGAATGAATTATCATGCCCACGAAAAGCGTGATGAGGTCTGGGTCGTGACCCACGGTATGGGAACCACCTATGTGGACGGCATGGAGCAGTCCGTAAAGCCGGGAGACGTGATAACCATGCAGGCAGGATGTAAGCACAAGATTACTGCAAAGACGGATCTTATTTTGGTGGAAGTGCAGCTGGGTACGGAGATTAGTGTTCATGACAAACAAAAATTTGAGGAGTGATCTTCCTTTTATTCTGGAGCCGGCCTGCAAGGATTATCTGTGGGGCGGTGACAGGTTAATAAAAGAATTCGGTAAAAACACGGAGTCTCTCCCGCTTGCGGAAAGCTGGGAATGCTCCACCCACAGAGACGGAGAGAGCCTGGTAAAAACGGGATATTTTAAGGGTATGAGTCTTAGAGATGTGCTGAAAAACAATCCCGGATTTTTGGGAGAAGCTTATTTTAAGCTTATAGGCATTGGGGATTACGAAGGGGATCTGCCCATTTTGGTAAAACTCATCGATGCAAAGGAAAAGCTCTCTCTCCAGGTTCATCCGGATGATGATTATGCCTTTGAAAATGAGGATAAGCAGCTTGGAAAAGCAGAAATGTGGTATGTTTTAAAGGCTGAAAAAGATTCTGAGATCCTGGTTGGATTTAACAGAAAAATATCGGCCACGGAGTTTGAAAACGCTCTGAAAAAGTCTGACATAAATAAATTTATGAACAGAGTTTCCGTGAAAGAGGACGATGTATATTATATTCCGCCGGGAACCGTTCACGCAATCGGAGCAGGGGTGCTTATAGCAGAAATACAGGAAAATTCCAATCTGACTTACAGGCTTTATGATTATGACAGACTGGATAAGTCTGGAAACAAGCGTCCCCTCAATATCAAAAAAGCCATGGAAGTCATAAGATTTGATGAGAGCGTTACCACAAGACAGCCTTTACGAGTTTTAAAATACGAAAAGGGCTGTGCAAGAGAACTTTTAAACAGATGTAAATATTTCGAAGTATACAGGATACTCCTTAATTCCGACAGTGGGGTCAAATATGAAACTGATACTATTTCGTACAGAGTTTTGCTTTGTTACGATGGTTGTGGTACAATAAAAAATGACACTGAGGAATTTTCCCTGGACTTTAAAAAAGGGGATTGCGTATTCTTTGCCGCAAGTAAAATGGATTTTACCATTGCGGGACAGGCATCATTTTTGGATGTCAGAGGCTGATCGGAGGCAAAATTATGGCTTATCTTGATATCTTTGGAAAAGACGCTTCGTCTATTAAAAACAAAAAGCTGTTTCTCCTTGATATGGACGGAACCATTTATCAGGAGGATGATATTTTCGACGGAACTCTGCCCATGATAGGGGCCATAATGGAGGCCGGTGCAAAATATCTTTTTATCACCAACAATTCATCAAAGTCTGTGATATCCTATGTGCATAAGGTTCACGCCATGGATATAGAGGCGACGGAGGACACATTTTTTACATCCTCCCAGGCTACGGCAATGTATATAAAAAACAATTATCCGGGCAGAAAGGTTTACTGTCAGGGAACTCTGTCTCTGATAAATGAGTTTAAAAACAGCGGTATAGATATCACGGAAGACATAGAGGGTGATATCGGTGTATGCGTGGTGGGTTTTGATACGGAGATCACGGGAGCAAAGCTCAGAAAGACCAGTGAGGTCCTTACCAGATTTAAAAATATACCCTATATTGCCACAAATCCCGACTACAGATGCCCCGTTTCCTTCGGATATATTCCGGACTGCGGTTCCATGTGCATAGGGCTTGAATATGCAACCGGCAGAAAACCGGTATTTATCGGAAAACCTGAGCCTACCATGATAAATATCGCCATGGAAAAACACGGTGTGAGCAGGGAAGAGACTCTGGTGATCGGTGACAGGCTTTATACCGACATAGCCTCGGGAATCAATGCAGGTGTTGATACGGTTTGCGTCTTGACAGGGGAGGCAACCCTGGATGATATAAATGCCAGTGAGTACAAGCCCACATATGTACTTAATTCTGTAATGGATATATATCAGATACTTAATTCATATTAAAAAAGAAGCTGTAAACACTTTTGTTTTAATTAACGAAAATGTTTGCAGCTTCTTTATGTATTTATTTAGCCGATCTTTTCTTCGGTAGTTTGATCTTTGTCTACTCTTTTCTGGGCAGTGGAGAGCATCAGTTTGATACGGTTTAACTGGTTTACTTCGCTGGCTCCCGGGTCAAAGTCGATGGCTACGATATTGGCTTCGGGATAAACTTTTCTCAGGGTTTTGATGACACCCTTTCCCACAACATGGTTTGGCAGACAGCCGAAGGGCTGCGTACAAACGATGTTTGGAACATCCTCTTTTATGAGCTCCACCATTTCTCCCGTCAAAAACCATCCTTCACCGGTCTGATTGCCGATGGATACGATATCTTCGGCGTATTTTACAGTAGTCTTTATGGGATTCGGAGGGTCAAAATGTTTACTCTTTTTAAAGGCTTCATTTGAGGCTTTTCTCAAAACATGCTCAATGATCCAGATGCCGGCCTTTGAAACAAGGGCGGATTTTTTGCCTGTGCCAAGGTGCTCTGCCTTATAAATCTGATTTTCAAAGCAGTAGAGCATAAAGTCCATGAGATCAGGGACCACTGCTTCGGCGCCTTCTTTTTCGAGTAACTCCACGAGGTGGTTATTTCCTGCAGGTGAAAACTTAACCAGGATCTCGCCAACGATTCCGACTCTGGGCTTCTTTATGTCTAAAACAGGCAGTTCATCAAATTCTTTTATTATCTGACGGCATACTCTGTAATATTTAGAGAGGCTTACATGCTTTGCGGACACCAGATTCATGCAGACTTTTTTCCACTTGTCATGGAGTGCGTTTGCCGAACCGGGGATTTTTTCATAGGGCCTGGTGCGATATACGACTCTCATAAATATATCACCAAAGGAAGCGGCCATGGCTACACGGACCAGCATATCGGCGCTTACCTTAAAGCCCGGATTTGTCTCCATTCCGTTTAAGTTAAGGGAGATTACGGGGATCTGTTCCATGCCGGCCTTTTTTAAGGCACGTCTTATGAAGCCCACATAGTTTGAGGCTCTGCATCCGCCACCGGTCTGAGTCATTATGAGGGCTGTCCTGTCAAGGTCGTATTTTCCGCTTTGAAGTGCCTCCATCATCTGACCCACAACAAGGAGGGAAGGGTAGCAGGCATCATTGTTTACATACTTAAGGCCCACGTCCACGGAATGCTTGTTGTCATTGTCTAAGACTTTTACCTTATATCCTGCTCCGTTAAAGCCTTTTTCCATGATCTCCATATGGATGGGAGACATCTGGGGGCAGAGTATGGTATAGTTTTTTTTCATAAGCTTGTCGAATATACGACGATTGATGGCAGTGGGCTTTACATCTGCTTTTTTGCCCTGGCGTTTTCGTACATTTATGGCGGCGAGCAGTGATCTGATTCGGATCCTTGCGGCACCCAGGTTATTGACTTCATCAATCTTTAAGCATGTATATATCTTGTTTGAACCTGAAAGTATATCATTTACCTGGTCGGTGGTAACTGCATCAAGACCGCATCCGAAGGAATTAAGCTGAATGATATCCAGATTGTCCACAGTCCTTACGTAGCTTGCGGCAGCATAGAGCCTTGAATGGTACATCCACTGATCGCTTACGATAAGAGGTCTCTCAGGGTGACCGAGATGTGATATGGAATCCTCGGTTAATACTGCCATATCATATCCTGTGATAAGCTCAGGTATACCGTGGTTGATCTCAGGGTCTATATGATAAGGACGGCCGGCAAGGACAATACCGTGTTTTCCGGTTTCCTTCAGATATCGAAGGACTTCCTCACCCTTTTCGCTAATGTCTTTTCTGACCTTTGCAGCTTCATCCCAAGCCAGGATCACGGCATTTTTTATCTCTTTTTCGGGAATCTTATCAAATTCATCCTTTAATGCCTCAGTGATGGTATCAACACTCTTAAATGACATAAAGGGATTTCTGAACCTTACATTGTTGGCAGTAAGGCTTTCCACGTTATTTTTAATATTTTCGGAGTATGAGGTTACGATGGGGCAGTTGTAGTGATTGCCTGCTCCTTCGACCTCTTTTCTCTCATAGAAAACTGCGGGATAAAAAATCTCTTTTACACCGTTTTGGATAAGCCATTCCACGTGTCCGTGAGCCAGCTTTGCGGGGTAACATTCCGATTCACTGGGAATGGATTCGATACCCATTTCATAGATCTTTCTGGTGGAAGTGGGGGAGAGGACAACTCTGTAACCCAAGGTAGTAAAAAATGTATGCCAGAAAGGATAATTTTCGTACATATTGAGGACTCTGGGAAGACCGATGGTGCCTCTTTTTGCCTCAGATTCCGAAAGAGGTTCATAGTCAAAGATCCTCTTTAATTTATATTCATAGAGATTTGGAACATTGTTTGCGTTCTTTACTCCGCCGATACCTCTCTCACAGCGGTTTCCGGAAATGTATCTTCTTCCGTCGGAGAATTTATTGATGGTTAGACGGCAGTTGTTGGTACATTTACCGCATTTTGCCATGGAAGTCTCAAATTTCAAGGCACAGATGTCTTCAAAGGAGAGCATGGTGGTATTGTACCCTTCCTCATATCTGTCTCTTGCGATAAGAGCGGCACCGAAGGCGCCCATGATACCGGCAATGTCGGGCCTTATGGCATTGCAGCCTGCTATCTTTTCAAAGCTTCTTAAAACTGCATCATTATAAAAGGTTCCGCCCTGGACCACGATGTTACGGCCAAGTTCTGAGGCATCTGAAACTTTGATCACTTTAAACAGAGCATTTTTTATAACGGAGTAGGCAAGTCCTGCGGATATGTCAGCCACGGAAGCACCTTCCTTTTGCGCCTGTTTAACCTTTGAATTCATGAATACGGTACATCTGGTACCAAGGTCAATGGGATGCTTTGCAAAGAGGGCTTCTCTTGCAAATTCCTGAACAGAAAGTGCCAGGGAAACGGCAAAGGTCTCTATAAAGGATCCGCATCCTGAGGAACATGCCTCATTTAACTGTACGGAATCCACCGTGCCGTTTTTGATCTTTATGCATTTCATATCCTGACCGCCGATATCCAGAATACAGTCAACCTTTGGATCGAAAAATGCAGCGGCGGTATAGTGGGCGATGGTCTCAACCTCGCCGTCGTCAAGCTTTAATGCCGCTTTTAACAATGCTTCACCATATCCCGTTGAACAGGAGCGAAGGATCTTTACGCCTTCGGGAAGCATGGAATAGATCTCTTTTATGGAACGGATAGCCGTCAAAAGAGGTGAACCGTTATTATTTGAATAGAATGAGTAGAGCAGTGTTCCGTCCTCACCCACAAGGGCGATCTTTGTGGTGGTGGAACCTGCGTCAATTCCCAAAAAGGCATTTCCTTTGTATGTGGACAGGTCCCCTTTTTTTACCTTTGTGAGGGCATGTCTGTCTGAAAAGGTACGATATTCCTCCTCATTTTTAAAGAGGGGATCGAGTCTTTCCACCTCAAAATCCATTTTGATATCGCCGGAAAGTTTTCCGGTCATATCACTGAGTGAATAATATATATCCTCTTTTGCATTTAGAGCTGAGCCAATGGCTGCAAAAAGATGAGAATTTTCCAGGTCTATGGTATGCTCTGCATCCAGCTTTAAGGTGCGGATGAAGGCATTTTTTAGTTCGGATAAATAGTGAAGGGGTCCTCCCAAAAAGGCCACATGTCCGCGGATAGGTTTACCGCAGGCAAGGCCTGAGATCGTCTGATTTACTACAGCCTGAAAGATGGAAGCGGAGAGATCGGGCTTTGTGGCTCCTTCGTTTATAAGGGGTTGAATGTCCGTCTTTGCAAAAACTCCGCATCTGGCTGCGATGGTATAGAGAGACTGATAGCTTTTTGCATATTCGTTAAGGCCTGATGCATCGGTTTTTAAAAGTGAAGCCATCTGGTCGATAAATGAACCCGTACCGCCTGCACAGATACCGTTCATTCGCTGTTCCACGTTTCCGTTTTCAAAATAGATGATCTTTGCGTCCTCGCCTCCAAGCTCGATGGCCACATCGGTCCGGGGAGCGAAAGTTTCAAGTGAGGTTGCTACAGCTATGACTTCCTGAGTAAAGGGGATGTTTAAATGATTTGCAAGTGTGAGACCGCCGGAACCTGTGATCATGGGAAAAACGGTAATATCCCCAAGTTTTTCATATGCCTCGTTTACAAGCTCAAACAGTGTTTCTCTGATATTGGCATGATGTCTCTTATAATCGGAGAAAAGAATGTTTTTATCCCCGTCAAGTACTGCGATCTTTACGGTCGTGGATCCGATATCGATTCCCAGGGATGCCTGTCCTTCTAACAATTTCATAATCATTTACCACCTTCATCAGTACATAGATGAAAACGCTTCGCTTTTTTCACCCATGATCAGCAGTCGCCAAATGCCTGCTCGAGTAAACTCGACAGTCACTTGGCTCGTTGCCATAACGTTAGTGTTATACAACTTGCAATCATGTCTTCTTGCAAGTTGATCACTTCGAATCCGCTGCGCTTCTTCTCAGTGATTAGCAGTCGCCAAATGCCTGCTCGAGTAAACTCGGCAGTCACTTGGCTCGTTGCCATAACATAATGCTCAATGGTGAAATTATAAATCTTATTTTTTTTATTTGCAACTTTACCACGTCAGATTAGTGATTAAATATTTATAAACACCTATTAAAAAATAATTGGGACGTTTACGAAAGAAAGTTAAAATGATAAAATGATTTCAGATTATTTTTAAGGAGTTTTGGTTTATGAAGAGAAAGAAAACCGCTGAGGATATTTTGGGCAGATTCGCCATACCGAATCTGACAATGGTTCTTATCGTATGCTATATAATAGGTTATATCATCCAGATATTTTCTCCTGATATCATTGATTTTTTATCCCTTAATCCTTATGCCATAGTATATCATCTGCAGCTGTGGAGACTTGTTTCATGGCTTTTGATCCCACCCGGACAGTTGAGCATATTTACAGTGATCATGCTGTTTTTCTATTATAGCATAGGTACCACTTTAGAGAGGACCTGGGGAGTCTTCAGATATAACACATTTTTGTGGACAGGTATGATCTTTACCATTTTGTCCTCATTGTTATGGCTTGCGGTGGTGCTTATATTTAACGGTGATGGAATGGGTAATATTCTGATAAACGGACTTTATTATCCTGCAGAGACCTATTTTTATTATATGGCACCGTCATTCAGTACTTATTATATAAACCTTTCAATTTTCCTTGCCTTCGCCATCACATATCCGAACATGCAGGTACTCTTGATGTTCGTTATTCCCGTAAAGGTAAAATGGCTTGGAATCCTGGATGTGGTAATGCTGGTCTATGAGATGATCACAGGCGGCCTTGCCCTTAAATTTGTCATTGCGGCAGCCCTTTTAAATGTACTTATCTTTTATCTGACCACAAAGAATCTGTCATATTTAAGGCCTGATCAGATCCGCAGAAGGACAGAATTTAAGAGAAAAGTTGCAAAGGGTGAGTCCATGAACCCCGCAATAACCAGGCATAAATGCGCCATTTGCGGCATCACAGAAAAGGATAATCCTCATATGGAATTCAGATTCTGTTCAAAGTGTAACGGCAATTACGAATATTGCAGTGAGCATCTATTCACACATGAGCATAAATTAAAATAGACGGAGATGTTATGAATAAAGAAGTTTTATTTGCAAAAAAACTTGAAGAAGTAAGGGCTCTTGCGGGGAGCCAGGGTAACTGCGTTTCTGAACAACAGGTTCAGGAAGCCTTTAAAGAACTTGATTTTGGCGGCGAGCAGCTACAGATGGTATATGACTATCTGGTGAAGCATAAAGTTGGTATCGGAAAGCCTCTTGATGAAGAGGATTATCTGACCGATGAAGAAAAAAATTACCTGGACAATTATCTGGAAAGCTTAAATGAGTTAAAGGATTATTCAAAGGGCGAGAGAGAAGCTTTTTTGATCGGAGCCATGTCAAAGGATGAATACAGCAGGGGCATGCTCATTGAAAGCTTTTTAAAGGATGTTGTGGATATCGCAAAGATCTATACCGGTCAGGGAGTTTTGCTGGAAGATCTGATAGGTGAAGGAAATCTGGCACTGACCCTTGGAAGCAGCCTCTTATCTACGGCCGAAAATGTGGAGGAAGCGGAAGGAATGCTCATCAAGACCATCATGGACAGAATGGAAGAACTTGTGGCGGAGCAGGAGTCTGCGGATAAGACTGACAAAAAGATCGAAGACAGAGTAAACCGTGTAAATGACAAGGCAAAGGAGCTCTATGACGATCTGCTCAGAAAAGTCACTGTTTCGGAGCTTGCAAAGGAGATGGGCCTTACTGAAAGCTATATCCGTGAGACAGTTAAGATGAGCGGACGAAAGATCGAATATATCGAGGACGAAAATGAGTAATTATTCCACATACGAAGACAACAAATACTGCATTCAGGAAATCAGCACTTTATTTTTGGGAGTCAAATATACTTTGGAGGAGCTTTTAGAGGATGAGAACATCCCTGCAAAACTCCAGATAATCTTTCAAAGATATATTTTAGAGGATGCGGATCCGGAGGATACTCTCGAGACAAATATATATTATCTCACAAATAAATCCCCGGCCCTTAGGGTTTACAGGCAGTTAAAATGCAAAGTAAAGATAAATGTCATCGAGGAAAAGAAGTCATTATTCAAAGGAAAAAGGTCAGAATATGTGACGAAGGTGGTTCCCGTTGACACTATTGCTGCAATGTCTCCCCATGAAAAAGAGAAAAAAGGTCTTGTGGTGAGTGAACTCTCCATAAGCAAACTTGCCATGATGGCATTTTAAAAATACAGGCAAAACGGAGTTTATATGAAGATAGAAGAATTAAAGGCATACGAGATCAAAGAACACAGATTTATAGAGGATTTAAACAGTGACTCTTACATCCTGCGTCACAAAAAGACAGGAGCCAGAGTCGCTCTTTTATTGAATGATGACAATAACAAGACTTTTTATATAGGATTCAGGACACCCAACATGAACTCAACGGGTGTGGCTCATATCCTCGAGCATTCGGTGCTCTGCGGATCAAAGCTTTATCCTATTAAGGACCCGTTTGGAGAGTTTGAAAAGACCAGCGTAAACACTTTCCAGAATGCAATGACATACCCTGATAAGACCATTTACCCTCTTGCAAGCTGCAACGAGACGGATCTGAACAACCTGATGCACATGTATCTGGATGCGGTATTTAATCCAAACATCTATGAGAACGAGATGATCTTCAGACAGGAAGGCTGGAGATATGAGATCGATGAAAACACCGGCGACCTTACCATAAACGGTGTGGTATTAAATGAGATGAAGGGAGTATTCTCAAATCCCGACGAGATTTTTTCAAGAAACATTTTCGATTCCCTCTATCCCGACACGGAGTACGGGTTTGAGAGCGGTGGAGACCCGGAAGTGATCCCCGAGCTTTCATATGAGGAGTTTCTGGATTTCCACAGAAGATATTATCATCCTTCAAACAGCTATATCTATCTCTACGGAAATATGGACATGGCTGAGAAACTGGATTTCATTGACAGGGAATATCTCTCAAAATATGACAGGCTGGAGATCGATTCCATGGTAAAGAGCCAGAAGGCTTTTGACGCACCCAGGAAAATGACTATCCCATGCCCCATAAATGACGATGAGGATGAGATCGAAAACACTTACGTATCTCTTAACTACGCATTCCCGGAAGGAACTGATCCCGAGACCTATGTGGCTATGGAGATTCTGGATTATGCTCTTTGCTCGGCACCGGGAGCATATGTTTACCAGAAACTTATGGACAAGGGCCTTGGAAACGAGATCTACTCAGACTATGAAAACGGCATCAAGCAGCCTTTCTTTTCATTTGTATCAAGGGGTATCGAAAGAGAGCGGTTCGGTGAATTTGAGGCGGCTGTAAAGGAAGCTCTCACAGATATAGTCAATAACGGCTTTGACAAAAAAGCCCTGCTTGCAGGTATCAATACATTTGAGTTTAAATTCAAGGAGGCAGACAGCGGCAGAACTCCCGTGGGACTTATCTACGGAATCCAGATGCTGGACAGCTGGCTCTACAATGAGGATGCTGTATTTGACCTGTTGGAGATAAATAACGTATTTGAGTCCCTTAAGAAAAAAGTTGACACAGGATACTTTGAGGGCCTTGTAAAGAAGCATTTCCTGGAAAACAGTCATGCCACACTCCTTACCATGATCCCCGAAAAGGGCCTTCAGACAAAGAAGGATGAGGAGGAAAGAGCCCGCCTTGAAAAGTTAAAAGCTTCCATGAAGGCAGAGGAACTTGAAAGCATCAGGGAAAAATGCGAAGCCTTGAAAGTATGGCAGGAAACTCCCGATTCAGAGGAAGCACTTGGCAGGATCCCTCAGTTGAAACTCTCTGACCTTGAGAAAAAGGCGGAAAAGCTTACAAATCAGGTTGTGGAGCATGAGAGAGTAAAGATCCTGTTCCATGATCTTTTTACAAAGAAGATCGGCTATATCAGACTGATATTTAGTATTGATGAGATACCGCTTGAGTATTTAAAGTACCTGGGAATCTTCAAAGGGTGCTTCAGCGTCATGGATACGAAGAATTATAAATATGCTGATCTTAACAACGAGATCAATTTAAAGACCGGCGGAATCTATCCTGTCACAAATATGTATAACAGCTGCGTAAAAAAGGATGAATACAAGCTTACATTTGAGATCAAATTAAAGGCGTTTTATGAAAACATCCATGATGCCTTTGAATTCGTAAAGGAGCTTATCCTCAATACAAAATATGATGACGGGAAGAGACTTCGCGAGATCATAAGTGAGGGAAAGAGTACCCTGCAGGGACAGATGATGCAAAGCTCCCACAGCGTGGCTCTTCACAGATCCGCTTCATATGTTAACAGATATTCAAAGATTAACGAGATCATTAACGGTGTGGATTTCTACGAATTTGTATCTGACCTTGATGAGCATTTTGATGAGAAAAAGGAAGAGATCGTTGCAGCATTAAATACTCTGGTAAAAATGATATTCAGAGAAGAGAATCTCATGTTTGACTTTATAGGAGACAGGGAAGGACTTGAGATCCTTGAAAAAGAGATCGCTTCCGTAAAGAAATATCTCTTTACCGAGGAAGTTAAAAAGGAAAGATACGTTCCGGAACTTAAGATCTTAAACGAGGGACTTACCACTTCCGGAAGAGTACAGTTTGTGTGCAGAGGCGGTATGTTTATAGATGACCTTAAGGATTACAAGGGTTCTTTAAAGGTATTAAATAACGTTCTGACATACGGCTATCTTCATGAGAGTGTGAGAGTAAAGGGCGGTGCCTACGGATGCTTTGGAGGATTTTCCAGAAACGGATACGGATTCTTTATTTCTTACAGAGATCCTAATCTTAAGGGAACCGTTGACGTGTTTGAAAAGGTACCCGAGGCTGTGGAAAACTTAGAATTAAATGAAAAGCAGCTTGAGGGATTTGTCATAAGTACGGCGGGAGACCTGGATAAGCCCATGACCCCGTCCCTAAAGGGTCTCACGGACTTAACGGCATATATGCAGGGACTTACGGATGAGATGCTCCAAAAGGAGAGGGATGAGATATTAAACACTTCCCTTGAGGATTTAAGGGGACTGTCAAAATATATGAAGGCAATCCTTGATAATAACATCATCTGCGTTGTTGGAAATATCGATGCGATCAACAGGGAGAAGGACCTGTTTGGTACCATCAGAAATCTGGTATAAATTTTTTAGGTCAGGCTGTGAAAGGGGAATTTTTAAGATGAAGAAAAAGTTACTTAGTATTACCGGTCTGTTTTTGGCTGCATCCTTTATTCTTTACGGTTGCGGCTCGGGGGAAACTTATAAAAGTGCTGATTCAACAAGCTTTGCAGTAACTGAGTCGGCAAATGCATATGATTATGATTATGAGTCCTTTGGCACGGATTATGATTCCGGTGATTATACTATGGATTCTCAGGCAGAGATCGAAAAGGATACTTCACAAAAGATCATAACCACAGTCCGTATGGATATTGAGACAAGAGAATATGACAAACTTTTGGGTGTCATCGACTCCTCCGTAAAAAATGCCGGCGGATATGTTGAATCCTCCAGTGAATACAATTACGGATACAATTATTCCACCAGAAGAAACGCAGACCTTACGGTCAGGATCCCTTCCGCAAAGCTTGACGATTTTTTATCCAATGTATCAAACTATGGAAATGTGACATCAAAGCATGTTGATACCGAGAATGTGACTCTTCAGTATGTGGATCTTCAAAGTCACAAGGCAGCCCTTGTGGCAGAGGAAAGCAGGCTCTTGGAACTTTTGGACATGGCTGAAACCCTTGAAGATGTCATTACCATAGAGGATAAACTCACCGATGTCAGATACAGGATCGACAGCATGGAGAGTCAGCTTCGGACCTTTGACAACAAGATCGATTATTCCACGGTATATATATCAGTTTCTGAGGTTGAGGTATTTACTCCCGTTGAGGAGGAGACCGTTGGAAGCCGTATAAAGAGCGGATTCATGGAATCCCTTGACAATGCAACGGACATAGTTGTAAATTCCTTTGTATGGTTTGTATCAAACCTTCCGGAGATCGTTCTCTTTGTAATATGTATTGCCATCGCCGTATTTGTGATCAGAAAGATCAACAAGAGAAGTTATAAAAAAAGATATGGCGACGCAGGTGCAAAAAAGGAAAAGGCCGGAAGAAAGAAAGCATTTAACAGGAAAAACACAGAAAACGCAGATGCGGTAGCAAATGCATCAGGTGCAACAAGCGCAGAAACCGCAGTTAAAGATGAGGTAGATAATATTAATGGCTCAGGATCCCAAATTTAAATCAGGATTTGTAACTCTTATAGGTCGTCCCAATGTGGGAAAGTCCACACTTATGAATACGCTTATCGGTCAAAAGATAGCTATCACCAGCAGTAAGCCCCAGACCACCAGAAACCGTATTCAGACAGTTCTCACCACGGAGGAAGGTCAGATAGTTTTCCTGGACACACCGGGAATTCATAAGGCAAAAAACAAGCTTGGCGACTACATGGTTTCCGCCGCAGAGCGAACCATGAACGAGGTGGATGTGGTGCTCTGGCTCGTGGAGCCCACCACTTTTATCGGCGCAGGCGAGAGACATATAATCGATCAGTTAAAGGGTGTCCGTACCCCCGTGATCCTGGTGATCAACAAGGTTGATACGGTTAAAAAGGAAGAGATACTTAAATTTATCGATGCCTACAAAAATGAGCTGGATTTTGCGGAGATCGTACCGGTTTCAGCGCTAAAGGGCACAAACACGGATGAACTTGTGAGCACTATTTTTAAATATCTTCCCTACGGCGAAGCCTTCTACGATGAGGATACCATAACAGACCAGCCCATGCGCCAGATCGTGGCGGAGCTTATCAGGGAAAAGGCGCTTAGACTTTTGTCGGAGGAGATCCCTCACGGAATAGCCGTCACCATCGAGAGCATGAAGGAGCAGGGAAAGATCTGCCACATTGAGGCCACAATAGTCTGTGAGAGAGATTCTCACAAGGGCATCATAATAGGTAAGGGCGGAGCCATGCTTAAAAAGATAGGCTCCCAGGCAAGACCCGAGATCGAGGACATGCTGGAGATGCAGGTCAACTTAAAGATCTGGGTGAAGGTCAGAAAAGACTGGAGAGATTCGGATATTCTCCTTAAAAACTACGGATATAATCCAAAGGATCTGAAGATGTAGGTAGATTATGCCTGATTTTATAACTGTCACCGGTATGGTGCTTAAAAATGCCCCCATTGGAGAGGCGGACAACAGAATAACACTTCTCACACTGGAAAAGGGCAAGATCTCAGCCTTTGTGCGGGGAGCCAGAAAGCCTACGGGAAGGTTTGCCGCTATTTCAAATGTGTTTACCTTCGGAAAGTTTAAACTCTATGTCAAAGGCGATTCTTACTCCGTGGGAGAATGTAATGTGATCAATTACTTCGAAGATCTGATGAAGGATTACGAAGGGGCATATTACGGCATATATTTTTGTGAGATCGCCGACTATTATTGCAGGGAAAACAATGACGAAGCTTTGATGTTAAAGCTTTTGTACCAGTCCCTCAGAGCCATACTTTCAGATTCAATACCAAACAACCTGGTAAGAGCCATATTTGAACTTAAGAGTATCATGGTAAACGGTGAGTATCCGGGAGCCCCACAGGATATGAAGCTTGGAAATACCACTCTTTATACTCTGGAATATATTTTTAATACAAATGTGGAGAAACTTTTCACTTTTACCCTGGAGGATGAAGCCTTAAATGAGGTGGTAAAAGTGGCCGACAAATACAGAAAACGCTTTATGGAACGGAAGTTCAAAAGTCTTGAAATACTTGAAACTCTGTGCTAAAATCTGTTAAGGTTTGTGCAAATGCGCGACCTTAGCAGATTCTTTATATAAAGAGGTATTTTGATGAAGAAAAAATGGATATCTTTACTTTCCGTGATATCCTTGTCATTCCTGCTTGCGGGATGCGGAGAGGTTTATCTGCCTGAAAATGTGACGGAATCTTCCATATATGTAAGCCCCGAAGGCGCCATCACATATTGCCTGGTGGAGAGCTTTGAGGCCGATTACTATGATGTGGACGAGCTTTCCGATATGGCAAAGGTGGAGACTTCCGAGTATAACAACGGCAAGGGCAGCGAAAAGGTAAAAATCGATGAGATAAATGCATTTGACGGGAAAATTCTTATCAAATATGAATTTTCAGATGTTGATTCCTTCAATGATTTTACGGGACTTAGTCTTACATATACGACTGTCGGAGATTACCTTACTTCTCAGGTGGTATCCGAGAACATGATCGATCCCAAAAAGGGCAATGCCATGGACGGGAAAATGTTTGATAAGCTCTCCGCAAAACATATCATTGTATCCGAGACGGACGCCGCGCTCTACTACGGAGGAAAACTTCTGTATGTGTCAGACAACGGCGGAGTCGGAGATGACGGTGGGGTTCGCCCCTACGAAGAAGGAGAGAAGATCACACTTATCATCAATAAATAAAAAACGAAATTTAACATATTTGAAAGGTTGGAATTATTATGGAAAAGACAATGGACAAAATCGTAGCTCTTGCAAAAGCGAGAGGATTTGTATATCCCGGTTCAGAGATCTACGGCGGACTTGCAAACACTTGGGACTACGGAAATCTCGGTGTTGAGCTCAAGAACAATGTAAAACGCGCATGGTGGCAGAAATTCGTGCAGGAGAATCCTTACAACGTTGGTGTTGACTGCGCGATCCTTATGAACCCTCAGACATGGGTGGCTTCAGGACATCTCGGAAGCTTCTCAGATCCTCTGATGGATTGTAAAGAGTGCCATGAGAGATTCAGAGCCGACAAGATCATCGAGGATTTTGCCGCTGAGAACGGAATCAAGCTTGAGACATCCGTTGACGGCTGGTCACATGAGGATATGGAGAAGTTTATCACAGACAACAACGTTCCCTGTCCTTCATGCGGTAAGCACAACTTCACCGGAATCAGAGAGTTTAACCTTATGTTCAAGACTTTCCAGGGTGTTACAGAGGACGCAAAGAACGTGGTTTACCTTCGTCCCGAGACAGCTCAGGGTATCTTCGTAAACTTCAAGAACGTTCAGCGTACATCCAGAAAGAAAGTGCCTTTCGGTATCTGCCAGATCGGTAAGTCTTTCCGTAACGAGATCACACCCGGAAACTTCACTTTCCGTACAAGAGAGTTCGAGCAGATGGAGCTTGAGTTCTTCTGCAAGCCCGGAACTCAGACAGAATGGTTCGAGTACTGGAGAAAGACATGTTATGAGTGGCTTCTTTCCCTGGGAATCGCAAAGGAAAATCTTCGTCTTCGTGACCACGATCCCGAGGAGCTTTCATTCTACAGCGATCATACAACAGATATAGAATATGCATTCCCGTTCACCGACTGGGGCGAGCTTTGGGGTATTGCTTCAAGAACAGATTACGACCTTACAAGACATCAGGAGACATCAGGTGAGCCCATGGATTACTTTGATGATGAGCTCAACGAGAAGTACATTCCTTATGTTGTTGAGCCTTCACTCGGTGCTGACCGTGTGGTTCTTGCATTCCTCTGCGAAGCATATGATGAGGAGAATATCGGAACAGAAGAAAATCCCGATATCAGAACAGTACTCAGATTCCATCCCGCACTTGCACCTGTAAAGATCGGCGTGCTTCCTCTTTCAAAGAAGCTTAACGAGGGCGCTGAAAAGGTATTTGCACAGCTCTCAAAGAAATACAACTGCGAATTCGATGACAGAGGAAATATCGGTAAGAGATATCGTCGTCAGGACGAGATCGGTACTCCTTTCTGCGTAACATACGATTTTGATTCTGAGACCGACGGAATGGTAACAGTTCGTTTCAGAGATTCAATGGAGCAGGAGAGAGTTGCAATCGCGGATCTCGATGCTTATTTCGCTGATAAATTTACTTTTTAATATTGGAGTATGTAATGAAGATAACATCTAAAGAATTAAGAAATGAATGGATCAAGTTTTATGTTGAGAGAGGACATGTGGATGTAGGTGCAGTGTCACTTGTATCGGATGGTTCCACAGGTGCAATGTTCAACGTTGCCGGAATGCAGCCCCTCATGCCTTATCTTCTCGGCAAGAAACATCCTCTCGGAACCAGACTTTGCAACGTTCAGGGATGTGTAAGAACAAACGATATCGAATCCATCGGAGACAAGAACCACGTATCATTCTTTGAAATGATGGGATCATGGTCTCTCGGTGATTATTTCAAGGAAGAGAGATGCAAATGGAGCTACGAGCTTCTGACAGAAGTTTTTAAATTTGACAGAGACCATCTTGCAGCTACCGTTTTTGCAGGAGATGAGGACGCTCCCAGAGATGAGGAGGGTGCAACTTTCAGAATCGCATCAGGATTTAAGCCTGAGAACGTGTTCTTCCTTCCAAAGGAAGACAACTGGTGGGGACTTGAGTACGGTCCCTGCGGTCCCGACTCTGAGATGTTTTATGTAAAGGATGTTCCTGCCTGCGGCCCCGACTGCAGACCCGGATGTCACTGCGGAAAATATACCGAGATCGGTAATGATGTTTTCATGCAGTATGAGAGACATCAGGACGGAAGTCTCACTCCTCTTGAAAAAAAGAATGTTGATACAGGATGGGGACTTGAGAGAAATCTTGCGTTCTTAAACGGTATGGATGATGTTTATATGACAGACCTTTTTGCTCCTGTCATCGCATACATCGAAAAGACTTCAAATGTTAAGTATGATACGGATGAAAAGAACACCAGAGCAATGAGGATCATTGCGGATCATACCCGTACGGCAGTAATGCTCATCGGTGATGCCGCAAAACTTCTTCCCTCCAATACAGGAGCAGGATATGTGCTCAGAAGACTTATCCGTCGTGCTGTCAGATACGGACGTTTACTCTCCTTAAAGACAGCAGATTATTTAAATATCGCATCCATCTATATTGATGATGTTTATAATGGCAGTTATCCGCTTTTGCCTGAAAACAAGGATTTCATCCTGGCAGAACTTGAAAAAGAGATCAACCGTTTCGAGGCAACTCTTGAAAACGGCATGAAGGAATTTAAGAGGATCCTGGAAGCAAAGAAATCCGAAAAAGCAGATATCATTGACGGAAAAAGTGCTTTCAGACTCTATGATACCTTTGGATTCCCTCTTGAACTTACAATTGAGATGGCTTCTGAGGAAGGTCTTAAGGTTGATGAAGAGGGATTTAAGGCCGCAAGCGAGGAGGCAAGAGCTCTTGCAAGAGAGAATGCAGCTTTCTCACAAAAGACCGAGACAGACGTATTTGATTCCCTGGACGAAGCCGTAAAGACAAAGTATGTCGGATATGAAGAACTTACCGTAAATGCAAAGGTTGTTGCCATTTCCGACGGAGAAAAGCTTGTTGAAAAGCTTGGTGCCGGAGAAAACGGTGTTGTGATCACGGATGTTACTTCTTTCTATGCCACAATGGGTGGTCAAAAGGGTGACAAGGGTGTGATCGTAAACGGCGACAAGGAAGTATTTGGCGTTGAAGAGGCGATCAAGATCCCCGGAGAGAGAGTAGGCCATGTAGGTCTTGCAAAGAGTGATGTGAAGGTCGGCGACACAGTTGTGATGAAGGTTGACACAAAGGCTCATGCGGCTACTTGCAAAAACCACTCCGCAACACATCTTTTACAGGCAGCTCTTCAGGAAGTCCTCGGAAAAGATGTTCATCAGCAGGGTTCATATCAGGATACGGAGAGAACACGTTTTGACTTTACATACGGCAATGCTGTTTCAAAGGAAAATCTTGAAAAGATCGAGAGCATCGTAAATGAAAAGATTGCTGAGAATCTCAATGTAAACACTGATGTTCTCACTATCGAAGAGGCAAAGAAAACCGGAGCCATGGCTCTGTTTGGTGAAAAATACGGCGATACCGTGCGTGTTGTTTCGATGGGAGATTTCTCAAAGGAACTCTGCGGTGGTACACATGTTAAGAATACGGGTGACATTGCCAATTTCAAGATCGTTTCAGAAGGCGGTGTCGCTGCCGGAGTAAGACGTATCGAAGCTCTTACCGGAAGCAATGTTATCGCATATTACAAAAAGCTGGAAAAAGAACTTGATGATGCAAGCATGGCTGCAAAGACACAGCCCGCAAATCTTGCTGACAAGGTTAATTCCATGCTGGCAGAGATAAAGAAGTTAAATTCCGAATTAGAGTCATTAAAGTCAAAGGCTGCAAAGGCTGCCCTTTCAGATGTTATGAACGATGTAAAGGAAGTTAAGGGCATGAAGGTTCTGGCCACAAAGGTTGACGGAGTTGACATGAACGGCTTGAGAGACCTGGGTGATTCCTTAAAGGAAAAAATCGGCGAGGGTGTTGTGGTGCTTTTGTCAAACCAGGATGGCAAGGTAAATATGATCGCCATGGCAACAGACGGAGCAGTCAAGGCCGGAGCTCATGCAGGAAACCTTATTAAGGGTATCGCAGCACTTGTAGGCGGTGGCGGCGGCGGACGCCCCAATATGGCTCAGGCAGGAGGAAAGAATCCTGCGGGAATCGATGAGGCCATAAGCAAAGCCTTTGAAGTTGTTGAAAGCCAACTTTAATTAAAAAATAAATGGTTTTTCCGGGGGATTTGAATACCCTATGGGAAATTATGATAAAAAGATATTGACGCATTTAGATTTTATGCTATAATATCACTTGGTGTATGTTTTAAAGCACCAAAAAATAACCCAATCAGTCATGTAACTATGGGACTGAAGGGAGGTCAGGTGTAAGAATGTCAAACGTTATCGTAAAAGAAAACGAAACTCTTGACAGCGCGCTTCGTCGTTTCAAGAGAAGTTGTGCTAAGGCTGGTATCCAGCAGGAGATTCGTAAGAGAGAGCATTACGAGAAGCCTAGCGTTAAGCGTAAGAAAAAATCTGAGGCAGCTAGAAAGCGTAAATACAACTAATTAAGATTTATCTTTAAGACTCTGAACTTTCGTTCAGAGTCTTTTATGTTATGTTATGGCAACGAGCAAAGTGGCTGCCGAGCTTGCTCGGGCAGACATTTTGCGACTGCTAATCACCGAAAGGCGACAGCCTTCCGGTGGCAACGAGCGGGGTGGGGGTCTGTCTTGCTCAGTCAGACATTTGAAATGATCTGTATTTGGTTATTCAAATATTGCTCATTTGCGGAGACTTTGTTAAAATGTTTAGCGTAGGTGTGTAAAAGGAGCGGAGTATGAATCTGTTAAATATAATTATTTCCATATTTGCATTAATAATTCTGATTCTGCTCTGGGTTATTGTATTTGACAGTAATCGCTTCGTGGTCCGCACTTACGAGATCAGGGATAAAAAGATAAAAAAGCCCCTTCGGATGGCTGTTGTATCTGACCTTCATAATAAGGTATACGGAAAAGACAATTATCTTCTTATAGACAGGATCAAAAAAGAACAACCTGATGTAGTGATCCTCGCCGGAGATATCTTAACCGCAGTTAAAGGAAAGACTCTTGATATTGCCGTTGACTTTACAGACAGGATATCGAAGGAGTTTCATACATATTACGGTTTCGGAAACCACGAGCACAGGCTTTTGTTATATCCGGAAAGGTTCGGCAACATGGGCGCCGAATATATGGACAGGATTGGAAAGACAAATGCCAGGATCCTTGATAATTCATATGATACTTTTGAAGATTTTAATATAAGACTCTACGGCTCCAAGGTGGACAGGCGCTTTTATAAAAAGTTTACCAGTATCGTCATGAGGACGGAGGATCTTGAATCCGTAATGGGGGCTGTGGACGAAGGATATTACAATATACTTCTTGCTCATCACCCGGATTATTTTTATGCTTACGCAGGCTGGGGAGCGGATCTTACGATTTCCGGTCATGTGCACGGCGGAGTTGCCAGAATACCTTTTATATGGAAGGGTGTGATCTCACCCGCATTAAAGTTTTTTCCAAAATATGACGGAGGAGAGTTTAATGAATATGGTAAGAAAATGATCCTTAGCAGAGGTTTGGGAATGCATACCATACCGATAAGACTTTTTAACCCCGGGGAACTGGTCATAATAGACTTAAAACCTGTGGAATAATTAATATATGTGAGGCATTTTATGGCTTTGGAAGTTAAACTTGAAGCATTTGAAGGCCCTTTGGACCTGCTTCTTCATCTCATAGAAAAAAACAAGATAGATATTTATGATATTCCTATCGTTGAGATCACCGAACAGTACATGGATTACATTCATGCCATGCAGAAAGCCGATATGAATGTGATGAGTGAGTTTTTAGTCATGGCGGCTACACTTCTTGATATCAAGTGCAGGATGCTCCTGCCCGTGGAGGTGAACGAGGAAGGTGAAGAGGAGGATCCCAGAGAAGAACTGGTGGAGAAACTCCTTGAATATAAGATGTATAAATATATGTCCCAGGAATTAAAGGACAGACAGCTGGATGCGTCTTATAATCTCTACAGAGAACAGAACCTTCCCGACGAGGTAAAACAGTATCGCCAGCCCATCGATTATGATGAACTTATCGGGGATATGACTCTTAATAAGCTTCATGAGATCTTCAAGACCATGTTAAAAAGGCAGGAGTCAAAGATCGACCCCATAAGGAGTCAGTACGGAAATATCGAAAAGGAAGAGATCGATATGGAGGCAAAGACTCTCTATGTTAAGGCATATGCGGAGAGTCATAAAAGCTTCAGCTTTAAAAAACTTCTGGAAAAGCAAAGGAGCAAAGGTGAACTTATAGTCACATTTTTGATAATTCTGGAGTTTATGAAAACCGGAGAGATCTCAGTCAGTCAGGAAGAGATCTTTGATGATATCATCATAATTTCTAATATCGCAAAATAATGTAACAAAAAAGAACTCCGTTATTTGCAGGGGTAAACAGTTACAAATAAAACATAAAAAGGAACGGAAAATGGAAAAGGTTAAAGCAGAGGCTGTAATAGAAGCGATCCTGTTTACAATGGGAGAGTCGGTTGAAATTTCAAGACTGGCCGAGGTAATAGAGGAGGATGTAAAGACTACAAAAGAGATCCTTGATTCTCTTTCGGAAAAATACGAATACGATGACAGAGGTATCGAACTTACCTATCTTGAGGACAGTGTACAGCTTTGTACCAAGTCTTCAATGTATGAATATCTGATAAAGATCGCAAAGGCTCCGAAAAAGATGGCTCTTTCGGATACAGTTATAGAAACTTTATCCATAATTGCCTACAAACAGCCCATAACCAGAGCTGAAGTGGAAAGAGTAAGGGGTGTAAACTGTGACTTCCCCATCAACAAACTTTTGGAATATGGTCTGATCACCGAACTTGGAAGACTTGATGCTCCCGGTCGTCCTATACTGTTTGGAACCACTGAACAGTTTTTGAGAAGTTTTGGAGTAAAGAGCCTGGACGACCTGCCTGAACTCAACCAGGTTCAGATAGAAGAGTTCAAACAGCAGGCAGAGGCTGAGATCCAGCTGTCACTTGATATTTGAACACATAAGTTTATATTTTTATGGAGTGTTTTTGCACGGGAGTTTTTGCTTCCGTGCCTTTTTTATCCCGCAAAATGACATAATGATGATTAATTGGTCTAAATTTTAACTAACTCTTACATTTTGCTTTGCGTATGACTTTTTTTGTGTTATAATGCACAAGGTATAAAAAGGGGTTGTGTGGGCAATTACAGCCCTAAACTTTATCGTTTATTTTTATTTATTATATATGGAGGACTAAAAAGCATGAGTATTTCATCAAAAGCTGGACAGAGAATTCTTTCTTTGCTCGACGAAAACAGTTTCGTTGAAATCGGCTCCCTTGTTACAGCAAGAGCAACTGATTTTAATCTGAAACCCACCGAGATGCCTAATGACGGATGTATTACCGGTTACGGCGTTATCGATGGAAATCTTGTGTATGTATACAGCCAGGATGCTTCTGTTTTGGGCGGAACCATCGGCGAGATGCATGCAAAGAAGATCGCTAATCTTTATGATTACGCAATGAAGATGGGGGCTCCCATCATCGGCCTTGTAGAGAGTGCAGGACTCAGACTTCAGGAGTCAACAGATGCACTTGAGGCATTCGGCGCTATCTATAAGAAGCAGGTTGAGGCATCAGGCGTGATCCCTCAGATCACTGCCGTATTCGGTAACTGTGGAGGCGGACTTGCACTTTTCCCCACTCTTACTGATTTCACATTTATGGAAGAAAAGGATGCTAAGCTTTTCGTAAATGCTCCCAATGCACTCGACGGAAACAGAGCAGAGAAGCTTGATACCGCAGCTGCTGCATTCCAGGCAAAAGAGTCAGGTATCGTTGACTTCGTTGGAGATGAGGCTTCAATCCTTGCAGGAGTAAGAGAACTTGTTTCACTTCTTCCCGCTAACAATGAGGATGGAGATGCATTTACAGAGACAAATGACGATCTCAACAGAGCAACTGCAGATATCGCAGGTGCTGTTGGCGATACATCAATTGCACTTTCAATCCTTGCAGATGACAACAATTTTGTTGAGGTAAAGAAAGATTACGCAAAGGATATGGTTACCGGTTTCCTTCGTTTGAACGGATCAACTATCGGTGCCGTAGCAAACCGTTGCGAGGTTTATGACGAGGAAGGAAAACTTGCCGAGAAGCTTTCAACAACTCTTTCAGCAAAGGGTGCAGAGAAGGCAGCTGAGTTCGTAAACTTCTGCGATGCTTTTGATATCCCTGTGCTTACACTTACAAATGTTACCGGTTACGAAGCTACCGTAGAGAACGAGAAGGCTATCGCAAAGGCTGCAGCAAAGCTCACAAGCGCATTTGCAGGTGCTACTATCCCTAAGGTAAACGTAGTGATGGGTAAAGCTTTCGGTACAGCTTATGTTGCCATGAACTCAAAGGCAGTTGGCGCTGATATCGTTATGGCTCTCCCTACCGCAGAGATCGGTACAATGGATTCAAAACTTGCAGCAAAGATCATGTATGACGGACAGAATGCAGATGTGATCGATGAAAAGGCAAAAGAGTATGCAGCTCTTCAGAACTCAGTTACAAGTGCTGCAAAGAGAGGATATGTTGATCAGATCGTTGATCCCGCTGATGTAAGAAAGTATGTTATCGGAGCTTTCGAGATGCTTTATACAAAGAGCGAAGTCAGATTTGACAAGAAACACGGAACAATCTAGAAAGGAATAAAAAAATGAAGAAATTTTTAGCACTGGTTACCACAATTACCTGTGTCCTTGGATTGACCGCGTGCGGCAGCACAGAGACAATATCCGATTATCAGCAGACCAAGCTTGATTATGCCGAGCAACTCGCAACAGCAAATGTTATTCCTGCAGTTATGAATTTTAACGAACAGGAACCTGATGCTAAATGGTTCGATACTTATACTTATGATGAGATCGCATATTTGCTGGAAGCTCAGTACGGTATCAAGATGGGCGGATATATCATGGATAAAGCCTGCGATTCTTTCTCTTCGGGTATCGAAGAGATGGGTGGGATCGTTGAGGTCGGAGAAGCTACCGCTACAATCGATGATGACACAATTATTGTTAAGGTTGATATAACCGGATCCATAAAGAATGCCGAGGCAGAGGTTATAGTCTCTAACGACATGTTTATGGAAGTAGAATCTGTGGCACTTAATACTATTTCAACTACAGGCGAACTTATGGCTAAAGCCGGTCTCAATACCCTGGTTGGTATGGGTACCGTATTTATCATGCTGATAATCATCATGTTCATTATCAGTGCATTTAAGTTTATCGCTCCCATTGAAAAGTATTTTGCTGACAGAAAGGCTGCAAAAGCCCGCAAGGATGCACCTGTGGTCGAAGAAACCGCAGCTGTTTCAGAGGATACAACAGATTATGCTGATGATACAGAACTCGTTGCCGTTATCGCAGCTGCCATCGCTTCATACGAGGGCACTTCAAGCACAGACGGTTTTGTAGTACGTTCCATCAGAAAAATAAGCAGACGTTAGTGATCTAATAACAATTTATGGAGGAATTAAAAATGAAAAATTATACCATTACAGTAAATGGCAATGTATATGATGTAACAGTAGAAGAGAGCGGTGCTTCTTCAGCTCCCGTAGCTGCAAAGGCTCCCGTTGCTCCCAAGGCTGCTCCCGCTGCTCCCAAGGCAGCTGCTCCCGCTGCAGGCGCAGGCTCAATCAGAGTTGAGGCAGGTGCTGCAGGTAAGGTATTCAAGATCGAGGCAAAGGTTGGCCAGGCAGTAAAGAAGGGTGATACAGTAGTAGTTATCGAGGCTATGAAGATGGAGATCCCTGTTGTTGCTCCTCAGGACGGTACAGTTGCTTCTATCGATGCAAACGTAGGTGACGCTGTTGAAGCCGGTGGACTTCTTGCAACACTTAAATAAAGATAAGCAAGTAAGACACTAAAACAACAGGAGGTCAAAAATGGATTATTTAGTTAATACTTTCAGCAACCTGATCCACCAGACAGCATTTTTTAATCTGACCTGGGGAAATTACATCATGATCCTGGTTGCATGCTTTTTCCTTTATTTAGCGATCCGTCATGAATTTGAGCCTCTGCTTCTTGTTCCTATTGCGTTTGGTATGTTATTGGTAAATATTTATCCCGATATCATTCTCTCCGCAGAGGATTCAGCAACAGGTACTGGCGGTCTGCTGTATTATTTCTATGAGCTGGACGAGCTGGCTATTCTTCCTTCACTTATTTTCATGGGTGTAGGCGCCATGACAGACTTCGGTCCCCTCATTGCCAATCCCAAGAGTTTCCTCTTAGGAGCTGCTGCACAGTTCGGTATTTTCGCAGCATACTTCGGAGCCCTCGGAATCAACGCTCTCGGATGGGCAGATTTCAATGATAAGGCTGCTGCGGCTGTTTCCATCATCGGTGGTGCAGACGGTCCTACATCAATTTTCCTTGCAGGAAAACTTGGACAGACAGCTATTTTAGGTCCCATCGCAGTTGCGGCATATTCATATATGTCACTGGTACCTATTATCCAGCCCCCTATCATGAAGCTCTTTACCACAGAAGAACAGAGAAAGATCAAGATGGCACAGCTTCGTCCCGTTTCAAAGCTGGAGAAGATCCTGTTCCCCATCATTATCACTATCGTGGTTTGTCTTGTACTTCCCACAACAGCACCTCTTATCGGTATGCTCATGCTCGGTAACCTCTTCAAAGAGTCAGGTGTTGTAAGACAGCTTACAGAGACAGCTTCAAATGCTCTTATGTACATCGTAGTTATCCTTCTGGGTACATCCGTTGGTGCTACCACCAGTGCTGAGGCATTCCTTAATAAGACTACTCTCTGCATTGTTGCTCTCGGACTTATCGCATTCATGTTCGGTACAGCCGCAGGTGTATGGTTCGGCCAGATTATGAGAATCGCTACTCATAACAAGGTTAACCCCCTTATCGGTTCTGCAGGTGTTTCTGCGGTTCCCATGGCTGCACGTGTATCACAGAAGGTCGGTGCGGAGGCTGATCCCACAAACTTCCTGCTCATGCATGCAATGGGACCTAACGTAGCCGGAGTTATCGGTACTGCCGTTGCTGCAGGATCATTCATGGCTATTTTCGGTGTATTCTAAAGATCGGATACACATACGTTTATTAATAAAAAATGGAGGAAATCTTAAATGACAGAAGTAGTTAAAAAACCTGTTAAGATTACGGAAACCGTACTTCGTGATGCGCATCAGTCTCTTATCGCAACCAGAATGCCTACCGAGATTATGCTTCCCATCGTTGATAAAATGGATAAAGTCGGATACAACACAGTAGAGTGCTGGGGTGGTGCAACATTTGATGCATCTCTTCGTTTCCTCAAGGAAGATCCTTGGGACAGACTCAGAAAACTCCGTGACGGCTTCAAGAACACAAAGCTTCAGATGCTTTTCCGTGGTCAGAATATCTTAGGTTACAGACCTTACGCAGATGATGTTGTTTACAAATTCGTTGAGAAATCAATCTCAAACGGTATCGATGTCATCAGAATTTTCGACTGCCTTAATGATATCAGAAACCTTCAGGCTGCAGTTGACGCAACCAACAAGTTCAAGGTACAGGAAGGCAGAGGAGAGGCTCAGGTAGCTCTTTCCTATACACTTGGTGATGCATATACACTTGAGTATTGGGCAAATATGGCAAAGAAGATCGAAGAGATGGGTGCAGATTCCATCTGCATCAAGGATATGGCAGGTCTTCTCGTTCCTTACAAGGCAGCTGAGCTTGTAAAGACTCTCAAAGAGAATACAAAGCTTCCCATCCAGCTTCATACTCATTACACTTCAGGTGTTGCTTCAATGACTTATCTCAAGGCAGTTGAGGCAGGTGTTGATATCATTGATACAGCTATTTCACCTTTCGCTCTCGGTACTTCTCAGCCTGCAACAGAGGTTATGGTTGAGACCTTCAAGGGCACAGAGTTTGATACAGGATTTGATCAGAATCTCCTTGCTGAGATCGCTGATTATTTCACACCTTACAGAGAAGAGTGCTTAAAGAGCGGTCTTATGTCTACAAAGGTTCTCGGCGTAAACATCAAGACACTCCTTTATCAGGTACCCGGCGGTATGCTTTCAAACATGGTTTCACAGCTCAAAGAGCAGCATGCTGAAGACAAATACCGTGATGTTCTCGAGGAGATCCCCAGAGTTCGTAAGGACTGCGGTGAGCCCCCTCTTGTTACACCTTCATCACAGATCGTCGGTACACAGGCTATCTTCAACGTTCTCATGGGTGAGAGATATAAGATGGCTACAGGTGAGTTCAAGGATCTGCTCCGTGGTAACTACGGTCAGACCGTTAAGCCTATGAACCAGGAAGTTATCGACAAGGTTATTCCCGGCGAGCCTCGTTCAACAGCTCGTTCCGCTGAGGCTACAGGCCATGATAAGCCTGAACTTGAGTCAATCGAAGCAGAAATGAAGCAGTACAAACAGCAGGAGGAGGATGTGCTTTCATACGCATTGTTCCCTCAGGTTGCTACAGACTTCTTCAAATATCGTCAGGCTCAGCAGGAAAAAGTTGATGTCAGCGCAGCTGATACAAAGAACGGTGCTTACCCTGTTTAATATGAATTTTATGAGAATCCCGTGCAATGCGCGGGGTTCTTTTTTCTTGACTTATTAAGTTTCTCCTATTAAAATAACAAGTGTTGTTAAAAAGCAATTTTTTTAAAGTATATTTATTAAGTGGGGTTATATATGCCAAGAAAAGAATCGGTCACCGAAGAAATGATATTAAATACTGCCTTCGAGATGGCCAAAACAGAAGGATTTGAAAATGTTACCGCCAGAAAGGTATCTGCGGCAGTAGGGTGTTCTACACAGCCTATTTTCAGGGTTTACGAAAATATGGAAGGACTGCTTGTGGCTGTTTATGAAAAAGCTTCACAGTACTTTCTTGATTATTTTAAAGAATATGACAAGTCTTCTCTGATCCCTTTCGGTGATCTGGGACTTGCTTATATTTCCTTTGCAAAAGAGGAAAAAAATCTGTTTAAGTTACTTTTTGTATCGGATTTTTCAAAGAAGAAATCCATGTATGAACTGTTAAACGGAAATGAGGGAAATGTGGTCAGGGAGATCAATCTCGCAAGACAACGTCAGTGCAAGGATCCGGAGGGGCTGTTTATGAAGATGTGGATATTTATCCACGGAGCGGCCTGCATGTCGTTAACGGGAGATTATGATCTGGACAATGCTCAGACATCGGAGCTTTTGGTTGCTTCTTATGCAGCCTTTTCAAGATAAGGGGAGAATGGTATGGCACAGGATTTTGATTTGATCGAGAGAATAAAAGAACGTTTCCCCAAGATGAGTAAGAGCCACAAGATAATTGCGGATTATGTGCTCCAGAATTATGAAAAGACCGCTTTTATGACCGCAGCTAAACTGGGAGAAACTTTAAATATCAGTGAGTCCACTGTAGTGCGTTTTGCGACCACACTGGGATATGACGGATATCCGGAGCTTTTAAAAGCCATGGAAGAGTGTGTCAAGGGAAAGCTAAACAGCATGCAGAGGATCGAGTCCAAGTATGGCAGAAGCTCACAGTCGGAGATCATCACTTCGGTTTTGTCAGCTGACATCGAAAAGATACAGGATACCATTACAAACCTTGACATCCCGGCATTTGAACAGGCTCTCGATACCATACTGGAAGCTGAAAACGTGTACATCATGGGCCTTAGAAGTAATGAACCTCTTGCGGTATTTTTACATTTCTATCTGAACATGATCAGAGGAAATGTTACACTTTTAAATACCACCAGCGTATCCGAGACCTTTGAACAGATGATAAGGATCAGCGAAAAGGATTGCTTTATCGGTATTTCCTTCCCAAGGTATTCAATGAGAACCCTGAAGGCCATGGAATTTGCCAGGGACAGAAATGCAAAGCTTATTGCCATCACCGATTCCATCCATTCACCCATGAACCTGTATTCATCCTGTAATCTCTTGGCCAGGAGCGATATGGTTTCCATAGTGGATTCTCTGGTCGCCCCCTTAAGCCTTATCAACGCTCTTGTGGTAGCGCTTTGTTTGAAACGTCCGGAGGCTGTAAGGGATAACCTTAAGATGCTGGAGGAAACCTGGAACAATTATCAGGTATATTTAAATGACGAGATCAATTTCATCAATGATGAGCCTATCTTAAACAACCCCCTCAGAAAACAGGAGGATAAAAATGAGTAAAGTCCTGGTGGTGGGTGGCGGAGCCGCAGGTATGATCGCAGCTTACAAAAGCGCCGCTGACGGTGATGAAGTCATTTTACTTGAAAAAAATGAGAAGCTTGGGAAAAAAGTATATATAACGGGAAAAGGCAGATGTAATGTCACAAATGCCGCGGATATGGATGAAGTATTTGCCAATATTGTGACGAATGCTAAATTCATGTACAGCGCCTTCTCCGGTTTTGACAACAGAGCCGTTATGGAACTCATAGAAAGTGCGGGCTGCCCCTTAAAGATCGAGAGAGGAAACAGAGTTTTTCCCGTGTCGGACCATTCATCCGATATTTTAAAGGCGTTTTTAAATCTCTTGAACAAAAACCATGTCGATATCAGATATGAGCATACAGTCACTGATTTGGTGGTAAAAGACAATGCTTTTACCGCATTGAAAGTAAAGGACGGATCGGGCAGGGAAAGTGTTATCACAGGAGATAAATGTATTATCTGTACCGGAGGCCTGTCTTATCCTCTGACGGGAAGTAACGGTGACGGACTGAGGTTTGCGGAAAGCCTGGGGCTTAAAGTTACTGAATGCAATCCCGCGCTGGTGCCATTTAATACAGTTGAAACCTGGCCAAAATCAGTCATGGGTCTCGCACTTAACAATGTGGAACTTACCATGGCCGATGAAAAAAAGGTTTTATACAAGGGCTTTGGTGAGATGCTCTTTACCCATTTTGGTGTAAGCGGCCCCCTGGTATTAAGTGCAAGCTCTTATTACAAAAAGAGAAAGAGCGATAATGTAAATCTGTATATTGATCTGAAGCCCGCTCTCGATATAGAGACTCTTGATAAGAGGGTAATAAAGGAATTTGACGAAAACAGAAACAGGAATTTCAAAAATGCCATTGCATCCCTGTTTCCTTCGGGGCTTATACCTGTTATGGTGGAATTATCCGGTATAGATCCTGATAAAAAGGTAAACGAGATATCAAAGGCTGACAGAAGGAGATTTACCGAACTTATAAAAAAAGTTCCGTTAAAGATTCTAAGCCAAAGAAGCTTTTCGGAAGCCATTATCACTCAGGGCGGTGTCTCCGTAAAGGAGATCAATCCAAGTACGATGGAATCAAAAAAGATAAAAGGACTTTACTTTGCAGGTGAAGTTTTGGATGTGGATGCCCTGACAGGCGGATTTAATCTGCAGGTGGCCTGGTCCACGGGCTTTGCTGCCGGAAAGAAACATATTACGGAGGAATAAAAAATGAGTTTTAATGTTGCTATCGACGGACCTGCCGGTGCCGGAAAAAGCACCATCGCAAAAGCGGTTGCAAAAAAACTTGGTCTTATCTATGTGGATACGGGAGCAATGTATCGCGCAAATGCTTTGAATATCATCAGAAACAATGTCGATAAAAATGATAAGGAAAAAATGATCGAGCTCTCAAAAAAAGCAGATATTTCCCTTAAGTTTGAAAACGGAGAGCAGTCAGTTTTAATAAACGGTGAAAATGTAAATGCCTTTATAAGGACTGAGGAAGTGGGAAACATGGCATCCATATCTTCGGCCATCCCCGAGGTCAGAAAGGCCATTGTGGATACGCAAAAGAGGATCGCTCTTGAAAATGATATCATAATGGACGGCAGGGATATCGGCACCGTTGTTTTGCCCCAGGCTGATCTGAAGATCTATCTTACCGCCGGCAGCTACGAGAGAGCGAAGAGAAGATACAGGGAACTGACGGAAAAAGGTATCGAATGCGACTTAGAGACCATTCAAAAAGAGATAGAGGAGAGGGATTACAGAGATATGCACAGAGAGATGTCACCTTTAAAACAGGCCTTTGATGCTGTGCTTGTTGACAGCTCCGATATGACGATTGACGAGGTGGTGGATCATATTTACAATCTTTGTCTTCAGAAAAAAGGTGTTTGATAAATGGAAATAGTATTGGCTGAACATGCCGGTTTTTGCTTTGGCGTAAAAAGAGCGGTGGATACCGTTGCCCGATCCTTAAGCAGCGGAAAAAAGATATATACCTACGGCCCCATAGTACACAATGAAAGCGTAGTGGCGGAATTGTCTGAAAAAGGTGTCAATGTCCTTAACAGTAAAGAGGATCTCCTGGACCTCATAAGGGATCCTGATGTAAAGAAAGAGGAATGCGCCGTAGTCATAAGGGCTCACGGGGTTCCCAGGAGCATCACGGAAATTCTCTCAGAAAGCGGAATAGAATGTATAGATGCCACGTGCCCCTTCGTCAAGAGAATTCACCGAATTGTAGAAAAAGCAGGTACAGAAGGTAAACATGTTATCATAATAGGGGACAAAAAACATCCCGAGGTGGAAGGCATTGTAGGATGGTGCCTTGGAAAGTGTACCGTGTTTGAAACCCCGGAAGAGGTGCTTGAATTTGAACCCGAAAAAGGTGAAAAGTTGTGCATTGTTTCTCAAACCACATATAACTTTAATAAATTTCAATATATAGTTGATATTTTTCGAAAAAAAGGTTACAATGATAGTGTTGTGAATACTATCTGTAACGCTACAGAGGAGCGTCAGCAGGCAGCTCAGGATTTGGCTAAAAAGGCTGATGTCATGATAGTGATAGGCGGCAGGCACAGCTCCAATACAAAGAAGCTTTATGATATTTGTAAAGGAGAATGTGAGCAGACCTATTTCATACAGACACTGGATGACTTGCATTTAGACTTACCTAAAGCTAATCGACTGGTGGGAATTACAGCGGGGGCTTCCACCCCAAACAAATTAATTGAGGAGGTTCAAAATTATGTCAGAATTAACTTTTGAACAAATGCTGGAAGGATCATTAAAAACTATACATACAGGAGAGGTAGTCGAAGGCACAGTTATTGATGTAAAGTCTGATGAGATCATTCTGAACATCGGTTACAAGTCAGACGGTATTCTTACAAAGAGCGAATACACAAATGACAATAGTGTGGATCTTACCACAGTTGCCAAAGTCGGCGACACCATGGAAGTTAAGATCCTTAAAGTAAATGACGGTGAGGGACAGGTGCTTCTCACCTACAAGCGTCTCGCAGCAGACAGAGGAAACAAGAGAATCGAAGAAGCTTTCAACAACAAGGAAGTATTAAAGGCTACAGTAAGCCAGGTACTTGAAGGCGGCCTTTCGGTAGTGGTTGATGAGGTAAGAATCTTCATCCCCGCAAGTCTTGTTTCGGACACATATGAAAAAGATTTAAACAAATTCCTCGGCCAGGAGATCGAGTTCGTTGTAACCGAGTACAATCCCAGAAGAAGAAGATACATCGGTGACAGAAGACAGCTCGTTTCAGCAAAGAAGGCTGAACTTCAGAAGGAACTCTTCGAGAAGATCCACGAAGGTGATGTGGTTGAAGGAACTGTAAAGAATGTAACTGATTTCGGTGCATTCATCGATCTTGGCGGAGCTGACGGACTCCTTCATATCTCAGAGATGAGCTGGGGAAGAGTTGAGCATCCCAAGAAAGTATTCAAGGTAGGCGATACCGTAAAGGTTCTCATCAAAGAGATCAACGGCAGCAAGATCGCTCTTTCACTTAAGTTTGACGATCAGAATCCCTGGAAGGATGCAACAGTTAAATATGCTGTAGGCAATGATGTTACAGGTAAGGTTGCACGTATGACTGACTTCGGTGCATTTGTTGAGCTTGAGCCCGGAATCGATGCTCTCCTTCATGTATCTCAGATCTCCAAGGATCATATCGAGAAGCCTTCAGATGTTCTTTCAGTAGGACAGGAAGTTACAGCAAGAGTTGTAGACTTCAATGAAGAAGAGAAAAAGATCTCTCTCTCCATCAAGGCTATGTTTGCTCCCGAGGAGAAGGCTGAAGAGAAGACAGAGGATGAAGGCGATGTTGTAAGCGTTGACATTCAGGCTGTCATCGATGCAGAGGAAAAGACAGAGGAATAAAAAATAAATTAATGGCAGGTACTTATTTTATGGCATACGACTATGAGTACTTTAAGAAAGAAATCCTTGCGCTTACTTCTATTGATCTGAATGCTTACAAAGAAAAGCAGATGAAGAGAAGGATCGATACTTTGATATCGAAGAACAAGATCGATGGATATAACAATTATGTGTCGGCTTTAAAGACGGACAGAGCTTTGTTTGATGAGTTCATCAACTATATCACCATCAATGTCTCCGAGTTTTACCGAAATCCGGAGCAGTGGCAGTTTATGGACTCCACCATCATTCCTGAGGTCATCTCCAAGTTCGGAAAGAATGTAAAGATCTGGAGTGCGGCCTGCTCTACGGGTGATGAGCCCTATTCCCTTGTCATGGCTTTCTCAAAGCATTTGCCCTTGGCAAATATCAAGATAGTTGCTACAGATATTGACAAGACGGTTATCGGTAAAGCTAAGGTTGGCCTTTACAATGACAAGAGTATTGAGAATGTTCCTGCTGAATTAAAAAAGAATTACTTTACTCAGGTCGGACCTTCTTTCAAGATTTCCGATGAGATAAAGTCAAGAGTTGAGTTCAAAGAGCACAACCTCTTAAAGGATAAATACATGACGGATTGCCCCATCATTGTATGCAGAAATGTTTTGATATACTTTACCGAGGAAGCAAAGGATGAGATCTTCAGAAAGTTCTATGATGCTTTGCCGAGCGGAGGAATCCTTTTCATCGGAAGTACCGAACAGATCATGAATTATAAGGAGATAGGCTTCGACAGAAAGAGTTCATTCTTTTATGTTAAACCATAGGTTTAACATTGTTGAGCCGTAGGCTTTACATTGTTGAACCGTAGGCTTGACGTTGTTGAACCCCCAAAACTCCGATCATAAGAAATTTTAAGGCCTGCAACCGCAGGCCTTTATTTTTTCTTTATTTTCGTTTCCCTGTGTACGTATTCAAAATTTTTGTAAATTGCTTTTTTTCTTCTTTAATGGTATAAATACTCTTATGGACAGAAAAGTTATATATTATCAAAATGAACTTACGGATGAGTTTTCAAAAGCAGTGATCACACCCAGGGCAATTGACAAGAATTACAAATATTCAGGTTCCGCCCTCTGGTGGGTGGGACATTTCTTTTTGTACAGAGGATTTGCCAGACCCTTTGCATATCTTTTTACCAAACTTGTGTGGGGACACAGGATCGTGGGAAGAGAAAAGTTAAAGGGCATAAATAAGTTTTATCTTTATGGGAATCATACCAATGCCGCAGCGGATCCTTTTATTCCTTCTGTTTTATGTTACCCGACACAGGTGGATGTCATCGTTCATCCTGCAAATGTGTCCATGCCTGTGGGCGGCAGGATCACTCCGTTTCTTGGGGCATTACCACTGCCTGATGATCTTGATGCCATGAGGAATTTTCAAAAGGAGATCAAATACAGACTTTCAAAAGGTCATGCCATTACCATATATCCGGAGGCACATATCTGGCCCTATTATACAAAGATACGTCCTTTTGTTCCCGATTCCTTCGGATATGCCATAAATGATGATCTTCCATGTTTTTGCTTTACCAATACTTATCAAAAGAGAAGATTCTTTAAAAAGCCCCGTATGGTTACCTATATTGACGGTCCTTTTTATCCGGATCTTTCCCTTACAAAGAGGGAAGCAAAGCAAAGGCTCAGGGATCAGGTTTACGAAGCAATGACTGACAGAGCCAAAAACAATAATGTGGAATTAATTGAGTACAGAAGAGGAGAAGAGTCTTGAATCTGTTATTTTCAGGAAACATAAAGGTCTTTGACGGTGTTTTGACCTGCCTTTTGTCGGTTTTAAACAGGACAAAGTCAAAGGAAGCTTTTAATATATATCTGCTTACCATGGATGTGAGTTATCTGAAACCGGAATACCTGGCAATCGATGATAAAAGCGTTGAATTTTTGGACAGGGTGGTAAAAGGATATAATCCCTTAAACAAAGTGACAAAGATTGATGTGTCTGATTTTTATCAGAGGGAATTTGCCAACTGCCCCAATGAGCAGTGCTATTGTTCGCCCTATACGCTTCTTAGGCTTTTTATCGATCTGATCCCGGAGATACCGGAAAAGATTTTATATCTGGATTGTGATATAATGTTTAATCGTGAGATCGAGCTGTTATACGAAACGGATGTTTCGGAATATGAATATGCCGCAGCCAGGGATCATTACGGCAAATATCTGTTAAATCCCAATTATATCAATGCCGGCGTGCTGTTGTTCAATATGAAAAAGTGCAGGGAGACAGGATTGTTTGAAAAGGCAAGAGAGCTTATCAAGACCAAAAAGATGCTCTTTGCTGATCAGGATGCCATTTATCATTCCACAGTCAAAAAATTAATGCTCCCCCAGAGATTTAACGATCAGAAGTTTTTACATAAACACACAGTGGTAAGGCATTTTTCAAAAAGGCTTTTTTATCTGCCATATCCTCATACGGATAATATAAAGCAATGGCATGTTGAAAAAGTGCGAAAGGTTTTTCATTACAGACAATTCGATGATATCTATGAGATATACTCGGATCTTAGGAGGAAGAGAGAAAATGAAATTTTCCATGAATCTGCTGAGAACGGGCAGGAATGAGATTCCCATATTTTTTGCCTGTGACAATGGTTTCGTAAAATATATGATGGTGACCATGCGTTCCATCATTGCCCATGCAAACAAGAAAAAGACATATATATTTCACGTGCTGCACATGGACATTACGGCGGAAAACCAGCTTCTCATAAAGACTATGGAGACCGAAAACTGTAAAGTGGTCTTTGATGATGTCTCCGAGCGCATGTCCAAATTTTCAAAAAAACTTTCCGTCAGGGATTATTATACGGCAACAACATATTACAGGCTCCTCATTGCCAATATGTTTCCCGAATATGACAAGGTTGTTTACATCGATTCTGATACGGTTGTCTTAAAAGATATTGCAGAGCTTTACGAATACGAGCTTGACAACAATTACATCGGTGCTGTGAGAGACCAGATCGTCATGGAACAGGAAGTCTTTGGAGACTACGCCGAGAAGGTTTTGGGTATTTCCAGAGCAGCATATTTCAATGCAGGTGTCGTGCTCATCAACTGTGAACTTTTCAGAAAAAAGAATATGCTGAAGCAGTTCATTGATCTGCTTAACACTTATTCTTTTGTGGTTGCCCAGGATCAGGACTATCTGAATATGCTTTGTAAAGAGCATGTGAGATGGCTTGACGGCAGATGGAATGTGCAGATTTCTACCCCTGTGGCATGGCCTGAGGATCAGTTTTGTATAATCCATTATAATCTGGCTGTAAAGCCATGGCATTATAAGGATTGCAGATACGGAAATCATTTCTGGGATTATGCCATCCTTTCTCCAAAGTACAAAGAGATAGTGGAGGAGATGGAAAACTATTCGCCCACCAGAAAACAGCAGGATATATTAAGCGGTGACAATCTGCTGCATCTTGCCATGGGCGAGATCCACAATGAGCATAATTATTTCAATACCTATGGTGATGCGGATTCGCCTTCTATATACAGGACAAATGTTCTTAACAAGATCCGTGTCTTGGAGAAGGAAGGAAGGTTTGATGTGGACTGTGAGGATGATCCGCCGGGAAGGGAATTAAAACCCTGGGAGATCGATTATCTGAAGCACTCTATAAAGCAGAGGACCATGGCAAGGTATGCCTTCAGGATCGCCAGATGGTTTGTTGGCGCCATGATCGCTAAGCACCAGCTTATCATCAAGGATTATGTGGGACTTGAAAATTACAAGAATCTGAGAAGCGGTGCCATCATAACCTGTAATCATTTTCACCCCATGGACAGTTTTGCCATGCATATAACATATGAAAAGGCAAAGCAGCGCAGAAAGAGAAAACTTTTCAGAGTCATAAAGGAAGGAAATTACACAACATTTCCCGGATTTTTCGGATTCCTTATGCGAAACTGCAATACACTTCCCTTAAGTTCCAACAAGGAGACCATGAGAAAGTTTATTTTCGCAACGGATCAGATCCTGCAGAAAGGCCATTTTATCCTGGTTTATCCTGAGCAGAGCCTCTGGTGGAATTATCGAAAGCCAAAGCCTTTAAAGAAGGGAGCATTTACCATCGCTGCCAGAAACCATGTGCCTGTGCTTCCATGTTTTATAACAATGGAGGACAGTGCCTACACTGATTCTGAGGGATTCCCCGTTCAGGAATATACCGTTCATATAGCGCCGCCCATTTATCCCGATCCCAACAAAAAACTGGGTGAAAACGTGGAGATGATGATGCACGAGAATGAATTGGCATGGAAAAATATATATGAAAAAACCTATGGCATTCCACTGGTTTATACATGTGATGAAAAAGATGCGTAATGTTTTTATGAAAATAATCAAGAGTCGAACAAAAAAAGTTCGACTCTTTTTTGCGTTTATGGAAACTTTTATAAAATGTGGGAGAGATGCTCCAAAAGGTGTGAAGCGTATTTTGAAAATACGTCCCTGTTTTTTTTGATCTCATCCGTCAGTTCAAAATAGATCTCTTTTGACTGATAATCCTTTTTAAAGAAGGGAGTAAAGAGAAAATCCCATTCCCTTAAGTACTCAGAATATTTCCTGGTATAGCAATTCTCGGCCTTTGCTCTTACTCTGTGTTCCTTGTCCACAAAGGTCGCAACCGATCTGTGAAGTGCCACATCCTCATCCGGGAGATAGTAATAATCTTTGTAATTTGAGTAATAATATTTTAACTCTGCTTCAAAGATGGGGATCTTTACCGTGCCCTCGTGACCGGAGGCTTTGAGGTATATCCCTTCCGCCTGGGCGGATATGGGTTTCTTTAACAGGTTCTTTATATGGAAGTTTATTAACAGTTCCTTTTTCTTTGACTCATCAAAATCCTTGTAAACATTGGCCTGAACTTTTTTTGCCACCACCTCTGAATTAAAGAGATCATAATAGGAGAGGATGGGCATTATATTGAGCATTCCCTTCAGATCGTCTTCGTTGTGAAGAAGGAGAGTCTGTTCTCTGAAACTGGTAGGGTCCTTGACATATTCATGATAGAGGCTTATGAGCTCACCTCCGGAAAATGTATCTGTTCTGTCAATGCCCAGGTATTGTTCAATGGTCTTTTGTTTGCAATTTGGTATCTTTAATATGAATTTATACGGAGCGGTACGTCTGTAAATATCGATTCCCGTAAAACTGTCGAAATTGTAGGGAAGATTAAGCATCCTGCATTTTTGCTCAATATAGGGCAGGTCAAAATTGTTGCCGTTAAAATGAACAAGGTGAGTGTAGAGAGATGCAAATTCAAAGAAATTTGTAAGAAGCTCTTTTTCATCCTCGTATTTTTCGGCAAACCATTGTATCGTACGCCATTTACCGGCCTGAAAATATGCACAGCCGATGAGATAAAGATTTGAACTTCTGGCTGTAAAACCGGTGGTCTCTATATCGATAAAAAGAATTCTTTCCGGGTTTGTTATCTCCTCCAGGGGATATTCCACTATAAAATTTTCCAGTGTTTCTTCAACTATTTTCATGGATATTCCTCTTTATTTTCAAAACTTGTTCACAATTTATCATAACATAAAACGGATAAATAGAAAGTGAAAATTTTCCCTTATTTCATATTTGAAATTATAAAGAGAAAATAATCGGATCTTTACTGATAAGGACACTTACGGGTTAAAAGTCCTG
This sequence comes from Acetatifactor sp., assembly GCA_024695935.1. GTDB lineage: Bacteria > Bacillota > Clostridia > Lachnospirales > Lachnospiraceae > RGIG10340. The sequence goes on from JAILHH010000003.1 coordinate 116,369, forward strand.
AATAAAAATTTTATTTTTGTGGTAATTTAATCGGAAAGATTGTATATTAATTATACTACACTGATTTAAAGTGAAAATGTGAAAGGGGCATAGATAATGGCAAGATTAACTTTTACGGGAGGAATACACCCTTATGACGGTAAGGATCTGTCTAAGAGCAGTCCTATAGAAGATGTTTTACCGGGCAAAGAATTGGTATTCCCCTTGAGTCAACATATAGGAGCACCCGCAACCGCACTGGTTCAAAAGGGTGACAGAGTACTGCGAGGTCAAAAGATAGCAGAGGCCGGGGGCTTTGTGTCCGCGCCTGTTTATTCAAGTGTGTCCGGAACCGTTAAGGCTCTGGAAAAAAGACGTATTGCCACAGGAGACATGGTGATGAGTATCATCGTGGAAAATGATGAGCAATATGAAGAAGTGGAATATACACCTCTGGGAACACCGGAAGATGATCTTAAGAGAGAGGATATCATAAATGCTGTAAAGGAAGCAGGTATAGTCGGCATGGGCGGAGCGGGATTTCCCACTCACGTAAAGCTTTCTCCAAAGGAACCCAAGGATATCGATTATATCATTGCCAATTGTGCGGAATGCGAACCGTATCTGACAAGCGATTACAGAAGAATGCTGGAGGAACCCGAAAAACTCATAGGCGGCATGAAGATAATACTTAAATTGTTCCCAAATGCCCACGGTATTCTGGCAGTTGAAGACAATAAACCGGACTGTGTCGGTTTATTAAAAAAGATGGTAAGCACCGAGAGCAGGATCTGTGTCAAAGCCTTAAAGACAAAATATCCTCAGGGCTCCGAGAGACATCTGATCTCTGCCACTACGGGAAGAGAGATCAATTCTACAATGCTTCCTGCTGATGCGGGATGCATTGTTAATAATGTTGATACCATCGTTTCCGTATACAGAGCTGTTACTGAGGGTAAACCCTTAATGGAGAGGATAATAACCGTTACAGGTGACTGCATAAAGGATCCCAAAAACTACAGATGCCATACTGGTATGAACTATGCGGATCTGTTGGAAAAGGCCGGCGGATTTACCACAGAACCTGAAAAGATCATCTGTGGAGGCCCCATGATGGGATTTGCCATGTTCGATCTTGATATTCCCGTCACAAAGACATCCACAGCACTTCTTGCATTCAAAAAAGATGCTGTGAGCGCTTCAAAGCCTACAGCATGCATCAATTGCGGAAAATGTGCAGCCGCATGCCCCGGCAGGATAATCCCCAGCCACCTGGCAATGTATGCTGAGAGAAATGATTTTGAAAATTTTGTGGCCGATGGCGGTATGGAATGCTGCGAATGCGGATGCTGCAGCTTCGTTTGCCCTGCAAAGAGGCCCCTTACACAGGAGATCAAATCCATGCGTAAACTGGAACTTGCAAACAGAAAGAACAAGGGAGGAAAGTAAAATGAGCGAACTTAAAAACGTATCCTCCAATCCACATATAAGATCAAACAATTCCACTCAGTTTATAATGTTAATGGTGATCGTGGCACTATTACCTGCTACAGGTTACGGAATTTATCATTTCGGTATCAGGGCATTGTTTGTTCTTTGTACCACAGTTGTAAGTGCTGTTGTGACTGAATTTTTATTTGGTCTTTACAAAAAGGATCAGACAGTACCCGATCTGTCTGCTGTTGTCACGGGACTGCTGCTCGGCTTGAACCTTCCTGTTTCCATTCCTCTTTGGATGGCAGCTTTGGGAAGCATTTTTGCGATCCTGGTCGTAAAATGCATCTTTGGTGGTCTCGGACAGAACTTTATGAATCCCGCTTTGGGAGGCCGTGTATTTTTGATCCTTTCATTTCCCAAAGCCATGACTGACTTTGCATATGATGCGATATCAGGTGCAACGCCCCTTGCAAGATTAAAGGCGGGAGAGAGCGTTGATATCCTTGACATGGTTGTGGGTAATACACAGGGAACAATCGGCGAGACCAGTGCCATAGCCATACTTGTAGGTGCATGTATACTTCTTTTGTTTGGTATCATAACCTTGAGGGTTCCCGGGATGTACATCCTGTCATTTGCTCTTTTTACCGCACTTTTTGGCGGTCACGGATTTGACGGTGCATTTATTGCCGCTCAGCTGGCAGGAGGCGGACTCTTGCTCGGAGCTTTCTTTATGGCAACGGACTATGTCACCAGACCCATCACCGTCAAGGGCCAGTATATATACGGAATTTTCCTGGGTATTTTAACAGGTATCTTCAGATTTTTCGGACCCGGAGCGGAGGGTGTTTCCTATGCCATAATCATCGGAAACCTTTTGGTGCCTTTGATCGAGAAATACACCAAACCCACACCCTTCGGTTACAGAAAAAAAGCCCATTGAGCTTAGTTTAAGGAGCATATTATGGAAAAAAACAAAGACATATTAACCATGCTCAAAGAGGCCGGCATTTTATTCGTGATTACCATTTTTGCCGGAATTCTGTTGGGCTTCATATATGAACTGACAAAGGATCCCATAAAGGTCCAGGAAGAAAAAGCCAAGCAGGATGCCTGTAAGGCTGTATTTGCAAGTGCATCCGAATTCGAGGAGACGACTGATTTTGATAAACTCATAGGTACCCTTTCATTTGATGAAGGCGTGTCCATAGGAAAGGTATACCGTGCAAAGAAAGATTCGGGAGAAACCTTAGGATATGTGATCGAGTCCGCATCATCAAAGGGTTATGGCGGAGATATCGATCTTTATATCGGAATTGATGTAAGCGGTAAGATAGGCGGGATCTCCATATTAGAGATATCTGAGACTGCAGGTCTTGGTATGAGAGCGGAGGAGGTCTTGTCACCTCAGTTTAAGGAAAAAAAGGCCGAAAGTTTTGTATTTACTAAATCCGGCGCCGTTGAAAGCAATGAGATCGATGCCATAAGCGGTGCAACAGTTACCACAAAAGCTTATACCGAAGCAGTAAACGGTGCAGTTACTGTGTTTGAAAGAATAAACGAAGGGGGTGGATCGGATGAATAAAGCCGCAGAGAGACTTTACAACGGAATATTAAAAGAAAATCCCACCTTTGTGCTGATGCTTGGTATGTGTCCCACATTGGCAGTTACCACCTCGGCCATAAACGGTCTGGGAATGGGACTTGCCACAGCGGTGGTGTTGACACTCAGTAACTTTTTGATATCACTCCTCAGGAAAATGATCCCTGACAGAGTGAGGATCCCTGCATTTATCGTTATCATCGCATCTTTCGTTACAGTGATCGAACTTTTGATGAAGGCATATCTGCCGGCTCTTAACAATGCCCTCGGTGTGTATATTCCTCTTATCGTTGTAAACTGTATCATTCTCGGAAGAGCAGAGAGTTATGCATATGAGAATCCTCCCATACCTTCACTTTTTGACGGACTTGGAATGGGACTTGGTTTCTCCATGGCCCTTACACTTATCGGTGCTTTCAGAGAGATCCTGGGTTCAGGCGCAGTATTTGACTATCATTTTATGCCGGAAGGTTTTGTGCCCATCGGAATCTTTGTTCAGGCTCCCGGAGCATTCTTTGTGCTGGCAGCGCTTGTGGGCATTCAGAATGTGATAAAGATAAAGGGTACAAAAGCAGGAAAAGACATGTCCAAGATCGGATCCGGCTGTACAAGGGATTGCTCAACCTGTAAAGAGGGCTGCAGTTCAAAATTTTATGGTGAAAAGGAGGATAAAAAATGAATCAGGTAAAAGATCTGCTCTTGTTATTCATCAGTTCCTCCCTTGTAAGTAATGTTGTACTCAGCCAGTTTTTGGGACTTTGCCCTTTCCTTGGTGTTTCAAAAAAGGTAAAGACAGCCGCAGGCATGGGTACGGCGGTTATATTTGTTATCACCCTTGCAAGTGCCGTTGCGGGTGTGATATATGAGTTTGTATTGGTCAGATTTCATATCGAATACCTCCAGACCATCGTATTTATCCTGGTGATCGCGGCTTTGGTACAATTCGTTGAAATGTTTTTGAAAAAGGTGATTCCCGGTCTCTATGAGGCATTGGGTGTGTATCTTCCCCTTATCACCACAAACTGTGCGGTTTTGGGTACAGCCATCAAAAATGTTCAGAACGAATACGGCATAGTAACAGGTATAGTCAACGGATTTGCAACAGCAGTCGGATTTACGATTGCCATTGTGATCCTTGCAGGTATCAGAGAAAAGACAGAATTTAACGATGTGCCTGAAGCTCTAAAGGGCTCCGCCATCGTACTTGTGACCGCCGGTCTGATGGCAATGGCCTTCACCGGATTCTCGGGACTGATTTAGGAGGCGTGTAATATGGAAATGGCAGGAATCATAACAGCCGCTGCAGTGGTGGGAATTATCGGTATTTTTGTGGGTATATTCCTCGGAATTGCGGGACTGGTATTTAAAGTAAAAGTTGATGAGAAAGAAGAAGCTGTCCTTAAGGCTCTGCCCGGTAACAACTGCGGCGGATGTGGCTATCCCGGTTGTGCAGGTCTTGCAAAGGCCATCGCAAGCGGTGAGGCGCCTGTTAATAAATGCCCTGTGGGCGGAGAGCCTGTCGGTGAAAAGATAGCTGAGATCATGGGAGTTTCGGCAGAAAAAACCGAGAGAAAGGTAGCCTTTGTAAAATGTGCGGGAGACTGTGAAAAGGCCGGTGAAAACTATGAATACACCGGTGTTCATGACTGCACAAAGATGGCTTTTGTACCCGGAGGCGGTCCGAAAAAATGTGACTATGGCTGTATGGGTTACGGAAGCTGTGTAAAAGTATGTGAGTTTGATGCTATTCATGTCGTAAACGGTATCGCAGTTGTTGACAAGGAAAAGTGTAAGGCCTGCGGAAAATGTGTTGATATATGTCCAAAGCACCTTATCGAGCTTATTCCTTATTCCGCTGAATTCGTTGTTTCCTGCAGTTCAAAGGACAAGGGACCCGTCACCATGAAGGCCTGTGACACAGGCTGTATAGGATGTGGTATCTGTGCAAAGAACTGTCCCGTTGATGCTGTGACAGTCACTGATTTTTGTGCGACCATCGATCAGGATAAATGCGAAAAATGCGGATATTGTGCAAGAAAATGTCCAAAGAATATCATTAAAGAGATTGGTTAAAAATGCGTGGGAATTTTGAAGACAAAGAAAAAAAACAAATGAATTCCATGCTCTTTTCTACAGCATTTGCCGTATCACTTTTTGTGATTACCATAGTACTCATGGTGGTGCTCATAAACACTGTCGGAAAGCAGAATGAGAAAAAAAGGGCAGCCGAAAGAGAGGCTTTAAAGGCGGAGGAAAGTCTTGAAAGTATTGATGAAGAGGAAGAGATAACAGTCGGAACTCTCACTCCTGACGACTTTGATTTCTGGGATAAATATCCCGAGGAGCCTCTTACCGAAGAGGATATCAGAAAGCCCTCAGACACTGCCTCAGGCGAAGGAAACAGCGAAAACGACGATCCTTCGACGGATGGAAAGCATACGAAGGTGATCAACAGGGACGGCACGGAAGAGTGGGTCCTCATCAGTCAGTATCTTGCAAAAAATGAGTATGATTATACAAATCTGGTATCCCAGGACGGCCTCATGAAATATTTTGTGGACGGGAAACAGGTTTCTTACGTTGGTATCGATGTATCAAAGTATCAGGATTATATCGACTTTGTAAAGGTTAAAAAGGCAGGCATTGACTTTGTGATGATAAGAGTCGGAGCAAGAGCCTACAGTACGGGGCAGCTTATTTTGGATGAATACTTTGCCGATAATCTGAAGCGTGCCTCGGATGCGGGACTTATGGTGGGACTGTATTTTTATTCCCAGGCAATTTCCGAGGAGGAAGCCGTGGAGGAAGCCCAGATGGTAATAAACAGCATTGGGGATGCAAAGATTTCCTATCCCATAGCAATTGATATGGAGTTTGTCCCCACGGATACCGCCAGGATCGAAGCTTTGTCAAAAGCTGACAAGACAAAGGTCATCAAAACTTTTCTGGATAATATAGCTGCTGCAGGGTACAAGGGAGCGGTATACGGTGACAAGGAGTGGCTCATAAAGGAAATAGATATGTCCAAGCTTTCCGATTATGATGTATGGCTTGCCCAGTATGAGGATATCCCGGATTACCCCTACAAGTTTTCAATGTGGCAATATGATACAAAAGCTTCGGTGGATGGCATATCGGGTTACACTGACCTTAATATCAGTTTTATCGATTATTCCGAGAAATAAATGATCTTAAATAAAAAACCGGAGGCTTAAAGTTTATAAACAGCAGATCTGTTGTTTATGCTTTTTGCTTCCGGTTATTGTTTTTAAATTGATTTGGAGATGATTAAAATTTTATGTTTCTGATCTTGTCGGATACATCGAGAGAGGTGTAAATTTCGGCATATTCTCTGGGGGATATGTCCACATAGTTTTCCGTGTAATTTTTGTTTAATCCCTTTGACATGAGGATGTCTATGGCTTTGTTATAGGCGATGGCGGCTTCATTTTCGGTCTTATACTTACCGACGATAATATTGCCGTTTACATGTATTCTTGTGACATAGGAATAGAATCCGTTTTTGTATGCCACCTTTACTCCCTGATATTTGTTCCATATCTCCAGATTCTCACGGCGAAAGTCCGTGGGATCGTTGTTTATGAATTTATAGTCTTCTCCGGCTACCGCATAATTTTTAATTCCGTAACGGCTGAAGATATTTACCTGCATTCCGTAGTCGGCCACAAAATAGTGTCCACCGCGCTTCATTATCTTGTGGGATGAATAATAGAACAGATCCTCGTGATCGAATTTCAGGATCAGCGCAGGGGAGAAGTGGTACTCGAAATATCTTTGCTTAATATAAATGGGATGACCGAAGTAGATGTTATTGTCCCTGAAATTTATGATGGAAACCCATTTCTCATATGAAAGAGGAGAACTCTGCCTGTAATCGTCCAGAGTCACAGAGTCTTTTTCGGAGAGCCGTAAAGCTTCCCTGTAGGCTGCATTAGCCTTTTTTTCAGTGGAGTAGCTCCCCAGGGAAATGTGTTTTCTCCTGTATGTAAAGGAAGAGCGAAAATACAATGTTCCGTCCTTTTTTCTGGCGGGATAAACACCTTCAAGATGTGTAATTTTTTCTTCAGAAGATTGTTTTGCACTCATGAGAAGATTATATCATTTATGATAAAATATCGCAATTGTCAAGCAAAATAAAGTATGCTATAATCGTTAAAAATTAGTCATAATACCTGAAAGGATGAAAATAAATGGAAGTTTTTTACAGTTCTACCCGTGATAAAAATAACCGCGTAACGGCTTCAAAAGCCATTTTGCAGGGGCTTTCAAATGAGGGCGGTCTGTTCGTGCCCGATCATATTCCCGAGCTTGATATCGAGCTTTCTGACCTTGCAAAAATGGATTACAAACAGATCGCTTTGGAGGTTATGAAGCGTTTCCTCACGGACTTTACCGAGGAAGAACTTAAAAACTGTATAGATAATGCATATGATGAGAAATTTGACACAGATGTGATCGCTCCTCTGGTAGAGGCTGAAGGCGCTTATTATCTGGAACTTTTCCACGGCGCCACCATCGCATTTAAGGATATGGCCCTGTCAATCCTGCCTCATCTTATGATCACTGCAGCAAAGAAAAACAATATAAAGAACGAGATCGTGATATTAACTGCCACAAGCGGTGACACGGGAAAGGCTGCACTGGCAGGTTTTGCCGGAGTTAAAGGCACAAAGATCATCGTATTTTATCCAAAGAACGGTGTAAGCCCCATCCAGGAAAAGCAGATGGTGACACAGACCGGTGATAATACATTTGTGGTCGGTATCCACGGAAACTTCGATGATGCTCAGACCGGAGTTAAAAAGATATTCGGCGATGAAGCGTTAAAAAAGGAAATGGATGAGAAGGGATATCAGTTCTCCTCAGCAAATTCCATCAATATCGGTCGTCTTGTTCCTCAGATCTGTTATTATGTTTATTCATATGCTCATCTGTTAAAGGAAAACAGGATCGAAGAGGGAGATGCCATAAATGTGGTCGTTCCCACAGGAAATTTCGGAAATATCCTTGCGGCATATTATGCAAAGAACATGGGTCTTCCCATTGCAAAGCTTATCTGTGCTTCAAATGAAAACAAGGTTTTATATGATTTCTTTAAGACCGGATATTATGACAAAAACAGAGAGTTCAAGCTCACTACATCACCTTCAATGGATATTCTGATCTCAAGTAATCTTGAGAGACTTATTTATCACATCGCAGGCAATGATGACAGCAAAGACAGAGAACTCATGGCTGATCTGTCCGGCAAGGGAATCTACAGGATAAGCGATGAAATGAAGGATAAGCTGGAGGATTTCTACGGTAATTACGCCACAGAGGAAGAGACAGCTTTGGAGATCAACAGGGTTTACAGATCCTGCGGATATGTTCTTGATACCCACACAGCAGTTGCTTCAAGCGTTTATCAAAAATATTTAAAAGAAACAAAGGATAACACCGTTACAGTCATCGCTTCCACTGCAAGTCCTTTCAAATTTACAAGAAGCGTTATGACAGCCATTGATCCCGCCTACGAAAAACTCGGTGACTTTGAACTTGTGGATGAACTTTCAAAGATCGGAAATGTAAAGGTTCCAAAGGCTATCGATGAGATCAGAACAGCACCTGTTGTTCATGACAATCAGTGCGACGTGGACAAGATGAAGGATACGGTTAAGTCCTTCCTTGGTATTTAATATACAGATACTAAAACACGATATTTGCCCTCCCTGGTTTTATCAATGACAGGGAGGGTTTTTTACTTTATAGGAAATTGCTTCGCATTCCTATAAAGTAAAAAGCGCTCCGCTATGGATGCGCACTCGCGCGATTGGTATCATGTTGACTGTCGTCAACCGCGCTCGGCGCGAGCATGTCGCAAGCGACATGCTTTCTTATGTTCTTGTTGTTCTTGTATTTTTTTCACTTTGAGATTACAATTAAGCGGTAACGCCGATTGATAAGAGGTTATATGCATATGAAAAAACAGGATATATTGAGCAGAGTGGATCACACTCTTTTAAAGCCCACAGCCACCTGGGAAGAAATCAAAAAACTTTGTGATGAAGCGGTAAAATATAAAACCGCAAGTGTTTGTGTTCCTCAGACCTATGTGAAACAGATCAGGGAATATTACGGGGACGCTTTGAAAATATGTACCGTGATAGGATTCCCTCTGGGATATAATTCCGGTCCCAGCAAAGTCAACGAGGCAATGTATTCCATAGCCGAGGGTGCCGACGAGATCGATATGGTCATCAATGTGATCGATGTCAAAAACGGCAATTATAACAAGGTAGAAAAAGAGATCGCCGCCATCAAAGCCGTATGTGGCAAAAAGATACTGAAGGTCATTGTTGAAACATGTTACCTTACAGAACTTGAAAAGATGAAGATGTGCAATGTGGTGCAGAATGCAGGCGCAGATTATATAAAGACATCTACCGGATTTGGCACTGACGGAGCTAAGATAGCGGATGTAAAGCTCTTTAAGAGCAGACTAAAAAGTGCTGTAAAAGTAAAGGCTGCCGGCGGTATTTCCACCATTGAGGATTTAAAGGCCTTTGTGGAAGCAGGCAGTGACAGGATCGGCACATCAAGAGCGGTAGGACTTTTAAAGGATTTGCCGGATGATAAAGAAATATAGTTTTAAAAAAGAAGGGTTATGAAATGAACAGTTTGGTGATTAAGGACAGACTTGAAAACTTACGTAAACTAATGAGTGAAAACGGGATCGATATGTATCTCTTTCCTACAGCGGATTATCACAACTCAGAATACGTAAACGATTATTTTAAAGTAAGAGAGTATTTTTGCAATTTCTCCGGTTCAAACGGAGATCTGCTGGTATGGAAGGACGGTGCCGGACTTTGGACAGACGGCAGATATTTCATACAGGCAGAGCATGAACTTGAGGGCACAGGCGTGACACTTTTCAGAATGCTGGATGACGGTGTTCCCACGATTGAAGAGTTTATAAAAGATAAGATCGGGGAGGGCGAGACCCTTGCCTTTGACGGAAGAGTGATAAATGTCAGGATCGGAGAAGAATTGGAAGAGATTGTTGGCGAAAAAAATGCATCTCTCAGATTTGATCTTGATGTAGCTGAAAAGATCTGGAAGGACAGACCGGATTTTCCTGCTTCACAGGCTTATGTGATTCCCGATTATATCTCCGGAAAAAATGTATCGGAGAAACTTTCGGAGCTTAGAGCGGAGATGATGAGGGGCGGAGCTGATGCTTTTTTACTCTCAAAACTTGATGATATCGCATGGCTTTTTAATATGCGTGGAGATGATATTACCTGCAATCCCGTATTTATGAGCTATGCATACATCACTTTAGACTCTGCCACACTTTTTATTCAGGACGGAGCTATCTGTGAGGATGTGGTAAGACATTTAAAGGCAAACAATGTGACTCTTGAAAATTATAATACCATTTTTGCTTATGCGGGATCTGTCACATCCAAAAACGTACTTCTTGACAAGAGATATATTTCCTACAGCCTCTTTAAGGCAGTGGAGGCAAACAACAGGATCCTGTTTTTAAATAATCCCACAGAGCGCCTTAAGGCCATCAAAAACCCTGTGGAATTAAAGAATATGGAAAAGATCTATATCAAGGATTCAGTTGCACTGACAAAATTTATATATTGGTTAAAGAACAATATCGGAAAAGAAAAGATAACAGAGGTGAGCGCTGCGGATTATCTTGAAAATTTACGCCGCTCTATCCCTGAATTTATCGATCTTTCATTTGATACAATTGCGGGATACAAGGAAAATGCTGCCATGATGCATTATAAGGCAGAGCCTGAAAACTGTGCGGAATTAAAACCCGAAGGAATGCTTCTTGTGGATTCCGGCGGACAGTATGTGGGAGGAACCACCGATGTCACAAGAACCATCGTTCTGGGCCCCATTTCAGATGAGATCAAAAAGCATTACACCCTTGTGTGCGCAGGGATGCTTGAACTTACCAATGCCCACTGGATCTACGGATGCACGGGAAGAAATCTGGACATGCTTGCCAGAAAACCTCTCTGGGATATAGGACTTGACTACAAATGCGGTACGGGACACGGTGTGGGATACATTTTAAATGTTCACGAAGGCCCTCAGAATATGCGCTGGAGATTTACCGGCGGCATGATCGAGGTTCCCTTTGAGGACGGAATGGATATCACAAATGAACCCGGTGTTTATATCGAGGGAAGCCACGGTATCAGGATAGAAAACGTGATGGTGGCCAAAAACGATATCAAAAACGAATACGGTCAGTTCATGCACTTTGAGACACTTACCTGGGCTCCCATCGACATGGAAGCAATTGACCTCAAATTCCTTTCAAGGGAAGAGATAAAGATGTTAAAGACATATCAGGACACTGTATATGAAAAGATAAGTCCTTATCTTACCGAGGAAGAAAAAGTCTGGTTAAAGAAAGAGACAAAGGTAGATTTTGAATAGGGATTTTTTTTCAAAAAAAATGTAAGATTCCCGTATAAAAGATGCATTTTAACTTTGTCATTTTCTTGACGAGGTATTGCATTTGTTATATAATACCATTGATTTGGGTCTGCAAAGTAACTCAGAAACCAAAAAATAATTATTATAGAAAGGTGACGCTAATATGGCAAAGATTGATTTAACAAAGTATGGTATTACCGGATCAACTGAAATTGTTTACAATCCCAGTTATGAAGAGCTGTACAAAGAAGAGACAAAGCCTGAACTCACAGGCTATGAAGTGGGACAGAAGACAGAGCTTGACACCATCAATGTAATGACTGGTGTATTCACAGGCCGTTCTCCCAAAGACAAATACATCGTTATGGATGAGAACTCAAAGGACACTGTATGGTGGACAACAGATGAGTACAAGAACGATAACCATCCTATGACACAGGAGACATGGGAGGCTGTTAAGGCTCTCGCTAAGAAAGAACTCTCAAACAAAAGACTTTTCGTTGTTGATGCATTCTGTGGAGCAAATAAGGACAGCCGTATGGCAGTTCGTTTCATCATGGAAGTAGCTTGGCAGGCACATTTCGTATCAAATATGTTCATCAAGCCTTCAGAGGAAGAGAAAGCAAACTTTGAGCCTGATTTCATCGTTTACACAGCTTCAAAGGCAAAAGTTGACAATTACAAAGAACTCGGTCTTAATTCTGAGACATGTGTAGCTTTCAATATCACAAGCAAGGAGCAGGTAATCCTTAACACTTGGTACGGTGGAGAGATGAAGAAGGGTATGTTCTCTATGATGAACTACTTCCTTCCTCTTAAGGGTATGGCTTCAATGCACTGCTCAGCAAACACAGATATGGAAGGTAAGCACACAGCAATCTTCTTTGGTCTTTCAGGAACAGGTAAGACTACACTTTCAACAGATCCTAAGCGTCTTCTTATCGGAGATGACGAGCACGGCTGGGACGATAACGGCGTATTCAACCTTGAGGGTGGATGCTATGCAAAGGTTATCGGTCTTGACAAGGAATCTGAGCCTGATATCTACAATGCGATCAAGAGAAATGCTCTTCTTGAGAACGTAACAGTAGCAGCTGACGGCAAGATTGACTTTGATGATAAGAGTGTTACTGAAAATACACGTGTATCATATCCTATCGATCACATTGAAAAGATCGTGCAGAATGTAAACAAGGTATCTGCAGGTCCTGCTGCTGATAATGTAATCTTCCTTTCAGCAGATGCATTCGGAGTACTTCCTCCTGTATCTATTCTTACACCTGAGCAGACACAGTACTATTTCCTTTCAGGATTTACTGCAAAGCTTGCCGGTACAGAGCGTGGAATCACAGAGCCTACACCTACTTTCTCAGCTTGCTTCGGACAGGCATTCCTTGAGCTTCATCCTACAAAATATGCAGAGGAGCTCGTTAAGAAGATGCAGAAGAGCGGAGCTAAGGCTTACCTCGTAAATACAGGCTGGAACGGAACAGGAAAGAGAATCACAATCAAGGATACAAGAGGAATTATCGATGCTATCCTTAGCGGTGATATCAAGAATGCTCCCACAAAGCAGATTCCTATCTTCAATTTCGAAGTTCCCACAGAGCTTCCCGGAGTTGATTCAGGAATTCTTGATCCCAGAGATACATATGCAAATGTTGCTGATTGGGATGCTAAGGCAAAGGATCTTGCTGAGAGATTCAACAAGAACTTTAAGAAATATGAAGGAAATGATGCCGGTAAGGCACTTGTTTCTGCAGGCCCTCAGCTTTAATTTAAACTACTCAGTTTGAAAGTATCCCAAGCAGGCATTTACCTGCTTGGGATTTTTTACTTTATAGGAAATTGCTTCGCATTCCTATAAAGTAAAAAGCGCTCCGCTATGGATGCGCACTCTGCGCACATCGCACTTCGTGCGAGAGTATCATGTTGACTGTCGTCAACCGCGCTCGGCGCGAGCATGTCGC
>JAILHH010000011.1 GCA_024695935.1 Acetatifactor sp.
TGGACGCTGTCCATCATTTTTGTGAATTTAAGTTTGATTACATTGGAAATGTAATTAGGCGGTTATTACGGCTCCATGGTCAAGCGGTTAAGACATCGCCCTTTCACGGCGGTAACACGGGTTCGATTCCCGTTGGAGTCACTCGTTTTTATTTTGATATGGTGCGATAGCCAAGTGGTAAGGCCCCGGTCTGCAACACCGTCATCGCCGGTTCAAATCCGGCTCGCACCTCTTTTGAAACTCTGAAATCTTAGATTTCAGAGTTTTTTTTATGGATATCATTTTTTAATGTGGTCTTTTTTTGAACATTTCTTGTTGTTTTTTGAATAAAAACATGAATATCTCTGAATTTTGTATAATCGGATAATTATATCACTCTTTTCGTCGATAAAAATAATGGAGAATATTTATCGGAAAGGAGGAAAGTATGGTTATACAACACAATTTGACAGCATTCAATGCCAACAGAATGCTGGGGCTGACCAACATGAAAAAGACCGGTTCCACTGAAAAACTTTCCTCCGGCTATAAGATAAACAGGGCCGCAGATGATGCGGCAGGACTCTCCATATCTGAAAAAATGCGTAGGCAGATAAGAGGTCTTAATCAGGCTGCACAAAACATACAGGATGGCGTAAGCTACTGTCAGGTTGCGGATGGAGCATTAAATGAGATACATGATATGCTGCATCGCATGGAAGAACTGGCGGTGCATGCGGCTAATGGAACAAATACAGATGATGACAGGTCCTATCTTGACGCAGAATATCAACGTTTAAAGGATGAGATGAACAGGATTTTTACCACAACAACCTTTAACGAGAAATATATCTGGGATGCAAATGAAAGAGAGATCATCGGATATGAGAGTAAGGTTGCCGTTACCAGAAGCGGTGACGCAAAAAGTTATGACATAACGCTTGATAATTATGATAAATTGCCTTTGGGCGGAATCAGAGTATCAGCAGATGTTAATAATGGTATTACTCTGTCATGGACAGACTATAACGGTGTCGATCACACTCTTAATCCCGTATCCTGGGAGACACTAGAAAATAACAATTATTCGTTTAATATGGCAGATTATTTTGGAGGGCCAACCGGTTCAAACAGTGACCTTTATACATCACAAGGCAATCCAATATTTGATCATACACTTTCATTTAACCCTATTGAAGCTGCATCAATCCAGGATATTGTTGATTCCATAAATAACAGATCCATATCCATAAGTACGGCTTCGTATATGTCTGCAGCTTTTGAGGGTACTTCATCCACATCAGGATTATCTGTTTCTTCATCTATTAATTATTCTGCGGCATATGCATCCAGAAAAGGAAGTGCTGCGGGATACGATTTTGACGGAGCAAATGACAATTTTGCGGAACCTGTTTTAACCGGAAATTCCAATTTGTCGACGTTTCCTGCTCCTGCAGATGTGGAAGCTGCTAAAACCGATACAACAGGCTGGAAATTTGATTTCTATATGGAAGGAATCGGAAATGTTACTGCCTCATCAACAGGTATATCTTACTCATCATCCGACAGAGATGACGATGACCTTGGCCGATGGTGGTCATGGTATGAGAATCCTACAACTCATGAGAGGTTCAAATCAGGAATAGGTTACAGTGCCTCCGGAGACATGGCAGGATTGATGTCGACATTAATAGGGGATAAGGGACTTTTGTCTAAGACTCCTTCAAGCGGGGAAGCAGGAAAAAATGACAGTTTGGGCAGCATCTCGATCAATTTTTCAATTACTTCTGCGAACAATTATTCATATGGGCGAGGATTGTCATCTAATTCTATTGGATCCATGAGCATTTCCTTTAATGTATCCCAAAGTGACACACAGGAGTCTGTTCTAAATAAAATAAAAGATGCCTTAAACGAAAACACGATCGTAGATTTTTATAAAACAGGAAGCACAAATGACTCTGTTTATATGTATTATATTTCACCGACTTCAAAGCTTATCAATGCACCTGTATATGGAGGGGTTTGCAATGTCCCGATACAGGCAGGAACAGAGCCCGGGAAATACATAGATATTACTTACGATGCACTCGGGATCCATCAACTGGGGTTGGCTGATTCAGAGATATCCAGCGTTTTGCTTGCGGAAAATGCCATAAATGAAGTAAAGGATGCACTTGTAATAGTGAGTGAAGAGAGATCTGTCTTCGGCGCATATATAAACAGACTTGAGCATGCATATAATATAGACAGAAATACAGAGGAGAATACTCAGGCATCCGAATCAAAGATAAGAGATACTGATATGGCAAAGGAAATGGTAGCTTATTCCATAGCTAATATTTTAAATCAGGCGGGGCAGACCATGCTTGCAAATGCAAATCAGTCAGCTGACGGTGTGCTTGCATTGCTTCAATGACTTATTCCCGTAGGGGGAACATTTACACGTATATTGAAAAAAATATAAAAAATGTGATTTAATATATTTCTCATGTGTTTTACCTAATAGAGGGAACGGAGGATTGGCAGAATGGATTCAGAAAGGTACAGCTCCTGCGTAAAAATCATATGTTTTTGCGTAATTTTGATTCTTAATTCATGGGGATTCAGGATGTAAAATAAAAATGAAATATCATATTTTTATGGAACATTTTTACGAAATGAGCGGATACGTTTTTTCGTAAAAAATCAGGAGAGGTAGTGCACATGAAGAGAAAACACGTTAGATCACTTAGTTTGCTTTGGAAGATCCTGATCCCTGCAACCGCACTTATCATTTTGGTTGCTTTGGCGATAGGAGTTGCATCCTATAATTTTGCCAGCAAGATAATGATAGAGTTAGGAATGGAGGAATCCTATACCACAGGAAAGGTTGCAAGGTCTGTTGTAAACACTGACTTGTTAGTAGGATTAAAGCCCGGTGATGAGGATACCGAGAATTACAAAGAAGTAAGAGAGGCGTTGACACAGGTCAGAGAAGAGTGTGGAATATATTTTCTTTATACTTTGTACAGAGAGAACAATACTCTTTACTACCAGGTAGATACGGATACGGTTAACCAATGTGCAATAGGCGAGGAGTTTGAAGTTTCTTATGAGGAACTGGCACCGGTGTTTGATGGCGTTGAGATGACCGATGATTATATTTATACAGATGATGGTGATTATACGATCTCAACATATCTGCCGCTGTACAATAACGGCGAGATAGTGGCAATACTTGCAGCAGATTATGACGCATCGGAAATAGTAAATAATCTTCAGTCGCTTCTCTTCAGAGTTGCAAGTATCACGGGAATTTGCCTAATCATCTCCATAGCGATAATGTTTATCATCGTAAAGAGAATAATCAGTGCTCTGGTAAAGGTTGACGACAAACTGTATGATCTAGCAAAAAATGACGGTGATCTGACTCAGAAACTGGATGTACATACAGGTGATGAACTTGAAAATATAGCCAATAATGTAAATGACCTGCTGGAATTCATTCGCGGAATCATCATAAACATCAGTGGAAACTCAAAAGAACTGAATGATGCTTCAGAAAATATATCAAAGCAGCTTGATGACTGTGAAGGAAATGTCATGAGCATGTCTGCCGTAAATGAGCAGATGAGCGCATCCATGAGAGAGACCAGTGAATCCATCAATCATCTGAACGAAGACTTCACTGAGATCTTTGAAGGCCTGGAACATATTTCCGAATCTGCTTTAAAGAGCAGCGAAAATACTTCCGAAAAGACTATCAAGGCTGAAGCAATCAATAAGCAGGCAGAGGAAACAAGAAGTACTGCTGTGATGAAGGCAAAGGAACTTGCTGAGGAGCTTTCCGACAAGGTTGAAAAGAGTAAAGCGGTTGAGCAGATCTCAACTCTTACTGGTGATATCATCGGTATCACATCTCAGACTAACCTCTTGGCGCTGAATGCTTCTATTGAGGCCGCAAGAGCAGGAGAAGCCGGACGCGGATTTGCGGTAGTTGCAGACGAGATCGGAAAACTGGCAGGAAGTTCTGCAGAGACAGCCGGTCAGATCCAAAAGATTTCATCCGATGTGGTCAATGCGGTTAGCGAACTTGCTGAGAAGGCAAATGAGATGCTGGAATTCCTCGAGAAGATAACGGTTGAAGGATATGATTCGCTGCTTCAGACCAGCAAAGATTATCACGATGACGTATCAGCGATCGATGAACTTCTAAGGAATTTCTCCTTGGAGAGCGAAGAGCTTCACAACAAGATGAACAGAGTAAAATCTGTTGTATCTGATATTGACAAGATCGTTGACGAAAATGCATCGGGAATCAATTCACTGGCAGAGACAGCTTCAGATATAGCATCAATTGTCGGTGATATCGGCCAGATCGCAAAGGAGAATAAAGATATCGCCGGAAAACTTGAAGGCGAAGTCAATAAGTTCAAGATTTAGTTTATATAATAAAAAGGCCTGCTTGGCAGGCCTTTTTTCAGTGCAATACATAGCACAAACATATGCTCATTTATTTCACAAATGTGGGAGAGAGTTCTTTGGCTTCTTCGCTGATACCGTCGATTGTAAAGACACTGTTTAAGGTGGCTATATCCGCGCTTACATCAAAGGCCTCTGCCTCAAAGAGTTTATCGAGCTGATTTTCAAAAGCTACGATCATGGAATCCATGTTATCTTCGATGGATTTTTTTGTCTCATCGATATTGGTTCCCTTTACACCGTCCATATCGATTGTAGCATAGGTATTTAAAAGCTTTTGGCAGGTGGGAAGGTAATAATCCATAAACCTGCTGAGCATCTTTTTCTTTTCGGGCTTTTTCTCTGCGATCTCAAAGATCTTCGCGCTGATGTTTTCAAGCTTGTTGATCTTTGCGGTCATTTCTTCTCCGGGGATCGCTTCGTTTACTTCATGAAGCTCGCGGAGTATTCGCTGATATTCTGTCTCGTTACTTGCTTCCTGTTTCTTGAATCCATCCACCACTTCAGTCTCAGCAACGGGTCTTTCGGGAAGAGGACCTCTGATCACGAGAGTGTCGGTGGCTTTGTCGATAAAAGCAGATGATCCGAAGAGATTGTGGGAGATGGCATCCTCCAGGATCTTGATCAATTTGCTTTTTTCAAGCCCTGTGATCTGCTGGAGAAGGGAAATGGAAATATTGTCCTTGTCTCCGATCACGGTGAGGATGTTTTTTTGCTCCTCGGTGTATTTCTTGATATTTCTGCCGATTTTAATGAGGAACAGACCGCCAAAACCATAAAACAGGGGATATACGATATTGTTCATAAAACTGTAAGTGTTTTCCCAGTACCATTCCTCACCCATCCATTGAAATTCATCAAGTATGGTTGTTCCTGCTGCAAGAGCTAAAATTCCTCCTATTATAAAGGCTGCATACATTCCGACTTTCCTGAGTGTAAAAATACTTGTCTGGCGGGAATCTTCCTTTGCCCTTTCTTCCTTGGATAGAGGTACTTTGAAATTATTGTCCTTATCAAATTCGAGATTCGGGAAATCTTCAAGCTTTGTTGCGCGTTTCCTTCGCTGTTCTCTGTCCTGCTTTTCAATCCTTGATTCCACCAGTTTTAAAATGGTGAGGATCACTCCTATGGGCGGATATATGCAAAGTGCCACGATAGGAATGGCCCAACTCATATGGGCAAATTTATAATTGTTTTTGTCTTTTTTATTGTCGCTCATATAAACTCCTGTGCTTAAATATTACTGAATACCTGACCGATAGGGGCCTCGATCACAAGGTCTGCATATTTATCCCTCGGGGTTGGAGCTTTGTTGATCACAACAAGCTTTTCTCCGCGGAAATAGTCGATAAGGCCAGCGGCCGGGTAGACTGCGAGGCTTGTGCCACCGATGATCAGAACCTGGGCATTGCTTATATATCTGACAGCATCCGTTAATGTCTGTTCGTTCAGACCCTCTTCATACAATACCACATCGGGCTTTACTGCGCCACCGCATTTAGGACAAACAGGTATTTTTTCAGAGTTTTTTATAAAATCAACATCATAAAAAGCTCCGCATTCTTCGCAATAATTTCTAAGTACCGATCCGTGAAGCTCCAGTACGACTTTGCTTCCTGCTTTTTGATGGAGACCATCAATGTTTTGAGTGATTACCGCCCTTAGTTTTCCTTTCTTTTCGAGTTCCGCAAGTTTATAATGTGCGGCATTGGGCTCCACATCCGTAAACAGCATTTTGTTCTTATAAAATCTAAAGAATTCTTCCTTATTTCGCATGTAAAAAGTATGGCTGAGTATGGTTTCGGGAGGATAGTCATATTGCTGGTTATAAAGTCCGTCCACGCTCCTAAAGTCCGGGATACCGCTTTCCGTTGACACGCCTGCTCCGCCAAAAAAGACAATGTTGTCATATTTTTCGACTATAGATTTTAATTCTTCAATCTTTGAATCCATAAAAACCCCCTTGATGTTTTTCGGTTTGTCTATGACAATATAAAAACTGATAATGTTATTGTACCACAAAAAAGCCCACAGAATTAATTCTGTGAGCTTTTTGAGAATATTTTAATCTTTAGTTTATTATTTCCATCTTCCACTGCTGGTTTGCATTGCCAAGATAATCCCATTGGTGGACATTTCCGCCGGCATGTGTGTACCAGCCTTCGGCATCAAGGCATTTGCCGCTGAATTTAGATGTGATATAAACATATCCGTTTCCTGCGTCATTGATATACCATTTTTGATTGTCGGTTCCGGCATTATCCCAGATCTGGATATTTCCGCCATTTTCATTTGACCACTCTGCAACATCAAAGCTTTTGCCGTGCATTATGCTCAGGATAGAATAGGTGCCGTCGGGATTGGCATTTAGCTCAAAGCCCTGTGCTACGGTTCCGTTTATGGTCCACTGCTGTACGTTGGCACCGTTTGCTGTGCTTGCACCATCGATATCAAGGGCGAGTCCGCTGTTTCTGTTCACGAATCTGTATTGTGCCTTGATTACTTTTATGGAAGAGACTTTGTCATTAAAATCAGATCCGATCCACGAAGTGTTTCCTGTGACAACCTTTGTTGCTCCGGAGAAATTATCATCCGCATAGAGGATCACTTTATAGCCAAGAGGCACTTTGATGGATGAGAGATCGTCGTTTTTGAATCCCTTTGCTGTGAGGGATGACAGATTGTAATCTCCAAGTCCGAGGGAAGCACTGCGTCCGCCGTAGTTGATATCCTGGTAAATATAGATATCTCCCGTAGCGGTATTTCCTCCGCCGTTACCACCGCCGTTATTTCCGCCATTGTTACCGCCACCGTTGTTAAGACCGGAGGACATGGTATTTTTGATGATGGAGAGGAGCGAATATTGACCAAAGGAATCCTGCGCAAGTTCCCACATCATGATACCGCCGTAGTTTTTCGCATATTCGGCTTTGGCCTGAATGGTGGCGGCACCGTTGTAGGCTATTCCGTTATAATAGTCTGAGTTTGCTGCGCCGGGATTCATGGATATGATCTGCGAATATGTGTAGGCTGTTCCTGTAGAGTCATAACCGTAAAAAGGAACTCCGATGACAAGTCTGTCATTACTTACACCTCTCTGGGAGTAGTAATTTATGTTGTCATAAACCTGACTCCAGGGAGCAACATCACCACCATTTTGACTGTAATCGTAGGTCATGAGATTTAAAAAATCAAAGTAATTGTAGGTGCTGTTTGCTATGGAACCTGTAAACCAGGGAGAAACGGCCATGGTGAGGAGCTTTCCGTTTGATTTTAATCTTCCGGAGAGTTCTGATATAAATGCATCGTAGTTTGCCCAGATATCTGCATCCCCGAGTTCGATATCGATGTCAACGCCGTCCAGGTTGTAAGTGTTAACATAGTTCATAATCTGGTTTACGATGGAGCTTCTCTTGGCGGCAGTGGTGAATGCACCGTCATTTGTAAAGCCGCCCCATCCACCCAAAGCTATAATGGCTTTGACGTTGTTTGCATGGCATTTGTTTACTATGTTTGTGATGTCGGAGGAATTGAATCCGAGATTTACTGATCCGTTTGCATAAGTCATAAATGACAGATTACAGTGGGTCAGTGCCGAAAAATCGATGGAGTCTATGGCATAAGTTCTGTAGGAGGGTAAGTAGCCCACAACTCTTCTGCCTGCTGTCTCCGTAGGATAGGATGCTGCCTGAGATGGCGTGCCTGTAAAAGAGCAGACGCCTCCCAGTACAAGGCTGAGTGCCAACGCCCCCGAAAGCACAGCCTTTTTGATTTTTTTTAAATTCATTTGGTAACCCCTTTCTGCACGATTTGTGCTATCATTATTCTATACCCAAGGTTCATTATAAATTATTTACACGAAAAACAAATTGTAAAATTTTGTCCAATTTGACACAGACGGATTTTTAGTTTAAGTTTTTTCAAAATAAAAGGTCTTAAAACGGCGAGGAGTTCATATGGATATAAATGTTGGCGACAGAGTCAAAATGAAAAAACAGCACCCTTGTGGAAGCAAGGAGTGGGAAGTTTTGAGGATCGGGGCGGATTTCAGGTTAAAGTGTTCAGGCTGCGGACATCAGATCATGATCCCAAGGCCTCAGCTTGAAAAAAATGTAAAGGAGATCGTAAAACTTTAAGCGGTCATTACCGGATTTGGCGGTAGAGCAGCACCGGCACTTAAATGCAAAATTTTACAAAAAAAAGGCAAACCCTTCTATTAACATATTTGAAAGCAAAAATCTATAATGTACAAAGACGGAATTTTTTTAGGCGGGAAAACAAATATGTTTTATGGAGGAAGTTATGAAAAGGAAAGTGCTAAGCTTAGTGATGGCTCTGCTCATGGTATTAGGGGTGATGCCTGCAATGGAGTCTGAAGCTGCTACAACGGGACAGTACACAAATCCCCTTATGAACGGTGCTGACCCCACGATCGTCAGAGGGGATGACGGATATTTTTATTCCGGATTCGGAACGGATAACGATATCTACATTAAGAGAAGTGAATCTCTGCTCGGGTTATCCACTGCAGAGAGTCATCTGGTGTGGGACAATCCAAACACCGGAAACCCTGATAACAACAGCAATTATTACATCTGGGGACCTTATATTTACAGAATAGACGGTGCCTGGTATATCTATTACACATCAAGCACGGAGAATGATTTCGGATACGGACATCCTTCATGCTATGTGCTCGAGAACACATCTGAAGACCCTTTCAAAGGAGAATGGCATTTAAAGGGATCAAACACAAACGTGGATGATTTTGAGGGTAATGCCACAGAGAAAGCGGGCCTTATGAACACCGAGAGCTATGGACTTGCCTGCGGTGTGATCTCCATCGGCGGAGAGATCTATTTTACCTATACAAAATACGATTATTATGCAAACGAGCCCGGACACACAAAATTTAATGAGTGCCCCACCATCGTAAAAATGGAAAATCCCTGGACTTTGACAGGTCCTGAGTGTACAGTGGCTCGCCCTACATACGACTGGGAAAAACACGGCGATAACATTGACGAAGGCTGTGCGGTTGTGGAGCACGACGGAAAGGTTTATTTTGCTTATTCCGTAAGCTCATTTACAAATGACAATTATGGAGTAGGTCTGTCAGTTTGTGACCTTTCAACCGACGTGATGGATGAAAACAATTGGAAAAAGAGCACGACACCCATCGTGTCAAGATCCGATGAAAATGCATCCTTCGGACCCGGTTCGCCTCTTTTTGTAAAGAGTCCCGACGGAACAGAGGACTGGCTCATCTACCACGGAGGCCCTATCGGCGGTCAGACAAGCACGGACAGAAGAGTTCGCGCCCAGATCATCAACTGGACCGATGACGGACAGATAAGTCTGGGAATCCCTTCTAATCCTGATACAGTCCTGGATTTCCCTTCAGGTGAGATAAAAAGCGATGTATATGAGGCAGAGGATGCAGACTATGACAATGTGACCAAAAAGCTCTTTAACAATACGGCAAAAGCATCCGGATCAGGATATATGCAGTATGACTTGGCCGGTACCGGTTACGTGGAATTTACAGTTGATTCAAATTCTGCGGGACTCTATGCCCTTGGATTCAGATACAATAACACAGGTGATACGGCAGAAGCTTTAGTTACTGTAAACGGAGCAGATCAGAGAACTGTATCCTTTGAAAAAAATGCAAACTTCAAGGTGGATCTGGACATCAAGAAGGTCTACAACGTGATGCTTCAGGAAGGCACAAACACAATACGCGTTAGCGTTCCCGGACCTTCCACATTAAACCTTGATACAATGATCGTTACAAAGACCGTGAAATACGAAGCCGAGGAGGCTGAACTTTTAAACGGTGCTTTTGTGGAAAATTCAGATCATGCCGGTGGCATGTACAACGAAAATGCCACGGTTAAATTTAATGTAAACGTTCCCACGACTGGTTATTATGCCGTGAATTTAAGATATGCTGACGGCTTTAGTGTATCTGACGGAGCAAAATATGCCACTGTTTTTGTAAACGGCGAGGAAGTAAAGAAAGCGCAGTTTTTCCCCACAGGTTCATGGAATACATTCGGTACCAGGATCGACAACCTTTATCTTAATGCCGGAGACAACACTATCGCCTATGTCAATGTAAAGGATAACGGTGCAAACACAGGTGATGTAAATTATGATTTCATTACAGTGACAGAGGCCGTGACTCACACATATAAAGCTGAAGCAGCAGACGAAGAGATCACAGAGATTCCTGATGAAACTGTGCCTGAGGAGCAGCCGGATGCAGAACCTGAAAATACAGAGCCTTCTGAAAGCGAACAGGTTTCTGATGATACAGTGTCTGCAGGTGATGTGGAAAGCGCAGAGCCTGTTACTGTGACATACGAGGGAGAGACAGCTGAACTTATAAACGGAGCATTCGTTGAAGGCGGCGACCATGTAGGCGGAATGTATAACGGATTTGCGGCTGTCAAATTCCATGTAAATGTCGAAGAGGACGGTATATATGCCGTAGAGGTAGGATATGCAAACGGTCATGAAAGTGACTCGAAAAAAACCGCAGTGTACGTAAACGGTGAGATGATAAGCGCTGTTGACCTTCCATATACCGGACCATGGAATACATGGAGCAGCTTTTCTTTAAATCTTCCCTTGACTGCCGGAGAGAACATAATCTCATTTGTAAATGACAGAGATTCTCTGGGACTTGCAGGCGATGTAAATTATGACCGCCTGACAGTTACTGCACCGAAGATTGGTGATTTAGATTCCCGCGTGCAGACAGTAAGATATGAGGCAGAGCTTTCGGGATTGTCAAACGGAGCAGTCTCTGAGACAAACAATGCGGGCTTTTCCGCAGTGGGCTTTGCGGGAGGAATGTATAACAGCAATGCGACGGTAAGCTATAAAGTTTATGCGCCTGCAAAGGGAAAATACAATATTGGCATAGGATATGCAAACGGAAACGGTACAAAGTACGGACAGTTATATGTTAACGGAGCATTTGTAAAGGAAGCTGAGCTTCCCACATCCGGAGGATGGTCATCATACACATCAGTCACAACAGATGTTGATCTGGAAGAGGGCGTAAATTCCATATCACTTGCAAATCTGCAGAATGAAACCGGAAATACCGGAGATGTAAATTACGATTATCTGGAACTTGTTTTACCGGCTGTTGAGGTTATAAATGATGAACCCGAGCCGGTTGTAACAGAGCCTGAATCAGATCCTGCGGAAGAAGTAAGTGAAGAGACCGGCGATGAGAACGGTGAAACAACAGATCCATTAAAGACAGTTGCGGTTTGGAACGTGGCAGTTGAAAGTGAAGCACTCTATGATGTGACTATCAACTATTCAAACGATTCCGAGAGTGGAATATATTCACTGTTTGTGGGCGATGAAAAGAAGGCGGATGTAAAACTTGAAAGCGGCAGAAAAACAGAGACTGTGGCTGTAAAGTTAAATGCCGGATCAAATGAGATAAAGCTGGTAAACAGCAATGTGAATGCAGATCCTAATGTTGGCGATATCCACCTGTCAAGGCGTATTCCCTGGTATTATCAGGCAGAAAATGCCACGCTTAAAGGCGTAAGCCAGATGAATGATCATCTCTACTACGACGGAACCGGATTCGTAGGAGGATTTGAAGACGATGGAGATTCCGTATCATTTTTAACAAAAGTGTCTTATAGCGGAACTCATACGGTTTCACTTAAGTATTCCGGAGCATGGTCAAATGATATAACAATTTCCATGTATATAAACGGACAGAAGGTAAAGCAGCTCTCATTATCACCCACATCAAGCTGGGATTCATGGAATGAAGCTACAGAGAAAGTGTACTTAAGAGCAGGGAAAAATACGGTTGAATTCAAGAGAGATGGTGGAGACAGCGGTAATTTCAACATTGATGAGTGCGTAGTTGACAAATATTCAACAGGTGAAACTACTGCAGAAGTCGGAAAACTCATCTCCGGAGAAGTATATGTGATCAGAGACAAAAACAGTTCCCTTGTGGCAGATATCGACGGATACTCACCCGATGCGGGAAGAGAAGTTCATCTGTGGTACTACCTTGGAAACAACAATCAGAAATGGAAATTGGTGGACCTTGGAAACGGATACTACTCATTTAAGGGTACTTACGGCAGCAAGAGGATCACGATCGCAGATGACCTGAGAGCCTTTACTGCCGATGAAAACTCAGAAGATCTCGGACAGCAGTGGAAGCTTGAAAAGGTAGGAGACTATTATAAACTTATAAACAGAAAATACAGCGCAGGAGGAACCGAGAAGGTTCTAACTGTAAAGGATGACTCAAAGGCTGCAGGTGCAAGCTTTACATTGGAGGCATACGATGGCAGGGATTCTCAGCTGTTTTCAGTTGATGGAGGACTTCGCCATACTACTACTGAAGTCAGAGAAATTCAGAATGTTTTGAGGGCTGAGGATTTTGCCGCATACGGCAGTCAGTACGTATTGGTTGATCCGGTAATCCCTGAGGCATATGATCCTTATACAACTGTAAATGACGGAATGGATCTCAGATACGAAGCTGCAAAAGCAACCCTTTCCGACGGAGCCAGAGTTGAGGATGAACATTCAGGATTCTTGTCAAGTACCGGTTACGTCGGAGGCATGTATAACGGAAATGCTGCCATAACATTTAAAGTAAACGTTGAAACTCCCGGTAATTATACTGTGAGCCTCGGATATTGTAACGGCTTTGGAGAAAGCAAGAAGGCAGCTACATTTGTAAACGGTGAGGCTGTGGAAGGAACAGCTCTTGCACCCACAGGTTCATGGGATACATGGGGCAAAACCACATTTACTCTTGATCTTAACAGCGGTGTAAATACCATCGTATTTATGAACAAAGCAGAGCTTACTGACGGTATAAAGGGTGATGTAAATTACGACTATATGGACATTTCAAAATATCCCAATACCGTAGTTGCGGAGGAATCACTGTTCACATCCGCAGGTGAAAACACAAAGCATTTCGAGGCTGAGGAGGCCACTCTTTTAGGAGGAGCATTCCTTGCAACAGATCATCATGACTATTCCGGAGACGGATTCGTTGGCGGAATGTACAACGGAAGTGCAAAGGTATGCCTCAACGTAAATGCTGAGGAAGCAGGCCTCTACAGATTCAATATCAGATATGCAAACGGATTCGGAACCGATGTTGAGGACAAGGCGGCAGCAGTACAGGTAAACGGAAAGTTTACAGAAGCGCTTGTGTTTGACAGAACAGGCTCTTGGGATAACTGGGGAACCGCATCCATCGACATTTACCTGAACGAAGGAATGAGCACAGTAGCATTTGCAAACAGCTCTTCTCTTGCAGGACATGCAGGTGATGTTAACTACGATTACATCGAAGTCAGCAAAGCTACAGAGGCGGATGATGAACCGGACGAAGAGACACCCGCAGAAACTGAAGATCCTGACGAAGAGATACCTGACGAAGAGACACCTGCCGAAGAGACACCTGCCGGAAACGCTCCTTCGGGAAATACTCCCTCAGGAAACACACATGCAGGTAATAATTCTGGTTCTTCAAACGGACATGCCAATGCTTCGGAGCAAAGAAATGTTTCTCCATTGCAGAATTTTGTTCGGGAGATCTTAAACAATACACCGTTTGAAGGCAGATCCGTACGAGACAGAGTAAATGTTACGGAAGAGATCGCAAATGAGCTCCCTATAGTGGATGAGGCTGCAAATGAAGAAGCCGATCCGGAAGATGCGCTTACAAATGAAGAGAACATAAATGTTCCGGATGAAACCGTTCCCGAGGGTGACACCTTTGATGGCGAGGATGAGAGCACTTCGGTGGGGGATGAAAATGTTCCCACGGATGCGGCTGTCGAAGGCAGAAGCGGTGTGGTAACAGTCGCTCTTGTAGCGGTATTTGCCCTTGCAGCAGCTGTGGCAGCAGGACTGTATGGCTATTTTAGAAAAAAGCGTGTCTAGGACCTTGAAAAAGTAAATAAGTTATAGTAAAAAAGGCTTGAAACCAAGCCTTTTTTATGTTATATTAATCAACTGTGATATATCAATTTCCTTGCTCACGTCAGATCGTGGGCCAGAGACCAAAAGGAGGTAACATAATGAACAAGTATGAATTAGCCGTTGTTGTCGGTGCTAATATCGAAGACGATGCAAGAACAGCAGTAGTTGATAAGGCAAAAGCTCTTGTGGAAAGATTTGGCGGCAACATCACAGAAGTAAAGGACGAAGGCAAGAAGAAGCTTGCTTACGAGATCCAGAAGCAGAGAGAGGCTTTCTACTACTTCATCGAATTCGAGGCAGAGGGTTCAGCAATCGCTGAGATCGAAAGCCGTATGAGAATTGCAGATGGCGTTCTTAGATACTTATGCGTTAGACAGGACGAGGCATAAATAGAAAGCGAGAAAAAATATGAATAAAGTTATTCTTATGGGAAGGTTAACACGTGATCCCGAGGTTAGATACTCACAGGGTGGTGAGTCATCACTTGCTATTGCAAGATATTCTCTTGCAGTAGACAGAAGACAGTCAAGAAACAATGGAGGAGATGAGCAGACAGCTGATTTTATCAACTGTGTTGCATTTGGAAGAACAGCTGAGTTTGCAGAAAAATATCTCCACAAAGGAACAAAGATTGCCGTTACCGGACGTATTCAGACCGGCAGCTACACCAATAAGGACGGACAGCGTGTTTACACAACGGAAGTTGTTGTTGAGGAACATGAATTTTGTGAGAGCAGAAATGCTTCTTCAAATTCAGGTGGTAACGACGGTTTCTCGGGCGGCAGCCAGCAGGCTCCTATGGGAGCGGCAGATGGCTTCATGAACATTCCCGACGGAATTGACGAAGAATTACCATTTAACTAAGTTTAATGAATAGGAGGCAACCCAAATGGCTTTCAATAAAGGCGATAAGACCGATGCTCCTGTAAGGAGAAAAGGCGGACTTCACAGAAGAAAAAAAGTTTGCGTATTCTGTGGCAAAGATAATACAATTGATTACAAGGATACAGCTAAGTTAAAGAGATACGTATCAGAGAGAGGAAAGATCCTTCCTCGTCGTATCACAGGTAACTGCGCAAAGCATCAGAGAGCTCTCACAGTAGCTATTAAGCGTGCGCGTCACCTTGCACTTATGCCTTACGTACAGGATTAATCAATATCATATGGTTATTCAAAACACCTTTTGGAAAATTCCAAAAGGTGTTTTTTTAATATCATTCGTATGTTATAATGAGGCATAAGCAATTTTCCTAAAGAATCATTTAAATCTGTATTATCTTTAACGTTCTGATTTTTCTCTTATGAAATTCTTGCTTATTAATCCACAAATAATATAAGCAGGAATGGCAGAAAGAGATTTTATGTTTTCTTTTTATCTTAATTCCTGCAAAATTGAAAGGAGTAATTGATGGAAAGAAAACGAATGAAGCAGTACAAGGAACTGAAATTCAATGATGATTTCATGTTCGGAAAGGTAATGGAGGACAAAAACCTGTGCCGGGAAGTGCTGGAGTGCTTATTGGAACGGGAGATAGGGGAGATCAGCGAGATTCAGCCCCAACGGGAATTCAGGTACACATCCGATGGGAAGCCGGTTAGGCTTGATGTTTATAACAAGGACGAGAATGATGTGATATATGATGCCGAAATGGAAAACCTGAACCATAAAACCGTAAAAGCACATGAGCTTCCAAAAAGGAGCCGTTTCTATCAGAGCGCGATAGATATTGACTATATGAATCGTGGAAATATGTACTATAATCTCCCGGACAGTAATATTATATTTATTTGTACCTTTGATCCTTTTGGCAAGAATATGGCAAAGTATACATTCAGAGCCGGTTGTGATGAAGCACAGGATGTTGCGCTTGAAGATGGAGCGGTAAGGATATTTTTTAACGGTTGTTATGAGGGCGATGATATATCTGATGAACTCAGAGCATTTTATCAGTATTTGAGGACAGGTCAGGCCTGTAACGAATTGACGAAAAAGATAGACGCAGCTGTTGACAAAGGGAGAAAGAACGAAGTCTGGAGGACACAGTATATGAAAGAATGGGTTATTTATCAGGATGCCAAAGCCGAAGGCCGAGAGGAAGAGCGAATAGAGATAGTCGAAGGTTTGCTTGCGCGTGGAAAGACACCTGAGGAAATATCGGATTTTATCGGATATCCGCTTGATATGATCCTGGAGATGAAGGAAAAACTTGAACAGCGTTAATAAGAATTATAAGAGAAACACCTTTTGGAAGAGATTCCAAAGGGTGTTTTGTTTTTGTGGAAAAGGCACTTATTGTTAGTTTCCGGCAAAAATGGTTGGAAATTGATTCATTTTATCCAAAATCAAAAAAATGTTGACATACTGAATGATGAGTAGTAATATACAATCATCCTATTCATATAT
Organism: Acetatifactor sp.; assembly: GCA_024695935.1. Lineage (GTDB taxonomy): Bacteria > Bacillota > Clostridia > Lachnospirales > Lachnospiraceae > RGIG10340. Next base: position 16,853 of record JAILHH010000011.1, read on the forward strand.
GATTAGTAGGAAATGAAAAACAAGTGTCAGATCGGAAGGAAAAGGATCATGAGAACAGCACAGATCACAACATTTTCATATGTATTCGGAATGCAGATGTGTAGCATGTGCATGTGTGGTTGCTGTACGAAAAAAGAACAGATAAAAATGCGCCTATGTAAATCCTGAGGATCTGAAATGATGTAAGCAGGTGATGGGCACCTGCTTTTTTTATGCTATAAATCAAAAAAAGGGAGAGAGGAAATGGGCAAAGAAGCGTACGAGATAACAGGAACGGTTGACAAAAAGCTAATGGTCGATCAGGTCAGAAAGGCAGCAAGACAATTTGCCATGCAGTATTTTCATTTCTGCAAAACATTGTATGAGAGATTCGGACTTGAGACGGCAAAGGATCTGGTGAGACAGACAGTGTTTGAACTTGCGGTGGACAGATCCGACAGGATCAGAGAAAAATCTCTGGCAAACGGCAGAAAAGCCGACAGCGTGGAGGACTTCATGGCAGATATCGATCTTCCCTTTGAGGGATGGATAAAAGAGTGGGGCGAAGATCATTGCCCATACGCAGTGATTTGGCGAGGTTATATAAAGGATTACCCCTGGTTCAAAGAATTCGCATTGTACTACTGTGATGTGATCGATACCACGACGATCGAGAATTTCAGCAAACATCTATCCCACAGGATCACGGGAAATGTGATCTCAGAGGGAACCAAGTGTACCAGAGAGTACTTCGAAAGCGATTTTGTAAAGAAAGGAGGATATACATATGGCAGCAAGAGGGCAGATTAAAAAGAAAAAGTTCACTTTCATAAACGCATTACAGCTGGTAGCGATCATAGTGCTTCTCGCTTACATCCAATACGCAGTGGACGCGGGCAGGATCAGCAAGATCTTCATAGCAAGCCCAAAGATGATTGTTGAAGAAGCGATAAAGATAATCAGCAAAGGAATCCTGTGGCCTCATTTGGTACTCACTTTACAGGAACTGGTTGTGGGTTATCTGCTGGCGGCGGCTGTGGGAGTTGTGGTCGCCCTGACCTGGATACTCTTCCCTAAACTTGAGGAATTCATGGACCTGTTTTGTTCAGCTATAATGGCTGTTCCCAAGACAGCGATCCTGCCGCTTTTGATCCTGTGGTTTGGAATCGGATTTAAGTCAAAGATCGTGCTGATATTTTTGTTCACGGTTTTCCAGATTCTGTACAACACAGTGACGGGAGCAAAGCAGACGGATGTGAAATTCATAAAAGTGGCAAAGGTATTCAAGGCAAACAGATTCCAACTGGTATTCGACATAATGATACCTGCTGCTATCCCATCCATGTTCAACGGATTAAAGCTTGCGGCTGCCACAGCTCTTACCGGCGTGGTCTTCTCGGAGATGCAGTCAGCCAAAGGCGGTTTGGGATTTTTGTTGTCAGAGGCACAGCAGCTGTTAAACTCAGCCAGAATGTTCTTCATCATAGTGCTTGTAACGGTTGTGTCGGTGCTGTTCGTAAGGCTCATCGCTCTTATCGAATATTCTATATGCCATAAATGGCAACAAAAAGTACCCCATATTTAAAATACGGGTACAAACAAAAACAGAAAAATTTAAAAGGCATTAGTTAAGGATTTTAGCTAAATAAACAAAAAGAAAAGGGAGAAAGAAATGAAAAAGAATCTATTAAGTTTATTACTTGTTTTAACACTTGTAGCGAGTGTGTTTGCAGGATGCGGTAAAAAGAGCGCATCTACAGATGTATCCGATGAGGTTGCAGCTACAACAGCGGCAGATGATGACGGTCTTGTGACTATCAATGCATGCTTTGCAACAGGTATGACAGGCGCAGTTAACAACTTCGCTATCGAAAAAGGCCTCTATGAAAAAGAGGGACTTAAGTTCAACACAATTCAGTGGTCATCAAACGATGAAGTATTATCACTTATAACCAGAGGTGAGATCGATGTGGCAGACGGTGATCCCAGTTCATACATCCCCGGCATCGCAAACGGTGTTGAGGCAAAGCTTGTAGGAAATATGTGGAGATATTCAGGATGCTATTGGCTTATCGCAAACAATGATATCAAGACCATCGCAGACCTCAAGGGCAAGAAGATCGGTACAGCCGGTGCCGCAGGCGGAATGAAGCTTTCCGTATTAAAGATGCTTGAAGCAGAAGGACTCGGTGAGAGCGATGCCGAGCTTATTGCAAACGGCGTATATCAGGGAGCATATGCAACACTTACATCCGGAGAGGTTGATGCAACCATCATCCACAACCCTTATGCAGCACTTGCTGAGGCAGAGGGCACAGGACACATCCTTGGAAGAGCATGGGACTACATTCCCGATTACTACACAGGTACAATCATCGCATCAAACAAGATCATCAACGGAGATCCTGAGAAATTACAGAAATTTGTGACAGCATATTACAAGGTTCATGAGGAAGTTAAAAACGAATATTTCGATGAATTTGTTACATGGGCATCAGAGCAGATGAACACAGAGGAAGACGTAATGAGAAAAGCCATTGAGTCAGAGATCGATGTATGGCTTGACTACCCCGTTATCCCTGTTGACAGAGTAAACAAGACAGTTGACATCTTACATCAGTATGGATGGCTTGATGAAAACGTAACAGCAGACGGAACCTATGACAACACATTCGCATTAAAGGCAGCGGAGGATCTGGGTCTTAAGGATCCTTATCAGAAATAATAAAGGCATTTAGGAGGAAAAGACATGCCAACGATCAAAGCAAATAACGTAGAAAAATATTACAGAAGCAATGATGGCGAACTGGTGCACGCTTTAAAGGATGTGACACTGGAAATAAAGGATGGGGAGTTTGTGGCAATCGTTGGCCCCTCCGGATGCGGAAAGAGTACCTTTCTGGAGATCGTGGCAGGTCTTTTGCCATTGAACGGCGGCGAAGTTTACCTTGACAATGAAAAGATAACCGACACCGACAGAAACATCGGCGTGGTATTTCAGGATGCATCCCTGTTTCCATGGAGGACCATCAAGAAAAATATCGCTTTTGGAATGGAGATCGCAAAGGTTCCAAAACAAGAGCAGGAAAAGCGCCTGGACCACTACATTGAACTCATGAATCTGAAGGGATTTGAAAACAAATTCCCTTCACAGCTTTCCGGAGGAATGAAGCAAAGAGCCGGAATCGCCAGGACTCTGGTGATGGATCCAAAGGTAATCCTCATGGACGAGCCATTTTCAGCGGTGGATCACCTTACCAGATGCACCCTGCAGGATGAACTCTTAAAACTCAGAGAAAAAGAGAAAAAGACGATCCTCTTTGTGACACATGATATCAACGAAGCAGTATACCTGGCAGACAGAGTAATACTTTTAAGTCCCCGCCCTTCCGTGATCCAGGAAGAATATGTTATAAAAGCGGATTACCCCAGAAACAGAGATGACGAATATCTGGCGCATGTGGCATCAAAGATCATGAAGGATATCGTAAAAGGTTCCAAGCAGGATACCATCGAATATTACATTTAAAGATGAGAAAGGAGCATATATATGGGCAGCATAGACACAAGCATGGACTATCTTCCAAAGGAAGAAGTCATGGCAATTTGGAACAGAAACGTAGCGCTTACGGATGAAGAGCTTCTTGCCATGGATGAAGTTGAATTCAGAGCAAGAGTAAGAGAGAGAAGTCATCATACACTGGAGATCCAGATGTATCATGCACAGCACAGAAATAAAAAACTTTCCGAAAAACAGGCAGATTACACAAAGAGACTTTTGGGCCTTTGGGAAAAGAGAGGCTTGTCAAAAGATCTTCCGGAATATAAATACGCATCATTTCTGGTTGAATCCGCAGACAAGCTTGCAAGGGGAGAGGCGGTTGACCTGACTCCTTACAAGCCCACCCCCGTCACAAAGGAGATGGAGGACAATTTCTTTACCATCTTAAAAGAGAGAAGATCCGTCAGAGAGTTCACCGATCAGGATGTGCCTGATGAGATCATTGAAAAAGTCCTGGATGCAGGCCTTTGGGCAGCCCACGGGTGCAACGTACAGTCCATAAAGTATGTGATCGTAAGAGAAAAAAATGAGCCGGGACTTTTCAGAGGAAGTGACGTGCCGGGAGGCCCCATTCATTTAGTTATCTGCCAGGATATGAGATGCTACAGAGCAAACTCATTTACCCCGAGACGTAATCAGCTCCTGGATGCAGGCGCAGCAGGCCAAAATATCGTTCTTGCGGCTCACGCTGCAGGACTTGAAGGCGTATGGCTCACATTCCCCAACGAAGAGTTCTGCGACAGATTAAGAGAAAAGTTTAACCTTCCCGAATACATTCGCCTGGTAACATATGTGGATGTGGGATACGGTGCCCAGACACCTCACCCTCCCCTCAGATGGGATGTAAAGGATACGATCCTGGGCAGATTCTAAGGAGGATCATGATGAACATCATTATCGCGGGAGGAAGCAGAGGCATCGGCAAAGCCATAGCCGGAGTGCTTGCGGAAAACGGTAACAAAGTGCTGATAACAGGCCGAAATATTGAGTCTTTAATAAATGCACAAAAAGAGATCGGAAGCAATATATCCATATTTGATGCCGATATCAACGACGTAAAAAGAGTTGACGAACTGGCAAATTTTGTGGGAAATACTTTTGTTCCGGACGTGCTCATATTGTCGGCGGCACAGTTCCCAAAGCCTGAGACAGCCAGAAGCGTGGTGGATGCAGATGCAGAGGAACTTTCAGGCATAATTAATACAAATGTGGTTTCCAACTACAGACTGGTCAAAAAGTTACTGCCATTTTTAAAAAAGAGCCAAAACCCCAGGATAATAGTCATCGGCTCCACCGCAGGTGTGAGAACCGACAATGGCGGCGTATACGGCATCTCAAAGGCGGCACTTATAAATTACGTTTACAATCTCAGGGCGGAACTCAAAAAGGAAAACATCGGCGTTTCACTGATAAATCCCGGTGCAACCTTTACCGAGACCAGAAGAAAGAAAAGCCCCGAGGACGACAGTCTTTTGGAGAGCAAAGATTTCGGAATACTGGTAAATGCCTTACTGAACATGTCCCATCAGGCAGTTCTGGAGAGGGTAGATATCAGACCACTTGCGGGAGATACATATTAATCCGCGGATAGGAGCAAAAAAATGGACGCAGTAGAAGAAAAGATCATAAAGATCATAGATGAGCACAGAGAGGAACTTCTAAGCTTCGGACGTGACATTTACGACCATGCCGAGCTTGGCTACAAGGAGTTTCGCACCGCAGGCAAATTTGCGGAATACACCGAAAAACTCGGGCTTCGTACTACCACAGGACATGCGGTGACTGGTGTAAAGGCATATTTAAACGAGGATAAAAAAGAAAACGCAAGCCTTGCCCTTATCGGGGAACTGGACGCCTTGAGAATCCCAAACCATCCTCATTTTAACGAGGAGAGCACCGGCGCTCACTGCTGCGGTCACCATGCCCAACTGACGGGAATACTGGGTGCGGCAATTGCGCTTTCCGACCCTGAGATCGCAAAAAATATCGACGGACAGGTGGTATTTTTTGCAGTACCTGCGGAGGAGTACGGGGAGATAGAATTCAAAAACCGCTTAAAAAACGAAGGCAAGATCAAATACGGCGGAGGAAAATGCGAGCTTATCCGTATAGGAGCCTTTGACGATATCGACCTGTCAATTGCTCACCACAGCGTAAACGGTGACAAGATCAGCTTTTCCCAGAGCACAAACAACGGATTTGTGAGCAAGGTCATAAAGGTTCACGGAAAGGCTTCCCATGCAGCCGGTGCGCCTCAGGATGGAATAAATGCACTTAATGCCGCATCCCTTGGACTTGCTGCCCTTGGATATCACAGAGAGACATTCAAGGATACGGACCACGTAAGGATCCACCCGATCCTCACAAAGGGAGGGGACCTGGTAAACGTTATCCCTGAGGAAGCCGTAATCGAGACACTTGTAAGAGCCGCAAACAATGAAGCAATACTTGACGCGGCAAAGAAAACCGACAGAGCCTTCTTTGCAGGCGGCGCAGCTCTTGGAGCAACCGTTGAGATAGAGACCATGCCCGGATACCTTCCCACACTTCCAAATCCCATTGAGGAGGAACTGGTGGAGGCGGCAAAAATTGCAGGAGGGGACAAGTACGCTGTTGAAGTACTTGACAATGCAGGCGATTTCTCGGGCGGTTCCACTGACGTGGGAGATCTGCAGCACATAATGCCGGTTTACACATTTAACACCGGTGGCATCACGGGAAAGTTTCACGGAGCTGATTTTGACATTGCCGATGAAGAGCTTACATATATTGAAACAGCAAAGGTTTTTGCCCTTGGCGCCTACAGGTTTTTGCGAGACAATGCAAAACTTTCAAAAAAGATCGTATCGGAATACGAACCGAAACTAAATAAAGAAAGCTACACACAACTTTTGGACTCCTATATAAACACGGAGATCAGAAAGTTTGATTGAGTGCTTTCGAAGGAGAAGAAATGGAAATAGAATCAAAATGTTTGCACTTAGCCAAAAAAACAAATGCTGAGCAGATGGACAGATCGGGAGCATTAAGCTTCCCCATATATCAATCTGCAACATTTGGACACAGAGGACTTGGAGAGTCCACAGGATATGATTACACCAGAATGCAGAATCCCACCAGGGAGCATCTGGAAAACACCATAAAAGAGCTGGAAAACGGAATCGATGCGGTAGCTTTTTCAAGCGGAATGGCGGCTATTGGAGCGGTCATGGAGCTGTTTTCCGCAGGTGATGCAATCATAGCCGATATGGACCTGTATGGCGGAAGCGTCAGACTTTTTGAGAATATTTCGAGAAAAAACGGAGTTGCGGTAATGCAGCTTGATGTCAACAAACAGGATGTGGAGGCTGCTATCACCACTGCCACAAAGGCTGTTTACATTGAGACTCCCACAAATCCCATGATGAGAGTCATCGATATTAAAAAACTGGCAGACCTTGCTCACAGACATGGATTACTTCTTATCGTGGACAATACATTTCTATCCCCCTATTTTCAGAATCCTCTGGATCTGGGGGCGGATATTGTGATCCACAGCGGTACCAAATTTCTGTCCGGACACCACGATACAATATGCGGTTTTGTGGTTGTAAAAGATGAGAAACTGGCGGACAAAATGAGATTTATATTAAAGACCACCGGTGCAGGTTTGTCACCCTTTGACAGCTGGCTGGTAGTCCGCGGTATAAAGACTCTGTCAGTCAGAATGGAAAAAGAGGCGGAAAACGCCATGGAACTTGCAAAGTGGCTTAAAGAACAGAAAAAAGTAAAGAAAGTGCTTTACCCGGGACTGCCTGAGCACGAAGGATTTGAAGTGATGAAAAACCAGTCAAGAGGCTTTGGCGCCATGCTGACATTTGTGGTTGATTCAAAGGAGACGGCCGTGAAACTCCTTGAAAAAGTGGAACTCATCACTTTTGCAGAGAGCCTTGGAGGATGTGAAACACTCGTTACATACCCCATTACCCAGACACATCCCGATCTGTCAAAAGAGCAGCTTGACAGATGCGGAATAACGGACTGTTTGCTAAGACTTTCCGTGGGGCTGGAAAATGTGGAGGATTTGAAAAAGGATCTGTCACAGGCATTGGAGGATTAGAGATGGAAAGGAATTTGAGATTTGACGAATATGTGGATCGTCGAAACACAAAATCGCTAAAATATGATTTTGCTGCAGAGAGAGGAGCCACAAAAGAAGCTCTTCCCATGTGGGTGGCAGACATGGATTTCAAGACCAGCTCATATGTCATCGATGCACTTAAACAGACCGCAGAACATGGGATCTTTGGCTACAGCGAGAGAGATAACTCATTTACGGAAGCCCTTGTGGATTGGGAGAAAAGACGCCATGGGTACGATATTAAACCGGAATGGATCATCAATACACCCGGAATCGTGTTTGCCCTTGCCACAGCGGTTAAAGCCTTTACAAAAGAAGGCGATGCCGTCATCATACAGCAACCCGTTTATTACCCCTTCTCAGAAGTTATAGTGGATAATGACAGGCGTCTTATCAGTTCCGACTTGGTGCTCAATGAAGAAACCCATTCTTACGAGATAGACTTTGCGGATTTTGAGAAAAAAGTAAAAGAAGAAAAAGTGAAACTGTTCTTTTTATGCAATCCTCATAATCCCACGGGAAGAGTCTGGACAAAGGAGGAACTGATAAAGCTTGGTGACATCTGCGTGGAAAACGGAGTCATAATAGTAAGCGATGAGATCCACAGAGATTTTGTTTTTGAGGGTAAACATATTGAATTCACTACCTTGAAAAAAGAGTATGAGTGGCAGACCATCGTATGTACATCTCCTTCAAAGACCTTTAACCTGGCAGGGCTTCAGATCAGTAACATCTACATACCAAACCCTGTCCTTAGAAAAAAGGTAAAGTATCAAATCGCCGCAAGCGGTTACAGTCAGGTGGGAGTTATGGGACTTGTGGCATGCGAGGCCGCATACCGAAACGGTGATGAATGGCTTGAGGGCGTATTAAAATACCTGAAAGAGAACAGGGAGTATCTGGAGAAGAGGATAACCGGGGAATTTCCAAAGATAAAGTTGATCAGACAGGAGGGAACTTATCTTTCCTGGCTTGACTTTAGAGAGTACGGTCAAAGCGGAGCAGAACTAAAAAAACGCCTGCTTACAGAAGCCGGACTTTGGTTTGACGGAGGTGAAATGTTCGGAAAGACCGGAGACGGCTTTGAGAGAGTAAACATCGCTTGCCCCAGAAAGACCCTTGAGGAAGCACTTAACAGATTAAAGAGATTATAAATTGCACCGCATGGTGTACATAATATGAATAAAAGAGCATAAATATCGGATTTGAAAAAATCTGAGTTTATTTATAGGACGTGATACGTTTTATACCGACTGCAGAGTGCAGAACGATATTTCCGGCTATACAGAGAAGAGGGTGATATTCCATAGTGGAGAGAAAAAACCTTTATCTATAGAAATAATGCCAGAAGAAGATATCCGGTATTGTTTTTTGGCATATCGACAATTTCTTGTAGCATAGATCAGGGTATTTCGGAAAAACAAAGTGCGTAAAAGTGGTCTTTTACGTACTTTGTTTATTAACTTTACTCCTTGCCCAACTTGTTCTACACGCATATGGATCTGATAGTAAATAATTGCCTTTTATGTTATCTACAATACCAGAACACCTTATACAATATTTGTTATTCTTACATTTATAACACTCGGTTAAATCTCTCCATGTTGTATTTCTTATTTTTTTCAAAAAATCGCAATTCCATATATCTGCTATTTTATCTTCTGTTATGTTTCCTATTTTTTTAAACCATAAATTGCAAGGATAAACATCTCCATAGGAATCTATAAATAAACTGTAATGTAGTTCGCAACATATTGAATCTGTAGATAGTTTTTCCTTACTATATAAAGCACCAAACCTTATTTCATCCAAACATCTTATATTTCTACATAATTGTTTATCGGTCATTTTAAGGTTTCTAATCGATTCATCGCCACTAACAGATGGAAAAAGTCCTTCTGTTGCCAAGAATAAAATGTTATTATCGGTGCAGAATTTACGAATATTATCAACTGCATCAGCATTATCTTTCATAAGCACCGTTTTAATCTCTGTTTGAATGTCTGTAGTGGCTATTTTCTTTATGGTATCCATTACAACAGTTGCAGAATTGTTTGTTTGAGTAATTTTATCATTTACTTCATTGTCTGTTGAAAATAATGTTGTACTTATAATTTCAACATACAATGATTCCAAATCGTGTATCATTTCATCGGAAATCAAAGAAACATTTGTTAATAAACTAACTTTAAATTTTAGTTCTCGAGCATAGCGAATGATTTCCATAATATCTTTACGCATAAATATTTCGCCACCCGTAAATTGTAGCTCATAAACTCCAAAATCCCTTAATTCATCTATTATTTCCTTAAGTTTTTGTGTACTAAGACCAGGGTTTGTGTGTTGTTCTAAAAAACAGTGTATACACTTAAAATTGCATAGAGTCGTCAATTCTATAATGGCTCTATACATATAATTATTTTTGCTATATAGACTTTTTATATTTATCTCTTCCATTTTTTGTGATTACTCCAATTTCAAATAAAGAATCTATAAATTCCGAAATATCGTGTTCTATGTCTTCGCTATTTATACAATAATACGTAGCAACAGTATCAATCAAACTATTTAAAGATATCTCTTTGTGTTGAGAAATTATATTCCACACAACTAATTCGGTATCCTCTAGCGCATAATATTTTTTTTCTTTTATGTTATATACAAACCCAAAATGTTGATCGGGCAAAATTTGCCATGAAATATGAGTCGCAAATGCTATATTATACATAGGTTCAATATGTCTCCTTTGCTTTTACTGGTATATAATTATTCTTTCTTATTTCAGCCAGCAAACAAGTTTCTGTACAGTTTTCTAAATAATTGTTGCCTTTAATGTAGGACATTGCCCCGCATCTTACACAAAATTCCCTCTTATCACATTTAACACAGCCATCACAGTCTTTCCAACAGTAGCGCTGAATTCTTTTTAGGATTTCAGATTTTTCCCATATATCTATCAGAGATACTTCATATATATTTGCAACGCTTTCTCTATATTTAGCACACGGAATAACATCTCCATTAGAAGTAATGTATATTGAAGTCATGTACTCGGGACAAAGTCTATTAGTCACAGGATTATTGATAGGTAGTGCCCTTCCGGTAGATTTATCATGCAAATATACTGCATGGCAATACTCTGAAAACGATAATTGTTCCTCTTTTGGAAGTTTCATATTGCCATGAATATCCGAATAAATCTGTACGTTTATTGTGCATCTAAACCCTAGCGTACGATAATAATCAACTATATTGTCCAATTCGGCATAATTACTTTTGATAGCCCATATTTTTATTAATACGTCAACTCCTAGATCTTTCAACAGTTTTAAATTCTGTATAGATTTTTCCCATGCACCAGGAGAATTTACAAAACAATCATGTACACTGCTATTAGTGGAAAACAATGTTGTTTCAACATTATTAATTCCGTATTTTTTTATACAAGCTATTACATTTGGTTCTAAATTTGACATATTTGACAACAAGGTAATATTCATGTATCTTTCTCTTGCATATCTAATTATTTTCTCTAAGTGTGGACTTGTTGTTACTTCTCCGCCTGATAAGCGAAGTTCATATGCCCCAAGTTTTCTCGCATCATCTATTATTTCATATATTTTATTAATATCCATATCTACTTTTTTATTATCCAAGTAACAATGTTTACAATGCCAATTACATTGGTTAACTATTTCGATTGTTACCGTTTTCAATAGACGATTTTTTTCATAAATTTCTTCAAGTTCATTTATATTCATTATTACTTTGACCAATCTCTAAAAATCAGCGCGAAATCACTATAGTTTCATCGAATGCTTTTTCATATTCTTCAACATTATGAGCGATAATCAGCATCATTCTATCTATACTATCCATATGTTTCATAAAGTGAGCTATTGATATATTATTCATTGCCGAAAAAGGCTCATCCATCATTATTATTCTTTTCTCACTGCATAATGCTCTAAGAAATGCGATGACTTGCTTTTCTCCGCCGCTTAAGTTTTCTGTATTTGTATTTTGTTTGATATTATCCAAGAGTTCTTTAGGGAAAAAAGATTCATACCGCTCAAGGTTATTGCTGTCATATGCATTAAAAATCGTAACATTATCAACGTAAGAGGCATTAAAAATAACTGGATTTTGTGGCACATAGCAAATATCTTCTGAAATATCAATATCATTTATACCATTATATTCAATAGTACCGGAATCTGCCTTTTCAAATTGCATTAAGAGCCTCAAAAATACACTTTTTCCTACACCATTCTCTCCTGTAATTAAATACTTCTTAGGATATTCAAATGACGTTTGTGGCAACATTATTTCTGTTTGCTTATATCTCTTTGTTAATTGTGTGGTCGTTATATTTTGAATATTAAAACTATCACTCTTATTAACAATGCTATTCCCTATAATATTCAAAATCTTTTCCTGAACTTTTTTCACAGAATGGACTTTTCCTAAACATACATTTAATTCATAAATAGGTTCCATAAATCTTGTGCTATATGTAAAAGCAATAGTCGCCATACCAACCGTGATTTTGCTTCTTAGTAATAAAATTGCAACCACAACAAAAGTAATAACAGAAACAAATTCTACTGAACCACCATTAATTACCATGGCAAAACTATTGGTTTTTCTGAAATTCATATTATGTGCAAAAACGTTCTCTATTTTTTTACTATGAATCTCTATTAACTTGTTTTTGCTTCTGTGATCTAGAATATCATGGGCTTCAAAAATTTTTCCTATGTCAAAAGTATATTTTCCAACAACATCCATATATCGTTTATTTTTGATGGCTAAATCTTTTGCCGTTAACTTTGGTATAAACACCACTATTAATGAAAATAAAAATATCACTGCCGCAATATAGTAATTTACAAATACTATAAGAGAGACTCCAAATGCACCGATAAGTAATAATGATCTGTATATTGACAATAGTGGGCTCAGATAATTTTGACACATTTCTGTGATATCATTAGCTTGCATTGATATATATTCTTCAGAACTAAATTCATGATATTTTTCAAAATCCCGTGAAATTATAGATTGAAAAAAATCTTTTTTGATTGCTTCTTCAAATTTTATGCGTCTATAATCAGCAATCCGATTTGAAAAAAACGACACTAATAAATAAATACTAAACGACAAAACATAAAGAATTGCCAATTTTACTATGTATGCCATTCCATTTTGAAAATTATCAACTAACCAGCCGGGAAACAGTAAAATAACTGATGTTATAACTGCTTCACTTAAACTAAAGATTATGCTAAGTATTATGTATCCTTTGATAGTACTTAAGTATTTTTTCATTAGAGTTCACCTTGATTTTCGCTTGGTTTGCATTATTGTCTATTCATAATAAATGAGGGCTGTAGCATAACAGCCCTCATTTGTGAATAAGAACACTCTTATCTTTTTTCTTAAAGTTCAAAACAAATTAATTTGTGCCACTACAATTCGTGTGCTTGGCCATTTCTTTTACAATATGAACTTTAACTTCTTTAACTTCAGGTTTCTTATATGTGCTATCCATTACGATCCCCCTCCTTTCATACGTTATTGCTTTAACCCATGAAATAATATATCATTTTTAGCTCTCTGATTCAATATTTTTTTTCATTAAGATGTTCGGAAAGACCGGAGACGGCTTTGAGAGAGTAAACATCGCTTGCCCCAGAAAGACCCTTGAGGAAGCACTTAACAGATTAAAGAGATTATAAATTGCACCACATGGTGTACATAATATAAACAAAAAGGGCGTCGCTTTAGATGATGATCAGTCCACATCTTCATGCGACAGCCCTTTTTTATGCCTGAAAATATATTTTGCAAAATTTACATATACCAAGTAGAATTATTATCAGAGTGGGACAAAGAGTTCTATTCATGGGAAAAAGTGTATGGGAGAAGAGTTATGTATTGTTCTAAATGTGGTCAGGAACTTCCTGACAATGCCTTATTCTGCAATGCCTGTGGTGCGCCCACAGCCGGTGCGAATCTTAGTTACCCCACAAAAAACGGAAAAGAATTCGATGTAAAAAAGCATATCGAAAAAAGAAGGATCCAATTGATATTAGCAGCGGTATTGGTAGCAGTTTCTTTCTTTGGCTCCTATGTTGCATCGACTCTTTCAATGATCCCCGCAATGATCATGGTGCTTGTAAATGTATTTAATGCAAGTATCTCGCTCAGATACGGTGTAAATATGTTCAAACCAAATCATGTTGAGATTAAGACAAGAGACAAACAGACAGCTGTATCTATCAGAAACGGTGTGATAGCAGCGGTCATTATAATGGCCATGTTCATAGTATATGCAAAGAAGGGAGCTTAAATCTATGGTTTGCAAAAATTGTGGAGCCGAGATATATGACGCAGATAAGTTTTGCACCGCCTGCGGAGCGCCGAATGATATTCCAAGGCCTACAGAGGAGAGGGAGATTCCGGAGTGGGGATTAAAAGCCTTTGCTTTTAGGAGAAAGGTCAGAAAAGTATATCTGATAATGGTCATTATCATTGCCATTTGGGCAGTGCTTGAGAAACTGTAAAGCATAAGTGTTTGCAGGGAATTTAAGGCCGAAAAAAACAGACAAAAAAGCCTGTGGAAAATTGGCATATATTCCGTATGGAATTATCCCATAATAATTCGTATAATCGTAGTGTTGAGGCTTTTTTCGGCGGATATTTGGATTGATCAAAACCACGAAGATCGCGCTGAACATATTAAGTGGCATTAGTTTGGCCACGATCAGAGAAAGGTTTTTATTTATGGGAGAAAAGAACGAGTATTATTACAAAAACTATCAGATGATAGCTGATTCATGTCTGATGACTCTTTCAAAAGAGCATGGGCTTATCTACGGAGAGGTGGATGGATTTGATATGGTCTTATATCCAAAGAAAAAATCCACTCCTTATGCATTAACCGTTGTTTTAGGTGCTGTAAAAGCCGGTGATGCGGATATTGCAAAAGAGATCAAGAACACATACAAGTTCGTAAATGAAGTTAAATTCAAAGACAATCATCTGGAAATCGAATTAAAGGAATTAAAGGAGGAGGCTCTTTCAAGCTTTAACAATATTTTAAAGGCTTTTGCCGCACTCCTTAAAAGCAAAGGTTTTGAACCTGCCTGCGAAAACTGTGGAAAAAGCATTCGTACAATGGAATATCTGCAGGGAGAAGGATCATTTCAGATCCTGTGCGATGAATGTGCGGACGAAGCCAAGAGGAAATTTGCCGGAAAAGCCGAAGAAAACTCACACAAGAGGGAGAGAGTGATCCTTGGACTTATCGGAGCAATTATCGGTGCGGCAATCGGAAGTGCTTTGATCATATTGATCGGAAGAGCCGGTTATGTGACGACCTTCACAGGATTTGTCCTGGGTATCGCCACAGTTTTGCTTTACAGAAAATTTGCAGGCAAGATGAGTATCATCAGTGTGATAGTCTGCCTGATAGTCATGGGAGCTGCAGTATATCTCAGCAATCGTGCCGTATGGGCATATGCGATCTTAAATAATGCCGGAGCAAAAGAGTATGGAATGACATTCCTTGACTGCTTTATGTGGATACCGGATCTTATCAAAGAGAAATATATTGACTCATCTGACTACACTTCGAGCCTTGTAAAATATATTCTTTTTACCGCTGTGGGCGGAGTCGGTATGCTTGCATCCGAATTCAGAAGCTACAAGCTGGAGAACAGATTCGTTCCCATCAGAAAATAAACAGTTTTAAGATTAAAAAACAGACACAAAAAGGCCCGCCCTGTAAAAAGCAGGACGGGTCTTTTTTCGCGAAAGTACGCGATATATTATTTATGGGGTTAACGGTTGTTAAATCTGTCGAGAGCGGCCTGGTTGATCTCGATAGCTCTGTCCACATTCATGGCTTTGATATCATTAACATAAGTATCCCACTCTGTGTTGATATCGGCTACGCCTGTGATAAACTGTGAAGTTTTTTCTGTTATGTAGGTATTGATATTGTTTACGATCTCACCGAGTTCCTTGGCTTCATCGCTTGTATATGAGATTCCTGCAGGCATGTTGTAATCATCGCTTACAGCGCCCCAGACATCCATTGATACCACGTCTTCTTCAGGAACGGAGCTAAGCTCTCTTGTCCAGTCATAATCTCCACCGATAAGTGAAGGGGGAAGTGCGTAATATGTCATGCACTGAGCAAATGAATATCCGTCGGGATTGTTTGTCACAAGCTCGGTAAACTGAGGCTTTCCGTTTGAATCAAATTCAAATGACTCATGCTCCACACCGTAGTTTGCAAGTAAAGATCCCTCTTCGGTACACATGTAATCCAGCCATTTCATGGCAAGTTCTGCATTCTCGCTGTCTGCGGAGATAGTGCAGTATGCATGGATGATAGAGTCTGCCAAACGAACATGTACTTCATCTCCCACATTTTCAACGGGTGAAGCGACAGGGATGATCTGCATATTTTTGTCATCGCTTGATGCCTCATAGAGAGCGGGCATTGTGTACATTGAATCCCATGCTCCACACTGTCCTGATGTGATTATGGACATATCGGGCATGTATCCGCCGCCTGTCATGAAGTCGGGATCGATGAGCTTTTTGTTGTACCAGTCGTTCATCTTTGTAAGATATTTTCTCCATCCATCCTCGATGGGACCGTATTTTACGGTGCCGTTTACGTTCATGAAACCATTGAGAACGTTGTAGCCTGCACTCATGGAGTTACTGTCCATATTGTAACCGAGAGAACCGATGGAAAGAGGTGAATATGCATTCTTCTTATCTCTGAATGCCACCAGCATTTCTTCCCAGTCATCAAAGGTTACAGGTACGTCAAGTCCTAAATCGTCCAGCCAGTCTTTTCTGATCTGAAGTCCCTTGTAGGGAGGCTGAGGCTCAGAGAAGATCTGATAGAAACCTACCACACGACCTTTGTCGGTAACGGTACTCTTGGCAAAGAAGTCGCTCTTAAGTCGAAGTTTGTTATAGTTTGAAAGATAAGTATCAAGGTAAGGAGTCAGATCCAGATAGTAGCCATCGTCAACTGCAGCATCAAGACCGTCGGCATAGTGATAACCGTTGTGGGCTATGATATCGGGAAGTTCGTCCGATGCGATCATCAGGTTGTATGCAGTGGGCTCCTCGCCTATTGCAGGGCACATGAATTCAATATGTACATTTGTACGTTTCTCCAGCTCCTGAAAGAATTTGTTCTCATTGTAATCGCTGGTGATCGTTGCCATATTACCATCCAAAGGAATGAAAAGCTTCAGAGTGGTTTTCTCCTCGCAAAGAGGAAGAGTTACTTCATTTGCAGAGATATTCTCGTCTGCTTCCGTCTGAGCGGGGGCGGAACTTTTGGCGGTGCTGTCATCTGCAACTGATGTTGAACTGTCGGAAGCGCTGCCGCAACCGGAAAGCAATCCCACTACCATGGCTGAGGCCAAAAGCAGTGCTGAAATCTTTTTGCATTTCATAATAATTCCTCCAATAGATTATTTAGTTTTTTGTTTTCTCAGAGATCGGATCCGTGAAATCTGATATATTAATCATCAATCATCCGGGAGGATTTTTAAATGGTCAATAATGGTTTTCCGGTACCAAAAAGAGAAATAAAAATTCTCCTTTTTTGATTTTCATTCTCAAAAAACTACATGAGGTTGTGTGAAGTTATTTTGACAAGTATAATGATAACAATTAAGAGGGAGAAGTTTCAATGAAAAAGAGCGGGGCATACCAAACATTTCTAAAATCATATCTGATAATGTTGATCCTGCCGATTCTGGTATCGGTTTTCGGATATTTATACTCAAATAAAATGATAGAAGAGGAGGTTTTGGAGTACCAGACCACCATAATAAAAAAGACCCAGGGCATCGGAGACCAGATAATCTCCAATCATATGCTGTCAAAGGGTGCGCTTCTGAGCAACAAGTCCTTAAAAAACCTCATGGGTTCCACCGAGTGGAGCGGAAGTCTGATGTTTGACATAGTTGAACTAAAGGATGTCATCACCGGCATGAAAAACAGTAATTATCTGATGGAAGATGTGCAGGTGTATTTTCCTCAGTCCGGGGATCTGATAACCACAAAGAGGAGATATCCCGAGAGGCTTACCTATATATATGCGGATGAAGCTAATCTGCCCTGTGATTATGAGGATATATTCAATTTCAGCGTTGCCAGAGGATATTTTGTGCAGGATTCGGGAACAGAAGACTGCAGGATCTATTTCTATGAAAATACATTCTCCAGAAATTACAAAGATGTTTTGGCAAGCATTGTGACGGTGCTTAAATGGAAAGACGTCGAAGAGATCCTGGGAGACATGGGATCAAATTCCCGAGGGACCATTTTCCTCATAGACAAAAACGGCAATATAATAGGAAACAGTAACATGTCCGTCGACATATCGGGATTTGAGTATGCTGCTCTGACAGATGCCGGAGAACTGATGAGAACGGTTATCGACGGTGAAAAATATGTCAGCTCCTTTATGGGATCAAATGTCATAGATCTAAAATATGTGATCTGTGTGCCGGAAAGCGTATTTTACAAAAAAAACAATTACATGCTCTTAGCCATACTGATCGAACTGATGATTTGTATGGTGATCGGTGTGATGCTGGCGGCATATCTTGCAAAGAAGAACTCAAATCCAATTGAGAGGCTTATGGCAAAGCTTAATTCCTCCAAGCGTGGTGCGGGCGTGGCGGAAGGCAAAATGGCCACCGATCTGGGTGTGGCCCTGTCAAATCTTGCAAACGATTATGAGAATATGGAAAAGCAGCTGGAGTATCACAACAAGATACTGAATGAAAAGATGCTTTTCAGCATATTAAACGGTCGAAAACAGACAGGCAAAATAAGCGCGGATTTCAGGGAAAATATGAACAGGAGAATGGAGTCCGAGTGGGGAAACGATCCCTATCGCATAATAGCCATCGGGTATATTAACCCGGAGGAGAGCATTTTCGGAAACGATGGAAAGAGCTTTACAAGTCAGGACATTTCGCTGTCGTTTTTTGTCATCGAGAATGTTTTACAGGAGACTTTTCTGTCAGAAGGCTGGGGACTTGTGCTGGAAACTGACAATGTGGTCCTGGCAATAGTAAAAGACGACCCGGAGATCTTTTCAAAACTTCAAAACTGCGTGGGATTTTTCGAGGAAATTTTCAAACTGGATGTCTATGTGGCTATCAGTAAGCCTCATCACGGAGTGGATGAACTCAGTGAGAGTTACGCTGAGGCCTTGGCCACTGTGGGATATAAGTGCTTCTGGGAAGATGAAGTGGATGATATTGTTTTCTATGAGGAAAACAGTGACGATGACATTCCGTTTGATATAGGAAAATATGCGGATGATATCAAGAAACTGAACAACTGCGTAGCCACCAGAGATTATTGCGTTGCAAAGACGCTCCTTGGCAACATGCTGGATGAAGGCTTCAAAAAAGATATCAAAAACATGTCCATAAACCATTGCCAGGCATCCGGTATTATCAGCCTGGTGCTTGGAATAATAAGCGGAATACATACGGATGACGGCGACGATATCATCAAAAACCTTGATGTTTCGGGCAGGCTGTTAAAGGCTCAATCCATCAATCAGCTTAAAAACGAGATCGACCTGATATTCGATGAGATCATATCGGGATGCGAAGACCTGGTAGAAAACAAGATCCCTCAAAAGATCCTTGATGCAAAGGATTATATAGATAAAAATTATGCCGATGTTAACCTCTCCATCTCTTCCGTCGCGGATGAGTTTGGCATCAGCCTTTCCTATATGGGAAGAATGTTCAAAAAATACACCGGAAACGGAATACTTGGGTATCTCCATATGGTGAGAGTATCGAAATGCAAGGAACTTTTGGACGAGGGCAAGTCCGTAAAGGACGCGGCGCTGCTCAGCGGATTTATCGATTCCAAGTCAATGATCCGAACCTTTAGAAAATATGAGGGTATTACACCGGGTCAGTACAAAAAATGTAAATAAGGTAAAATAATAGGAATCAAATACAGTTAAAAAAACATAAAATTGAGTATTCTCTTCGAAAAGTGCCCCTACTTTTTCGCGGTTTGTTTGGCTACAATGAGCGTGAAATAAAAACACCAAGGGGGTTTTGATGTGAAAGAGAGAAAGAACCAAAAAGCGGACAACGGATATAAAAAATATACGAAGGCCGCGATCCGCAAAGATTTTAAGCGGAACTACATTATCTATCTGATGGCATTGCCGACAGTGATCTATTTTATTCTGTTTGCTTACTTACCCATGAGTGGACTTATCATGGCATTCCAGGATTACAAGCCAAAGATCGGAATCCTGAAAAGCCCTCTTGTGGGAACAAAGCATTTCGTAGCTTTTTTCCATGACCCGTTCTTTTTCAGACTTGTGAGAAACACATTCATGATCAGCGTATGGGAGCTTCTGATCGCGTTTCCTCTCACTATTATCTTTGCCCTTCTGTTAAACGAGATAAGGAGCAAAGTGTTTAAGCGTACCATTCAGACCATCAGTTACATGCCATATTTTATTTCTATGGTGGTTGTGGCCGGTATGATAATCGATTTTTGCAAATCAAAAGGTGTGCTGACGCAGTTGGTGGGACTTTTTACAAATAATACACAGAACATCCTGAGTATACCGTCCTATTGGAGACCGCTTTATATCGGCTCTGGGATCTGGCAGGGTATAGGCTTTGGAAGCATCATATATGTTGCCGCTCTGGCAGGTATCGATCAGCAGCTCTACGAGGCAGCGGTCATCGACGGAGCAAACAGATGGAAGCAGACCTGGTATGTGACCCTTCCCGGAATATCCACCACCATAGTGATCATGCTGATATTAAAGATCGGTTCCATGATGTCTGTGGGATATGAGAAAACCATACTTTTATACAATTCACAGATCTATGATACGGCAGATATAATCTCCAGCTATGTTTACAGAAAAGGTCTGCTGGATTTTAATTACGGATACAGTAGTGCCGTAAGCTTTTTTAACTCGGTGATAAACTTTGTTCTTTTGCTCATGGCGAACAAGTGCAGCAAAAAGTTTACGGATACCAGTCTGTTCTAGGGTTTTGCGAAAAAGATCACAGATTATATGAAAGGTATGGTCATCAATATGAGAAGACATGTTTCTGTTTCAAGGAGAATTTTTGAGATAATCAATACGTTGTTGTTTATAGGAGTTATACTGGCATGTATATTGCCGGTTTGGCATGTGGTATGCGCATCCTTTTCCGATGCGGGATGGGTTATCGGCCAGTCGGGACTTATCTGGCGCATAAAGGGATTTACATTAAAAGGTTATATGCTGGTATTCCAGAACAAAGATCTGATCACCGGATATCTGAACACATTTTTCTATGTTATCACGGCGACGGCTTTGGGAATGTTACTTACTGTCATGGCCGCATATGCCTTAAGCCGCAAAAATGTGTTGTGGGCAAATGCCATCATGTTCATTATCACATTTACGATGATGTTTAACGGAGGTATGATCGCTTATTACATTGTCATCACAAAGGGACTGCACATGTTTGATACCAGGCTTGCGCTGATCCTGCCCGTATGCTTTAGCGCATACAACATGATAATCGTGCGCACGGCTATGGTCGGACTGCCCGAGAGCTTGGTGGAGTCTGCAAAGCTTGACGGGGCGGGGGATTTTACCATCCTGTTTAAAATAGTGCTTCCGCTTATGAAGGCAACGATCGCAACAGTCATACTTTATTATGTTGTTGCCCATTGGAATTCCTGGTTCCAGGCTTCCATATTTTTGAGAGACAGGGCTAAATACCCCTTACAGTTAGTTCTAAAGGAAATACTTGTCACGGGTGATGTGAGCACCACCATGACGGGCAGCAGTAATGTTAACACATCGAATTTCTCGGGAGATCTGATCCTGTACAAACAGACGGTAAAATACTGCATCATCGTGGTATCAACACTTCCGATCTTTATATTCTATCCATTTGTGCAAAAACATTTCGAGTCCGGTGTTATGATAGGTGCCATTAAGGGCTAAAAACATATAGAAGCTTTTGCTGCCGCCTTATTAAGCGGCAGTAATGATGTGAGGAGATAAGATGGAAGGTGAAGAAAAAAAGATTATTGCCCTTGATATAGGTGGGACATTTGTAAAGTATGGTGTTTTCACTGATTCCTTTAGGGAGATCAAAAGCGGCAAAGAACCCACAGTCATATGTGTGGACGGTTTTTTCAGGCAGATATGCGGGATAGTGGAAAGACTGAGCGAGGAGCATGGCGATTACTGTGGGATCGCCATAAGTGCCCCGGGGTTTATCGACACAAATACAGGCATAAACACGGATTTCAGCATCGACGAATGCTTTACCAGACACAACCTGAAACGGGAGCTGGGAGATATATTTGACTGCCCGGTGGCCATAGAAAATGACTGTAACTGTGCCGCACTGGCAGAAAGAGACCTGGGAAGCGGTCGTGACGGAGAGGATTTTTTGATGATCACATTGGGAACCGGGATCGGTGGAGCCATTGTAAGGGACAATAAGCTTTATACAGGCGCCAATTTCAAGGCCGGAGAATTGGGATTTTGTATATTGGGGCCCGGAAAGGAAGTTGGTGCCACAAGCCTTTTGGTGGACAAAGTCAGCAGGTACATCGGGGAAAAGATAAACGGAGAGTATGTTTTTGCCCATATGTATAATGAGGGTATTGCATATATTTACGAAAAGTGGCTGGAGGATCTGGCGGTTGTCATAGGAAATGCCATTGCTCTTCTGGACCCAAAGAAAGTTCTGATAGGCGGCGGGATCAGCGCAGAGCCTGCGTTTATAAACGATCTGAGAGAAAAGATCTACAGCCTGTTTCCCTTTAGGGAATATACGCAGATCGCACCATGTCATTTTAAAAATGATGCGGGGAAATGGGGAGCCGTGAGTTTGTTCATAGAACAGAACAGAATTGTAGAGGTAAATGTATAATGAAAGAAGGACTTAAGATCGTTACTATAGGGGGAGGGTCAAGCTATACTCCTGAACTCATAGAAGGATTCATAAACAGATATGATAAACTCCCTGTCAGGGAATTGTGGCTGGTGGACATAGAAGAGGGGAGAGAAAAGCTGGAGATCACCGCAGGCCTTGCCAGACGAATGATCGAGCATGCCAATGTGCCCATAAAACTGGTGACATCCCTGGACAGAAGGGAAGCCCTAAAGGATGCGGATTTTGTCACAACACAGATGCGAGTGGGACAGATAGATGCGAGAATAAAGGATGAGAGGATTCCCATAAGCCATGGGCTCCTTGGACAGGAGACAAACGGTGCCGGCGGATTGTTCAAAGGTCTTAGGACCATACCGGTCATACTTGATATCTGTAAAGATATGGAGGAACTGTGCCCGGATGCCTGGCTCATCAATTTCACGAATCCGGTGGGAATGGTGACAGAAGCAGTTTTTCGCTATGGTGCTCATAAAAAGACCATCGGCCTTTGCAATGTTCCCATAGGTATGGAGCGTGGGGCAATGGACATATTAAAGGCTTCAAAGGACGAAATCTTTATGACTTTTGCAGGATTAAATCACATGGTTTTTGCAAATCATGTGTATCTGAAAGGCAAAGAAGTGACAGAAAAGGTCATCGAAGGCTGGGGTACACAGAGCATGAAAAACATAAAGGCTCTGGAGTGGAGCAGCGATTTCTTAAAAACTCTCGGTGTGGTTCCATGTCCCTATCACAGATACTATTACATGTCTGTCGAAAATTTAAAGGAAGAGATCAAAAAATACGAGGAGCACGGTACAAGGGCTGAGGAGGTCAAAAAACTGGAGGCGGAGCTATTCGAGATTTACAAGGACAAAGACCTTGCCATAAAGCCAAAGCAGCTTGAACAAAGGGGCGGCGCGTATTACTCTGATGCAGCCTGCAACCTGATCTGCTCTATCTACAATGACACCAGAGACATTCAGGTGGTGGACACCATAAACCATGGCGCCATTGATTTCTTAGACAGGGATGCGGCTGTGGAGATCAGCTGCGTCATCACCAAAAACGGTCCTGTTCCCATGGCGGTGGGAGACCTTCCCGATACCGTAAAGGGACTGGTAAGCCAGATAAAGTCCTTTGAGATAGCCGGGGCAAAGGCAGCAGTCACCGGAGATTACAATGATGCCCTCGCTGCCATGATCATAAATCCCCTGGTGGCTTCCCAGAGTACAGCAATAGAAGTTCTTAACGAACTGCTCTTGGCCCACGAAAAGTACTTGCCCCGGTTTAAAGAAGCAGTATCCAAACTTCGTTCAAACATATAGACGATGAATTAAAAATGAAACGAAAAAATGCTTTGTGTATGTTATACAGATTTCAAAAGCAGGTGCTTTGGAGCCGCCGGCACTTAATGAGCATTTATGCGAATTTAGTACCGTTGCGAGCGACAAGCAGCGAGAGCGTGCCTGCGTTGGAACTGTATAACGTGCGCAAAGCACCCATTCAACTAATCGATTAAAAAAAGGAACAGAAGGTAAAAAAATGAATAACAGAGCATTGGTAACAGGATTGTGCATTATGGGAATAGCGGTTTTAGTGAGCTGTATCGCACTTATTAGTGTCAAAAAGATAAATGCAGGGGAGAAAGATGCACTTACACGTGAATCATATGAGCCGGAACCTGATTTGCCTGAACAAAGTGCCGGAGTAACTTATTATATTGACTCATTTGGCGGTGATGACAGCGCAGACGGCCTAAGCCCCGATACTCCATGGCAGAGCCTTGATAAGATAAACGAGAACAGATATAACCCCGGTGACAGGATATTGTTAAAGGCCGGAAGTATTTTTGAAGGGACGCTTCACCCGTCGGGAAGCGGCGCCCCGGATGCTCCCATCGTGATAGATATGTACGGAGAGGGCTCGAGGCCTATCATAAACGCAAACGGCAGAGAGAGCGCAGTTTACCTCATGGGACAAAAATATATTGAGATAAATCATCTGGAAGTCACAAATGATGCGGATTCAGAGGGAAGACGCAGAGGGATTTACGTACAGGCCACGGGAAAGACTGCCCATATACATATTAAAAACTGCTATGTGCACAACGTCCGCGGAGATAATGATTTTTCCACCGGAAAACCCACCGGCGGCATCATTATCATGGGAAACGGCAGTGGCGGTTGTATGTTTGAGGATGTGCTGATAGAGGGTAATACGGTGGATCTGTGCGACAGGACAGGCATTTATTTCGGTGACGGCTGCGGGGATGGAAAGGCATTTGTCAATAAAGGCTTTGTGATGAGAGGAAATTCCATAAATTACCCCGGAGGGGACGGAGCCATCATTCATTTTACAGACGGAGGCCTGATAGAATACAATACCGTAAATACCACGGACAATGTGAGCATACAGGTCTCGGCAGGAATCTGGCCATGGTATTGCAAAGACACGGTTTTTCAGTATAACGAGGGATATGGTTGCAAATACTCCTTTGATTACGACGACGGTATGCCATGGGATATTGACGGTGGAAATGAGGGATGTATTTACCAATACAATTACAGTCATGACAATGACGGCGGCTCTGTGATGATCTGCGCAGACGAAACCTGTCCTTCCGACAACTCTGTCATAAGATATAATGTGAGCCAAAACGACGGCGGCAGAGTGCTGACTCTGACCGGACCATCGACCAACACACAATTTTACAACAACACCATCTATGTGGGAGAAGGGATGAAAACCGCTATGATCGGCGCTAACCACCTTGGCGGCGACCACTCGGGATTATCTGCCTACAACAACATTTTCTACAACCTGGGAAGCGGTGGATTTGACATGGGCGGATCACAGAATAACGACTTCGACCACAATCTGTATTTCGGTGAAAATATGACAAATATCCCCGATGATAAAAACGGATTGTTTGCAGATCCCGGATTTGTAAATCCCGGAAGCGGAAAGTGCGGCAGGAGCAGTGTGGGAGGATACAGGCTAAAGGCGGGTTCCCCCTGCATCGATGCGGGAAGATTTATTGAAGATAACGGTGGAAAGGATTACTGGGGTACCGCCCTTTTGGGTGAAGGAACCATTGACATCGGAGCTATGGAATTTATACCCTGATATTTATCCGCAAATTGATTTTGATCGGAGCTATACGTGAAAAGAAAAGTTTTTATGTTTTTGATACTCATTTTTTCATTGATCATGCTTCTTGGCGTGACGGTGTTCGCAAAACAATTATTAATAGAAAACAGTGATCCGGTGGTAATGTATGTGGGAGAGAGTCCTGTTTCGGAAGAACTTTTTCGCATCCTCATGAACAGAGAGAAGGCAAAAGTTTCGGCTCTTTTACCGGCAAAAAAGGAAAGTTCCTCCTCAAACGGTTACTGGGATGAGGATCATGACGGTATCACCCCGAGGAAGCTACTCATGGAGAAAACGGCAGAAAAGGCAAAGTATGTGGCTGCTGTTTACAGGGAGGCGGCAACACTTGGACTTACGGAATATTTTGACTCAGCAAGGTTTGATAAGGCATTGGAAAATGAGAATAAGAGGCGAAAAGAAGCTATCGAAAGCGGAGAGATAATCTACGGCGTCCCGGAATATGATAAGGATACGTATTTTACATATATCTTTTCGAATCTGGAGATAAGACTAAAGGAGAAACTATTTCCGCAGGACACAATCACTGAGGAGGAGCTTCGATCGCTATATAAAGAAAAACAAGCCTGCGGGCTTGAAAAGAGTTTTGAGGATTCCAGAAAAGGCCTTGTGGCCGAGGTATCAGAAAAACTTTTTAAAGAGTATATGGCCGAAAAATGTGCAGAGGCAGAGATAAGGTTTGTCCGGGACTGTTGGGAAATAGAGATCGAATAAAATATGAGCTCTGATTAAGGAAGCATGTCGCAAGAGGCATGCTTTCTTGCTATGTTACGAAGATGAAGCGAAAAATGCATCGAAAAATGATAAAGTATGGAATACAGAAAACAAATTTGTTATAATACAATGGAGTATAAACTTATATACTAAGGCATGGAGATAGGGATATGAAGAGTAAGACAAAACTTAGGGGTGCAATGAAGTTATATCTTCAGTACGGCATATATCTTGGATTTTTACTTTTGGCCATTGATATCGCCGTATTTATAGCTGACAGCATTTTTGGCGCCATCCTTTTTACATTTGTGGTTTTCTATTTTATATTGACGCTTATTCTGTATTTTAATTATAAACCGGTAGTCCTTAACGAATTGGTAAGTTTCGCCACGGAGTACGGACAGATCCAGAGGAAGCTTTTGAGGGATCTGGATATTCCATATGCGCTTTTGGACGATACCGGCAAGGTTATCTGGACCAACACATCTTTTGAAAATGTGACTCATCAGAGTAAGGGCTTTAACAAGTCCATCACATCAATATTCCCGACCATAACGCGAGACCGTCTGCCGGACGAAAATGACGTGGACGAGACCCAGTATGAACTGGAACACGACGGCATGGAATACATGGCCAAGTTTAAAAAAGTGTCCTTAAAGGATATGGTAGAGCACAACAACCTGGTGGATGTTGAGGATTACAACGGATACCTGATCGCAGTTTACCTCTATGATGAGACTGCTCTGCACATTGCTTTGCAGGAGGTGGATGACCAGAGCCTTGCTGTGGGAATGATCTATCTGGACAATTACGATGAAGCTCTGGACAGCGTTGAGGAAGTTAGGCGAAGCCTATTAATAGCTCTGATCGACAGAAAGATCAACAAATATATCTCAGCCCTTGATGGAATCACCAAAAAACTTGAAAAAGACAAATACCTTGTTATCATGCGTAAAAAATCCATCGCCAGACTTCAGGAGAACAGATTTGACCTTTTGGAGGATGTAAAGACCGTAAATATCGGAAACGAAATGGCTGTCACCATCAGTATGGGTATCGGCCTTGACGGACTTACATACGCACAGAACTATGAATTTTCCAGAAACGCCATTGACCTGGCCCTTGGACGAGGCGGTGATCAGGCAGTCATAAAAACACCTGAGAGCATTACTTATTACGGCGGAAAGAGCCAGCAGATGGAAAAAAATACCAGGGTTAAGGCCCGTGTAAAGGCCCATGCTCTCAGAGAGATCATTACGGCAAAAGACAGAGTGCTGGTAATGGGTCACAGAAATCCTGATGTTGATGCCTTTGGTGCCGCGGTTGGTATATATAGAGTAACGACAGCCCTCGACAGAAAAGCCCAGATCGTATTAAACGATATTCCTTCCGGAATTCAGCCCTTGGTGGATCTGTTCAGAGACAACCCTGACTATGATCCCGATATGATAGTAAACAATCAGACTGCGCTGGAGATAGCGGGCAGCAATACAGTGCTCGTGGTAGTTGATGTGAATAAGCCCTCCATCACTGAGTGCCCCGAGCTACTCCGTGCATGTAAATCCATCGTTGTCCTGGATCACCACAGACAGGGAACAGAGACAATCGAAAATGCTACGCTCTCATATATCGAGCCCTATGCATCAAGTGCATGTGAGATGGTTTCCGAGATTTTGCAGTACACATATGACAATATAAAGATCCATGCGGAGGAGGCAGACTGCATGTACTCCGGAATCATGGTGGATACCAATAATTTCATGACAAAGACCGGTGTCAGGACCTTTGAAGCTGCCGCATTCTTGAGGCGAAACGGCGCAGATGTCATGCGTGTCAGAAAACTTTTCCGTGAGGATGCGCTTGAATACAAGGCGAGAGCCGACGCTGTCAGCCAGGCGGAGATCTACAGAAACAGTTTTGCCATTTCCGTATGTACGGCGGATGAGCTTCCAAGCCCCACCATCATCGGTGCCCAGGCTGCAAACGAACTGCTGAACATCCGTGGAGTAAAGGCAAGCTTTGTGCTGACCGATTATCAGGGCCAGATATATATAAGCGCCAGAAGTATGGACGAGGTCAATGTACAGATCGTCATGGAAAAGATGGGCGGAGGCGGACATATGAATACCGCCGCGTGTCAGCTTGAGGGCGTAGGCCTAGCCGAAGCCATCGGTGAACTTAAATCCACCCTTGATGTTATGATGGAAAACGGCGAAATTTAGACAGAAAGGACGTAATAAAAGTGAAGATAATACTGTTACAGGATGAGAAAAAATTAGGCAAAAAAGGGGATATAATCGAAGCTAACGACGGTTATGCGAGAAATTACATCCTGCCCAAAAAGATAGGTATTGAGGCAACAAATGCAAACCTCAACAATTTAAAACTCCAGAAGGCAAACGATGACAAGATCGCCCTCGAGAATTTAAACAAGGCTAAAGACCTTGCAGTTACCCTCGAGTCAAAGCAGATCGTTGTAAAGATAAAGGCGGGAGAGGGCGGCAAGACCTTCGGATCGGTTTCCACAAAGGAGATCGCTACATCCTGCAAGGAACAGCACGGCATCGAGATCGACAAAAAGAAGATCCAGCTTCCCGAAGCCATAAAGAGTTTCGGAAACTTTGAAGTTCCCATTAAGTTACACCCGCAGGTTACTGCAAAATTAAATGTAAAAGTTACTGAAATCTAGGGGGAGAGGTAAATATGCCTTCCATGGAAGAAAACATAATTAAGAGAATACTGCCTCATTCCCTCGAAGCTGAAGGCGCTGTGATAGGTTCCATGCTGATGGACCGTGATGCCATTTCCGCAGCCGGAGAACTTGTGACCGGGGAGGATTTTTACAACAGGCAATACGGTGTGGTATTTGAAGCCATGCAGGAGCTGAACGATGAAGGCCAGCCGGTGGATATGGTGACCCTTCAAAACAGGCTGAAGGAAAAGGACGTACCGCCCGAGGTGAGCGGGCTGGAGTTCATGAAGGATATCATTCAGGCCCTGCCCACATCAGCCCATGTGCGTCACTACGCGTCCATTGTGGCGGAAAAGGCAACTTTAAGAAAACTCATACACCTGAATGAGGATATAGAAAACACCTGCTATGCCGGAAAAGAGAGCCTGGAGTTTATCATGGATGACACCGAAAAGAGAGTCTTCCAGCTTATCCAGCAGCGAAACACCGGCACAGATTTTGTACCCATCAGAAAAGTTGTTATGAATGCCATGGAAAAGATCGAGATCGCTTCAAAGAACAAAGGAAGCGTAACCGGTATTTCCACAGGCTTTATCGATCTGGACTATAGAACGGCGGGAATGCAGCCTTCAGACCTTGTGCTCATAGCGGCCCGTCCTTCCATGGGAAAGACCGCTTTTGCCCTTAATATTGCCCAGCATGTGGCATTTAAGGATAACCTGCCCATAGCGATATTCTCGCTGGAAATGAGCAAGGAACAGCTTGTAAACCGTATGTTTTCGCTGGAATCAAATGTGGATGCCCAAAAGCTTCGTACAGGTCAGTTGAATGACAACGAATGGGAGCGTTTGATAGAGAGCGCGGGAATCATCGGCCGTTCCAATCTGATAATAGATGATACTCCCGGTATCTCGGTATCGGAGCTTAGGAGTAAGTGCAGAAAATACAAACTTGAGAAGGGCCTGTCCATGATCATCATCGACTACCTTCAGCTCATGAGCGGAAGCGGCCACTCCGATTCAAGGCAGCAGGAGATCTCAGATATCTCAAGGTCATTAAAAAGTGTGGCCAGGGAACTTAATGTTCCTGTTCTGGCTTTGTCACAGCTCTCCCGTGCAGTGGAACAAAGACCCGACCACAGACCCATGCTTTCTGACCTCCGTGAATCCGGTGCCATCGAGCAGGATGCGGACGTTGTAATGTTCATATACAGAGACGATTATTACAACAAAGACACGGAGAAAAAAGGAATCTCCGAGATCATCATTGCCAAGCAGAGAAACGGTCCTATCGGAACCGTAGAGCTTGCATGGTTACCTGAATACACCAAGTTTGCTAATCTTGAGAAACAACACAAAAACGAAGAATAGACGTTTTTCCTTAGTTTCAGGAATCTGCTATTAAAGCACCACTAATTTTAGTTTCAGTACATAAAGGTGAAGAACTTTGCTGACAGATATAGAAGTCGGCAAAGCCTTCACTTTTTATTTAGATAAAATATGAAATGTTTTTTGATTTGTTAAATTTTTTCCTTTCATGAAGTGCATGTCAACAGGTACTGTGGATGATGTGACTTTTTTTCGATTATTTCAGATTTCGGTCACAGAACATGAGGGAAAATAGTGACCGCAAAATGAGAAAAGCCCCAGTGCGGTCACAGGACTTGAGGGAAAAAAGTGACCGCAAAATGAGAAAGCCGCAGTGCGGTCACAGAACTTGAGGAAAAAAAGTGACCGCAAAATGAGAAAGCCCCAATGCGGTCACGGACAGGTGGAAAAACGAGTGACCGCAAAGCAGAAAAGCTCCAATGCAGTCACAAGCAGTGGGAAAAATGAGTGACCGCAAAGCAGAAAAGCTCCAATGCGGTCACGGACAGGTGGAAAAAAGTGACCGCAAATAGAAAAATGCAAAGTGCGGTCTCATAGTAGCTATGATCATGGTAAACGCGAACGTGCAAAGAGTGATGGTCAGTGCTTTAACATGATAAACGCATTTCAGTTAATATATAGTGATAAAGAAAGGGCTCGGCGGAATGCCGAGCCCTGATCTTTTTAATGTTGAATTAAATATAATCCGATGGAAATTATTCGGAAATAGCGCCTACAGGGCACTGACCAGCGCAAGAACCGCAGCTGATGCACTTATCCTCATCGATCTCGAATTTTCCATCGCCCATGCTGATAGCGCCAACGGGGCACTGAGCCTCACAAGCACCACATGCGATACAGTCATCACCGATAACAAATGCCATTGTCATATCCTCCTTTGTATTGCATAAGAAATATTAATTATGTGAATGTTATTTTATCATAAATAACATTTTATAACAAGATAAGCATCGGATTATTACGAAATTTAATAATTATTTTTCAAGTTCCGCTCTTCTTGCCTTTATACCGTCAAGTATCTTTTCCTTCTTTACGAGGAGATCCTTTTGATTCATGGGTTCAACTCCGTCAAGCCTGTAGGGGAGACCGAGTTTTTCGTATTTAACTCTTCCCATGGTATGATAAGGCAATGCATCCAATGCCTTTACACAGGAAAACTGCCCGATGAAATAGCCAAGATTGTAAAGGTCTGTGTCATCATCGGTCACTCCGGGCACGACCACATGCCTGATCCAGGTATCTACTTTTTTCTCGTCAAGGTAAGCCAAAAACTTCAATATATTTTTGTTTGGCTGTTTTACGAGCCATTCATGCTTTTCGGGATCGATATGCTTTATGTCGAGCATAACGAGGTCTGTAAGGGGCATGAGTCTGTCAAATTTCTCCATCAAAGGGGCGTTGTCCGGGTTAAATGCGATACCTGAAGTATCAAGGCAGGTGTGAATGCCTTTTTCTTTGCATTTTCCGAAAAGTTCAATGAGAAAGTCGATCTGCATGAGGGGTTCGCCGCCGGTTACGGTTATACCGCCATTAGTGTAAAAAGCCTCATTCCTTTTGTAATTTTGTATGATCTCATCGGCGCTCATGGGTGTGCCTGCATTCATTTCCCAGGTGTCGGGATTGTGGCAGTATGCGCATCTCATGGGACAACCCTGCACAAATACCACATATCTGACGCCGGGGCCGTCTACCGTACCGAAACTTTCGAGGGAGTGTATTCTTCCTTCCATAAATGCCTCCATTTCACAGTTAATTCTCTTGTCTTTGTTACTGTTAAGTATAGCGGTTTTGGGGCGTGTATACAAGTTTTTTGATGTATTTATTCCCATACAAAAACTCCCGAAGCTTTTCGCCTCGGGAGTTTGAATTAATCCTGATATTAAATGGATTAGATAGACTCGTGGAATGTACGAGAGATTACATCAGCCTGCTGTTCGGGAGTAAGCTTGATGAAGTTTACTGCGTATCCTGAAACACGGATAGTAAGCTGAGGATAGTTCTCAGGATGCTTCTGAGCATCAAGAAGAGTATCTCTGTTTAATACGTTAACATTAAGGTGATGTCCGCCTTTTGTTGAATAACCGTCAAGTAATGATACAAGGTTATCAACCTGAGCTGTATTTGCTGCCATAGTTTTTTCCTCCTGTTATTTTGAGAATAAGGGTTGACTGTTACTGAAAATCATCAAGACCCTCTTGAAGCGTGGGAACACTGCATGCCATGGGGTTGCGTGAACAATCTGTACAACCTAAAGTTTCAACCTCTTTGGTCTGCGTTGATTCCGCGGTGTCAACATTTACATGTCCGACACCTTTTTCCATGCCTCCGTCAAGCATCTTGACCAAATCATCAATCATTGCATTCTGGTCCATAGAAAATCCCCCTTTCGCAGAGTTTTCACATATCAATTATTTATTTAAATCGATGTCGAGTATCACACGGTGATATCGACCGGTATACCTTATTAATTATTTATTTAAATCAATGTCGATATCACCGGCAAATACCTTGTCTTCTTTTCCGAGAGCACCGGGGATGATAGTGAAGGTATTTGAGATACCATCCTGTGCATCGTTGAAAGGAAGCTTAGATACTGATGAAAGTGAAGCTACAGCACCGTGAGTATCACGACCGTGCATAGGGTTAGCACCGGGTGCGAAAGGCTGTCCTGCTCTACGTCCGTCAGGAGTGTTACCTGTTGCCTTACCATAGGTTACGTTAGAAGTAATGGTAAGGATTGAGGTTGTAGGAACACCATTTCTGTAGGTGTGATGTCTTCTGATTGCTGTCATGAACTTGTGAACGATCATCTGAGCGATATCATCTACACGGTCATCATCGTTACCATATTTAGGGAACTCACCGGTAGTCTTGAAGTCAGTGATGATACCGTCTTCGTCACGGATAACTTCAACCTTAGCATATTTGATAGCTGAAAGTGAGTCAGCAACGATTGAAAGACCTGCAACACCTGTTGCGAAGTATCTCTTTACGTCTCTGTCATGAAGAGCCATCTCTGCTCTCTCATAGCAGTATTTATCATGCATGTAGTGGATGATGTTAAGAGTATTAACATAAACATCAGCCTGCCACTCGATCATGTCTGAGAATTTCTCCATTACATCATCGTAGTCAAGTACGTCACCTGTTACAGGGCGATACTTAGGTCCAACCTGCTTCTTTGTCTTCTCATCGATACCACCGTTAAGAGCGTAAAGGAGACATTTTGCAAGGTTAGCACGAGCTCCGAAGAACTGCATCTCTTTACCGATAACCATTGAAGATACGCAGCAAGCGATACCGTAGTCATCGCCGTGAACTACTCTCATGAGGTCATCGTTCTCATACTGGATAGAAGATGTTGTGATAGAGATCTTTGCACAATACTTCTTCCAAGCCTGAGGAAGTCTTGTTGACCAGAGAACTGTAAGGTTGGGCTCGGGAGCTGCACCAAGGTTCTCAAGTGTATGAAGATAACGGAAGCTCATCTTTGTAACCATATGAAAACCGTCAACGCATACACCAACGAGTGACTCGGTTACCCAAACGGGATCGCCGGCGAAGATCTGGTTGTATTCAGGTGTACGAGCAAACTTAACGCAACGAAGCTTCATGATGAAGTGATCAACGAACTCCTGGATCTGCTCCTCTGTGAAGGTTCCGTTCTTTAAGTCTCTCTGTGCATAGCAATCAAGGAAAGTAGATGTACGACCAAGGCTCATTGCGGCACCGTTCTGCTCCTTAACTGAGCAAAGGTATCCGAAATATGTCCACTGGATAGCTTCCTGAACGTTAGCTGCAGGTTTAGAAATATCGCAACCATAAGAAGCTGCCATTGTCTTCATCATCTTAAGAGCCACGATCTGCTCTGAGATCTCTTCACGAAGACGGATAACGTCGTCTGTCATTACACGACCTGTAGAAGCTTTCTGCTCCTCTTTGTCCTCGATAAGTCTGTCGATACCGTAAAGAGCTACTCTACGATAGTCGCCGATGATACGTCCACGTCCGTAAGCATCAGGAAGACCTGTGATGATGTGAGATGTACGGCATGCTCTCATCTCAGGATTGTAAGCATCGAAACAACCTGCATTGTGTGTTTTTCTGTGTGTTGTAAAGAACTCGCTGATTTCGGGATCTACTTCATATCCGTTGTCTGCGCAAGCTTTCTCTGCCATACGGATACCACCGTAAGGCTGCAATGAACGCTTGAAAGGCTTATCTGTCTGGAAACCTACGATTGTCTCCTTGCTCTTGTCAAGATATCCGGGTCCGTGTGAAGTGATGGTAGAAACAACCTTTGTGTCCATATCGAGAACACCGCCTGCTTCTCTTTCCTTCTTCTGTAAGTCAAGAACCTGATTCCACAAATCTTTTGTGTTCTGTGTAGGTCCTGCCAGGAAAGACTCATCTCCATCATAGGGAGTGTAGTTTTTCTGGATGAAGTCACGTACGTTAACTTCTCTGTCCCATTTGCCGGGTACAAAATCATTCCATTCTGATCTCATTCTGAATATAGCCTCCTATTAAATTTGAATTAGTGTCTATGGGTTCTAATTCTGTGTGTATACATTATATTTAGATTTCAAATTTCAGTCAAGGCGACGCGTGTACTTTTTTCGGTACAAAACGGTAGATTTATAAAGGTTTTATAAAGGTTTTCTTGTATAAACGCAAAAACTGTATTATACTTTACCCACTTGGAATAAAACAAATGCAAATTAAAAGGAGATCATAAAATGAGTGGAATAACCAAAGATATGACAATTGGCGAGATCCTCATCTCAAATCCCGATGTTGCACCCGTTCTCATGCAGGCCGGTATGCACTGCCTAGGATGCCCCGCGTCACAGGGTGAATCCCTTGAAGAGGCTGCAGCTGTTCACGGTATCGATATAGATGAACTTATGGCAGTTATCGAGAAGTTATAAGGATCAGTTTACAATTTATTGCAAGAAAAAAGGCCTCAGCAAAAAAAGCTGAAGCCTTTTGTTTTTTTATGCACGGTTCGAAAGTTTCTTTAACGCGTTATCTTTTATCATGAGCCTGTGGTGCTCGGAGATGAAGGGCTCGCCCTTCATGGCATTTGATGCGGAGTACTCGGAGAGAGTGTTGCATGCTGCCAGGAAGCTTCTGGAATCCTCGCCTTCATTGAGGACCAGTATATATTTGCCCGAGAATTTGTCCTGATAAAGGGAATCGGTTCCGTTAAATCCTTCGCCGCAAACTTCTGCCGCACCGATGATGTCAGACATGGAAGTAAAATAGAAGGAACGCACGCGTTTTTCGTCGCCTTTTTCGGGGACGTTTTCAATAGTTTCCGTCACAACCTCGGGGGCCTTGGCAGCTTCCTGCGTTTTTCTGAAAAGATCAAGGATCTCATTGTCTGCGTCATCATCCTCGTCATTTTCATTGTCAAAGGGATCGGGAGTGAAACGGGAAAACCTTGTATCAAGCTCTTCCGGGTCATTTACCTTGGTGATGATAAGCACAAGACATTCTTTATTTAAGGGAACGGCTTCTATCATAAGGGGTGATTCGTTTACCTCGAATCCGAATTCCTCGTTAGCCTGTTCCATCATATCGCGAAACAATCCTCTGGCCTTGTCAGAGCCGTATGCAAGCTCACTGACTTTGATCTGTCTGCTGGCCAGGTCCTCCTTTGTCAAAGTGCAGCGGATCTGACTATCATTAAGTTTTTCGATCTTCATATCAGTTTACCGTCCTTTCCGCAACATATTTAAAGTACAACCATATTAGCCTCTGAGTTTTTGTTAGTCAATAGAAGAAAAAGCTATTTAATAAATTTTTTCTATTTGACCTGAATTTTTTATATAACCGTAAATCTTTCCCCTAAATAAGGCTCTTCTTATATAAATATATCGGATAAAAATATAAAGGTAAAAAGTGGCAGCGTAAAAGAAGCACAAAAATGCGCAAAAACTTTGCAATTTCCGACGTTAAAGTATAAAATTGAAAAAGAAATCAATGAAAAGATCATGTAAAAAGGAGTCGCTAAAATGCTTTTCAACTCTTTTTCATTTCTTATATTTTTCCCGGTGGTGCTGGCCGTATTATTTGTGATCCCAAGAAAGCTGAGATATATATGGCTTCTTGTGGCAAGTTACTATTTTTATATGTGCTGGAATGTAAAGTATGTACTGCTTTTGTTTGGAACCACTGCGGTGACCTACCTTGCGGCTCTTTTGATCGAAAAGGCAGGGGAGAATGTTTTTTTCAAAAAGTTTTTTGCTGCCGTAAGTGCAGTATGCGTGCTGGGGCTTCTCGGATATTTTAAATATGCGGATTTTGCCATAGATTCTTTGAACAGATTGACTCTCGCCTTTAGGGGCGTAACGCCCTTTAGAGTGGTGGATGTCCTCCTGCCCATGGGCATCTCATTCTATGTTTTTCAGGCTTTGGGATATTGTATAGACGTGTACCGAGGTGATATAAAAGCAGAAAAAAATCCCCTCCGATATGCATTGTTCATTTCGTTCTTTCCACAGCTGGTGGCCGGCCCAATAGAGAGGGCGGGGAAACTCATGGGGCAGTTAAACAGGATCCATGAAGTGGACCTGTGGGATACGGACAGGATCCAAAAGGGCGCCCTCACCATGTTATACGGATTTTTTATGAAAATGGTGATCGCAGACAGAGCCTCTGTATTTGTCAATACTGTTTTTGACCCTGAGACCTACGGAAACTATGCGGGACTTATGTACGGAGTGGCGGCGGTTTTGTTTTCGATCCAGATCTACTGCGATTTTGCAGGATACACCTATATTGCAATAGGAAGTGCCAGGGTGATGGGGGTGGAGATCATGGACAATTTCCACACGCCTTACCTGTCGTTAAACATCAGGGATTTTTGGGACAGATGGCATATATCCCTGTCTAAGTGGTTCAGGGATTATCTCTATTTTCCTCTCGGAGGCAGCAGGAAGGGAAAGATCAGAAAATATATAAATATCTTTATCGTATTTTTGTTAAGCGGTCTATGGCACGGTGCGGCATGGCATTTTGTGCTGTGGGGAGCCATGCACGGGATCTTGAGGATAGTCGGAGAGGCCACGGGAAAAATACGGGCCAAGATCTATGAACAGCTTCATTTCAAAACGGATACATTCGCTACCGGGCTTTGGCAGAGAGCGTGCACGTTTTTTATGGTGACAATGGCCTGGGTGGTATTTCGCGCCGAGAGCATAGGCCAGGCAAAGGACATCATAAAGG
Organism: Acetatifactor sp.; assembly: GCA_024695935.1. Classification (GTDB taxonomy): domain Bacteria; phylum Bacillota; class Clostridia; order Lachnospirales; family Lachnospiraceae; genus RGIG10340. The sequence goes on from JAILHH010000011.1 coordinate 54,711, forward strand.
GCATGTTTTCAAAGTACAACCCCTGGATCTTTTTTGACGGAAGTCTGTATACCTGCGGCCTGGATGAAAAGGAATTCCATGTTTTGATATATGCCGTTCTTTTCATGATTCTTGCGGATGTATTGCTGTATCGCGGGAAAAAGATCGCTGAAGCCTTTGCGGCGCAGAATCTGTGGTTTAAGTGGCTTGTTTTCGTGGCAGGTATCTGCTTTATCGCGGTGTTTGGAGTATACGGCCCCCAGTTTCAGGCTTCACAGTTTATCTATTTTCAGTTTTAAAAATCAGGCGGCTCTAAGGTGGTTAAAACGGAGGATATTTGCAGGTGTTTGAAAAGATAAAAAAGATTACAAAGATCATTGTATTATTTATGATCTTTATGTGCATATTGGGGCTTGCACTTATCAGGCTTAACAGTGTGATGAGTGTAAAAGCAGCCGAGGCTGTTCAAAAGAGGTTTTCCGAGTTTGAAAGGGACAGCTGCGATGTGGTATTTGTGGGAAACAGCCACCAGTTTTGCAGTATCGACCCCATGTTATTAAAGGACGAATTCGGTATAGAAAGCTTCATGCTGGCCACTTCTGCACAGACGGTGCCCATGTCCTATTATGCAGTTATGGAAGCCGTGGAAATGCAGCATCCGGACAGGATCGTATTCGAGGTTTCATATTGTGCAAACGATTTCAGGACCGTGTCAAACGAGATGTCCCATTACTTTTTTGACGGAATGCCCGTGGGGCATATCAAAAAGGCCGCAATAGAGGATCTGATTGAGGATGAGCCTTTCTGGTTTTATGTTCCCTTTGGACTGTATCACACCAGATGGAAGGAACTTTCAGAGACTGACTTTTCGGACTATGAAGTAAACGAGCGCGGCGGTGTGTTCTTTACGGAGACGGTGCCAAACAGCAGCATCCATGTGATAGATGAAGGCGACATGGAAAATATGCCTGAAGAGATGGAAAAATACATGGACAAAATGGTGGACTATTGCAGGGAAAACGGCGTGGAACTTATCCTGTACACTGCCCCATTTAACACTCTTTACGACGGGGATGAGACTCAGCTTGAAGACCTCGAGAGGCGAGAGAGGATATTTAATTATGTGGGAAAATATGCCGGGGAAAAAGGGATCGAGTACCACAATCTGTTCTACGAAATCGATAAGCTTGGCATAGATGACCAGACTGACTGGATGGACAGACAGCATCTTAATGCAAACGGTCAGAGGAAGTTTACGGAGTATATGGCAAATAAAGGATATATTCGATGAATGTATCTGTAAGCGAATAAATAATTCTTTTATCAAATGTGAACGAAGGGAGAGGTATTTATGATCAAAGATGAAAAGGTATTGCTGGGAAAAAGCGGTGAAGAGGAGATTTACATTTATCCAAAGATGTCAAACAGACACGGTCTCATCGCCGGTGCCACAGGTACGGGAAAAACCGTGACTTTAAAGGTGATGGCAGAGTCTTTTTCAAAGCTGGGAGTGCCCGTATTTTTGGCGGATGTGAAGGGGGATCTGGCACCCCTTGTAAAGGCGGGCGAGGAAAATGAGAATGTGAATTCCAGGATCGAGAGCATGGGACTAAAGGACGCGGGCTTTGCCTTTGACTCCTTCCCCGTAAATATGTGGGATGTATATGGGGAAAAGGGAATGCCCCTTAGGACCACCGTATCTGAGATAGGACCTTTGCTTTTATCCAGGATCATGGGACTTAACGATACACAGTCCGATATTTTGAACATCATATTCAAGATCGCAGACGATGAGGGACTTTTGCTCATCGACACAAAGGATCTGAAATCCATGATCCAGTACGTGGGAGAAAACAGACAAAACTATGCCACAAGCTATGGAAATATCGCTCAGGCTTCTCTAAATGCCATTACAAGAGGTGTTGTGACTCTTGAGAACGAGGGAGCCGATAAGTTTTTCGGTGAGCCTCCTCTTAGCATTGCGGATTTTCTGTGCACTGACAACAGGGGAAGAGGCATGATCCAGCTCTTGGACTGCCAGAAACTCATATTAAGCCCCAAAATGTATTCCACATTCTTACTTTGGTTGATGTCGGAGCTTTTTGAGAATCTTCCCGAGGTGGGAGACTGTGACAGACCAAAGATGGTATTTTTCTTTGACGAGGCTCATATGCTCTTTGACTCGGCATCAAAGGATCTGCTTGACAAGATCGAGCAGGTGGTAAAACTCATCAGATCAAAGGGCGTTGGAATATTCTTTATCACCCAGAATCCAAAGGATATCCCGGACGGAGTTTTGGCTCAGCTTGGCAATAAGGTTCAGCATGCCCTGAGAGCCTACACTCCTGCGGAGCAAAAGGGCGTGAAGGCAGCGGCTCAGAGCTTTAGAGAAAATCCGGAGTTTGACACCTATACCGTTTTGCAGGAACTCAGCACCGGCGAAGCTTTGGTTTCCGTACTTGATGAGGGCGGTGTGCCCACCATTGCAAAGAGAGTAAAGATCTGCCCTCCCGAAAGTTACATGGGAACTATAGATGATGCGGAGAGAACACGTATTATCAACAACAGCATCCTCTATTCCAGATATTCAAATTTCGTTGACAGGGATTCCGCATATGAATTTTTGGAGAGAAGAAATGCTCAGATCGCAGAAAATGCCATAAAAGAGGAAGAACTGTTAAACGAGACAAAGAAGCGTGAAAAGGAGATCGAGGCCAGAAAGAAAGCAAGCCAGAAGGCGGTTCAGAGTGTGGCAAAGACCACTGCCGGCACCATCGGAAGACAGGTTGGAAAGACCATCGGAGGTTCCGTGGGAGGGTCATTTGGAAAGACTCTTGGCGGAAATCTGGGAGCAAGTCTTGGAAGAGGAATTCTGAGTACTCTTTTTGGCGGAAAATAAAAGTTTAAAGCCTGTATGAGAATACGGCGCATAAAATGCATAGATTCAAATATGTGCCACAAATTAAGATAATTTTTTAATTTGTGGCACATAAATAAAATGAAGGACCCCAAAATGCTGTTATGAGCCGGAAAAGTCATGTCTGCCTTTTTTTGTTCAGAGGCAAAGTAAAAAAATCTTGAAATGGATGCTGTCATAAAGTATAATGAAACAAGTAAATGACTCCGGCGTATAGCACGGAGAGGAGGACAGTTTTTACGGGCAGGATCTTTTGATCCTTCAGTACTTTTTGAACACTTTTCTTGGAACGATTCGTTCCTTCATCCCAAACTATTATTTTTTTACTTAAATTCAGGATGTCTTATTGGCTAAGTGCCTTTGTTTCTAGGTTGTTCAACTAATTTTTTCACATTAATAATTCAAATTTAATGTGCGCCCCGGAGCGTTTACCTAAATCTTATTTGTGAAAACCTATATTGATATATCACATTTCTTTTGGTAATAGGTTTTTGAGAAAGGAAGGTATATTCGTATGTCAAAAGAGTGTCTTCTGCCTGACACCGTGGGAGGTGTATTGGAGTTTTGGCAGTCAATGGGTTGCGAGGACGCAGTCTTTTATGTGGATGATATTGAGACATGCTCTTTTTCGGCGGCATATGCAATAGTCCGTGAGGACAATGACTATATGGATGACTACGTGACCGATGACACAGGCAGAATTGCACAGGTACGTCTGGATAAAGTCGCTCAGGCACAGGTTTTGTGAATATAATTTTAACAGGGTTGCCTCTCGCGTTGATCGGGTATTCATAAAATCTTAATGACTTTTTGTTAAACAGGTGTGATAGAATAGAGTAGCCGTGTTTTGCGGCTTCTCTATTCTATTTTTAATGAGGTATTGATGATGAAAAAAGCAGTTCCGGTGCTTGTGGCACTTTTTTTGATATTCTGCATAGCAGGCTACTATGGCCTGAAAATAGTTGCAGACAAATATTCCTACGGCAAAGAAAGGGTCGATCTTAACGAGTTTTACAGTGTTGACGAAGAAAGCAGGAGGCTGATCCTTGGAAACGAACTTACAGATGAATATCTGACTGTAAGGGATGGCATATGTTATTGGGAGATAGGAAAGGTAAGAGAATACTTAAATGATGTCTTTTACGTAAGCGAAGATGAAGAGATGCTCCTCTTTACGGATGCGCAAAAGACTTACGAGACAGCCTTTGGATCCGAAGTGATAAATGAGGGTGGTCAGGAGAGAAATTTAGGATTTGTGGGATGCTTTAAAGAGGGTGATACACTTTATGTGGCCCTTGATTATGTAAAGATCTTCACCAATTTTGAATACAGTTTAAATCCCCATACCGTGGTCCTGAAAAACACCTGGGGTGAAAAGACCGTATCCGAGATCACAAAGGATACAAAGCTCAGAGTAAAGGGCGGCATCAAGAGCGAGATCATGGTGGATCTTTTAAAAGGCGACGAAGTGGAAGTCGTTGACAAAATGGAAACATGGAGCAAGATAAAAACCGCTGACGGTTATCTTGGATATGTGGAGAATAAATTCTTAGATAATGAGAGGGTTCTTGCAGAAACACCCGTTACCGATTATGCGGCTCCGGTCAGAAACGATATTATAATGGATGGAAAGATCTGTCTTGGTTTTAATGCCATAGGAGGCTTTGCCGGAAACGATACTTTTTCAGAGGCTGCATCCGAGGGGACAGCTATGAATGTGATCGCCCCCACCTGGTTTTCAATAAATGACAACGAAGGCGGATTCAGAGACTTTTCATCGGCGTCCTATGTGAGCGCTGCCCATGCAAAGGGGCTGAAGGTATGGGGAGTCCTGGATGACTTTAATTATAAAAACGAAAACAAAGCTGATATTGATATAAATGAAGTATTAAAGAAAAGCACCTCCAGAAGAAACCTGGAGGAGGGCATTGTGAGCAGGGCCACGGCTCTTGGTATTGACGGAATCAATCTTGATTTTGAAAAGATCACCGGAGATGGCGGTATACATTACATACAGTTTTTGAGAGAACTCTCAATCCTGTGCTCCGAGGCAGGACTGGTACTCAGTACGGACAATTATCCCCCAAAGGATTTCAATACATATTACAGACTGGATGTGCAGGGTCAGGTGTGTGACTATGTGGTCATCATGGGATATGATGAACATTGGCACGGCTCAGGGAATCCCGGAAGCGTGGCAAGCCTGACATATGTGTCCGACGGTATCACAAAGACGGCAGAAAAATTGCCTTCACGTAAAATTATAAATGCGGTTCCTTTCTATACCATTTTATGGAAGACGGAAAATACAACCGTTACAGACAGTTATATCACAGTGGAAAATATGAGCGATTTTATTTCCAGGATGCCTGTTACTCCCGAGTGGGATGAGGAATGCGGACAAAATTACGCGGAATGGCAGTCCGGAGATGCTTTTTATCAGATCTGGATCGAGGATGCAAACTCCCTCAGTGCAAAGCTCAATGTGATGGATGCCAACGATGTGGGTGGTGTGGCAGTATGGAGACTCGGATACGGAAATGCCACAGTGTGGAGTCTGCTTGATGTATATATGCAGATGAATAATTAACAGAATACTTAACTATAAACAGAGGGCCCTCTGAAAAGCTTATGCTGATCAGAAGGCCCTCTGTTTAATCTAAGGAGTCCATTTTCAGAATGGTATTATTCGTAACTGTTTTCAAGCCTCTTTAAGAGGAATGATGTGACAAAGAATATTGCTGCTCCCGCAAGTGCATACCATACATATACCGGAATCTCATCGCCGGTCTTTGGCACATCATCAAGCTCGTCATCGGAAGCACTCGCCGCTGCAGATGCTGTTTCGGATGAAGCAGTGTCTGCCGGAGGAGTGGTGGAAAAACTTGAAGTTTGCGTTATAAGAGCACCGTCTTTTACATTGAAAGTTCCTTTTTTGAATGTGTAATACTCGGGATAATATTTTGTATAGGAGTTGTCGACTTTGTATTTGTCAACGGTTCCGTCTGCGGTAATGCCCATCTTATAAGATGTAGCATAATGGCCAGTTACGTTATTGATATTTCCGTGGATGGTAACCTTTCCGTCATCATATACATGGAGGTTTGTCACATCACCTGTTACGGACAAGAACTGACCGCCCAAAACGTACACATCGGTGACACCTTTTTTGGCATATACAACGGGGCATCCGCCTGCGGTATTTTTGGCTGTCAGGTTTCCGAGAGCCACATTAAATGTGAGATCTGGGGCGTTCCCGGAATTTGTATTGTCAATGACGATGTAATCTCCGTCCTTTATGACTTCATTCAGATAATAGGTCTCGCGGTTGTATGCCGTATCATCCCAGGAAGAACCGGGAATGTAGCGCCAGTCAGACTTTGCAGTATCATATCTGAGACAATAGGTTGCGGGGGAATCTGCCTTGGCGGTGATGGTCGATGTGCAGGGTAAAAGTACAAATGCCATACACAGGCAGAGGGTAAGAAGTGCGGAAAGTTTCTTTTTCATTTAAATCCTCCTCGTAAACAATGGTTTTTATTTTAAAATAAATACCTATCTGAATGAGTTGTAGCAGGTCTCACATTCCGTTTCCTTTGCGACCACCACAAAGCGTCCGTTGTCAACATGCTTTGAACAGGTGGAAAGGGTCAGGAACCTGTCGCCGAATTGGGCGGTGACACCGGTATCGTAGAGGGACAATGCCTTTACATTTTCATAAAAGTCATTGAACTGCTCCTCGGTTTCTGCATTAAAAAACTTGTAATACTTAAAGCGTGTATCGGATTTTTTATAAACTGCGGATTTAAAAACCGCCATGACCTTGTAGCTTCGTTTTTCCGTTTCCGTAAAGAGAAAGATCGTGTCATGGTCATGGAAATAATCCTCATCGGAGTATTTATCCAGTTCTCCGAACATGGAACCGGACCTCATATTGTGTCCGTGAATGATCAAATTTGTGGTGCCGGGGTCCGTATTTGAGTCCGTATCCAGTATCAGACACCCATCATACAACTCCTCCTTTTCAAAGGAACGGTGGAGATAATAGTTTTCATCTGAAGGTGTCCACATGACAGGGTAGTCAATTTTCGTATTTTCGGGAATGTTTAACCAGGCTACCATATCACTGTTTTGCAAAAAATAATCCTTATAGGGGTTATCTATATATTCTGTTTTCTCATTTTCGGTTTCGTCTTCGGATACACTATCTTGTGTATCTTCTTTCGGATCGGATTCACTTTTTTCTGCTGTTTCAACGGTGGGATCGGAGGCTCCGTCCTCGGAAACAGGAGTTATTACCTTTGGCACTTCCTCAGATTTATTATCGGATAATTGAATTGTTTCTTTTAGTATATAATCTTTAAATGCAAGAAAAAATGCAGAAACAACAAGGGCTATGCCGATAAATATTGCCAAAACTCTCCAAAAATGAATGTTTTTTCTCATAATTTCATTATAGCATGATATTTTGTCATATCAAGTAAATTATTTAAAAAGGGTACTAATTTATCACCCGGGAATTGATTTATTTTAATGCTCCTTTTATTTTGTATAATGCTGTGCTATAATTTTCAAAGGAGTGTGCGCAGGGGGAGGACAGCGCGCGAAATAAAAATGGAAACGAAAATATTTCATATAGAAGATAATGAGAACATAACTGAAAAAGAGGATGAGATGCTAAGGGAAGCCGGAGAGATATTAAAGAGCGGCGGCCTGGTTGCTTTCCCCACCGAGACGGTTTACGGACTCGGAGGCTACGCACTCAATCCTTCGTCTTCAAAAAAGATCTACGCTGCGAAGGGCAGACCTTCCGACAATCCTCTGATCGTGCATATATTCCGATTTGAGGATATCTATAAAATAGTAAGAGAAGTTCCCGATATATGTAAAAAACTGGCAGAGGAGTTCTGGCCGGGACCCCTGACGATGATACTTGATAAATCCGATGCGGTACCTGCCGAGACAACGGGTGGCCTTAACACCGTGGCTGTCAGATTCCCATCACATAAAGTGGCTCAAAAATTAATTGAATACGCAGGCGGGTTCGTGGCTGCGCCAAGTGCAAATGTATCCGGGCGGCCAAGTCCCACAGTCTTTAAATACGTGGACGAAGACATGAACGGCAAGATCGAAGCCATCATTGACGGCGGCGAGGTGGGCATAGGCCTTGAGTCCACCATAATCGATCTGACGGTGGATCCGCCACAGATACTTCGCCCCGGGTTTATCACAAAAGAAAGATTCGAGGAGATCATTAAAAAAGTAGATGTGGACATAACCACCATGAAGGGTGATACCGGCAAAGCGCCAAAGGCACCCGGAATGAAATACAGACATTACGCTCCCAAGGGAGACCTGACGATCGTGTCGGGAAATCCAAAGAGCGTTGTATCATATATTAATGAACAGGTGGCAAAAGACAAAGCGGCCGGTGAGAAGGTAGGGATCATCTGCACCGAAGAACTGAAGGCCGGATACCTGGGGGCGGACTGCGTAAAGAGCGCAGGTTCCAGAACCGATGAAGAGGCGATTGCCAGACACCTGTATACCATGCTCAGAGAGTTCGACGACGAGGAAGTTACAAAGATGTACTCGGAGAGCTTTGACAGCTCGGGGTTCGGACAGGCGATTATGAACAGACTGCTGAAGGCCGCAGGCCATAAAGTGGTCAATGTCTGAAAACATTAAAATAAGAAAGGCAGGACTTTAAAATGAAAATTGCTATGGGTTGTGACCACGGCGGATTTGAACTTAAAGAAAAGATCAAGAAACATCTTGAAGATAAAGGCATCCGGGTAACAGACAAGGGATGCTATTCAAAGGACAGCGTTGACTATCCTGTTTTTGCACACGCCGCAGCAAAGGAAGTGGCAGACGGAAACTGCGATTACGGAATCGTGATCTGCACCACCGGAATCGGAATCAGCATCGCTGCAAACAAGGTTCCCGGAGTCAGATGTGCTCTTTGCACGGATTCTCTTCAGGCAAAGATGACAAAGCTTCACAATGACGCAAACGTTCTGGCACTCGGTGCAGGCATCGTTGGCGAGAATCTCGCGCTTAACATTGTGGACGTATTCCTTGAAACACCTTTTTCGGGTGAGGAGAGACACGCAAGAAGAGTTAAACAAATAGAGGAAATCTAAGGAGGATATTTTTTATGGCAAAAGTAGTGGTAATGGATCATCCCCTGATCCAGCATAAGATCGGTCTCATCAGAAGAAAAGAGACAGGAACAAAGGACTTCAGACAGACCATAAGTGAGATCGCAATGCTCATCTGTTATGAGGCTACAAGAGATTTGAAGCTTTCCGATGTGGAGATCGAAACTCCCATCTGCAAGGCAACAGTAAAGGAACTTTCAGGCAAAAAGCTTGCCGTGATCCCTATTCTGCGTGCAGGACTCGGAATGGTTGACGGTATGCTCAATCTGATCCCTGCCGCAAAGGTAGGACATATCGGACTCTACAGAGATCCCGACACCAAAAAACCCGTTGAGTATTATTGCAAGATCCCTGCAGACTGTGCTGACAGAGAGATCTTTGTAGTGGATCCCATGCTGGCAACAGGCGGTTCCAGTGTAGCTGCCATCCAGATGCTCAAGGACAAGGGCTGCAAGAACATTCACTTTATGTGTATCATTGCCGCTCCCGAAGGCGTAAAGGCAATGCAGGAGGCTCATCCCGATGTTGACATGTATGTCGGAGCTCTTGATGAGAAACTTAATGAGAACTGCTATATCGTTCCCGGACTCGGTGATGCCGGTGACAGAATTTTCGGTACTAAATAAGACTGATAGACTTTGGTGAGGGCAGAGTATGAGCGGCAAGAGAGAGGATTATATCAACTGGGACGAGTACTTTATGGGTGTGGCACACCTTTCGGGCATGAGGAGCAAGGACCCCAACACACAGGTAGGGGCCTGCATCGTCAGCAGAACCAACAAGATCTTATCCATGGGATACAACGGATTCCCGGCGGGATGCTCCGATGATGATTTTCCGTGGTCAAGGGATGACGAGGATCAGATGAAAACCAAATATCCCTTTGTGACCCACAGTGAGTTAAATGCTATTTTAAATTACAGAGGCGGCTCCCTGGAGGACACAAAGATCTATGTGTCACTCTTTCCCTGCAACGAGTGTGCAAAGGCACTTATTCAGGCAGGCATCAGAGAAGTGATCTATGACAGCGACAAATACAACGGTACACCCTCAAATGTTGCCGCAAAGAAAATGTTTGATGCGGCCGGAGTTAAATACACTCCCTATGAGCATTCCGGTCGTTCTATAACCATCGAGGTATAAACTTAAGGGTTAATGTAAGGGTTATGAAGATAAGCAGACCAAAGAAGCTGTTGATCTGTTGGATAATGGTCGGGGTACTTTTGACCGCAAATTCCAACCTGATCGTGGCCTGGGCCACCAGCACCAAGGACAAATTGAATCAGGTGACCGAAGAACGCAAAAACCTTGAGTCAGAGCTTGATGAGGCAAACGGAAATGTTGACCAGCTCAAAAGCGAGCAAAACACTCTGAAGGGCGAGCTGAAAGGCCTCAATGCGAAGCTTACGGAAGTAAGCGACAGGCTGTCTCAGCTTGAGAGCGATATCAGTGATAAAAATGCTGAGATCGAAGTGACTTCGGCGGAACTTGACAAGGCTATCGACACGGAAGAATGGCAATATGCCTGTATGGTCAGGCGCGTCAGGGATATGTATGAGAGAAATGACACCAGCGTCATCAACTCCATACTTGCATCAGGAAGTCTGTCCGAGGTGCTCAATGCCGCGGACTACTATGAAAAGATCGCAAACTATGACAAAAACAAACTGCAGGAATTCAAAGAGATCCACAACCTGGTAGAACTGCAAAAGCAGAAACTTGAAGCCGAAAAGGCGGAACTTGATGAACTGCAGCTGCAGGCAGAAGCCGAAAAGAACAAGGTTTCGGGACTTATTAGCTCCACGTCAAGCAACATTGCGGCCTACGCCGATGATATAGAGGAGGCAGAGATCGAGGCACTTGCAGTGGAGGCTGCCTTAAAGGCAAAGGAGCAGGAAGAGGAAACTCTGAAAAAGAAACTGGCGGAGGAACTTGCCATGTCCCAGCTTGCGGCAAATTCCACCTGGAGAAATATTTCGGATGTTACATTCGCCGAAGGAGACAGGTATCTTTTGGCAAATCTCATCTATTGCGAGGCCGGGGGCGAACCCTATGCCGGTCAGGTGGCTGTGGGAAGCGTTGTGATAAACCGTGTGCTCAGCTCCGTTTATCCCGATACCGTCGTGGGTGTCATATATCAAAACAAACAGTTTTCCCCCGTGGGAAGCGGCAGACTGGAACTTGCCCTTGCGGCGAACAAGGCCACAGCCTCATGCTACAAGGCGGCCGACGAAGCCATGAGCGGAATGACGAATGTGGGAAATTGCCTGTATTTTCGTACTCCGATCGATGGACTTAACGGAATTTCCATCGGAGGACACATATTTTATTAAGATTATCAAGGATCCGTCAGTGCGTCGGATCCTTCTTTTTATGTCGGAATTTTCCTCTTGTTGACAAGGTTAACCTAGACATTTTGCGAAATTTTGGATATAATTTACTTTAGATTGTTGCGCAAAAAGGACAATTTTGAAAAAATGGCAAAAAAGAAAAAAATCGACAGCAGTGTCTACAGGGCACTGACATTGATATTACAATTCGGTTTAAATATGATAGTTCCCATATTCATGATGACTTTTCTCGGGATCTTCATAGACAAAAAAGCAGGTACCGGATACTGGGTCGTGATTTTGTTTTTTGTCGGTGCCATTGCAGGCGGCCAGAATATTTACCGCATGGCAAAGGGCATTTACGAAAAACCAAAAGAGGATAAGACCTCGAAAAGAGAAAATGACAATATTGACAGAACGACTAAAACAAAGTAACAGGATCATACTGGAGATGGATACGGGACTTATCCTGTGGGGAATCCTCACCAACATAGGCGGCCTGTTCTTTGATCAAAACCTATATAAATACACCGCCGGCATCTGGTTCGGCGTGCTGTTTGCATTTGTAACCGTGATCCATATGTACAGGAGCCTTGACAGGGCGCTTGATTACGACGAAAAAAATGCAAGAGCAATCACTTCAAGAGGCTATATGATAAGGTACACGGCGTTCATTATCATAATGGTCATCATAGTTCTGACGGACATCTTTTATTGGTACAGCGTTTTTCTTGCGTACATGGGTGTGAAAGTAGCGGCTTATATACAACCGTTTACACATAAGTTTTATAACCAAATATTCCACGAAAGTGACCCGGTGGCCCGACCGATGGATGAAGAATCAACAGGTCCGGAACAACGGGACAAAGGGGAAAATAATTAAAAGGAGGTGACGTTATGCTGAGCGGTATATTGTTATCCGATGATATTGATTTCATGATCCACGGATTGTTTCAATATTCTTTTTTTGGTCATGAAGTATGGATAACAACCTCACATGTGTGTCTGCTTATCGTAATGCTGATACTCATCATCTTTGCCATAGCGGCAAACAGAGCCATGAGTAAGGCAACGGAAGTCCCCACGGGATTTCAGAACGTAGTGGAGCTCATTGTGGAAAAACTCGATGACATGGTGTATTCCAACATGGGCAATTTCGGAAAGAGATTCAGGAATTATATCGGTACGATATTCATCTTTATCCTGATATGCAATCTGTCCGGCCTTTTGGGGCTCAGACCCCCCACAGCGGATTACGGTGTTACATTGCCATTGGGTGTAGTAACATTCTTCTTGGTACACATTAATCAGTTCAGGTATAACAAGCTCGGGGATGTATGGAAGGATCTGACCTCACCGCTCCCGCCGTGGTTGCCTATATGGCTTCCCATTAACCTGATAAGTGAATTTGCAGTGCCTGTATCTTTGTCACTGCGTATGTTTGCCAACGTGCTTTCAGGTACGGTAATGATGGCTTTGATCTACGGACTGCTTAAGTGGGCCGCAGTCATCTGGCCCGCAGCTCTTCATGCATACTTCGATATATTCTCCGGTGCGATACAGACTTACGTGTTCTGTATGCTTACCATGACTTATATCAAAAATGCTGTTCCGGCTGAAACGGAATGATCTACATATTTTAGTATAAAAAAGCGGTCGCGGATGCGACCGGGAAAACAGGAGGAATCAAAATGGATTTTAACGAGAATTTTATTTACGGATGTTCTGCAATCGGCGCAGGCCTTGCAGTAATTGCAGGTATCGGACCCGGTGTAGGCCAGGGTATCGCAGCCGGACACGGTGCGGCAGCAGTAGGACGTAACCCCGGTGCAAGAAGTGAGATCATGTCAACAATGCTTCTCGGTCAGGCCGTTGCGGAGACAACAGGTCTTTACGGTCTGCTTGTTGCAATGCTCTTAATGTTCGTAAAACCTTTCAAGGGTTAATTCTTTTCATATTGGAATCCCCAATGGATAAAATATGGAAAGGAGGTAAATAATGATACTTTTAACAAGTGGCGAGTCCCTGGAGAGAATGTTCGGTCTGGACTGGCAATTGATAGCAGACGCGTCGCTTACTTTGATAGCGGTATTCGTTCTCTTTACGCTCCTTAGCTATCTGCTTTTTGCTCCCGCAAGAAAAATGCTGGAGGGTCGTTCCGAAAAGATCAAAAACGAACTTGATCAGGCAAAGAGCGACATGGAAAAGGCTGAGAGCCTCAAGGCGGAATACGAAGAGAAGATTAAAAATATCGAAAAGGAAGCTGAGGAGATCATGAGCGAAGCTCGTAAGAAAGCTCTTCTCAGTGAAAACCAGATCGTTAATCGCGCAAAGGAAGATGCGGCAGCTATTGTTGACAGAGCGCAGGCTGAAGCCAGACTGGAAAAGCAGAAGATGTCCGACGACATCAAAAAGGAGATCATCTCCGTTGCTTCCGTTATGGCAGGTAAGGTTGTGAACGCTTCCATCGATACAACAGTTCAAAACGACCTTATCGATGAGACTCTGAAAGAGATAGGTGAGGATACATGGCAAAATTAGTTTCCCGAGTTTATGGTGAGGCGCTTTACGAAGCGGCCCACGAGCAGGGTAAGCTGACCGAGATCATGGATGAGATAAAAGTTTATAAAGAGATCATGGAACAAAATCCCGATTTCGATAAACTCATGTCCCATCCCGGTGTCCCCAAAATGGACAAACTTGAAGTCATGAAAAATGTCTTCAGCGGTCGTGTCGATAACGTACTTGCCGGATTTTTGGAGACTGTGATAGACAAAGAGAGATATAAAGACATAGATTCCATCTTTGAATATTACATCGCAAAGGTCAAGGAGAGTGAAGGCATCGGCATTGCATATGTTGCTTCGGCTGTCGAAATGAGTGACTCGCAAAAATCAAATGTCATGAACAAGCTGCTTGAGACCACAAAGTACAAGTCCTTCGAAATGCATTACGAGGTTGATCCGACCCTTATTGGCGGAATGACCATTAAGGTTGGAGACAGAGTGGTTGACAGTAGTGTCAGAAACAAACTGGATGCGCTTACAAAAGAGCTTATGGGCATTCAGTTAGGATAAAATATTTAGAAAGGTGATGCAGAACATGAATTTAAAACCAGAAGAAATAAGTTCTGTAATCAAGGAGCAGATTGAGAGATACTCATCCACACTTGATGTATCCGATGTGGGTACCGTTATTCAGGTTGCGGATGGTATTGCCCGTGTACATGGTCTTGAGAATGCAATGCAGGGCGAGCTCTTGGAATTCCCCGGTGAAGTTTACGGAATGGTCCTTAACCTGGAAGAGGACAATGTTGGTGTAGTTCTTCTCGGCTCTGCCAAGAACATCAACGAGGGCGATACCGTAAAAACCACAGGACGAGTTGTGGAAGTTCCCGTAGGTGATGCACTTTTAGGACGTGTCGTAAATGCTTTGGGACAGCCCATCGACGGAAAGGGACCCATCCAGTCGGATAAGTTCCGTAAGATCGAGAGAGTTGCCAGCGGTGTTATCACTCGTAAGAGTGTGGATACTCCTTTACAGACAGGTATTAAAGCTATCGATTCTATGATTCCCATCGGACGAGGACAGCGTGAGCTTATCATCGGTGACCGTCAGACAGGAAAGACTGCCATTGCGATTGATACCATCATCAATCAAAAGGGACAGAACGTAAAATGTATATATGTTGCCATCGGTCAGAAAGCTTCTACCGTAGCAAATATAGTAAAGACTCTTGAAGAGTTCGGAGCAATGAATTATACAACCGTTGTTGTATCCACAGCCAGTGACCTGGCTCCCCTCCAGTACATCGCACCTTATTCCGGATGTGCTATCGGAGAGGAATGGATGGAGAACGGAGAAGACGTACTGGTGGTATATGATGACTTAAGTAAGCATGCCACCGCATACCGTACACTCTCCCTGCTCCTTCGTCGTCCACCCGGACGTGAAGCTTATCCCGGTGATGTATTCTATCTCCACTCCAGACTTTTGGAGCGTGCAGCGAGAATGAGCGAGGAATACGGCGGAGGTTCCCTCACAGCCCTTCCCATCATTGAGACCCAGGCGGGAGACGTATCAGCTTACATTCCCACCAACGTTATCTCCATCACTGACGGACAGATCTATCTTGAGACCGAAATGTTCAACTCAGGTTTCAGACCTGCCATCAACGCCGGTCTTTCCGTATCCCGAGTAGGTGGTGCGGCTCAGATCAAGGCAATGAAGAAGATTTCGGCACCCATCCGTACAGAGCTTGCTCAGTACAGAGAGCTTGCATCCTTTGCACAGTTCGGATCCGAACTTGACAATGATACAAAGGAAAAGCTTGCTCAGGGTGAAAGAATCAGAGAGGTATTAAAACAGCCACAGTACAAGCCCATGCCTGTTGAATATCAGGTAGTTATCATCTATGCGGTTACCCGCAAATACCTGCTTGACGTGCCTGTTGACAAGATAACAACCTTTGAGAAGGACTTCTTTGAATTCATCGATACAAAGTATCCTGAGATCACTGAGAACATCAGAACCGAAAAGGTGGTTAGTGATCAGACGGAGGAACTTCTTAAAAAGGCGCTTGACGAGTTTAAAGCGGAGGTTTAATTTATGGCATCTATGCGTGATATTAAGCGCCGCCGAAGCTCAATCCAGGGAACCCAGCAGATAACGAAAGCCATGAAGCTGGTTTCCACTGTAAAGCTCCAGCGAGCAAGAGTAGGAGCTGAACACGCGACACCGTATTTTAACTGTATGTATAACACAGTCGGATCGATCCTTTCAAAGGTTGGAAATATCGAGCACAGATATTTGCAGTCAGGGGACAGCCGAAAAAAGGCTGTGGTGGTAATAACCTCTAACCGAGGCCTCGCGGGAGGATACAACTCCAATATCGTGAAGCTTATCACCAGACATGAGAACTGGAGACCGGAAGATGTTGTGGTCTATGCAATAGGTAACAAGGGCCGTGAGGCTCTTTCCAGAGCTGGCTACGAGATCAAAGAGGATCTACCCGATGTGATCGAATCACCCATCTACAATGATGCGAAGACCCTTACGGACAGACTTTTGGAAGCTTTCGCAGCAGGTGAGTTTGGCGAGATCTATCTGGCATACACATACTTTAAAAATACAGTTGTTCATGAACCGAAACTTATCAGATTGTTGCCGGTGGAATATGAAGGACAGGAATCCGAGGAGGATTCAAAGGTCATCATGAATTTCGAGCCGGAGGATGTGGAAGCCTTGGAGCTCATCATCCCCAAATACATTTCTTCCCTTATTTACGGCGGCCTGATGGAAGCCGTGGCATCCGAGAACGGAGCCAGAATGCAGGCTATGGATAATGCCACCAGCAATGCGGAGGAAATGATCGACAAACTGGGACTCATGTACAACCGCGCGCGTCAGGGCTCTATCACTCAGGAGCTTACCGAGATCATCGCAGGCGCAGAAGCAATCAGCTAATTAAATTACTTTTCCATATGGAAAGAAAAGAGGTAAAAATGGCAGGAGAGAATAAAGGAAAGGTTACCCAGATCATCGGTGCCGTTATGGATATCCGATTCGACAGCGGTGAACTTCCTGAAATTAACGAAGCAATTCGTATTCCTACCAAAGACGGAGCAGAGCTTACAGTTGAGGTATCCCAGCACCTTGGTGATGATACTGTCAGATGTATTGCCATGGGCAGTACCGACGGTCTCACCAGAGGAATGGATGCCATCGCAACAGGAGCTCCCATCTCAGTACCGGTAGGAGAAAATACCCTTGGCCGAATCTTTAACGTACTCGGTCAGCCTATAGATAACAAACCTGCTCCCGAAGGGGTTTCCTATGAGCCCATCCACAGAGCCGCTCCCGCATTCGAAGAGCAGGCTACCGACAAAGAGCTTTTGGAAACCGGAATCAAGGTCGTTGACCTTCTCTGCCCTTATCAGAAGGGTGGAAAGATCGGACTCTTCGGTGGTGCCGGTGTTGGAAAGACAGTTCTTATTCAGGAGCTTATCCGTAACATTGCAACAGAGCACGGCGGATACTCCGTATTTACAGGTGTTGGAGAGCGTACCCGTGAGGGTAATGACCTTTACCACGAAATGACAGAATCCGGAGTTATCGACAAGACAACAATGGTATTCGGTCAGATGAACGAGCCCCCCGGAGCAAGAATGCGTGTAGGTCTTACAGGACTTACAATGGCAGAATACTTCCGTGACAAGGGCGGAAAGGACGTGCTTCTCTTCATCGATAACATCTTCCGTTTCACACAGGCAGGTTCAGAGGTTTCAGCCCTCCTTGGACGTATGCCTTCAGCGGTAGGTTATCAGCCCACACTTCAGACAGAGATGGGTGCTTTGCAGGAGAGGATCACTTCCACAAAGAACGGATCCATCACATCCGTACAGGCTGTATACGTGCCTGCGGATGACCTTACAGACCCTGCTCCCGCTACAACATTTGCGCATCTTGATGCCACCACGGTACTTTCAAGATCAATCGTTGAGCTTGGTATTTATCCCGCAGTTGACCCTCTTGAGTCAACCAGCCGTATCCTCGATCCCATGATCGTTGGTGAGGAGCATTACCAGGTAGCCCGCGGAGTTCAGGAGATCCTTCAGAGATACAAGGAACTTCAGGATATCATCGCCATCCTCGGTATGGACGAACTTTCCGAAAAGGATCGTCTCGTCGTATCAAGAGCACGTAAGGTTCAGAGATACCTTTCACAGCCTTTCTTCGTAGCAGGACAGTTCACAGGTCTTGAAGGAAAGTATGTGCCTGTATCAGAGACAGTACGCGGATTCAAGGAGATCCTCGAAGGAAAGCACGATGACATTCCTGAGAGTTACTTCATGAATGTCGGATCCATCGATGAAGTTGTAGAGAAGTACGCAGCTGCAAAATAACAATTACGGAAAGGCGGGTCAGATATGGCAGAGAATAAAGATTTCATCCTGCGCATTATCACACCGGACAGAGTCTTCTATGAAGGCAAAGTGGATATGGTGGAATTTAATACCACCGAGGGACAGATTGGTGTTCTCCCGGGACATATTCCCATGACTGTAATCGTTAAACCCGGAGTCCTCTCCATCCATGAAGAGGAAGAAGTGAAACATGCAGCACTTCATGCGGGCTTTTCCGAAATCCTTCCCGACAGGATAACGATACTGGCGGAAGTGATCGAGTGGCCCGATGAGATCGATGAAAACAGAGCTGAGGCTGCAAGGGAGCGTGCGGAGAACCGCTTGTCATCAAAGACTCCCGAAACAGATATAGCCAGGGCAGAAACCGCTCTTGCAAGAGCAATCGCTCGAATCGAAGTATTAAGATAATAAGTTTAAAACTGACATGGCTCGGATCATTCCGGGCCATGTCTTAGTTATGGCATATTTATGTGCCGGGGCTGTCTAAAACGCCACTTTTTTGTGAAAATAAGTTGTGCAGAATGGATTAAATGTATAAAATAACTTCGAGAGAGTATGAATTTTGCTCTATATTGTGAGGAGAAAGCATGGAAGAATTAAGAAAGCTTCTGTCAAAAATATACAATGAAAACCTGGTAAAAGGCACACTCAGTTACTCTGTGGATCAAAGCCTTGGCTCCAAGTGCAGGATCCGCCCGGTGAAAATAAAGGACAGCATTTACATCCAGACTGAGAATTTCAGGGACAACAAAGCCTATCACGAAAACCTGGATTTTTCCGAGGCGGTGGAAAAGACCATTTACTATATGACAGAGGTCTACAGACAGGCCCAGATTGAGACCACTGACAGAGAGATAACCGTACTTGTCAGCAAAAAAGGCAAAGTCACCATTACAAACAAGGCAAAAAAGATTCATGGCGTATCCGCAAAAAAGATAAATGAATCTCTGCAGAAAATCATAGATTCCGATTCTGAAAACAATGTGCCAGAGCCCAATGTGCTTTCACATAACAGAAAAAAAGAATACATATTGCAGGAAGGCGCACCGGTTGATTTTTTAGTGGAGCTTGGAGTTCAGACTCCCGACGGAAAGATAACAAAGAACAGATATGACAAATTCAGACAGATAAACAGATATCTGGAATTTATCGAGGATGTGCTGGATTCCCTCCCAAATGACAAGACTGTCAGAATAATAGATTTCGGATGTGGCAAATCCTATCTGACCTTTGCCATGTATTATTATCTGAAGGTTTTGCAGGGAAGAGACATAGATGTCACAGGCCTTGACCTTAAAAAAGACGTGATCACACACTGTAATGAACTTGCAGAGAAACTTCACTATGACAATCTTCACTTTGAGATCGGCAATATTAAGGATTATACGGGAGCAGACAGCGTCGATATGGTGGTAAGCCTTCACGCCTGCGATCTGGCTACCGACTATGCCCTGGAAAAGGCTGTTAAATGGGGAGCAAAAGTCATCATGGCAGTGCCCTGCTGTCAGCATGAAGTTAACAGACAGATAAAAAATCCCGATTTAAAAGGCGTACTTCAATACGGATATATAAAGGAGAGGCTCTCGGCGCTTATCACAGATGCCGTCAGGGCTGATCTGTTAAAGGAACAAGGGTATGACACACAGATCCTTGAATTTATAGATATGGAGCATACTCCCAAAAATATTCTCATACGAGCAGTTAAAAAGCCCGGCATGAGGAAAAAGAGCGACAGAACGGATGTGGAAAAAGTGTGCGAGATCTTTAACATAAATCCCACACTTAAAAAGCTCCTTGAGGAACAGAATTAATGAAAAAGACATTGATCAAAGCCTTTGTATTCGTGGCGGTATTTATCATCACTGTACTCGTGGCTTCAAAGATTATGAATAAAGACCATGACAGCATAACTGTTGACATGGAGGGAGCGACCTTCCCGGTGATCAATATCATGTCAGGGGATATTGTTTATAACCGCCTGTTCGGATACAGCGACAAGATGAATGAAGCTTTCATGCGGGACACGGTGTCGGTCCTCGATGAAAACAGAAAAATAGATTTTCGTGTACAGACCTTTGGCAGAGCAATTAACAATATCACTGTGGAAGTCAGGACAAATGACGGAAGCCGCCTCATAGAAAAGACTGACGTCACAGACTTAACCGTTGAAAAGGACGAGATCAGGGCAGGCATCACATTAAAGGACCTCATAGACAAGGACACGGAATACTCCCTTGGGATCATTCTCTCAACTGATGTGGATCAGGATATCTATTATTACACCAGGATCATCTGGGGGGATAATTACAGATTTGCTGAAGATTACGAATTTGTAAAGGATTTCCATGACAGGCTTTTTGACAAGGAACTGGCGGTGGAGATCACAAAGTATCTGGAGACCAATTCAAGGATAGAGGATAACAGTTCTTTCCACAAAGTCAATATCCATTCCAGCTTCAGCCAGGTGACCTACGGAAATCTGGAGCCGTTTGAAGTCTCAACACCCGCAGTAAACCTGACCTTCATCGGTAGAGAAACTGCGACTTTCCTGGTGGATTACAGGGTCGCCACCATTGAAAACAAGACCTATACATATTACAAAGTCAGGGAATATTTCAGGGTAAAATATACATCTTCCAGAATGTATCTCTTAGATTATGAGCGGACCATGACCCAGATCCCAAATGCAAAGACCATGTGCGCAAATGACAAGATCGCCCTTGGAATCGCGGACGAGAATGTGCCTATGGCGGAGAGTGAGGACGGCACCATAGTCGTATTTGAAGCCGCAGGACAGCTTTTTGAATATAATTCAGTGACCAACAGAGTGGCCGCCATATTCAGCTTTTATGACAGCGAAAATAACGACGACAGAGCATACAATGACGGTCATTGTATAGAGATCCTCAGAGTGGATGAAGTCGGTAATGTATACTATGCTGTCAGCGGATATATGAACCGCGGCAGATACGAGGGCAAAGTCGGTGTGCAGGTCTATGAATACGACGCCTCCCTTAATACCAACGAAGAACTGATATATATAAATTATGACAAAAGCCCGGCTGTTTTAAAGAGTGAGATATCAAAACTTCTGTATATGAACAGCAAGGGAGAACTATATCTCATACTTGATAATTCACTTTATAAAGTTGACCTGAACGAGAAAAACTACGAAGTGCTGCTTACCACAAAGGACGATGGAATATACGTTTCCGAGGATGATTCCGTGGTGGTATGGCAGGAGGGAGATGACATATATGACAGTAATGTCATCCATATCAATAACTTTGGATTAAACAACGACAGCACCGTGAGGGTCCCAATCGACGAAGCCATTCTGCCTCTGGGATTTATGGGGCTTGATGTCATTTACGGTGTGGCAAAAAAAGAAGATATAAAGGTGGATGGAAGCGGAAATGTGTTCTTCCCCATGTACAGAGTTGCCATCTGTGATTTCAACGGAGAGACATTAAAAAACTATTATCAGGAAAATATGTATGTGCTCTCGGCATTTGTTGAGGGAAATCAGATCACCTTAAAGAGGCAGTTCAAGAACGAGAACGGCTTTTACTCGGAAGCCATGGATGACCAGATCATGAACAATGCGGACGAGGAACCCACCAAAAATGTGATCGCTTCTGCTGATATTGAGAAATATGAGAGATTTGTTCAGATAAAGACCAAATCCCAGATAGATACGAAATCCCTTCAGATCCTGACACCAAAGGAAGTCCTCTATGAGGGTCAGAGACGTCTGACATTTGAGAATGAAAATAAAATTGACAGATTCTATGTATATGGTCATGACGGAGTCAGCGGAATTTACGTAAATCCCGCCAAGGCAGTTATGCAGGCCTATGATGAGGCAGGCATCGTATCCGATGAAAAGGGTAACTGCATCTGGATAAAGGGTAACAGAGTAAACAAAAATCAGATCATGGCTATAAAGGAGGCAAAGGTGGAGGAAGGTACCACTTCTGCCGGTGTCTGCCTTGATACTGTTTTAGCCTTTGAGGGCGTGTCCACTAATTCACAATACTATCTGGACCGAGGTAAGAGCATTCGAGATGTTCTGGAAGATTATCTGGATGTGGAAGTTTTAAACCTGACCGGATGCCCCATGGAATCAGTGCTGTATTACGTAAACAGGGATCTACCGGTGTTCGCGATCCTCGATAACGGGGACTGTGTACTGATAACAGGCTTTAACGAATACAATGTGGTGATCATGCAACCGTCAAACGGAAGCCTTTATAAAAAAGGCATGAACGATTCCGCATCATGGTTTGCCGAAAACGGAAACAGATTTATCACCTATGTCAGAAATGATTAATATCAAGAATGTGGAGGTAAATAAGTGGTTTTGGGTTATTCAGATGACCCTTTAGCCGACGAAGTCTTGCATCCAAATCAATTAGTCGGTATCCTGATACCGACTAATTATCTGTTAACCACATGCCTGGTCGGTGTTTTTGTCGATGAATCACCCTTGGAGTCCGATTTTTACCGACTATCCGGCTCTTTCTAACTTATATGGTCGGAAAGTGTAACCTACTAAATATCCTTCAGGCTTTCCTCCGTCGGATATACAGGCGTTGGAGACAAAACAAAACTGTTTGAAATAATTAACATTTTTAGGAATTGGAGTTTACATAGTGGAGAAGACTCAATAAAGCACTCTTAAATACTTTGTGAGTACTGCGAGATAAATAATAGTTGCGAGTTTAGTTGTTGGAAGAATATAGTATGAATGATAGGCTTAATAGAGATGAAATGTTTTATAGAATTGCAGATATAAACATTCCAAAGAAAGAAAACAAAGTTGATGTTCTTGAAACGATGAAAAGTATAAAAAATCCTAACTTTCAAGATTTGAATGGAACTTCATATTTACATATGGCATGTCAAACTCATTGTATTGAGTCAATAAAAATATTGTTGGAGTTGGGTGCAAATCCGAACATAAATGATAATAGGGGTTTTTCACCTGTAACATCTGCACTTGGAAGTATAAATAATAATAATGCGGAAATACTAAAACTAATGTTGCAATATGGATTGAATTTGAAGAAAATGGAGGGTGGTCAGACATTAAAAGAATGGATAGAAATGTTTGATGATGAAGAATTAAACGAAATAATAAGAAAAAAAGAGCAATCATTTAAATAGATTGTTTGAAATGTCGTGGTTATGTTACTATATTTGAACTTTAATCATATTACTGTACATGCAAATATTCAGAAAAGCAAATCGAAGTAAATCTTTTTGAAATAGAAATACCTTTGGAAACGTAAAGAGCGCTCCCGAAGATGTATATAACTCCATAACATACAGAGGATATGAATACGATAAGGAGAGTGGGTTATATTATTTAAAAGCAAGATACTATGATCCGGAGAGTGCAAGGTTTTTAACGGAGGACACATACAGAGGTAAGTACAATGATCCGTTAAGCCTTAACAGATATGCATATGTTAAACAGAATCCGCTTAAGTATAATGATCCGACGGGACACTTTGGCACAACTGCAGCGATTGTCGCAACCATAATGTTTGCGGCGGCTGCTATCCTGTCAACCGCTTTTGTGTTGGGGCGTGGACTGGCATTAATTGAAAAATCGCATGGGGCTAATAACATACAAATTCAATACTACATTGAAAAGCTAAAAACCGGACTTAGTCTGCAGAATCAAAGAGTAATGAACATATTGCCGTCTGTGGCTAACAAGAAAAAGGCAACGTCGGCTACGACCGCAGTAAGTCAGACCGTGTCTAAGGCTGTGACAAGTCTGACAAATGTTAAAATAAGACCGGATGCTTTTGTGAAGCCGAACGAAAATGAAAA
This sequence comes from Acetatifactor sp., assembly GCA_024695935.1. Lineage (GTDB taxonomy): Bacteria > Bacillota > Clostridia > Lachnospirales > Lachnospiraceae > RGIG10340. The sequence goes on from JAILHH010000011.1 coordinate 78,871, forward strand.
AAGGTGGATCATTGAAGGCCCTAAGGCTAATGTTCAAAAGCCAAAACCGGAAGTATTCCCCAGAGTAACGATTGAACATAAGCCTGAAGTAATACCCAGGCAGCACAAAGACTTTAGGGATATTATAATAGATCATATTCCTGAAAATATATTATTACGGAAGAACATCATAGATGTAATTCCTGTAGAGCAAATTCCGGTATTCGGTTCGAACATTGAATTACTGCAGGAGAAGGAAAGTAGTGAAGAGAATAAAAGCAATGAAGAAAAGGGCGGAAGTGGTTCTGACATAGACAGAATCAGAAAGGTAGCTCAGCAAAGTTATGATTATGCTGTTAATAATCCAAGACAAAGTGGGTTGAATAGAATGCAATTAGGTAAGGATGCTGAAGTCCAAGCCACAAGATGGACAAGAAAGTGGGCTGAAAGAAATGGGATAGATTTAAGTGAGGAAGGATTACATTTTCAAGTTAGAGGTAATCATTCTATTCCAGATGTTGTTTATGAACCGACCCATAGTATTATGGATTTTAAACTGACGCCTAAAGCAATAAGAAAAATACAAAGTGATAATTTTAAACTAGATTTCCTAGATTATTTTATAGAGTATATATTTGGACCAGGACCATGGAGGGATAACTGATGAATATCGAACAAGCTTTTATAAATTTTGATAATCCTAATATTGTTAAATCGATTGTTGAAAGAAGGTTAAATGGCGATTTAAAAGAGTTAAAATATGATTATAACATTGAATTAAATGATTCGTATGATGTCTTTTTAAAGAATGATAATAAAAGGAAGATTGCTATTTCTCCTGAAAAAGATGGCTGGATAACGATAATAGAATCTAAAGAAGTAAATGATTACACTATGTTGATTGAAATATCCAAAGAAACGGAATCAGAGGTAGTTGCTATTCAGCAATATGATTCAGTAGGAGCATGGGGATATGTATTAATTAATAAAGGCGAGATGGTTGATAGTTATTTTAGTGAAGACGACTATGATTATGAGAATATGATATTTGACAAAATGAAAACAAAAGGAATAAACAATGTATTATTGTTGTTTAGGGAAGTAATCCAAATGAAAGATGAAAATTGGATGATTGTAAAAAAGAATTATGATGTATGATTTTCAATACTTTAGCACCACCACCATCCCCCTCAAAGCCAACTATAGTAAATCCAACCACCATCCCGAACCCGAATCGCCTCTCAGCTAAGCTGATGTAAGTCGATGAGGGTGAGGGGCGGGACAGCGAGTTGCTAAGCAACGAGCAAGATATAGCGGTTTTAGCCCCTGTTGGGAATACTTAAGTAAAAATAAATAACGAATTTTCAGTTTAGTTCCATTAAGCTGATATGCAAGCACTCTTAACAAAAAAAATTTTTGTTGGGGGTGCTTTCCTTATGACTAAAATTAAATTTATCAATCCAAATCAGCTTTACTTAAGGTTGACGAGGGGGATAAAATAACAGAGTATGAGTATGACGCTCTTTTTAACCGCACTCGTTGCCTTGTAACAGATGAATTAAATGGTGAAAGGCTTTAAAAATGATTAATGGAATAATATTTCAAAGAAAGCAAAATATAGCATATAAAGGAGTTGAAGGGGAAAACTGGTATTTAAATGACAGGTACCCGGAAATATTCGAGAAATTTTTTGAAGATAACATCGAAAAATCTTGGTATGATAGTGAATATGTTGATGTATGTAATGATGAGATGTTTATAAGAAAATATATTGAATTATCGGATGTTCATTCAATAGATTATAGAATATTATTGTGCGATACAGAGAAAAAACATCCTTCAGTTTCAAAAATTATGGGGTTAGATTCTGAGTTCATTGGGTACGATTATGCATATGCAGGAGGTTCATATTATTCGGCTGTATATAACGAAATATGTTTAGGTAGTTTCACTGAGTATAAATTAAATTCTAATGGTTTGTTTCAAGAATATGAACAGATTATTGATTTTATTAATGAACGAGAGCACAGGATAAACAGCGGGGAAAATCTGGAAAAGGGTGATTTTATAATTTATAAGTTGTTTGAGATTCAATTAGCCATAAAGAAAGGGTGGAAGCTCGCCTAGTTGAAGTTTGTTAATGGTTCGATATTTAGATCCCATTATTATGGAAGTACTACGAGTATTGGTATTTAATTGACCACAACACCCCAAAGAAACGGCTGAACTTAAGCCTGAAGGAATACCCAGGGAACGCAAAGACTATAAGGATTATATAATCAACCCTATTCCGGGAAATATATTATTACGGAAGAACTTCATAGATTTATTTGAACTATAATAACAATCAAAATCATCTCAGTCTGTCTTATGGAGTGTTTTAGATAACTGAAGGGGTGCGTAAGATGTAAAAACTCTTTTTTGATATGATACAAGAAATTTATTCTGAACGCTTTAAGTCTTTCCAGAATATGAAATGCCATTAGAATTGTTTCAAAGTCTACCAAATCAAAGTAATAGGACCACATTAGGAGATGTAACATGAGCTATAAAATTATATATGAAGATAATACAGAACTAGCAGATTTTGAAGCAATAAATAAAGGTTATAGAAAGGATGTTATAGTTGTAATAGATGACAAACGATATAAACTATATATTACTGATATAATAAGGTTACATCAAGATTTTGATTCGGAAATTGAAGAAACCGGCATTTATCAAAATGAACCGAATACTATTATAGTTAGAGAGGTAGGAAAGGACGAAATAGAAAAAACCATTGATGGACTTATTAAAGATGGTTTTTTTGATAACCTTGGATATACTAAATAACTTATGGTCTTGTGTCAAAACTAAGCACAAAATAAAATGAGAAAATATGCAAACTAAACTGTTGCTGCGGTTCATTTGGGCGTTAATTGATAACAAGCTGCAATTTAGAGGTATAAAAAACGGAGCATGGTTTTCATGCTCCGTTAGTTCATTTATAGAATCGATTATAATTCACCTTTTTTGTATCTTGCAACGATGCTTGTGATCCTCTCACTGGGATTTAAGAGATCGCTGATCGATGAATCGTGATTAAGGGTATCGATGATATAAGCGATATATTTGCTCAGATCACAGTTGATATACCAGTCTCTGCTTAAAAGCTCCGGGGTCTGATAGATCAGGTTGGTGGTGAGCACCTTGTCAATGATTCCGTCTTCGTAAGCCTTGTCAAATTTATCCAGACCGTTTGTGAAAAGTCCGAAGGTTGAGAAGACAAAGATCTTGTTTGCTTTTCTGGCCTTTAACTCTTTTGCAACTTCCAAAACGCTCTCGCCGGATGAGATCATGTCATCGATGATGATCATGTCCTTGCCTTCAACGCTGGTTCCGAGGAACTCGTGAGCAACGATGGGGTTGCGTCCGTTTACTACCTTTGTATAGTCACGTCTCTTGTAAAACATACCCATATCGAGACCAAGTACATTTGCGATATAGATAGCTCTGCCCATTCCGCCTTCATCGGGGCTGATTACCATCATGTGCTGAGCATCGATGGTGAGATCCTTTACATTTTTTAACAGACCCTTGATGAACTGGTAAGCGGGCTGAACTGTTTCAAAACCGTGAAGAGGAATAGCATTCTGAACTCTGGGGTCGTGAGCATCAAAAGTGATGATGTTGTCAACGCCCATAGCAACCAGCTCCTGAAGAGCCAGTGCACAGTCCAAAGATTCTCTTGCTGTTCTCTTGTGCTGTCTGCTCTCATAGAGGAAAGGCATTATAACTGTGATACGTCTTGCCTTACCACCTACGGCAGCAATGATACGCTTTAAATCCTGATAATGGTCATCGGGAGACATGTGATTCTCGTGACCTGCAAGATTGTATGTCATGGAATAATTCAATACATCTACCAAAATGTAGAGGTCGTTACCACGAACGGATTCAAGGATCATACCCTTTGCTTCACCTGAACCGAAACGGGGAACCTTTGCCTGCAGGAGATAGGAGTCACGCATATAACCTGCAAAGGCAAGTGACTCTTTGTGCTCGCTTTCGCGCTCCGCGCGCCATTTTACCAGATAACTGTCAACTTTCTCCCCCAAAGGCTTGCAGCCTTCCATAGATATGATACCCAGAGAACCGACGGGAATGGTCTCAAGATTTCTTTTTTCTTCACGGATAGCCATGAATTATCCTCACTTTCTATTAAGCAGATTGATAAAAACCGTTAAATATAATATAACGATTATACCACATTTGCAAGATTTTTTCTGTACATACGAATATCGGGTCCGGAAAGCTTGCAGATCTGATAATTGCTGGTTATTCTGGAGAAGACTCTGTCAGAATATCTGTCACGCAATTCTTCGAGACTTAAATTCGTAGAGATCACGGTGGATTTTTTGCGTAGCTGTCTCTCGTTTAAGCATGCAAAAAGCTGGGTGGATACAAAGCCGTTTGTAACTTCCGTTCCCAGATCGTCTATTATAAGGAGATCCGTGTTGTACAGATCTGCATAGAAATCGTACAACTCCTCCTTCATATCCTTTGTAAAAGTATAATGAGCCAGATCGTTAAAAAGTTTGACAGAACTGAAATACAGGACGGATCTGCCCTTGTTTATCAGCTCATTTGCTACGCATCCCGACAGAAAACTCTTTCCTGTGCCTACGGTGCCGTAGAGAAAAATATTGTCGGGGTCTGTGTCAAAATTGTCAACAAGCTCATGGCATTTTTGAACGGCTCTTTTAAAAAGCTCCAGATCCTCTCCTACGTAATAATCATAGGAGAGTGTAGTAAAATTTTCGGTAGCAAGTACCCCTCTTATGTTTGACTGATCATAGAGTATGGAAATCTCCCTGTCCTTGAAACAGTGGCATTTTGCCTTTAATCCGTCATCTGTGTTCACATATCCTGTGTCAAGACAGTCGGGACAGTTATATATGGGATCCAGATAATCGACAGGGAATCCCCCGTCTGTGAGAAGACTTTTCTTTTTGATAGTGATGTTGTTGATCTCTTCATGCAAATCCTCTAAGGCTGCGCTGTCGCCTTCGATGGCAAGTCTGACTCTCTTTGATGCGATGCCTCCGATGGATTCGTCCAGAATCCTGTAAGGAGGGATCTTTTCATAGACCTTTCTGCGTCTCTCATCCAAAAGATGCCTGTTATAATCTCTGGTGTGTTCATAATCCCTGATAATCTGATCGTACTGCTGTTTGCTAAGACCCATAGTGATTTCTCTCCGTTCCGGGTTTCCCCTAAATAGCCCTATCCCAATACTTCCACGAAATGTATATGTCCCCCACATATATCATGGATAAAAGAAACTATAATTTCAAAAGCTTCTTTTCCAGATCTGCGAAATCGTAATCATTTTGCTTAAACTGGTTAAATTTGTTGGCTGAAGTCACATTGCTTCGAGTTGTGTTAGTGGTTCTTTTCTTTTTGTAGGTTTCATCCAGCTGCAGGATATCTGTCTTGTGGATGACATTTTGTGACTTCCAGTTTGCCAGTATGCTCTCGGCATATTCGAAACGATGTCTGTCCGTAGCCATTACGGTTCGTCCGCAGGCTTCCAATATTATCTCCATGTCGAAACCGTAATCCTTGGTCCAGCGGTTGATATATTCCATCTCCCTCTTGGTGGGAGAGCTGGATTTACCGAGTTCGTTCATAATGGTATAGACATTTTTCTCATATTTGCTGGAGCAGGCATTTGCCTTTTGAGGATTGTCGATCCCGTTTTCCGCCCAGTTTAAGGCAACCTTTTCAATATATTTCATGTCACGCTTGCCGATTTCGGCGCAGTGAGCGATGAGATGATCTATGAGATCGTTTGAAAAATTAAGTACGTCTTTAAAATATGCGATCGTCTTTAATTCACTGTCTGACAGGGCGTGTCCTAAGTAACATTCACCGAGGAAAAACAGCTGTGAAAAACTTTCGTCGGCTTTGAAAGCCTTAAGCTGCTCCGCACTGTAGCGTGGCTTTGCGAAACGGTTAACGTTGTTGTCATCCTCGTTCCTCTCGGTGTCATATACATCGTTGAAAATAACGGGAACTGCTTCGTCTGAAGCGGTGCCGGAATTATTATTTCCGTATACGATATTTTGGTGATCGGCAGAAACAGTTGTGACGCTTCCGATAACCTCATCGGGAACTCCGTGTGCTTCAGTGACAGCGTTTACCTGATCCACGTCCTTTAGATCGATGGATACCAGATTTTTAGAGGAGTCGTATTCCAGGCTCATAAGGCCTTTCTTCTCCCAATACTTGAGGGCTCTGCTCACATCTTTTTCAGTATGATTGAATACATCTGCAATTTCGGACACACTGATAGCCTTACCTGAACTGATCATCCTGGTAAGGTAGATATAGATCTTTAACTGTGCATCGTTGGCGTCCTTCATATATTCATCGATAAAGCGGTTGGACAAAGCAGTCTTACCCGCTGTTTTTTCGTTATATACTCGAATCCTTGCCATTGGCGTTTATTTCCATCCTTCCCCTAAGCCTCAAAGCAAGTCCGAGTATAGCACATGGATTTTGAAAATAAAATAGTCAAAATTCCGAATCGAAATTTTGACAAAAAAGCCCCTCAAAATGTGGAAAATGTGGATATTGTGGATAATAAAAGACGCCTTTTAAAAATATCGGCATGATAATGCGGTTAACCATGTTTTTTACATTTACAAAATAATCCACAATCCGAAAGAAAAAATCCACAGTTTGGAGATGTCGAAATTTCGCTCCAAAACTGTGGATAATGTGGACAATTATTTTTTTAACAGGTTTTCGCCTATTTTATACACGTCTCCGGCACCCATAGTTATCAACAGGTCGCCGTTTATGCAATTTTTTTCAAGAAAATTTTCTATCTCGGAAAAAGACGGAAAATAATAACATTTGTGCCCGAGAGCCTGGATCTTTTCCTGAAGGGTCTTTGAACTTATTCCCAGGTTGTCGGTTTCTCTTGCGGCATATATATCTGCCAAAACGATCTCGTCCGCCAGTGTCAGGACCTCTGCAAAGTCATCCATGAGAGCTTTTGTCCTGGTGAAGGTATGGGACTGGAATACGCACCAGAGCCTGTTGTGGTTCACCTTTTTGGCGGCGGTGAGGGTGGCTCTTATCTCCGTTGGGTGATGAGCGTAATCATCGATTATGGTGACACCGTTTTTGATACCCTTGAATTCAAAACGTCTGTCCGTTCCGGAAAAGTTTTTAAGACCTGATACGATGGCATTTTCATCCATTCCCAGTGCCTGACAGCAGGCTGCAGCGGCAAGCGCGTTCAGGACATTGTGGAATCCGGGAACGTTCAATGAGATCTTTGTTTTCTTATTATTACTGCTTACCATTGTAAAAGTGGCATGTCCCGCTTCATTATATGTGATATCCTCCGCGGTGCAGTCAAAGGCTTTTTTGGCTGACGCATCACCTGTGGAAGCGCCGAAGGTGATAATATTGCATTTTAATCCGTCCGTTATCTCGGACACATTGTCGATATCGCCGTTTATGATAAGAGTTCCGTAAGGAGGGATCTTTTTTGCAAATTCCCTGAATGAGTTTCTGATATCATTTATATCCTTAAAGAAATCCAGATGGTCTTCTTCTATATTTAATATGATGCCGAATGCGGGGGAGAGGCTTAGGAAGCTGTTGGTATATTCGCAGGCTTCCGTAACGAATATATCGGACTTTCCGACTTTTATATTCCCGCCGATAGCCTTGTAGATACCTCCGATAGAAAGTGTGGGATCGGCATCAGCCTCTAACAGAATCTCACTTATCATGGAAGTGGTGGTGGTCTTTCCGTGGGTTCCGCTTATGGCTACGGAGTTTTTGTAATTGTTCATTATCTGACCCAGTAGCTCTGCTCTTGTCAAATGCGGGATCGAGAGGTCCATGGTGGCTCTGTATTCCGGATTATCCGGATGGATCGCGCTTGTAAATACAACGCAGTCTATGTCTTTTGTGATATTTTCATATTTTTGGCCGTAGTAAACGGTTACGCCCATCTTTTCAAGTTTGCGGGTAAGTTCGCTTTCGTCCCTGTCTGAACCGGAGACTTTAAAGCCTGCTTCTCTCAAAACCTCGGCAAGGCCGCTCATGGAAATGCCTCCGATACCCACAAAATAAATATGTGCCGGGCTGGAAAAATCAATCTTGTACACGTTCTTTTCCTCTTTTTTATAAATTAAAATGATCTGTGAAGGGTTTTCTCCGAATGGTATTTCCATAAAAATACCTGCGAATACACTTCTGAAAAATAACCGTTTATATTATAGTCACTTTTATTCCAAAAGACAAATCAAAAGATATATGGGGTTACATATGTTTGAAATTTACAAAGATTTTCGTACAATTAAACTAATTTTTGTGTATTAACACGATGAAAATACTGAAAAATTGCATAAAAACTATCAAAAAAATCGACTATTATTATTCACTTTCCTCAATTACTGTGTTATAATTAGCCTACCATCATTGAAACTGCTTAAGAGGTGAAGACATGATCAAGAAAGAGATGATTGCAATGCTGCTCGCGGGGGGCCAGGGAAGCAGACTGGGCGTGTTAACTTCCAAGATGGCTAAGCCGGCAGTGTCCTTCGGAGGAAAATATCGTATTATCGATTTCCCTCTGTCCAATTGTATTAATTCCGGTGTGGATACCGTAGGTGTTCTGACGCAATATCAGCCGCTCAGACTAAACACCCATATCGGTATCGGAATCCCATGGGATCTTGACCGAAACATCGGAGGAGTATCGGTACTTCCACCATACGAAAAAAATGAAAACAGCGAATGGTATACAGGTACAGCAAATGCCATTTATCAGAACCTGGAATATATGGAAAGCTATAATCCGGACTATGTTCTGATACTTTCCGGTGACCATATTTACAAGATGGATTACGAGGTGATGCTGGATTTCCACAAATCAAACAATGCGGAAGTGACCATCGCGGTAATGCCTGTTCCCATCGAGGAAGCAAGCCGATTCGGAATCATGATCGCCGATGAAAAAAAGCGCATCACTGAGTTTGAGGAAAAGCCTGCAAATCCCAGGAGCAATCTGGCCAGCATGGGTATTTACATCTTTAACTGGAAGACCCTTAAAAATGCGCTGATCGCGCTGAGCCAGCAGCCGTCCCTTGACTTTGGAAAGCATATCATTCCATACTGTCATGACCATGGCGCACCATTGTATGCATATGAATTTACAGGTTATTGGAAGGATGTGGGAACGCTTCATTCCTATTGGGAAGCGAATATGGAGCTGATCGATATCGTTCCCGAGTTTAACCTTTACGAAGAATATTGGAAGATCTATACCAAGAGTGAGATCCAGCCTCCTCAGTATCTTGCCGAGGGCAGTGAAGTGGAGCGATGCATCATAGGCGAGGGCGCCGAAGTCTACGGAAAGGTTTACAATTCCGTCATAGGCTGTGATGTCATCATAGGAAAGAACACCGTGGTGAGAGATTCCATCATAATGAACCATGCCGTCATAGGCGATAACTGTGAGGTCATCAAAGGCATTGTGGCCGAGAACGCTGAGATCGGCGACAATGTAAAGATGGGCGTAGGGGAAGAAGTTGAAAACGATACCGCACCTCATATTTATAACCACGGATTAGTCACGGTGGGTGAGAGATCGGTGATCCCCGACAATGTAACCATTGGCAAGAATACGGTGATATTCGGAGAGACCGTGGAATCCGATTATCCCGGCTCTACTCTCCAAAGTGGCAAAACTTTGATTAAGGCAGGTGAATAAAGGTGAGAGCGGTCGGAATTATTTTAGCGGGAGGCAATAATCACAGAATGCGCGAACTGTCAAAGAAACGCGCCGTATGTGCGATGCCCATCGCAGGAAGCTACAGAAGTATAGACTTTACACTCAGTAACATGTCCAATTCCCACATTCAGAAAGTGGCCGTGTTCACACAGTACAATGCCACCAGTTTAAATGAGCATTTAAGTTCATCCAAGTGGTGGGATTTCGGACGTAAACAGGGCGGTTTGTATGTTTTCACCCCGGTGGTGACAGCGGAGAACAGCAACTGGTACAGAGGTACGGCAGATGCCATTTTCCAGAATCTTGAATTCCTGAAAAAAAGCCATGAGCCCTATGTGGTAGTGGCCAGCGGTGACTGTGTCTACAAGATGGATTTCAACAAGCTTTTGGAATATCACATAAACAAAAAAGCCGATATCACCGTGGTTGTGAAGGATATGGGACCCGGCAGCAACGTGGAGAGATTCGGAACCGTCAGCATGAATGAGGAATACAGGATAGAGGAATTTGAGGAGAAACCCCTCCTTGCAAAGACCAACACCGTATCCTGCGGAATATATGTGCTCAGAAGACGCCAGCTCATCGAGATGATCGAAAAATGCGCCGAGGAGGACAGATACGATTTCGTAAAAGATATCCTCATCAGGTACAAGGATGTAAAGAGGATCTACGGTTACAAGATCACAGACTATTGGAGAAATATAGCTTCCGTGGAAGACTATTATGCAACCAATATGGATTTCTTAAAACCTGATGTAAGAGATTATTTTTTCAGACAGTATCCTGATATTTATTCCAAGGTGGATGATCTGCCGCCGGCAAAATACAATCCGGGCAGCAAGATTAAAAACAGCCTTGTTTCCAGCGGATGTATCATAAACGGTACTGTTGAAAATTCCGTTCTCTTTAAAAAGAGTTATATCGGAAACAATTGTGTGATTAGAAATTCTATTATTCTCAATGATGTTTATATTGGAGACAATACCTACATCGAGAATTGTATAGTAGAGAGTCATGATACCATCAGAGCCAACTCTTCCTTCATTGGGGAAGGCGAGACAAGGATACTGGTGGAGCGCAACGAGAGATACGTATTTTAGATTAAGGGGGTTACAACCAGATGAAGATCACAGACGTACGAGTTCGTAAAATCGCAAAAGAAGGTAAAATGAAGGCTATTGTTTCCATAACACTGGATGATGAGTTTGTGGTACATGACATAAAGGTTATTGAAGGAGAGAAGGGACTCTTTATCGCAATGCCCAGCAAGAAAGCAACAGACGGTGAGTACAGGGATATAGCACACCCCATTAATTCCGCTACCAGAGAGCTGATCCAGAAGACGATTTTGGATGCCTATGATAAAGCAAGCAGTGAGCCCGAGGCAGCAGAATAATACTTTGAATTTATCTTTAGACAGCGGAGAGTAAATCTTTTCGCTGTCTTTTTTAATACCCGTATGTCTATCGCAAAGAGGTTATGGTATAATCTATATAAATGAGTTAAAAAAGTGCGACCCCCACCGGCTTTTGATAAGCCGGATAAAGTCATGCAAAAATGAATGGAGAACAAAGATGTTTATAATAGCAGGACTTGGAAATCCCGGAAAAGAATATGCCGGGACAAGACACAATATCGGATTCGAGACAATTGATTATATCGCCCAAAAAGCAGGCATAGATGTGATAGAAAAAAAGCACAAAGCCATAATCGGAAAGGGATACATTGACGGAGAAAAGGTGATCCTGGCAAAGCCGCAGACATATATGAACTTAAGCGGTGAGAGCCTGAGAGAACTGGTGGATTATTATAAATGTGACCATGAGACTGAAGTTATAGTGATCCATGATGATATAGCGCTTGATGCGGGAAACCTGAGGATACGCAAAAAAGGAAGCGCCGGAAGTCACAACGGATTAAAGAGTATCATTAATCATTTTGGAAATGACACATTCGTCAGGATCAAGATGGGTGTGGGTGACAAGAGAGGAAACGGAGATCTGGCCAAATATGTACTGGGGCATTTCGATGCCGCCGACCGTGAGAAACTTGAAGAGACAAAGGCTTCGGCCTATGAAGCAGTAAAACTCATTATGGCAGGGGACGTGGATAAAGCCATGAATCTATATAATAAAAAGAACACAGAGCAAAAATAAGAGGTAACCGATGCAGGCACTTTTGACGCCACTTAACGAACTGGAAGGTTTTAATGCCACCGTTGATGCTTTAAAACACAAAAAGACGCCGATCCAGCTTTCGGGATGCGTGGATTCCCAAAAACTTCATATGGTTTATGGCCTGAGCCTTGGATACAAGTTTAAAGTTATAGTTACCTACAGCGATATCCGGGCAAAGGAGATATTTGAGGAATACAAATTTTATGACAGAAATGTCACATTATTTCCGGCAAAGGATCTGATATTTTTTGAAGCGGATATTCACGGCAATCAGCTCACCGGTGAGCGTATAAAGACTCTGCGTCGGCTTATGGAAAATAAGCCCACCACCATAATCACAACCTTTGCTGCCCTTATGTCCAAACAGATACTGTGGGACAGAGAAAAAGATGTGATCGAGATCGCAAGAGGCGATGAGGTGGATGAACACACTCTTTCCGCCCATCTGGTGGATATGGGGTATGAAAAGACATTTCAGGTGGAGAGCCCCGGCCAGTTTTCGGTCAGAGGCGGCATCGTGGATATCTTTGATCTGACAGAGACAAACCCTTACAGGATCGAGCTATGGGGAGACGAAGTGGATTCCATCAGAAGCTTTGACGTCCTCAGCCAGAGGTCCATAGAAAAACTTGAGAGCATTCAGGTCTATCCCGCCACAGAGTTTGTGCTTGGCAGGGACCAGATAGAAAGAGGCCTTGAAAAGATAAAGGCGGAAGCGACCGTTCAGAGAGAAAAACTCCGAGGTCTTTTTAAGACAGAGGAGGCCCACAGGATAGACAAAACAGTAAACTCGCTTTCCGAGGAGCTTTTGGAATTTAAGAGTAAAGTAAACCTGGAAAGTTATATAGATTATTTTTATGACAGAACTGTCGCATTGCCGGAACTTTTAAGAGAGATCTCGGGACAGGACTCGGAAAAACTGATCTTTTTTATGGATGAGCCCCTGAGGATAAAGGAGGAGGCGGAGGCCGTATTCCTGGAGTTTTCAGAGAGCATGAAAAACCGTGTGGAAAAGGGTTATATCCTTCCCGGGCAGATGGGGATTTTATACTCCGGAGAAGCTGTTGCCGCATCGGTTTCAAAAAGTCCGGTGGTTACTTTATCTACCATGGACAGTTTAAAGAACGGATTCTTTAAGCCGGAAGTAAAGGACAGCATCAGCGCCAGAAATATCGCTCCCTACAACAATTCTTTTGAAAGTCTTTGCAGGGATCTGAAAAATTACAAGAAAAACAATTACAGAGTGGTTTTATTGTCAGGTTCCAGGACCAGGGCGGCACGTCTTGCCGGGGATTTAAGGGACGAGGGCATAACCGCAGTCTTTTCGGACGACCCCATGAGAAAGGTCAGTGAGGGCGAAGTGCTTGTGGCCTATGGATTTGTGGGCAGGGGATTTGAGTATCCCATGATCAAATTCGTGGTCATGACAGAGACCGATATTTTCGGCGCCAGAAAAAAGAAAAAGAAGAAAAAATTTAATCAGGGAACAAAGATCTCAAGCTTTGACGAGTTAAAGGTGGGAGATTATGTGGTCCATGAGAGCCACGGCCTTGGAATATATCGCGGTATAGAAAAGGTTGAGGTGGAAAAGGTTGTAAAGGATTATATAAAGATCGAGTACAAGGACGGCGGTAATCTCTATATTTCCGCGACCGGCCTTGATGTGATCCAAAAATACGCTTCCGCTGATGCGGAGAAGGTTCCGAAATTAAACAAGCTGGGATCAAAAGAATGGGAAAAGACCAAATCAAGGGTAAAAAGTGCCGTCAACGAAGTGGCAAAGGACCTGGTGGAGCTCTATGCAAAGAGGCAGCAAGCAAAGGGATATCACTTTGGGGCGGATACCGTATGGCAGAGGGAATTTGAGGAGATGTTTCCATTTGAGGAGACGGAGGATCAGCTCACGGCCATAGCAGACACAAAGTCTGACATGGAAAGCGACAAGGTCATGGACAGGCTCGTGTGCGGAGACGTGGGTTATGGCAAGACAGAGATCGCGATCCGAGCTGCATTTAAGGCAGTTCAGGAGGGAAAACAGGTTGTGTACCTGGTGCCTACCACGATCCTTGCAGGGCAGCATTACAACACATTTGCCCAGAGAATGAAGGATTTCCCCGTGAGAGTGGAACAGCTCTCCAGATTCAGGACCGCATCAGAGCAAAAGAAAGTTATCTCTGACCTTGAAAAAGGTTTTGTGGATATCGTTATCGGAACCCACAGAGTGCTTTCAAACGATGTAAAATTCAAGGACCTTGGGCTCCTTATCATAGATGAGGAGCAGCGCTTTGGCGTCACCCACAAGGAAAAGATAAAAAAATTAAAAGAGAATGTGGATGTGCTCACACTGACCGCAACCCCCATTCCCAGGACCCTTCATATGTCCCTCATAGGTATCAGGGATATGAGCATTTTGGAGGAAGCTCCCGAGGACAGAATGCCCATCCAGACTTTCGTCATGGAATACAACGAGGAGATGGTAAGGGAAGCCATAGTCAGAGAGCTTGCCAGGGGCGGACAGGTGTATTATGTCTACAACAGAGTAAGTAACATCGCAGATGTGGCGGCCATGATCCAGAACCTGGTGCCTGAAGCGAATGTGGCCTACGCCCATGGACAGATGAATGAGCGAGACCTGGAGCAGATCATGTACGATTTCGTAAACGGAGAGGTGGACGTACTTGTATCCACCACCATCATCGAGACCGGACTTGATATTTCAAATGTAAATACCATAATAATCCATGATTCCGACAGACTGGGTCTTTCCCAGCTCTATCAGTTAAGAGGCCGTGTGGGCCGCTCCAACAGGACGGCCTATGCTTTCCTTATGTACAAAAAAGATACTATTTTAAAGGAAGTTGCCGAAAAACGACTGGATGCCATCAGGGAGTTTACGGACCTTGGAAGCGGTTTCAAGATTGCCATGAGAGACCTGGAGATCAGAGGTGCGGGAAACCTTCTCGGAATGCGCCAGCACGGTCACATGGAAGCGGTGGGTTACGACCTATATTGCAAGATGTTAAATGAGGCGGTCAAAAACTTAAAGGGCGAAAAGACCATCGAAGATTTTGCAACCGTCATCGACCTTGATGTGGATGCTTTTATCCCTCCGGAATATATTTTGAACGAAGTTCAGAAACTCGATATCTACAAGCGAATAGCCGGGGTCTGGAACGTGAGGGAAAAGGAGGACATAAAGGACGAGCTCATAGACAGATTCGGAAATATCCCAAAGTCCGTGGAGAACCTTTTGCGCATCGCCCTCATAAGGGTTTCTGCCCACAGGCTCTACATGACAGAGGTTAAGGGTAAAAACGAGAGGATAATCTTTACGTTTAAACCGGATGCCGCAATAGACCCCATGGGAATCCCGAAGCTTATCGCAAAATACGGAAAAGACATGAGCTTTACCGCCTATGGAAATCCTTTTATAACCTATAAATACAAAAAGACAGGCATGGTTGAAAAGGATGAGGAACTCCTCTTAGATAAGACCGAAGAGCTTTTATTTGAGATGGAGCAGGTACTCATTCCCAAGGCATAAAAAACAGTAACGAAACAATATTTATATCAGGCAGGGTTTTATGATAGGAGATTTCTACAGACATTTAAGGAGAATTGCACTTGGCGCCATATTGATATCCGGGCTTTTTGCCGGGGTTATAGTCTCTGCCACCAGCATCCGTGAGATTCAGGATCAGATAGACCAAACCAAAAACGATATCGAGAATTTCAACGAAAAGATTGACAGCCTCTCCGACGAACAGGATCTGATCGAGGAAAAAATAGATGATCTTAACGCTGAGATCATAAATACCATGACCAGCATCGAAGTAAAGGAAGAGGAACTCTCGCAGAAAGAGGACGAGATCGCCCTTAAGGCTAAAGATATCGAAGAAGCTGAAAAAGAGTATGAAAACGCCAAAAATGCCGAGGAAAAAAGATACAAAGACATGGTACTAAGACTCCGCGCCATGTATGAGTACAATATGAATACAACTCTCGGGTTTGTACTTCAGGGCGATGGTCTAAGCGGAATGTTAAACCGCCTGGACTATGTGGAAAGCATTTACGAATATGACAGAAACAAGTTCGAAGAATACCGCGCCATGAAGCAGGCCGTAAAGGATCTGTGGGATCAGCTGGAGCTTGACAAGGCTTCTCTTGAGGATGAACGTGAGGTTTTAAACAATGAAAAGGCTTCCCTGGAAACTCAAAAGTCAAACCTGGATGCCATGCTCGCCCAGAAAAAGAGAGAGTCGGCCAATTACGATGCGGAGATCGCAAAATACAAACAGGAAGTGGCTGTTGCCAAAAAGAAACTACAGCAGGACCAGACCAAGCTAAAACAGCTCCAGGCACAACAGGCTGCAAATAACAGAGCAAATGCAAGCTATGCCACCACGGACTACACAAAGATAATCGACAATGCCTCAGGCTCCACCCTTGGAAAGCAGATTGCAAAATATGCCTGCCAATATGTGGGAAATCCCTATGTCGCAGGGGGAACAAGCCTCACGAACGGAGCCGACTGCTCAGGATTTACTTACAGAGTATTTGCAGATTTCGGATATAAGCTCCCCAGGACCAGCTTTGAACAGAGAAGCGCAGGCACCGGGGTAGACTATGACAGCGCCCAGCCCGGAGACATCATCTGCTATGACGGACATGTGGCAATTTACATAGGCGGCGGCTACATCGTCCATGCCTCCAGCGCAAAGACAGGCATAAAGGTCAGCAAAGCAGGATACAGATCAATTCTTGCGGTAAGACGAATAATTAATTAATAATGTTTTAAGGCGGTTGATTTTCGGTATTTTGTAATGTTATATTACTTTAGGAAGTTGTATTAGGGACATTAAATAATTCAAAGCATTTTATATTTTTACAGATGTATTATGCGGAAAAGAGGGAATTAATATGAGTAAATACGATGAAGCTTTGGAAAAAGCCAAAAAGTACGGCCAGGAGCAGGTATTTAAATACTATGACCAACTGGACGATTCAAAAAAGACAGAACTCTGTGAACAGATTTTGTCCCTGGACATGGATGTGATCGAATCATGCAAGCATATGGAGGATCTTGCAAAAAAAGGTGAGATCTCACCTATAAAAACTCTTGAGCTTGATGAGATCGATGAAAACAGCGATGCTTTTACATTTGAAGGGGTAAGGGCTATCGCAGACGGTAAGGTGGCTGCCATGCTTTTGGCAGGCGGAATGGGAACAAGACTCGGTTCCGATGACCCCAAGGGTATGTATAACGTGGGCGTCACAAAGGATCTCTATATTTTCCAGTGCCTTATCAATAACCTTTTAGAAGTTGTAAACAAAACAGGCAAATTCATTCATCTTTTTGTCATGACCAGTGACAAGAACAATGATGCCACCATCAAATTTTTCAATGACAAGAATTTCTTTGGCTACAAGGGTGAATATGTTCATTTCTTTAAGCAGGAAATGGCCGCAGCTACAGATTATAACGGAAAGATCTATTTGGAGGAGAAGGGCAAACTTTCCACATCTCCAAACGGAAACGGCGGATGGTTCGTATCCCTCATGAAGGCAGGCCTTCTGGATGTCATTCACAACGAGGGCATCGAGTGGTTAAACGTATTTGCCGTAGACAATGTGCTTCAGAGGATCGCTGACCCCGTATTTGTGGGTGCAACCATCATGAATAAATGCGAAGTCGGAGCAAAGGTTGTCAGAAAAGCAGCTCCCGATGAAAAAGTCGGAGTTATCTGCTTAGAGGATGGCAGACCTTCCATCGTAGAATATTACGAGCTCACAGATGAACTTATGAATGCAAAGAATGAAAAGGGCGACCCCGCATATAATTTTGGTGTTATTTTAAACTACCTCTTTAACGTTGCAGCTCTTGAGAGAATTGCAGGGGACAAGATGCCTCTTCATATCGTGGAAAAGAAGATTCCTTTCCTGGATGAAAGCGGAAACCTTGTCAAACCCGAGTCACCAAACGGCTACAAATACGAGAGTCTGGTGCTTGATATGATCCACGAGATGGATTCATGTCTGCCCTTTGAGGTTGACAGAAAGAAGGAATTTGCTCCCATCAAGAACAAGACCGGAATCGATTCCGTGGAGAGCGCAAGAGAACTTTTGAAATTTAACGGCGTAGAGATTTAAGAGAGGGAAAACTTATGAATATATTGGTTACAGGCGGATGCGGTTTTATCGGAAGCCACACCGTAGTGGAACTCGAGAACGCTGGACATGAAGTGATCGTCCTTGACAATCTTTCAAATTCCAGCAAAAAATCCCTGGACAGAGTGGCACAGATCACAGGCAAGACCTGCAAGTTTTACGAGGCTGACATTCTGGACAGAGATGCATTAAACAAGATTTTTGATACAGAAAAGATAGATGCGGTGATTCACTTTGCAGGACTTAAAGCTGTTGGTGAGTCAGTGAGAAAGCCCTGGGAATATTACAACAACAATATCACGGGAACGCTTACACTTGTGGATGTGATGAGACAGCACGGAGTAAAGAGCATAATCTTTTCATCCAGCGCCACGGTTTACGGAGAGCCTGCTTTTATCCCCATCACAGAGGAGTGCCCCAAGGCTCCCTGCACAAACCCTTATGGCTGGACCAAATCCATGCTTGAGCAGATCCTCATGGATATCCAGAAGGCAGATCCTGAATGGAACGTAGTGATCCTTCGCTACTTTAACCCCATCGGAGCTCACAAAAGCGGACTTATCGGAGAGAATCCCAACGGCATTCCAAACAACCTTATGCCCTACATTACCCAGGTTGCAGTCGGCAAGTTAAAGGAACTTGGAATCTTTGGAAATGACTATGATACACCCGACGGCACCGGCGTCAGAGACTATATCCACGTTGTGGATCTGGCTGACGGCCATGTGAAAGCCTTAAAGATGATCGAACAAAACGCAGGCCTTAAGGTTTACAACCTTGGAACCGGAAAGGGATACAGCGTTTTAGACATCGTAAAGAATTTTGAGGAAGCAAACGGTATCAAGATCCCTTATGTGATAAAGGAGAGACGTGCCGGAGACATCGCAGAAAACTATTCCGATGCCACTAAAGCAAAAGAGGAACTTGGATGGGTAGCACAGTACGACATCAAGGATATGTGCGCAGACTCCTGGAACTGGCAAAAGAATAACCCTAACGGTTACGATGAATAATGTTTAACTTCAAAAGCTCAGAGCCAATGTAAAGCAAAAGGCGCTGAGCTTTTTCATCTATGTGCGTCAACGAGCCGGGCGGCTGCCGGGTTTACTCGCGCAGCCATTTGGCGACTGTAAAATCGATATCTGGTGCCAATTTTACAGTATGAACCACCATGTTTTAGCGGGTTAGAAAGCTATGAATACTGTAAAAACAATGCCAAGTGCGATTTTTACAGTAAGACCAGCCATATTTTGGTGGATTTTAAGACCATGAATACTGTAAAAATAATGCCAAGTGCGATTTTTACAGCAAGACCAGCCATATTTTAGTGGATTTTAAGGCCATGAATACTGTAAAAACAATGCCAAGTGCGATTTTTACAGCAAGACCAGCCATAATTTGGTGGGTTTGAAAGCCATGAATACTGTAAAATAGATGCCAAGTGCCATTTTTACAGTAAAAGGCGCCTTCTATTATATTTCATATAGATTCGGATCTGACAGGCTATAACAAGATAATACAATTGTGATCCGATTACAAAATATGAAGATTAATAATTCAGGCCAAGAAAGATTTATATGTATCATAGAACAGTCGCGAATAAATCAAAAAAGAAATCTGAAAAATTATAAAAAAACAGTTGACGTAGGAGCAATACCTTGATATACTTCACTCAATTAAATCGATAAACCGATGACGTGGAGATAACGGTATTTAAGCTTCTACAGAGAGCCCGGTAGCTGAGAACGGGTGAAAAACTGGATATCAAATGGACCACTGAGGGCGCAGTCAAATGTGATTTGTTTTAGAAAATTACAAAGTATTCTGCGACGTGAGGCATACGTAAGTTGCCGGAGGTATGTTGGTACTTCGCTAAGCGCATGGTAACCCATGAATCAAGGTGGCACCGCGGATAGAGTATATTCGTCCTTGACAGAATAGTAATATTCTGCCAAGGACTTTTTGTTTTACAATGAGCCAAGTTCAGATCATCATGCTTGCATGAGATGATCTGAATTTGGCGAATGTAGGACACCGAAAGGCGAATGCCTTGAGGTGCCCTCGAGTAGGAGCCAGCCTACTCGAGTAAAACAATGAGTCAATGATCTTCATGCTAGTGTTATGACCATTTTTTGAGGAGGAGAAAATGATAATCAGACCGACTTTAGAAGAAGTAAAAGAAATTGCAAAAAAGGGTGAGTACAAAGTTCTGCCCCTTAGCTGCGAATTATACTCAGACATCTGCACACCCATAGGTGCCATCAGGATATTAAAAAATGTATCAACCCACACATATCTGCTTGAGTCAGTGGAAGGCAAGGAAAAGTGGGGCAGATATACTTTCCTTGGATATGATCCGAAACTGGAGATAACATGCGTAAACGGAATTTTAAAAGCGGGAAACATCACTGTAAATGCGGAAAACCCTGCAGAATACTTAAGGCAGATCCTGGCAGAGTATAAATCTCCAAAAATCGAAGGACTTCCTTCATTCACAGGAGGTCTGGTGGGATACTTCTCCTACGATTACTTAAGCTACTTTGAGAAAACACTCAAAACCGATGTGAGTGACACCGAAAACTTCAAAGACATTGATCTGATGCTCTTTGACAAAGTTATCGCCTTTGACAATCTGAGACAGAGGATACTCCTTATCGCGAATATGAAGCTGGACGACGTGGAGACAGGATACAACAAAGCCGTGATGGAGCTTAACAACATGAAGAACCTGCTGCTTACCGGCACTCCCAAAAAGGAAGCTCCCGGAAAGATCGTCGGAGACATCACTCCTCTTTTTGACAGAAAAGAGTATTGTGCAATGGTTGAAAAGGCAAAGGATCATATCAAGGAAGGGGATATTTTCCAGATAGTTCTCTCGAACAGGTTGAGCGCCCAATACGAGGGAAGCCTCCTTGATACCTACAGGATACTGAGGACCATCAACCCTTCTCCATATATGTTCTATTTTTCGGGAACGGATGTGGAAGTGGCGGGTGCGTCCCCGGAGACTCTGGTAAAACTTGAAAACGGAGTGCTCCACACATTCCCGCTTGCAGGCACGAGACCCAGAGGAAAGACGCAGGAAGAGGACGAACAATTAGAGAGAGAGCTTTTGGCAGATGAAAAAGAACTTGCGGAGCACAACATGTTAGTGGACCTTGGAAGAAATGACCTGGGCAAGATCAGCAAGTTCGGAACCGTTGAAGTGGAAAAACTTCATTCGATCGAGAGATACTCCCATGTGATGCATATCGGATCCACGGTAAGAGGAATCATAAGAGACGACTGTGATGCGCTGGATGCCATATCAGCTGTGCTCCCTGCGGGAACCCTTTCCGGAGCTCCAAAGATCAGAGCATGCCAGCTTATCGCAGAAATTGAAAACAACAAGAGAGGCATCTACGGCGGAGCCATCGGTTACATAGATTTCACCGGAAATATGGATACTTGCATCGCCATCAGGATCGCTTACAAGAAAAACGGGAAAGTCTTCGTCAGAAGCGGTGCCGGGATCGTGGCAGATTCTGTTCCCAACAAAGAATACGATGAATGCGTAAACAAGGCCAAGGCAGTAATGAATGCCTTGAAACAGGCATCAGACATGGAAGGATAGGGGGAAAGACATGATACTTTTAATAGACAATTATGACAGCTTTTCATATAACCTTTTCCAATATGTGGGTGAAATAAACAGTGACATAAAGGTCATCAGAAACGATGAGATGACGGTGGAGGAGATAGGAAAACTAAATCCGTCGCACATAATCCTCTCCCCCGGTCCCGGAAAACCAAAGGATGCCGGAATCATCGAGGAAGTTGCCAAGACTCTTTCGAAGACGATCCCTACATTGGGCGTGTGCCTCGGACATCAGGCCATATGTGAGGCTTACGGTGCTACTGTAACCTATGCGAAACGCTTGATGCACGGCAAGCAGTCTGAGGTAAAGTTTAAAACAGATTGCCAGCTTTTTAAGGGCCTGCCGGAAAAAGGACTTGTGGCAAGATACCACTCTCTGGCTGCGGATGAGGCGACGATCCCTGAGTGCCTTGAGGTAACAGCAGTGACGGATGAAGGTGAGATCATGGCTGTGGCACACAGGGAATATCCAATCTTCGGAGTGCAGTTTCATCCCGAATCCATCATGACCCCAACCGGAAAAGAAATGCTTAAGAATTTCATGAACATAAAAAAATAAAGGGCTTTTTCACATAATAAACAAAACAGGCAAATAATAAAAACAGGCAAATAATAAAAACAGGTCAAACAAAAACAGGAGGAAACAAAAATGATCAAGGAAGCAATCATTAAAATCACAGAGAAGCAGGATCTTACTTACGACGAGGCATACACAGTCATGAATGAGATCATGAGCGGCGAGACAACACCTACTCAGAACGCGGCATTTTTGTCCGCTCTTTCCACAAAGAGCACAAAGGCAGAGACCACAGAGGAGATCGCAGGATGTGCGGCAGCCATGAGAGATAATGCCATAGCTGTGGATACCACAGGACTTGATGTATTCGAGATAGTAGGTACAGGCGGAGACGGCGCTCATTCCTTTAACATTTCTACCATCTCAGCGTTAGTTGCGGCAGCAGGCGGAATGAAGGTTGCAAAGCACGGTAACCGCGCGGCAAGTTCAAAGTGCGGAACAGCAGACTGCTTGGAGGCTCTGGGAGTAAATATCAACCAGACACCGGAGAAAGCATTGGAACTGTTGGACAAAGTGGGCATGTGCTTCTTTTTTGCGCAGAAATACCATACATCCATGAAATATGTGGGCCCCATCAGAAAAGAGCTGGGATTCAGAACAGTGTTTAATATCCTGGGACCCCTCACAAACCCCGGAAGACCTAAAATGCAGCTTCTCGGCGTGTATGATGATTATCTTGCAGTTCCCCTTGCAAACGTACTTATGAGCCTCGGAGTTCAAAAGGGAATGGTGGTTTACGGCCAGGATAAACTGGATGAGATCTCCTTAAGCGCCTCCACCACTATCTGCGAATTCAAGGACGGGTGGTTTAAGACCTATGTGATAAAGCCCGAGGACTTCGGATTTGAGAGATGCAAAAAAGAGGACCTCCAGGGCGGAACACCTGAGGAAAATGCCGAGATCGCACTCAGAATATTAAAGGGCGAAAAGGGCCACAAGAGAAATACGGTATGCTTAAACGCAGGTGCCGCTCTCTACATCGGCAGTAAGGCAGAAAGCCTTGCAGACGGCGTAAAACTTGCCGGAGAGATCCTGGATTCAGGCGCAGCACTGGACGTATTAAACAAACTCATCGAAGTTTCAAACAGCTGACACACAATGAGAAGTGAGTCACGCCCTGCCCTAAATTTTGCAAGCAGTTAAGACAAAAAAGAAGTGAGGGGCTGCAGGGATGCCGCAAAGCGAGTTCCGCAGACGCGAATGTATTTTTCGCGGCGAGGACTGTTTGAGCGACCGGCGCCCTGTCAGACACTCGCTTCTAATGTAAAAGATAGTCCGAAAAAAGATGGACGAAGAATCAGTAGTATTCCTGAAAGGATTTATCATGACGATTTTGGATGAAATAGCTGAGAACACCAAAAAACGGGTGGCAAAGGCAAAAAAACAGATACCTTTTGATGCCATGAAGAGAATGGCCACTAAACTGCCAAAAGGGCATTTCGAATTCGAAGAAGCCTTAAAGGCCCCCGGGATCACCTTCATATGCGAATGCAAAAAAGCGTCACCGTCAAAAGGACTGATCGCACCGGACTTTCCATACCTTCAGATAGCAAATGAGTACGAGGCGGCCGGGGCAGGATGCATATCGGTCCTCACAGAGCCCAAGTGGTTTCTTGGAAACGATGATTATCTGAGGGAGATCGCGGATGCGGTAAAGATCCCTTGCCTCAGAAAAGATTTCACCGTGGATTCATACATGATCTATGAGGCAAAGGTCCTCGGCGCAAAGGCGGTGCTCTTAATCTGCTCGATCCTGGATGAAGATACCATTAAAAAATATATCGAAATATGCGATGAACTGGGAATATCAGCTCTGGTGGAGACCCATTCCGACGAAGAGGTTATGATGGCCCTTCGCTGCAATGCACGTATCATCGGTGTGAACAACAGGAATCTGAAAAACTTCACGGTGGATACCGAAAACAGCAAAAAACTCCGTAAACTCATACCCGATGACGTGATCTTTGTATCGGAAAGCGGCGTGGCAGGGCCGAAAGACGTGCAGGCTCTTCGAGAGATCGGCGCAGATGCCGTGCTCGTTGGCGAAGCATTGATGAGAGCGGATGACAAAAAATCCAAACTTGCCGAACTGAAAGGCAGGCCAAAGGTTAAACTCTGCGGCCTTATGACCAAGGAAGATATCGAGGTCGCAAATGAACTAAAGCCGGACTATGTAGGCTTCATATATGCAAACAAAGGCCACAGGAAAAAGACCCCCGAGGAAGTCGCTAACTTAAAAAAATACCTGGACCCCGGCATAAAGGCTGTGGGAGTTTTCCTTGATCAGGACATTGATTTTGTGTCTGATATCGCAAAAAGCGGAGTGATAGACCTGATCCAGCTTCACGGAAATGAGGATGATAATTATATCAAAGCTTTAAAAGAAAAAGCTGACATCCCCGTTATAAAGGCATTCTGCGTCCGGGGAGAAAAAGAGATGGAAGCAGCAAATGGGTCCTGCGCGGACTACGTGCTGTTTGATTCCTTTGACGCGGGAAGCGGAAACACCTTTGACTGGGAACTTTTGAAACTGGCAAAAAAACCGTACTTTTTGTCCGGGGGATTAACTCCCTTTAATCTGGAGGGAGCCGTAAAAATGCTTCATCCCTACGGCGTGGATGTGTCAAGCGGCATAGAGACCGACAAGAAAAAAGATCCCGTAAAGATGCAACTCTTCATGGAAGAAGTAAAAAAAGCAGTGGAATAAATATTTCGGAATATATAAAATAAAGATCACGAGGGCAGCTTAACAGCCCTTTGGAAAGGAAAACAGAGATGACAAACCCAAACGGACGCTTCGGCATACACGGCGGTCAATACATACCGGAAACCCTCATGAATGCCGTTATCGAACTTGAAAAAGCATACGATCATTATAAAAACGACCCCGAGTTTAACAGAGAACTCACAGAACTTTTTAATGAATATGCAGGCAGACCCTCAAGGCTTTACTATGCCGAAAAGATGACAAAGGATCTGGGAGGAGCAAAGATTTATTTAAAGCGTGAGGACTTAAATCACACCGGAGCTCACAAGATAAACAACGTCCTGGGCCAGGCTCTTTTAGCAAAGAAAATGGGAAAGACCAGGCTCATTGCAGAGACAGGTGCCGGACAGCACGGTGTGGCAACTGCCACGGCAGCGGCACTCATGGGCATGGAGTGCGTTGTCTTTATGGGCGAAGAAGATACAAAGAGACAGGCTCTCAATGTATACAGAATGAGGCTTCTTGGCGCTGAGGTCATCCCCGTCAAAACAGGTACAGCCACATTAAAGGATGCTGTCAGCGAAGCCATGAGAGAGTGGACCAGCCGTATCGATGATACCCATTATTGCCTGGGTTCCGTGATGGGCCCCCATCCCTTCCCCACAATAGTCAGAGATTTTCAGGCTGTTATCTCAAAGGAGATAAAAGAACAGATCCTTGAAAAGGAGCACAGACTTCCCGATGCTGTTATCGCATGTGTGGGAGGCGGTTCCAATGCAATCGGAACTTTTTATAATTTTATAGAGGATAAGGACGTTAAACTCATCGGCTGCGAGGCAGCGGGAAGAGGTATTGACGGATTCGAGACAGCCGCTACCATCAACACCGGAAGAGTCGGTATTTTCCACGGAATGAAGTCATATTTTTGCCAGGATGAGTACGGTCAGATCGCACCCGTATATTCAATCTCTGCGGGACTTGACTATCCCGGCATCGGACCCGAGCACGCTCACCTGCACGACATAGGAAGAGCGCAGTATGTGCCCGTAACCGACGACGAGGCAGTAAACGCCTTTGAATACCTGGCAAAGACCGAGGGCATCATCCCCGCTATCGAGTCCGCCCATGCAGTTGCCCATGCCATGAAGATCGCGCCACAGATGGGTAAGGATCAGATAATCGTCATCACCATCTCCGGCCGCGGAGACAAGGACTGTGCTGCCATCGCACGTTACAGAGGGGAGGATATCCATGAGTAATATTTACAAGGCATTTGAAAATAAAAAAGCATTTATTCCCTTTATCACCTGCGGGGATCCCGATGTGGAGACCACAAAGGCAGTTATAAGAGAAGCCGTTAAAAACGGAGCGGATCTGGTGGAGATAGGAATCCCTTTTTCGGATCCCACAGCTGAAGGCCCTGTTATCCAGGGGGCAAACCTTAGGGCTTTGACCGGAGGCATCACCACCGATAAAGTTTTCGATATGGTAGAGGAACTCAGGAAAGACATTACTATCCCCATGGTGTTTATGACCTATGCAAATGTTGTCTTTTCATATGGGTCTGAAAAATTTATCTCCACCTGCAAAAAGGTCGGTATCGACGGGTTGATCCTTCCGGATGTACCTTTTGAGGAAAAGGAAGAATTTTTGAATCTCTGTGAAAAATATGATGTGGATCTGATCTCTCTGATCGCGCCCACCTCCGAAAACAGGATCGCCATGATAGCAAGTAAGGCAAAGGGCTTTATCTATGTGGTATCAAGCCTTGGAGTTACCGGCACCAGAAGCGAGATAAAAACAGATCTCAGTTCCATTGTGAAAGTCATAAGGGAAAATACGGACGTGCCCTGCGCCATAGGATTTGGCATCTCAACTCCCGAGCAGGCAGCCAAAATGGCTGGGATCTCCGATGGAGCCATCGTGGGAAGCGCCATCATAAAGATCCTTGAAAAATATGGAAAAGATGCTGCTCCCTATGTGGGAGAATATGTAAAGAGCATGAAGGATGCTATAAATCTTCTTCGATGATCATAAACTCCAGATAGTCAAAATCGATGGAGTCGATGAAGTTGTCGGATGAAAAACGGGTTTTTGCATTTCGCTTGAAATCGGAAATATTTTTATCGAGCCAGATAGGTTTGCTTAAGTCAAATTCCATGCAGACCTTTTCGAGGGCATTGAAGATCTTGTGAGTTCTGGTATCAGCCTCATGATCTTCCACAACAGTGTCCCTTAACATATGGTTTTCTTTCCAGATCTTTGCCCAAATGCGCATAAAACCCCCCATACAGATTGATTTAAAGAAAGAGACACGATATGGGAAAAGCATATGTCTCTTTCTTGCTTTGTATGGAAAAAATTTTAGCATACTATAAATCAAAAGAAAATATGTACAAAATTGCATAAAAAAAGCAATTTTTGCTCAAAATATTATTAAAAATGTATAAAACCATTCAAAGAATGCCAAATCTATGCTATACTGACTACGTAGGATTTAATTACGATACTTAAAATGAGGAAACGAAATGGAATACACCAGTAACAACGATGAGGGAATCGAAAGCTGGAACGAGGTCACGCTGATATATAATGCAGCCCTTCGCCAGGTGGAGACCAAGATGGAGATATTGAACGATGAGTTTCAACATGTTCATCAATACAACCCCATCGAACACATTAAGAGCCGTATCAAATCCCCCGAGAGCATTGTAAAGAAACTCAGGAGACACGGATACGAGTCCACCATAGACAATATGGTGAAATACATAAATGATATTGCCGGAATCAGAATCATCTGTTCTTTCACTTCCGATATCTACAGGATCGCAGATATGATCAGCAAGCAAAAGGATATCCAGGTGATCGGAGTCAAGGATTATATTACCTATCCGAAGGCCAGCGGCTACAAGAGCTATCACATGATAGTCACGGTACCCGTATACCTGTCTGACAAGATCGTCGATACCAAGGTAGAAATACAGATCAGAACTGTTGCAATGGATTTCTGGGCTTCCCTTGAGCACAAGATTCATTATAAATTTGAGGGAGATGCGCCGGAGCATATCAAGAACGAGCTGGTCGAATGTGCCAAGATGGTGGCGGATCTGGACAACAGAATGCTGTCATTGAACGAGGAGATCCTCTCCATCAGCCAGGCTCAGGCTTACGAACGCGAATTGCAACAGGCTTCCCGGTCGGAACAAAGCACCACAGGTGTCAATGTGGGGCTCTGATTGTCTTGCCAAGAATTGTTTTAAATGTTAGAATTTAACCGTAAATAACTGTTCGGCTATACCAGGAAAAGGCGGATATGTTTGGAGGAAAACTTATGGACATCTTTATAGATAAGCTGGCTCAGAAGATCACCGCGCAGGAGATGATCAAAGCGAATACACAGGCTGAAGCGGAGGAGACCGAAATGCTCAAGGTTACCATCAACGGTTACAAAGAAGCACTTGACAGAGTCAGACAGCTTGCAGATGAAAGTTTGGCCAAGATCGATGAGGCAAATCTCGAGATAGAAAAGATCTCAGAGGCCACCGCCGAGGCAGCAAAAGCTGCAGCTGAAAAAGGGATAAAGACAGAACAGCTGGATGAACTGGCAGGCAAGGTAAAAGAGTCGGTGGACAAGTCGGCCGAGTCACTTCAGAATGAAGTTCACAAGGAATGCGTAAAGGTTTACAGAAACGTACAGGCCGTTATCGTGGAAGAGGGCAACAAGCACGCAAACGAAGTTAAGTCACAAAACAGTGATAACAGATCAAAGATCTCCCTTGCAGTGGGATTTTCCATTGCCGCATTTGTATGTTCCTTCCTTAATCTGGCAGCCATCGTTGCACTCTTTGTATTGCAGCGTTTAAACATCAAGCTATTCTAGGTAATACACATTAATATATGAGCAAAGAACTTTGGAGACCCGGAAACATGCTGTATCCCCTGCCGGTGGTAATGGTATCGGTACAGGATGAACAGGGTAAAAACAACATCATCACCATCGGATGGGCCGGAACTGTCTGCTCCGATCCCGCCATGGTTTCCATCTCCGTTCGAAAGGAACGTTATTCCTATGATATCCTGAAGAGAACCGGAGAATTTGTAATAAATTTAACAACAAAAGAGCTTGCTTTTGCGACGGATTATTGCGGAGTCAAAAGCGGACGCGATGTGGACAAATTCAAGGAGATGCACCTGACACCCGTTCCCGGAGAAAAGGTCGCAGCTCCTCTTATTGAGGAAAGCCCTGTAAATATAGAATGCAGGGTAAAGGAAGTGATTCCCCTCGGAACCCATGACATGTTTATCGCGGAAGTGCTTTGCGTTCATGCAGACAAAAAATACATGGACGAAAAGGGAAGATTTCATCTGGACCGTTCAAATCCAATAGTTTATTCTCACGGAGAATATTTTGCCCTGGGTGAATATGTGGGAAAATTTGGATACAGTGTCCGCAAGAACAAGCGCTGATACGGAAGAAACAATGACTGCTTATAACAAAAGAATCGAGATCACTTTTATAAAATATGCTTTTTTGACAATGTTTCTCTGCCTGCTTTTTATAAAAAGCTTTACGGGATTTGAGAGCAGCGGCGACAACTATTTTCACATCTATGTGGGAGACACCGCTGTGGGAACCCTGGGAAGTTTACGGGAGGCCGAGGAACTTTTTGTTGCGGCCAGAAGAAATGTCTCTGAAGGCGAGGAGGAAATGGTCCTCTCATCCGCTGACCTGAGTGCAGAGGGTGAGGAAGTTTTGTGGGGGACCGTGGACAATCCAAAGACTGTGGAAAAAGCCATGGAAGCAGCCATCAGGGATTCGGTCATCGAGACCAGGCACCATTCATTTATCGTAAAGATAAACGAATATATGGTTAATCTCAAAAACCTGGATGAGGTGGAAAAGCTGTTCCAGACTGCCATCGACAAATACGACGTTGACAGCCTCTACAACGTGGAACTGGTGCCGGATACGGACAGAGCATTCAACGTCCTCACGGCTTCGGTCATTCCAAAGGACGGTAACAATGACAGATTGAAAACTCCCAGGGATTATTCCATGGCAGGTGTGGAAGTGGTTCTCTCTCAGATGGGAAAGCCCACCATCACCAACGAATATATGGATTTTGACGATTTCGAGCTGGGACTTATGCAGATGGGATTCGAGGAAGACGTTGAGATCGTGGGTGCATACCTTCCGGATTCACAGTTAACGGACCTGTCTGTTGCGATCGATGACGTCACAAAGGAGCAGGAGACTGCCAGCGAATACGAAGTCGTTGCGGGCGATACCCTCTCAGAGATTTCCATCAAGGTTAACATCCCCGTGGATACCATCGTGGAGATGAATGACGCATTGGATGATGCCAATACTGCCATTCATATAGGGGACAAACTCATCATCACTGTGCCGGAGCCGGAGCTTTCGGTTGAGAGGACTGAGAGAGGTTACTTTGAGGAAGTGTATGATGCTGACATAATCTATGTGGACAATGACGAGTGGTATACCACACAGACCAAGGTCCTTCAGCAGCCATCGGCAGGATTTAGAAAAATTGTTGCCGATGTGAAATATGTCAACGCAAAGGAAGTTGCCAGAGAGATATTAAAGGAGGAGGTTGTGGTAGACGCGGTTCCAAAGATCGTGGAGCGCGGTACAAAGATCCCTCCCACTTATATAAAGCCCATTTCCGGAGGTGTGCTCACCAGCGGATTCGGACGCAGAAAAGCACCTACCCGTGGCGCCAGCACCTATCACAAGGGTGTCGACTGGTCCACACCTAAGGGCACTCCCGTTTATGCATCCTGCGGCGGTGTCGTGGCAAAGGCCGGTTGGGGCAGCGGTTACGGTTATGTGGTTTATATCAATCATGAGGACGGTCGCCAGACCAGGTACGGACACCTCAGCAAGGTACTTGTCTCCGCAGGTCAGTCCGTAAAGCAGGGCGAGAGGATCGCTTTAAGCGGAAACACGGGAGTCAGCACCGGACCACATCTTCATTTTGAAATTTTGATAAACGGAAGTCAGGTCAACCCTCTGAATTACTTAAATTAGCCTGCTATTTACAAAAAATTCAAAATGTGGTATAAGTGCTATGTATGTAAATTCGGCGGTATTGAATTTCCATGCGGTCAGTTGTTAATACTCGTGCAGAGGAAGATAAAATGGAACAGTACGCAATCAAAGGCGGCTCCCCCCTTGTCGGAGAGGTGGAGATAGGCGGTGCAAAAAATGCAGCCCTTCCCATTCTGGCAGCCGCGTTAATGTCCGATGAGACAGTATATATTGATAACGTGCCTGAAGTCAGCGATATAGAGATACTACTTGAAGGAATGAAAAACATCGGTGTGTCGGTGAAGAAAAAGGGTCGTCATTTCGTCACCATCAACGGCGGAAATATCACCAGTGTTGAAGCCATCGATGATAATCTCAAAAAGATTCGTGGTTCTTACTATCTGGTAGGAGCACTTTTAGGTAAATACAAAGAAGCTGTGGTAACTCTCCCCGGTGGATGTGATATCGGATTCAGAGCTATCGACCAGCATATCAAAGGCTTTAAAGCTTTGGGTGCTGACATCCGCATTGAGAGCGGTGTCATCAAAGCCACGGCAAAAAAACTTGTGGGAAGTCATATTTATATGGACGTTGTCAGTGTCGGTGCCACCATTAATGTAATGATGGCCTCGGTTTTGGCAGAGGGAACCACCATCATAGACAATGCCGCAAAGGAACCCCATGTGGTAGACCTTGCAAACTTCCTTAACAGTATGGGTGCCAATATCAAAGGTGCCGGTACTGATGTCATCAGAATAAAGGGTGTGGAGAGACTCCACGGCACTGAATATACCATAATTCCCGATCAGATCGAGGCCGGCACATTTATGTTTGCCGCTGCCATCACAAAGGGAGATGTAATGGTAAAGAACGTGATCCCAAAGCATCTTGAGTCCATCAGCGCAAAACTTTTGGAAATAGGATGTGAGGTGGAGGAAGCGGATGACTGTGTGAGAGTAGTGGCGTCAAAGCCTCTTAAGCCTACACATGTAAAGACTCTTCCCTATCCAGGTTTCCCCACGGACATGCAGCCTCAGATAACGGTTGCCCTTGCATTATCCCAGGGTATCAGCATTGTTACAGAGACTTTGTTCGAGAACAGATTCAAATATGTGGATGAACTTACCCGTATGGGTGGAAATATAAAGGTTGAAGGTAACACCGCCATCATCGAAGGTGTAGAGAAATTTACCGGAGCGGGCATAACGGCGCCTGACCTTCGTGCCGGAGCGGCTCTTGTAATGGCAGCGCTTGCTGCAGACGGTTTTTCCACTGTGGATGACATCAAATACATCAGAAGAGGTTACGAAGACTTTCATATCAAGCTTCAGGGCCTGGGAGCGCAGATAGCGTTGGTTGACTCTGAGCGTGAACTTCGTAAGTTTAAGATGAAAATAGGTTGACATACCTTTACACAGGTAGTATGTTATCAATGTAAACTTAATAGGCAGTTACTCTTATTCAGAGCTGGTGGAGATACAGAGGATCGACGAAGCCACGGCAACCCCTTTACAGGAAGGTGCCAACCTGAGCGAATATTTCGAGCAATAAGAGGATTTGATTCCAAAGAGATTTTAAGTCCGCTTGTGCTTTGCAAGCGGATTTCTTTTGTTTTGGCAGCAAACCATCGAAAAAGAGTAGCAACCAAATAAATTTATTGGATCAATGTTTAAATCAAGAAAGGAGATTCCATGGAGAAGAGATTATTTACTTCAGAATCAGTAACAGAAGGACATCCCGACAAAGTCTGCGATGCCATTTCAGATGCAATACTTGACGCTTGCATGGCAAGTGATCCCATGAGCCGTGTTGCCTGCGAGACAGCAGCCTGCACAGGTTTCGTACTTGTAACAGGTGAGATCACCACAAACGCTTATGTTGACATTCAGTCAGTTGTCAGAGAGACCGTAAAAGAGATCGGATATACCAAATCAGATTACGGTTTCGATGCCAACACCTGCGCAGTATTTGTTGCCATTGATGAGCAGTCATCGGATATAGCAATGGGCGTTGACAAGGCTCTTGAGGCAAAGGAAGGCGAGATAAAGGATGACCTGGATACAGGTGCCGGAGATCAGGGTATGATGTTTGGTTATGCCACAAACGAGACTCCCGAGCTTATGCCTTATCCCATCTCACTTGCTCACAAGCTTGCGCTTCAGCTTACAAAGGTTCGTAAGGACGGAACACTCAAATACTTAAGACCCGACGGAAAGACACAGGTGTCCGTAGAGTATGACGAGGTCGGTTTGCCCTTCAGACTTGAAGCTGTCGTATGTTCAACACAGCATGATCCCGATGTGACTCAGGAGCAGATCCATGAGGACATCAAAAAATACGTATTCGATCCCATCCTTCCCAGGGAAATGGTTGATGAGAATACAAAATTCTTTATCAACCCCACAGGCCGTTTTGTTATCGGCGGACCTCACGGTGACGCAGGTCTCACAGGACGAAAGATCATCGTAGACACCTACGGCGGATATGCACGTCACGGCGGCGGAGCTTTCTCCGGCAAGGACTGCACAAAGGTTGACCGTTCCGCAGCTTATGCGGCAAGATATGTTGCAAAAAATATCGTTGCTGCAGGAATCGCTGACAAGTGCGAGATCCAGCTCTCATATGCCATCGGTGTGGCTCACCCCACATCCATCATGGTTGATACCTTTGGAACCGGCAAGATCTCTGACGAAAAGCTGGTAGACATCGTTCGTGAGAACTTTGACCTTCGTCCCGCAGGAATCATCAAGATGCTTGACCTGAGACGCCCCATCTACAAGCAGACCGCAAGCTACGGTCACTTCGGACGTACAGACATCGACCTTCCTTGGGAAAAGACAGACAAGGTTGATGTATTAAAGAAATACTTATAATAAGTAAATAATGTAAATTTAGAGTGCGTGGCTTAATGTCACGCACTCTTCTGTATTACGGGAAGTCCCTGCCGCACCAAGGTCTGTTTTTTTGAAAAAAATCACTATTTTTTAATTAAAAAAAGGAGAGTTGTTGTATTTAATTTAAGCGTTTATATTAGAGATTGTTGGAAAAATACTTATGGTCGGCTTGTTTTGCCGATGTTGGAAAGGTATGGAAAGAAAAATGAACAGAAAAGTTATGGTAGGGCTTATGATGTGTGCAATGCTTGGAATGCTCTCCTCATGCGGAAAAGTCGAATACACGGATGAGAACGTAAGCAAGATGGAAGTGACTTTGGGGACATCAGAGGACCTTGAAGTCAGAATGACCGAGGAAGGACAGGAACTTAGCTGGAGCAGCGTTGAAAACGCAGAAGGGTATGTGATCTACAGAGGAAGCAGCAGGCTCTCTGATGATTTTGAGATGGTGGCTACTGTGGAAAACGGTGTTACCACATACCTCTTAAACGGCGAAAACAATGGAAAATATGATTATTACAAGGTCAGAGCCGTTTCCGGCAAGACCGTGGGAGAGCTTTCAGAGGCTGTTTCTTTTGAGCAGACACTCTTTGGCGAAAATGCAAGGATATATGCGCCAACAGATGATCCCGAGGTTGTGAACAATGAGCTTATGAAGCTCTTTAACAGACAGGAGACTGCACAGTTTGACGACAAGCGTTATGCCGTAATGTTTAAGCCCGGCGAATATGCTGAGACCATCGATTTAAAGACCGGTTTCTACATGGATGTGTTCGGATTGGGACTTTTGCCCACAGATACTGTGCTTCAGTCATTTAACAATCCCGCACAGTGGCTTGGAGACAATAACAACCACAATGCCACCTGTAATTTCTGGAGAGGCGTATCCAATTTTACTGTAAACGATAACGTTATGTGGGCGGTTTCACAGGCCACCTTCATGCGCAGAATGCAGATAAACGGAAGCCTGTCCCTCCATGATCAAAACGGTTGGGCCAGCGGCGGCTTTTTATCAGATTCCGTTATAACAGGCTTTACGGATTCCGGAAGCCAGCAGCAGTGGCTCTCCAGAAACTGCGACTGGAGCAAGTGGACAGGACAGAACTGGAATATCGTATTTGCGGGAATCCCTGAGGGAAAGACTCCTAATACCACATGGCCCGTCTCCACATATACAACAGTCGAAGATGTAAATGTGATGGCAGAAAAGCCTTATATTTATCTTGATAACGGTGAATACAAGGTCATGGTTCCCGATGTGGTAAAGGACAGTGTGGGACCCACCTGGACAGACGGCGTCAGCGGAACAAGCATTTTACTTGATGATTTTTATATCGCATATCCTGATATAGACAGTGCGGCAACCATAAATGAGGCTCTTTCCGATGGAAAAAATATCCTCTTCACACCGGGAATATATGAGCTTGACGAGGCGATCCACGTGGAAAAAGAGGGAACAGTGGTCCTTGGTATAGGCCTGGCAACACTTCGCCCCATGGCAGGAAATGTGTGCATGGAAGTTGCAGATGCGGACGGCATCAGGATCGCAGGACTTTTGTTTGATGCATGGACCGAAAAGAGCGAGACACTCCTCAGAGTAGGCGCAGAAAAAAACAGTACGGCTCATAGCGAGAATCCCATGATCTTAAGCGACCTCTTCTTTAGAGTGGGCGGTGTCACAAATGAAAATACCGCAGTGGACAGCTGCGTTGTGATCAATTCAAATGATGTTGTGGGCGATAATTTCTGGGTATGGCGTGCAGACCACGGAAACGGTGTTGCATGGAATGCCAATACCGCACCAAACGGAATCATCATAAACGGTGACAGAGCTAGCTTCTATGCCCTGATGGTAGAGCATTTCCAGGAATATCAGACAGTGTGGAACGGAGAGGAAGGATTAACTGTATTTTATCAGAGTGAGCTTCCCTACGATGTGCCTAATCAAAAGGCTTGGCAGAGTCACGACGGCAAGATGAACGGATTTGCTTCATATTATGTATCGGATGAGGTAGAGACACACACTGCCATCGGTATCGGAATATATGCATACAACCGTGATGCAAAGGTTCAGGAGCTCTGTGCAATGGAAGTACCCAAGGTTGAGGGAATGGACCTTAGAAATGTATGCGCGGTAATGATCACAGGTAACCCCGGTATCACACATGTTATCGACAATTTCGGAGGCAGCTGCTATACCGCAGGTACCAGGACCGTTGTCCTTGATTTCAAAGAGGAACTTAGAAAAGAAGCAGAAAAAAAGGATAAGGAATAGATTCGGTCAGATACGATGACCTGAAAACCAAACCAGGCGGGAGGATCCACCAAAAGTGAGTCCTTCCGCCTTTTATTTTTTTAACAGACTTTTTATTTATATCCAAAAAAAATTGAAGTATAATATTTTTACATGAGAAAAATAGTAGGGGAAGTATAAATGGCTTTTACACATCTTCATGTCCATACCGAGTATTCTCTTTTGGACGGCTCCAACAAAATAAAAGAATATGTACACAGAGTCAAAGAACTGGGAATGGATTCTGCGGCTATAACCGACCACGGTGTAATGTACGGTGTGATCGATTTTTATCGTGCCTGCAAGGCTGAAGGTATAAAGCCGATCTTGGGCTGCGAGGTATATGTTGCCCCTAACTCCAGATTCGACAAGGAACTGACGGGCGGAGAGGACAGATACTACCACCTGGTGCTCCTTGCAGAGAACAACACCGGCTATGCGAACCTTATGAAGATCGTGAGCAAGGGCTTTACGGAAGGATACTATTACAAGCCTCGAGTTGATTTTGAAGTTTTAAACAAATATCACGAAGGCATCATTGCCACCTCAGCCTGCCTTGCGGGAGAGGTGCAGAGATATATCATAAAGGGATTAAAGGACGAAGCCAGAAAGGCCGCATTAAAATATGAAGCATGTTTCGGAAAGGGAAACTACTTTTTGGAGCTTCAGGATCATGGCATCCCGGAACAGCGCACCGTAAACATGGAACTGATGGCCATGAGCAAGGAACTGGATATTCCTCTGGTGTGCACCAACGATGTGCATTACACCTATGCGGAGGATGCGGAACCCCATGATATCCTGCTCTGCCTTCAGACAGGAAAAAAACTTTCCGACGAGGACAGAATGCGCTATGAGGGCGGCCAATACTATGTAAAGAGCGAAGAGGATATGAAAAAACTCTTTCCCTACGCGCTTGAGGCTGTGGAGAACACACACAGGATCGCGGAAAGATGTAATGTGGAGATCGAATTCGGAGTTACAAAGCTTCCTAAATTCGATGTTCCCGAAGGATACGATTCATGGAGTTATTTAAATAAGCTCTGTAACGACGGACTTTCCGAGAGATATCCCGATGAAAATGCAAAGGCGGGACATACCGACATGACGATCCGTGAGAGACTTGAATACGAGCTCTCCGTGATCAAAAAGATGGGATATGTGGACTACTTTTTGATAGTCTGGGATTTTATAAATTATGCCAGGGAAAATGACATTCCCGTGGGACCGGGAAGAGGATCCGCCGCGGGCAGTATTGTCTCATATTGCCTGCACATCACAAATATTGACCCCATCAAATATGACCTGCTCTTTGAGAGGTTTTTAAATCCCGAGCGTGTGTCCATGCCCGATATCGACGTGGATTTTTGCTATGAGAGAAGACAGGAAGTAATAGACTATGTCTGCCGCAAATACGGAAGCGACAAGGTGGTTCAGATCGTAACCTTCGGTACCCTGCAGGCAAAGGGCGTTATCAGGGATGTGGCAAGAGTCATGGATCTGCCCTATTCTTTTGCGGATTCCATCGCAAAGATGATCCCTACGGAATTAAATATTACACTTGACCTTGCCCTTGAAAAAAATCCTGAATTCAGGAAACTTTACAACGAGGATGAGCAGGTCAGATATCTGATAGATATGTGTAAGCGCTTGGAGGGCCTGCCCAGACACACATCCATGCATGCCGCGGGTGTTGTTATCTGCCAAAAGGCGGCGGATGAATTCGTGCCCTTATCAAGGGGTGCCGACGGCTCCATAGTAACCCAGTTTACCATGACCACCATCGAGGAACTGGGGCTGTTAAAGATGGACTTTTTGGGCCTCAGGACCATGACGGTTATCCATGACGCCGTAAAATTTGTCGAAAAGAGCAAGGGTATAAAGCTTGACATCAACAATATCGACTATGACGATCCAAACATCATGAACTATATCGGCTCCGGAAGGACCGAGGGTATTTTCCAGTTGGAAAGTGCCGGAATGAAAAGCTTCATGAAGGAATTAAAGCCAAAGAGCTTAGAGGATGTCATTGCGGGAATCTCCCTGTACAGACCGGGTCCCATGGACTTTATACCTAAATATATAAAGGGAAAAAACAACAATGACAGCATCACATATCTGACGCCGCAGTTAGAGCACATACTGGCTCCAACCTACGGATGTATCGTTTATCAGGAGCAGGTTATGCAGATCGTACGTGACCTGGGCGGATATACCATGGGTCGAAGCGATCTGGTGCGCCGTGCCATGAGTAAGAAAAAACAGGCCGTCATGGAAAAGGAGCGTCAGAATTTCATATACGGAAACGAAGAGGAAAATGTGCCGGGCTGTATGAAAAACGGCATCAGCGAAAGTGTTGCGGGAGCCATCTACGACGAGATGATGGACTTTGCAAAATACGCCTTTAACAAATCCCATGCCGCCTGCTATGCTGTTGTTGCGGTGCAGACTGCGTTTTTAAAGGTTTATTATCCGGTGGAATTCATGGCGGCCCTCATGACCTCCGTTATAGACAATTCCACAAAGGTGTCAAATTATATCCTGACCTGCAAAAACATGGGTATCGAGATCCTGCCTCCTGACATAAACGAGGGAGAATCAGGCTTTTCAGTGTCCGGGAATTCCATCCGCTACGCTTTAACAGCCATAAAAGCAGTGGGTCGTCCCGTTATCGATGCAATCGTTGAGGAGAGGAAACTGCGGGGGCCATTTAGCAACATAAACGACTTTATAAACAGGACCAGCGAGCGGGATGTTAATAAGAGAGCCGTGGAAAATTTCATAAAGGCAGGCGCCTTGGATTCTCTGGGCGGCACCAGAAAGCAGTTTATGAGTGTCTACGGGCAGCTTATCGACAGCGTCACAAAGGATCGGAAAAACAACCTGGTGGGGCAGCTTAGCTTATTTGACATCGCAGAAGATGATCAAAAGGAAGAATTTAATTTTAAACTTCCTAACGTGGGAGAGTATGACAAGGAGTTAATGCTTTCCTTTGAAAAAGAAGTCCTGGGAATATATATAAGCGGCCATCCCCTTGAAGAGTACAAGGAACTGTGGCAGAAATTCATCACCTATACCACAAATGATTTTGCCCTTGATGAAGAGACGGGAGCAGTCATTGCAGAGGATAAAAAGAGCGCAGTGGTGGGCGGAATGATATCAGCCCGCACCATCAAATACACCAAAAATGACAAAGTCATGGCTTTTGTCACATTGGAGGATCTGGTGGGAACGGTGGAGATCGTGGTATTTCCAAATGATTATGAAAAATACGGTTCCCTTTTGTTAGAGGATTCAAAGGTCTTTGTAAAGGGCAGAGTAAGCCTGGAGGAAGATAAGGACGGGAAACTCATATGCGAGCAGGTTATTTCCTTTGATGAGGCATTAAGATCCGGGGATAAACTGCCCTGGGTGGACAGATTCCGCGGAGGCAGTTCCGGTTACGGCGGAGGCAGAAGCTCTTCAAATGCGGGATATGGCGCGTCTATTTCGGCAAGAAATAATACTCCCGCAAAACCTTCCGCAACTGTTTCAAAGCTTCCGACAGGCCTGTGGATACAGTTTGCCACAAAAGAGGAATATGAAGAGAAACTCTCTGTTTTGCAGGAGGCCATAGGGGACTCCGACGGAAATGACAATGTAGTGATCTATATCAAAAATACAAAGCAGCTCTCCGTGCTTCCAAAGTCTTTGTCAGTAAAGGCAGATGAGAGTTTAAAAGCTTCTCTGGAGCAGATCTTCGGTGTCGGAAATGTCAGTATTAGAGCCTAAAGTATTGAAATAGGTAAAAAAATAGATTAAAATGTGTAAAAACGAACAATTTTCTTTTTACACGAGATTATGTATATGTCGCCTGTTTTGATGCAGGGTTTTGGAAAGGAATGGAATAATATGGCAAAAGAGATTCAAACAATAGGTGTTCTCACCAGTGGTGGAGATGCACCCGGCATGAATGCCGCTATCAGAGCTGTAGTTCGAGTAGCCATTGCAAGAGGCCTTAAAGTAAAAGGTATCAAGAAAGGATACCAGGGACTTTTAAATGAAGAGATCGTAGATTTAGAGGCAAAGGACGTATCCGATATGATCCAGCGAGGAGGTACCATCCTGGGAACAGCGCGTTGCCTGGAATTTAAGACAGTGGAAGGCCAGGAAAGAGGCGCTGAGGTCTGCAGAAAGCACGGTATCGACGGTATTGTCGTGATTGGAGGAGACGGTTCCTACAGAGGTGCCCAGGCACTCTCCAGACAGGGTATCAACACCATAGGTCTTCCCGGAACCATCGACCTTGACATTGCCTGCACGGAATATACCATAGGATTTGATACAGCTGTAAATACAGCCATGGAAGCCATCGACAAGGTAAAGGATACATCCTCATCCCACGAGAGATGTTCCATCGTAGAAGTAATGGGCAGAAACGCCGGTTACATCGCCCTTTGGTGCGGTATCGCAAACGGAGCGGAGGATATCCTTCTCCCCGAAAAATATGATTTTGATGAGCAAAAGATCATCAACAATATCATCGACAGACGTCGCAAGGGCAAGACCCATCACATCATCATCAATGCAGAGGGAATCGGACACTCCACATCAATGGCCAGACGTATCGAAGCCGCAACCGGAATCGAGACCAGAGCCACAATACTTGGTCACATGCAGCGAGGCGGTAACCCTTCAGCAAAGGACCGTTTTACCGCATCCATCATGGGAGCAAAGGCAGTGGACACACTTATCGCCGGAGAGACAAACAAAGTCATCGGTCTTAAGCACGGTGAGTTTGTGGCCATCGATATCGAGGAAGCTCTCGGCATGACAAAGGGAATCGACGAATACGAGATCGAGGTTGCAAAGCTTCTGTCCGTATAAGGAATAATTTAAGGCGGCTTTATTCTCGGGGCCCGAGAGTAGGCCGCCTTTTTTTAAAAAAGGTGATAGCATGATAACAAGCACTTCTAATCCAAAGGTGAAACAGCTTCAGCTTTGGCAAAACAAAAGTAAGGAGCGAAAAAAAGACGGTGTATACATCGTGGAAGGCATCAAGATGTTTTTGGAAGCTCCCATAGACATGATAAAAGAGGTATATATCTCGCAAGAAAACTTGCAGAATGTGCAAAAAGAGTTGGAATCCAATATATTTTTGAAAGAAAAGATACAATTAATTGAATTCGAGACAATAACGGATGATATTTTTAAAAAGGTTTCGGACACTCAAACCCCCCAGGGAATCCTCACAGTCATGAAGAGACCTGAATACTCCATAGGAGACATCGCAGGAACTGAAAACCCTTTGGTGGTGGTACTTGAAAATCTGCAGGACCCGGGAAATTTAGGGACCATCTTAAGGACCGGGGAAGGCGCCGGTATAAGCGGCGTCATAATGAGCGAGGGAACCGTTGATATTTATAATCCAAAGACCATCAGGGCTACAATGGGCAGCATATACAGGATACCTTTTATCTATACAAAAGATCTGGCAGAAACCATAGGCGA
Source organism: Acetatifactor sp. (assembly GCA_024695935.1). Classification (GTDB taxonomy): domain Bacteria; phylum Bacillota; class Clostridia; order Lachnospirales; family Lachnospiraceae; genus RGIG10340. Next base: position 120,650 of record JAILHH010000011.1, read on the forward strand.
ACTAAAGGAAAGAGGGATCAAAACCTATGCCGCCCATTTAAAGGGGGAAAACTATTATGATTCCCTGTCATTTAAGGAGCCCACGGCATTCTTAATAGGAAATGAGGGAAACGGCCTGACTGACAGGACTGCAGGTCTTGCAGACAGCTACTTAAAGATTCCCATGGAGGGACAGGTGGAATCTTTGAATGCGGCTGTTGCCACGTCACTCTTAATATATGAAACCCACAGGCAGAGAAGCCTGAAATAATACAAACAGGAGAGTATATATGAAAATAGGATTTATAGGACTTGGAAATATGGCTCAGGCCATGATCGGCGGAATACTGGAAAGCGGCCTGTATCAGGCTTCGGACATACTTGGAACGGCCCGGACAACGGCTACATGTGAAAAAGTCAAATCTAGGTTTGACATTGAGGCAATACCTCCCATGGATGGCGGAAATGCAAAGGCTGCGGCATATGTTGCCGAAAATGCAGACATCCTGGTCCTTGCCGTTAAGCCCGGGGTACTTCCCGAAGTACTCGGTCAGATAAAGGGTCATGTAAAGGAGAGAACCGTGATCTTAAGTATCGTTGCGGGAAAGAGTATCGACTTTATCTGCAGCGGCCTTGGGGACAACAATGCAAAGGTCATCAGATGTATGCCCAATACACCCGCCCTTGTGGGCGAGGGATGCACCGGTGTCTCATTATCGGGAAGAGAGACGGAGGGTGAGATAACAGCTGTTATGAATATCCTCGGATCCTTTGGCAAAGCTTACATCGTACCCGAGAAAATGATGGATGTGGTGGTGGGAGTCAGCGGCAGCAGCCCTGCATATGTATTTATGTTTATAGAAGCAATGGCTGATGAAGCAGTCTTAAAGGGAATGCCCAGAGCCCAGGCATATCAGTTTGCAGCCCAAAGTGTTCTCGGCAGTGCCAAGATGGTATTAGAAACAGGAAAGCACCCCGGTGAGTTAAAGGACATGGTATGCTCCCCCGCAGGAACCACCATCGAAGCCGTAAAAGTCCTTGAGGAAAAGGGCATGAGGGCAGCTGTGATGGATGCCATGGATGCTTGTATCGAAAAATCGAAGAAATTGTAGATAATTTTCCGAAACTTGACAAAAATAAAACCCTTTGCTATTATAACGTTTATGTTTCAGATACGTAATAATTTTGTAACAATTTAGTTGACGCTGGGGGAACTTTCCCCAATGCGTGGAGGTTATTTTATGGCAACAAACAAGAGTATGTTTGTGGGCCTTGCAGGAGCATTCCTATTGGGAACCCTCATTTGGAACACAGGCATAACAGTGGAAGCCACAGGAAATTACCTGGACACAGTAAACGGTGGAGTAGCATCTATTCTGGATCCCGGAGCAAAGGATTCAACAGATGCGATCAACAAGACCGCAAAGGTTTTAAAACTTGATCTTACAAAGATTGAAACAGAGGAAGAAGAAAGCTCCACTTTAGTAATGGCAAACGTTAAGCAGGCGCTTAACGTCAGAAGCAACCCAGACTCGGATTCAGACAAAGTCGGAATGCTTTACAAAGACTGTGGCGGAACAATTTTGGAAAGACAGGACGGATGGACCAAGATCCAGTCCGGAAACCTTATAGGCTGGGCCAATGACAAATATCTTCTCTTTGGAGAGGATGCAGAAGCCTTGGCAGACGATGTGGGAATGACAACCGCCCAGATCGAGACAGAGACCCTTAGAGTCAGAAGCGAGGCAAGTACCGACAGCTCGGTACTGGGACTTTTACCAAAGGGTGACGTGGTTGAAGTGATCGACAATTCCGATGAAGAGTGGGTACTTGTCGATTACGAAGGCTCAGAAGGATATGTATCCAGAGAGTTTGTAAAGACAGATTTTGTAATCGATGCAGGTGAGACCCTTGACGAGATCAAGGCCCGTCTTGCAGCGGAGGCAGAGGCAAAGAGACATGTAAACTACGGTGCATTCACCACGGATGCAGATACCACACTTCTTCTTGCGGCACTTATTCAGTGTGAGGCAGGCGGAGAGAGCTACGAAGGTCAGGTGGCTGTAGGTGCGGTAGTAATGAATCGTGTGAGAAGCTCGGCTTATCCCGATTCGATTCACGGTGTTATATATGCATCAGGCCAGTTTACACCGGCTATAAACGGAAAGGTAAACAAGGTTTACGAATCCGGCAAGATCAAACAGTCATGTATCGACGCGGCAAACGAGGCTATAAGCGGTACCTCGAATGTAGGCTCCTACACACACTTTAGGAGAAACAACGGCCGTGAAGGACTGGTGATCGGAAACCATGTTTTCTATTAAAGACTTTGGTTTCGTGCATAAAAATATTTATATGAATGATAAAGTGCCATAAGTTATTGCTTAGGGCACTTTTATTATTCTAACGTGCATAAATGTCGGTTGCACCGTACTTATCACTATAGTAAAATGTATGTAGATTTAAGGGAAGAGAGGAGGATGTACATGGACAATTTAGTGGTTTTTTGGGTAGTCGCATTGATCGCGTTTTCACTTATCGAAATATTCACCATGGGACTTACGACGATATGGTTTGCCGGTGGTTCACTTATCGCATTTATCGTGGCATTACTCGGCGGTCCGCTTTGGCTGCAGGTCACACTGATGGTGTTGGTTTCGGTGCTGCTTCTGATCTTTACAAGACCCATTGCGGTCAAGTATTTTAACAAAGACAGAGTCAGAACAAATGTGGAGAGCATGGTCGGAAAACAGGCCATCGTGATCAGTGAAGTTGACAACCTTCAGGGAATCGGTCAGGTCAGTGTCTCCGGAAACGAATGGAGCGCCAGAAGCAGTGATGACCGCATCAGACTTCCGGAAGGAACAGTTGTGAGAGTACTTGCGGTAAGCGGAGTAAAGCTCATCGTCGGCCAGGATACAGAAGCAGGCCAGCCTGAGATCAAACCCGAAGAAAGAGTATCTATCGAACCCGAAGAATAGGCGTTAAGGACGCAGAAAAGAGGTAAATATGCCATTTGTAGTAATTTTAATAGTCATCATTTTATTAGTAGTCATTTCATGTATTAAAGTCGTACCCCAGGCACAGGCTTTCATCGTTGAAAGACTTGGTGCTTACCAGTCAACATGGTCAGTTGGACTTCATTTCAAGCTTCCCGTATTTGACCGTGTTGCCAGAAGAGTAAACTTAAAAGAGCAGGTTGCTGATTTCCCTCCTCAGCCCGTTATCACAAAGGATAACGTAACAATGAGGATCGATACCGTAGTATTCTATCAGATCACAGATCCCAAGCTTTACACATACGGTGTTGAGAATCCAATGATGGCTATCGAGAATCTGACAGCAACAACCCTCAGAAATATCATCGGTGACCTGGAACTTGACCAGACACTCACCAGCCGTGAGACCATCAATACAAAGATGCGTGCAGCTCTCGACATTGCTACAGACCCTTGGGGAATCAAAGTAAACCGTGTAGAGTTAAAGAACATCATTCCTCCCGCAGAGATCCAGAATGCCATGGAGAAACAGATGAAGGCAGAGCGTGAGAGACGTGAGGCCGTAACTCGTGCGGAAGGTGAAAAGAAGGCAAAGATCCTCGTATCAGAAGGTGAAAAAGAATCTGCGATCCTTAAGGCCGAGGCTGAAAAGCAGTCAGCAATCCTCAGAGCAGAAGCTCAAAAGGAAAAGATGATCCGCGAGGCAGAAGGTGAGGCAGAAGCAATCCTCAAAGTTCAGCAGGCTAATGCAGACGGTATCAGGATGATCAAGGAAGCAGGCGCTGATGAGGCAGTATTAAAGATGAAGAGCCTTGAAGCATTTGAGAAAGTGGCTGACGGACAGGCTACGACCATCCTTCTTCCCTCAGAACTTGACGGAATCGCAAGCCTTGCTACCGCTTGGAAGCAGACAAGCAAATAATAAATAGTTCAATGATGATTGTTGTGTAAATGACCCGCCGCAGGTTTATTGATTAAGCCTGCAGCGGGTCTATTTCTTTTTATGCACTTTACCGATTTACAAAATTACAGAAATAAAAAAGATATACGCCAAATTGTTGAAAAATAAGGAATTTTGAAGTATATTAGAAATTGATTTTTACATTTGGAAAGGCAGGAAATACCAATGAACCTTAAGGGACGTGATTTTTTAAAACTTCTGGATTTTACACCCGAGGAGATCATTTATCTCATCGACCTGGCAGCTGAACTCAAAGATAAAAAGAAAAAGGGCATACCCATGGATGATTTCAGGGGAAAAAATGTGGCTTTGATCTTTGAAAAGACTTCCACCAGAACCAGATGCTCCTTTGAGGTTGCGGCTCATGACCTTGGAATGGGGACCACATATCTGGATCCTTCGGGAAGCCAGATCGGAAAAAAGGAAAGTATAGCCGATACTGCAAGAGTACTGGCAAGCATGTTTGAGGGTATCGAGTACCGAGGATACGGTCAGGAGATCGTGGAGGAACTTGCAAAGTATTCCAAGGTCCCCGTCTGGAACGGACTTACCAACGAATTCCATCCCACCCAGATGCTTGCGGATATGCTCACCATCAGAGAGCACTTTGGCAGACTTAAAGGCATAAAGCTTGCATATATGGGAGATGCCCGCTACAACATGGGTAATTCCTACATGGTCTGCTGTGCAAAACTTGGGCTTGATTTTGTGGCATGCACGAACAAAAAATATTTCCCTGATGAAAAACTGGTTGAAACCTGCAAAGAGATAGCAAAACAGAGCGGCGCCACCATCACCCTTACAGAGGATGCATTTGAAGGCACAAAGGGTGCCGACGTAGTCTGCACCGACGTGTGGGTATCCATGGGAGAACCCGACGAAATATGGGAGGAGAGGATCAAGGATCTCTCACCTTATCAGGTTAACAAAAGCATTATGGACAATGCGGGAAAGGACGCAATCTTTTTACACTGTCTCCCTGCGTTCCACGATCTGAAGACAAAGATCGGCGCAGAGATCTCAAAGAAATTCGGTATCGAAGAGATGGAAGTAACAGATGAAGTCTTTGAATCCGACAGATCCCTGGTATTTGAGGAAGCAGAGAACAGAATGCATACCATCAAAGCTGTCATGGCAGCCACATTGTAAAATATACGCAGTTAAACAAGGATTTATAAATTGAGAACCGTTTATTTGGAAGAGACAGATTCCACAAATGAAGAATGCAAACGCTTTTTTGAAAAAGAAGGCGTCCCGGAGGGTGGCATTGTTTTCGCATCGGACTATCAGTCCGCGGGAAAAGGGAGGCGTGGCAGGACCTGGGTCAGCCCAAAAGGGGTAAATATTTATTTTTCCCTTTTGATAAAGCCTGATATCGAGCCGGACAAGGCCTCCATGATGACCCTTTTAATGGGGATGGCCGTGGCAAAGGCGGTGGATGAGCTGACGGGTGGAGACAATTGCAGGATCAAATGGCCAAATGACATCGTCATAAATGGCATGAAGATCTGCGGGATACTCACAGAGATGACCCTTAACGGTACGGATATGGAATACGTGGTCATCGGAACAGGCATCAACTGTTTGAAACAGAACTTTACGGGCGATTTTGCGGGACATGCGGGAGACATCGAATCCCTGACGGATGTTAAAGTGGACAGAAAAGACCTGTTGAACAAAACCCTGGGGTATTTTGAGGAAAATCTGGATCTCTTTATAAAATACAAGGACCTGACCCCTTTACGGGATGAATATAATAACAGACTTGTGAGCATGGACTGTGAGGTAAGGGTGCTGGATCCCCACGGAGAATATGACGGCATCAGCCGTGGAATTGACAACAGAGGCAGACTTGTGGTAGAGTGCGGGGACGGCACGATAAAAAATGTCGATGCCGGAGAGGTGTCCGTGCGAGGCCTCTACGGATATGTTTAAAACTTGAACTAAATGGAAACTTTTTTGTTTCCTGGATTTAAAACTTGAACTAAATGGAAACTTTGGAATAAACAGACGGAGAAATATGGAAAAACGCGAAAAGACAGTGCTCTGCGGCGCCAGTGCATATGAAAAAAAGTATTATTTTAACAAGGATTTTGACGGGATCCCCGATTCCATAAAGGACGAACTGCATATCATATGCGTTCTCTTTACGGAGGAAGTGGGAGGCGTCATCACCTTTGCTTTTGAGCCTGACGGGGAACTTGTTATCGAAACCGAGGCGGAGGAGGGAGATATCTACTATGATGATATTTCCAGCGGTCTTTTGGTGGGTGAGATAAAGAGAAACAAACAGGAACTTTTAGAGAGCCTGGCACTTTTTTACAGAGTTTTCATATTAAAAGAAAATGTGTCTGACCTTCTTGATGAAGATTAAGGATACGAAATAACGGGAGGAACAAAGATGATACTTGTAATTGATGTGGGAAATACAAATATGACTTTCGGTGTGTATGACGGGGATGAGATGAAGGCGTCTTTTCGAATGATGAGTAAGACCGCTCATACCAGCGACGAATACGGTGTTATCATCACACAGCTCTTAGAGACAAACAATGTAAAAAAAGAGGATATCGAGGGAACCATTATTGCCAGCGTTGTGCCTGCAGTTATGTATTCACTCACCAGCGCCATGGTAAAATACCTCGATTCAAAACCCCTTGTGGTGGGCCCCGGCATCAAGACCGGCATTAAAGTTATCACAGAAGATCCCAGAGCCATCGGCGCGGACAGAATCGTGGACGCAGTGGGAGCATATGAAAAATACGGCGGCCCGATTTTAGTCATCGATTTCGGTACAGCCACAACCTATGACTACGTAACGGAAAAAGGTGAGTTTGCGGCAGGAATCACCGCTCCCGGCATCAGGATCTCTTCAGAGGCTCTCTGGACAAGAACTGCAAAGCTTCCCGAGATCGAGATCAAAAAGCCAAAGTCAATCCTGGCTCAGGAGACCATCACATCCATGCAGGCAGGACTTATGTTCGGACAGATCGGTGCCACAGAGTACATCATCGAAAAGGTAAAGGAAGAGACCGGAGTGGCCGACATGAAAGTGGTTGCCACAGGTGGACTTGGCAGGATCATATCCGACGAGACAGACAAGATCGATGTATATGATGCCGCTCTTACCCTCGACGGATTAAAGCTCATATATGACAAAAACAGGAAATAATAATGACGAAATTAAAAATAGGAGATGTCACTTTAGACAACAATATAATATTGGCTCCAATGGCAGGTGTTTCAGACCTGCCTTTTCGTTTGCTGTGCCATGAGATGGGCGCGGGAATGGTCTGCATGGAGATGGTGAGCGCAAAAGCGATTTTTTATAATAACAAAAACACCGATATGCTGCTGGAGGTTCACCCTGATGAAGGACCGGTCAGCTGCCAGCTTTTCGGATCAGACCCAAAGATCATAAGTGAAATGGCAAAGCGCATAGAGGAGAGACCTTTTTCCATCTTTGATATCAACATGGGCTGCCCTGTGCCAAAGGTGGTAAATAACCACGAGGGAAGCGCCCTTATGAAAGAGCCAAAGCTCGTGGAGGAGATCTTGTCATCCCTTATTAAGGCAGTAAAAAAGCCCGTCACGGTAAAGATCCGAAAAGGCTTTGACGACAGCCACGTAAATGCTGTGGAGATCGCAAAGATCGCGGAGCAAGCAGGCGTAAGCGCCGTCGCAGTCCACGGAAGGACCAGAGAACAGTACTATTCCGGAAACGCGGACCGGGACATCATCAGACAGGTAAAGGAAGCGGTACAGATCCCCGTTATCGGAAACGGTGACGTGGTGGACGGGGAGAGCGCAAAAAAGATGCTTTCAGAAACCGGCTGCGACGGAGTCATGATAGGACGCGCCGCTCAGGGAAATCCCTGGATCTTTAAAGATGTGACAACCTATTTGGAGACAGGGTCATACCCGGAGAAACCTTCACTTAACGATAAACGCGAAATACTGCTTCGCCATGCGGCTCTGCAGCTTGAATACAAGGGTGAATACATTGGAGTCAGAGAAATGAGAAAGCACCTCTCCTGGTATACTACGGGACTTCCCGGATCATCTTCTTTTAGAAATGCAATAAACAAAATGGAAACCATGGAAGAACTTGTGGAAGCCATAAATACTATTTTCGGGGCCGAAACTTGACACCCACGACAAATGTGTTATAATACACGAGTTAAATTAGGCTTACTGTAAAAATTTTTGAAGAAAAAAATATATAATAAATGAAGTGAAAGGGCAAAGTTACAATGGAATCAAAGAAGAACATCTTAACTTACGAAGGACTTAAAAAATATGAGGATGAGCTCCATGACCTCAAGGTCGTAAAGCGTAAAGAAGTTGCACAGAAGATCAAGGAAGCAAGAGAACAGGGTGACCTTTCAGAAAATGCTGAATATGATGCTGCAAAAGATGAGCAGAGAGACATCGAAGCCAGGATCGAAGAACTTGAGAAGATCCTCAAAAATGCGGAAGTCGTAGTTGAAGACGATGTAGACCTTGACAAGATCAATATCGGTTGCAAAGTAAAGATTTTAGATGTTGAATTCAATGAAGAACTTACATACAAGATCGTAGGTTCCACAGAGGCAAATTCCCTCAAGGGAAAGATCTCTAACGAGAGCCCTGTAGGAAAGGCTCTGATCGGCAAAAAAGTAGGCGATGAAGTTAAGGTTGAGACCCCTTCAGGCGAGACTGCTTTCAAGATCTTAGAGATCGAGAGAAGCGTAACAGAGTAATTTATTTTAAGGAGTGAATGATCGTGGCAGAAGCTAACAACAATCAGTCTGTTCAGGATATAAACCAGCTCTTAAAGGTCAGACGCGACAAGTTAAGCGACCTTCAGGCAGCAGGCAAGGATCCTTTTCAGATCACAAAATATGACCAGACTCACCATACCGCACAGGCAAAGGACCTTTACAATGCTCATGAAGCAGAGCTGTTAAAGGGTCGTGAAGCAGTGAATGTGGATGGACTTGATGAGCAGCAGGCCAGAGAAAAGATAAACGAGGACTATAATGAGAGAAGAGCCATCATGGATGCACAGCCCATCCATGTTTCCATCGCAGGACGTATGATGTTCAAGCGTGTAATGGGAAAAGCTTCTTTTTGCAATATACGTGACCTTGACGGCGATATTCAGGTATATGTGGCAAGAGATGCCATCGGCGAAGAGCCTTATGCGGATTTCAAAAAATCCGATATCGGTGATATCTATGGCGTAAAGGGATTCTTGTTCAGGACAAAGACAGGTGAAGTGTCTATCCACGCAGAGGAAATGACTCTGCTCACAAAGAGCCTTCAGATCCTGCCCGAGAAATTCCACGGTCTTACAGATACTGATACCAGATACCGTCAGAGATATGTGGATCTAATCATGAATCCCGAGAGCAAGGAAGTATTCGTAAAGCGCTCAAAGATCATCCGTGAGATCAGAAACTTCTTAGCCGGAAGAGATTTCATGGAAGTTGAGACTCCCACACTTGTACATAATGCAGGTGGTGCGGCTGCAAGACCTTTTGAGACACATTACAATTCCCTTGATGAGGACGTAAAGCTTCGTATTTCTCTTGAGCTTTATTTAAAGAGACTCATCGTCGGCGGACTTGAGAGAGTATTCGAGATCGGCCGAGTTTACAGAAACGAAGGAATCGATACCAGACATAACCCTGAGTTCACCCTCATGGAGCTCTACCAGGCATATACTGATTATGAAGGCATGATGGAACTGACAGAGAGCATGTTCAAATATCTTGCTCAGGAAGTATGCGGTACCACCATCATCAACTATCAGGGCACAGAGATCGACCTGGGCAAGCCTTTCGAGAGACTTACCATGACTGATGCTGTTAAAAAATATGCCGGTGTTGATTTTGACGCTGTGAAGGACGATGCAGAGGCAAAGGCTCTTGCCAAAGAGCACCATATAGAATTCGAGGATCGTCACAAAAAGGGCGACATCCTGAATCTGTTCTTTGAAGAATACTGTGAGGACAAGCTGGTTCAGCCTACATTTATCATGGATCATCCCATTGATATCTCACCTCTTACAAAGAAGAAACCAAGCGATCCTTCAAAGGTTGAGAGATTCGAGCTCTTTATCAACGGATGGGAGATGTGCAACGCTTATTCAGAGTTAAATGACCCCATCGACCAGAGAGAGCGTTTCGCAGCACAGGATGCCAATGCGGCAGCAGGCGACGAAGAAGCAGAGCATACAGATGAGGATTTCCTCAATGCTTTGGAGATAGGTATGCCCCCCACAGGAGGTATCGGTTACGGAATCGACCGTCTCACAATGCTCCTCACAGATGCTGCAAGCATAAGAGATGTTCTCCTCTTTCCTACCCTTCGCCAAATTTAGTATATTTATTAACGAAATAACATTAGAACTTATACAAAGTGATTTACATTCGGGCGCTCATCCGGGCGCCCGGATTTCTTCTTCACCCGTTCGGGTGGAATTTTCCATTATTTTTAGTTTTATACGTTTTTTTATGCAGGCGTTTGCTTGTTTTTACTGATGCCGCCGGCGCTATCACTGTCACTATTGTTGCCGACGCCACCGCAACCGACGCGGATGAGTGGAAATGCGGATAAGATGCATTTGCTGTCCCGATCTTATCCGCAAAAGTCACTTCACCAAGAGGGACGAACCTGTGAAAATGCGGATAAGCCCCTTTCTTGTCCCAATCTTATCCGCAAAAGTCACTTCACCAAGAGGGTCGAACCTGTGAAAATGCGGATAAGCCCCCCTTCTTGTCTTGATCTTATCCGCAAAAGTCACTCCACCAAGAGGGTCGAACCTGTGAAAATGCGGATAAGGCCCCCTTCTTGTCATGATCTTATCCGCAAAAGTCGCTCCACCGAGAGGATCGAACCTGTGAAAATGCGGATAAGGCCCTCTTCTTGTCTTGATCTTATCCGCAAAAATCACGCTGACCATGGCCTTGAAGACGAAATCGTGTATCAAACGGTTATCTCAGTGAACAAATATATAAATTATATTTTTAAAAGAAAGGAATATCTTATGTATCAATTATCAAAAATCAAAGAGGAACTCACATCCCGCATCATTGAACTGACCAATTCAATAGCAGTCGCCAAGTCTATTCTGAAGAAATCACCGGAGGGGAGATTACGCATATCCCATAACAGTGGGACTACCCAGTATTATCAGCTCACTTCTTCGGGAGACACTCACGGCAAGTATATCAGAAAGAGCTATGGCTCTCTTGCAAAAGAACTCGCGCAAAAAGATTACTCAATTAAGTTTATTAAAGTTGCAGAGGAGGAATTGGAAAATATAAAGAATGCGTTGGCTGCATTGAAAAGAATTGATCGAAATCCTAAATTGCAAGGTATATCATCGGCAGAAGCGGTTTATCATACGTTGCGAGAGGAGCGGAAATGCCTTGTGGAACCGATTTTGGCGTGTGATTCAGATTTTGTGAGCATTTGGGAACGCGCGGCATATAATATTAATGACTATAAGGCAGAAGAAATAGTATATCCAACCAAAAAGGGTGATATGGTGCGATCAAAATCCGAGGCAATGTTGGCGGACATGTATTTTGCGCTTGGAATCCCTTACCGATACGAAGCTGAGTTGATTTTGAAAAACGGCAAGAAAGTTTATCCGGATTTCACTTTGCTGGATGTAAAAAAACGATCTCTGATCTTTCATGAACACATGGGATTGCTGGATGATAAAGAATATAGATGCCATAGTTTTCGTAAGATAAGTGAGTATCGCAAAAACGGAATTTACAGTGGGAAAAACCTGATCATTACGATTGAGGGTGATGGCTGTCCTTTGAATATTCGAGATATCGAAATAAGTACAATGGAGATGTTTGGTTTGAACGATACAAATCAAGATCACTATTTGATAGAGAACTAAAACAAATAAAAAATTGCTTTTGCATGAAAGCAGGGAAAGTTGACGACTGTAACGTTACGGGTCATAATAATTAATGATTAAAAAATTTGCGTATAACGGATTAAAGTTTTTTCGATACAGGTCCATAAGGGAATTACCCATTAAGGCAATAGTAAAGATTGTGAAGGAGATAAGCAATTATGACAAATGAAAGAATGATCAAAGTAACCGGTAAGGGCAATCTCAAGGTTAGATCCGACATGACAAAAATCACTATTACTCTGGAAGGACAGAATAAGGAATATGAAAAGGCTCTTGAACAGTCAACAAAGCATTATAGCGGCTGTGGCTGTCGGGAGCATCATTAAGTTACTGAACTATGTCTATGGCAAAATAACGGAGAAGAAAGGATTTAAGGAGAGATGAAAGGTAGCGTAAAATATCGATATCTCATCTTTGATATCGACGACACCTTGTTTGATTTTGGAAGTGCTTATTTCTCTGCCCAGAAAAATGTGGCAGCGTTATTAGGTGTTGCTTATACGGACGAATTTCGGGAAATCGATGAAAAGACCGGATGGAAGGCGTGGAATGAGATGCGCCTTGATGATACGGACAATGAAGAGATACAAAAGAACTATCATCAACGCTACAACAATTATCTGAAGCTTCATTACAAGTATCTTCTCGATGAGATCAAGGTCGATGCCGATTTGGAGAAAGTGGTTGCCTGCTATGAAGAGTCGATAGCGAGTTCGGCTGAGTTCAAAGAGGATTGTACCGAAACGGTATGCAAGGACTTGGCCAAGGATCACAAGCTGGTTCTGGCCACGAACGGTATGGTTACAATCCAGGAAAAACGCATCAAAAAACTAAAACCTTACATACATAAACTTTTCATCTCCGAGGCCATGGGATTGATAAAACCCACAAAGGAATATTATCATTATATCTTGGATGATCTCAACTGCAGACCGGAAGAATGTTTGATGATCGGAGATTCGATTACCAATGACATGATCGGAGCCAAGAACGTAGGAATGGATGTTTGCTATTATAATTTTAAGAAAAAAGAGATTGGCGATAAAGTCGTTTGTGATTATGTCATAAATAGCATATGTGAATTGAAGGGGATGCAGGTCATAAGAACTGACCAATCCAATCCCAACCCTTCGTCAAATTCAGTATACTTGTTTGCGAAATAACATTCAGATTAATACAAAGTGATTTACATTCGGGCGCTCATCCGGGCGCCCGGATTTCTTCTTCACCCATTCGGGTGGAAATTTCCATTATTTTTAGTTTTATACTTTTTTTTAAATGCAGGCGTTTGCTTGTTTTTAATGATGCCGCCGGGGCTATCACTGTAATCATGGCTTTTGCGGAAATATATTTGGAAGAAAAAGGATGTCTATACATAATTAGTTGACGAATGGAAAGACAGATAGTATTATAATATTGGGTGGGATATCCCACTCAATAAAGCTTAGGAGGTGATCTAGATGGACGCAATCAAGGATTATACAGTTCACATCGACAGCAAAAAGAGAGTGACATTGAGAGGTGCTTTGTATCAGTACTACAATGTTAAAGAATATGAAAACGGTTGCATTATGTTAGAACCGCGAGAACTGACGGTTCCGGAAAGCATTTCAGCAAAGACTTTAAAAGATATGGACAGAGCAATAGAGAACTTCAAAATGGGAACTGTTTCCCCTGCTATTGACCTGTCAGACTTTTAGGAGGGATGCTACGGAATGTGTTATGCGATTCGGATGGGTATCCCTGAGATGGAGCAATTATGGAATACCCTTATGACAAAACACAGAGATGGCACTATTAGCAAAAAAGATGAAGATTTATACAAGAAATGGGGAAATGCGTTAAAAAAGCTTTCTCTAGATCCAATGTACCCGAGCCTTAAGTCTCATGAAATCGCCGAATTGTCTGGAAGATATGGAATGAAAGTTTGGCAATCGTATTTGGAGAATAAAACGAGCGGTGCCAGGCGAATGTATTGGGTTTACGGGCCCAGACAACAGGAGATAACCATTATTGGATTGGAACCGCATCCCGAAGATGCTAAGAACGGTGCATACGACCGCATTAAGCTGTCGAATCTGTGAATAACTTAATAGCTTAATAACTATAAAAAAGATTATTCTTAACTAAATGGTCTTTTTGTTTTGGAAAGAAACAGTAGGATAATCAATTCCTTCTTTAAATTTAATTCTGAAAAATTGATTGCCATAATATTTTATCTCCTTTATTTGTTGTTGATCAATTCAATGAATGCTTCTCTTAATTCCTTGTTCCAGGACATATCGATTATGTAATATCCTTTCAAATGCCCGCTTTTTATTCGTAAAAAATTTGGAATCATTGTGACAATACGAGCTCCTACATTGTGTTTCGTGGTGCTGTAATTTTTGATCAGATCCTGGACGGTTTCCCATTTTTCATGGGAAATGATTGCCGGGTGAACGTCCTCCCAAAGCCATCGCGTTAAGACACCGTTGTTAATGACACTTTGATGAGACTTGAAGTTTTTGACATATGACTACGCCAGAACGAGAGCGCATCATTATTTCACTCTTGGAAAAGTGGAAAGAGGAGCAGGAGAACAAGAGACAATGATTGAAAAAGAGAATAACAGATTCTTTGAGATTTTAAACCGCTTGTTTAATGACCATGTGGCGGTGCCATGATAAAATTAGACTGTGTGAAATGGAAAGTTAATCAGAAAGGGGACGATAATAATGAGTAGAGAGGATAATGTGGCCGTTTTCCGCGACACGGAGCGGTTGTGTAAAACAAATGAAAGATTGAAGGCATCCGTAAAGAATGCAACGGCAGGGCAAAAACTTATCTTGGAAACAGATTCTGTTCCGG
>JAILHH010000041.1 GCA_024695935.1 Acetatifactor sp.
GTACAAGAAATAAGTGGAGCTGATCTGCAGGAACGAAGAAAAGCTCCGTGCCACCATAACGGACGCACAGAAAGAACTGTTTGAGAAATACACCGATTGTGTTCTGGAAAATCAGGTCATTACAGATTGCCTGATCTTCCAAAACGGCTTTAAGCCGGGTGCCGGGATGATGTTGGAAGTCATGGAGGATAACTAACATAGTTTGCGGAGGGGAATTATACTTCCTTTCCGTTTTTGTGTCAATTTTACTTTACACACTTTACATAGAATTCTAAAAAGTTTGACACGAAGTGGCTTATGGATTTTACATTCGTTTTTTACAATAAATACGTCTCCTAAGGCTTTAACCAATTCAGCGATTGAAAAACAGCGAGTATAAGAAAATTGAAAATTTCGCTGTAGATAATTTTTCTTATACTTCAAGAGTAACAGCGAGAAATGTGATTTTAATTATTCCGCGGTAAAAAATTTAAGATTAATTCAATGGTGGACAGCGAGAATGACATTTAAAAGAATCCCGCTGTTGAAGAGCAGAATTTCAGTCAATTTCGGGCGGCGGAAAAAGCGATTTTGCAAATCTCGCTGATAATTGCCGGAGCGTAAAGAAAAGGACAGGTCAGGAAAGAAAAAGTACAGTAAAGAAAAAGTACAGTAAAGAAAAAGGATTACAAGGGATGATTAGAGTTCTAATGGTGTGCCTGGGCAACATTTGTCGTTCGCCCATGGCGGAATTTGTTATGAAGGACATGGTAGAAAAAAATGGTCTTTCAGAAAAAATATATATCGAGTCTGCAGCTACAAGCAGTGAGGAATACGGAAATCCAGTTTATCCGCCTGCGGTGCAGGAGTTAAAAAAACATGGGATCAACTCTGCGGGAAAATATGCCAGAACCTTGAAAAAGGAAGATTATGATAAATTTGATTATATTATCGGCATGGAGGATAGGAATATCAGAAACATTCTTCGCATAGTAGGGTCTGATCCGGAAAAGAAGGTATACCTGTTGATGGATTTTACGGATCACCCGGAAAATATAGATGACCCGTGGTATACAGGTGATTTTTCGGGAGTTTTCGCACAGATTTCTGAGGGTTGCGAAGCCTTGCTTGACAGATTAAAACAGGAAAGACGTTTATGATTTATCTTTATACATTCCTTAACATTTAATGATTGACTTTCAGCATAAAAGAAGTTAAAATATCAAAGGTGCGCAGGAATGGCGGAATGGCAGACGCGCTAGCTTCAGGTGCTAGTGGTGGCAACATCGTGTGGGTTCAAGTCCCATTTCCTGCACTTGGTGGCGCGAAGCCGAATGCATTTAGTGTTCGTGTTTCGCGCTTCGCTTTTTGTATAACAACGAGCCTAAGTCCCACCTGCAAGCTCGCTTGCGAGGGGGACTTAGGCGACTGTAGAACACCGAAAGGCTTTGCCTTGAGGTGTGAAACAGAGTTGAAATCGAGCAGGAGTCAGCCTACTCGATTTGCATATGTGAAAACTGCTCTGTGACTTAATTGTCACAGGGCTTTTTTTATGGGTTTTGCTTTGGCAAAACTTTATTTTGCCAAAGATATAATTGAAAGGAAAGTGGAATAATGCGATAATATCTGTAATCGCAGAAAACTTTGAAAGGCAGGTGACTTTTGTTGGATATAAACGAAAAACAATTAAGTGAATATGCATCGAAAGTCATGGAACTTGCAAGAGATGCGATCACGATTCAGTACAGATTCTTTGACGGTGCTTTGGCAAAATATAAATTCATGGAAAATCCGGGGAGCGGCTGCTACAGAGCAAACGGTGAAGTGCTGTATTATGACCCGGAGAAACTGTTAAAAGACTACGTTGAAGAACCTAATTATCCGGTGAGGCTGTTACTTCACGTTCTGTTTCACGGCATATTTTTGCACAGCTACCGCTTTGACAAGACCAATGAATACAATTGGAACATGGCCTGTGACATAGCTGTGGAAAATGTAGTCTTATCGCTCAACTGGCCGGAGGCAGCGCTGCTTCGGGACAACGAGCAGAGAATCAGGATAGAAAAGATTAAAAAATGGGTGCCATCCGTCACTGCAGACCCGCTGTACAGGGAGTTTTGTGTATCGGGAATGAGTATCGAAGCGGAGGCGGAATATAAGAGGCTTTTTACATTTGATCTTCATATGCCACGTATCACATACAAAGAGGAACCGCAGACCATTATCACCAAGGAGGACTGGCAGAGGATCGCGGAGAGAGTAAAGGCTGAGTTAAAGAGTTTTTCAAAAAATGTTACGGGCAGTGAAACCATAAAGAGTAATCTGAATGAGGCCACAAAGACCCGATATGACTATGATTCGATACTTAAAGCCTTTGCTGTAAGAGGCGAGGAGATCAAGGTAAATCCCGACGAATTTGATTATATTTATTATACTTATGGCCTTAGGACATACGGGAAGCTGCCGTTGATAGAGCCACTTGAATATACTGAGAACAAAAAGATAAGGGATTTTGTGATCGCTGTTGACACATCGGCGTCATGCTCGGGTGAGGTGGTAAAGAGTTTCATGCAAAAGACTTACGAGATCCTGTCAGCCGAGAATTCTTTTTTCAAGGAAGTAAACATCCACATAATTCAATGTGATGCCACGATCCAGTCGGATACTGTGATAAAAAACAGGGATCAATTTGATGAATTCTTAAGGGAATTTACCGTGAAAGGTTTTGGAGCCACGGATTTCAGACCGGTGTTTGCCTACGTTGATGAACTGATCTACAACAGGGAATTTGATGATCTGCAGGGACTTGTTTATCTGACAGACGGGTACGGGATCTATCCGGAAAAAGCACCAAAATATGATGTGATCTTTGCATTTTTGGATGAAGATGAAAACCGTGTGCCGGTTCCGCCCTGGAGCATCAAAGTAATCCTGGAAAGTGAAGATGTTTTGCAGGAAAAGTAGCTTGTTGGAAAAATTCAGATTTTTACACAGAGAGGGTAACGAATGAACATAGCAGAGGCAAAGGAATATATTAAAAATACTGTAAGCATTTACTTAAAAAAAGATGAGTTCGGTGACTACAAGATCCCTGTTGTCAGGCAGCGCCCCATATTTTTGATAGGCGCTCCGGGAATCGGAAAAACCGCCATCATGGAGCAGGTGGCAGGAGAACTCGGGATAGCTCTTGTCAGCTATTCCATGACGCATCATACCAGACAGTCGGCATTGGGCCTTCCTTTTATAAAGGAAAAGGAATACGGCGGAGTAAAATATGATGTTTCGGAATACACCATGAGCGAGATCATTTCATCCGTTTACGAGACCATGGATGAGAGCGGCATTAAGGAAGGCATATTGTTTTTGGACGAGATCAACTGTGTGTCCGAGACATTGGCTCCCTCAATGCTTCAATTTCTCCAGTATAAGGTCTTTGGAAGGCATGCCGTTCCTGAGGGATGGGTGATAGTGACTGCGGGAAACCCTGTGGAATACAATAAATCCGTCAGAGAGTTTGATGTGGTAACTTTGGACAGATTAAAGGTTTTGTCCGTGGATGCGGATTATCCCGCATGGAAAAAATACGCGGTGGAAAAGGGCATTCACCAGGCAGTCCAGAATTTCCTGGATGCCAATAAGGATATGTTTTATATGTGCGAGACAACGGCCGACGGCAAGGCATATGTCACCGCAAGAGGCTGGGAGGATCTCTCGGATATATTGTATCTCTACGAGGAGGATGGCCTGAAAGTGGGCGAAAATCTGGTGGGCCAGTACCTTAAAAACGACAGAGTTGTGCGGGAATTTACCGCTTTTTATGATCTTTACAACAAATACAAACAGATATATCGCCTGGAAAATCTCCTTACAGGGGAATACTCGGATGAAATGATAAACAAGGCAAAGGCAGCAGGCGTGGACGAAAAACTGTCCATCGTGGGTCTTTTGTCAGGAAAAGTCATGGAGGAGATGAAGGAAGTCCAGACGGAGGCAGAGTACATAAAGGAGATATTCCCGGCCCTTAAAAATATCAAGGAATCTGGGGATCCTGTCTCTGATATCAAGGCCCAGATCGAGGCGAGGGATACCATCATCACCACCAAGAAAAAGGCCGGAACGTTGACTTCCGCTGAAAAGCGCAAGCACAAAAAGATCAGGAAATTCTACACGGAAATTTTGAATGCGGTTAGTGGCGAAAACTCCGCCCCGTCAGAAGTTATAGGAAAAGTATATAACGGCAAAGTGTCGGAGTTAAAGGAATCCACTGAAAAGGTTAAGGAAAAGCTTCACAACGGCTTTGAATTTTTGAGTAGTACCTTTGGGGATGAGAGCAATGAGATGTTGGTCTTTGTGACAAAGCTTACTCTCGGTGAAAAAAGCGCCGCATTCCTCAGAAACTTCGGCTCCGCAGATTATGACAAATACAATTCGCTCCTGATGGTGAGCGACAGAAAGGAAGCCCTCAGGGACGAGATATTAAAGGTGCTCTAAGATATGGAAATCCTATATGAACTCAGAGAAAAAAGTGCATATGTAAGCGGCTTTGAGGGGACGGGAGTAAGCTTTACGGTTCCGGACAAGGTCCTTATTGATGACAATTATTACGTGGTCAGGGGAGTTGCAAAAAAAGCTCTTCTTGGCTGTGTGGGACTTAGGAACATTTCCCTTCCCGGCACTGTGGCAAAGATCGAGGACTGGGCTTTTTCAGGCTGCGCTCATCTTGAAAAGTTTGTGGTAAGAGCCACAGAAGAAAAAGATAGTGAACCCATAAACATCGAGTTTGGACGAGGGGTGTTTGACAAGTGCGCCCTTCTTCGCGACATGCTTATAGGCTATGGGGATTCCGATGACAGGTCAGTACTTCTTGCGGTGACAGTAAACAGGCTTCCCGCTGATTACATTTTGAAAAATATTACCGCCTCCGACGAGGATTTTTTCAAAAGCTGGGATCTTGCGCTTTCCACATTTTTAAACAACAGCGATTTCGACGGAAGTGATGCGGCCTGCCCCAGCGGTGAGGAGGACATTTCCTATGATTATCTGGGCTCCATCGATGGGGAGATGCCTTCGGAGAACTCGGCTTTTGTGGATGACGTGAGAGAAAACAAGGCCTATCTGTGTCTCCTCAGGCTTAAATACAATCGCTTTATAAGCAGTGAGACAGAGAAAAAGTGCAGGGACTACATGGCAGGCACCCACAATTTGGACGGCAGGCAGAGTGCATGGCAGGTTATAAAAAAGTATTTCTCGGACAACAGGGATTATATCAATCTGTTTTTGGATGAGACAAAGCCCGACAACAAAAAAGTGGAGGAACTTCTAAGCGAGCTTGGGGACAATCATGCCCTGTGCAAATCCATTCTCATCGGCTTTGGCAAAGATGAAAAGAGCGGCGAGGGTGATTTTTTCTCGGATTTTTCACTTTAGAATAGCGCTTTATTTTTATGCAAATGACGATTTAGCGCAATAGTGCGGTAAAAAATCACAATATTTTGCCTCTAAAAGGCATATGCTTTTGTGTAATGGGTAGATATTGAGTTTTGAGTCTAATTTATTAGTTATTTATGAGAGAGTTTATGTTATAATTCCTTTTGGTAAATTTTGCATAATTTTACAAAAAATAAATTTGAATATGGAGAGTAGACTACATGCCACAGAGAACAGACATCAAAAAGATATTGATCATAGGTTCAGGTCCCATTGTCATCGGACAGGCCTGTGAGTTTGACTATTCCGGAACTCAGGCTTGCAAAGCTTTGAGAAGTCTGGGATATGAAATTGTTTTGGTTAATTCAAATCCGGCCACCATCATGACGGACCCGGAGATGGCGGACATCACTTATATTGAGCCCCTCAATGTAAGACGTCTGGAACAGATCATTGCAAAAGAGCGTCCCGATGCTCTGCTTCCCAATCTCGGCGGACAGTCAGGACTCAATCTGTGTTCCGAATTATATAAAGAAGGCATTTTGGACAAATATAACGTAAAGGTTATAGGTGTCCAGGTTGATGCCATTGAGAGAGGCGAGGACCGTATAGAGTTCAAGGAGACCATGAATTCTCTCGGAGTTGACATGGCCCGTTCCGAGGTTGCCTACAGTGTTGAGGAAGCCTTAAAGATCGCCGATTCACTTGGTTATCCCGTGGTGCTTCGTCCCGCTTATACCATGGGCGGCGCCGGCGGCGGACTTGTTTACAATAAAGAAGAGTTAAAGACCGTCTGTGCAAGAGGTCTTCAGGCCAGCCTAATTGGTCAGGTTCTGGTTGAGGAATCAATACTTGGCTGGGAAGAACTTGAGCTTGAGGTAGTCCGTGACAAGGACAACAACATGATCACAATCTGCTTCATCGAGAACGTGGATCCCGTGGGACTTCACACCGGTGATTCTTTCTGTACCGCGCCTTTCCTTACCATCGATGACGATCTGGCAAAGGAACTGCAGCGTCAGGCTTACAAGATCGTTGAGCACATCGGAGTTATCGGTGGAACCAACGTTCAGTTTGCTCATGATCCCGTATCCGGCAGGATCGTCGTTATCGAGATCAATCCCAGAACCAGCCGTTCATCCGCACTTGCTTCAAAGGCAACCGGTTTCCCCATCGCGCTTGTATCCGCAAAACTTGCAACAGGACTTACTCTTTCAGAGCTTCCCTGCGGAAAATACGGCACGCTTGATAAGTATGTTCCGGATGGAGATTATGTTGTAGTTAAATTTGCACGCTGGGCTTTTGAAAAGTTCAAGGGTGTAGAGGATAAGCTTGGTACTCAGATGCGCGCCGTAGGTGAAGTAATGAGTATCGGAAAGACTTACAAGGAAGCATTCCAGAAGGCAGTTAGATCCCTTGAAAAGGATCGATACGGTCTCGGATTTGTAAAGAATTTCAATGAGAAATCAAAGGAAGAGCTTTTAAAGGCTCTTGTCACTCCCTCAAGTGAGAGACATTTCATCATGTACGAGGCCTTGAGAAAAGGTGCTACTGTTGATGAGATCTTTGATATCACAAAGGTAAAAAAATACTTCATCGAGCAGATGAAAGAGCTTGTTGAAGAGGAAGAAGAACTCTTAAAGAACAAGGGAAGTCTTCCCTCTGACGAGGCACTTATTCAGGCAAAGAAGGACGGATTCTCAGACAAGTATCTGGCAAAGATCCTGGAGATCGATGAGAGCGTTGTGAGAAATAAGAGAGAGGCTCTCGGCATCTCAGAGAACTGGGACAGCGTTCACGTAAGCGGAACAGAGGACAGCGCTTACTACTACTCAACATATAACGGAGAGGACAATGATCCCGTAAGCAGTGACAAAAAGAAGGTAATGATCCTGGGCGGTGGTCCTAACAGGATCGGACAGGGTATCGAGTTTGACTATTGTTGCGTACATGCAGCTCAGTCATTAAAGAAACTCGGCTTTGAGACCATTATCGTAAACTGCAATCCCGAGACTGTTTCAACCGATTATGATACATCCGACAAACTCTATTTCGAGCCCCTTACACTTGAGGATGTACTTAGCATTTACAGAAAAGAAAACCCCGTGGGTGTCATAGCTCAGTTCGGTGGTCAGACACCTCTTAACCTTGCAGAGAAATTAAAGGAAAACGGTGTAAAGATCCTTGGCACCACTCCCGAGGTTATCGCACTTGCAGAGGACAGAGATCTGTTCCGTGCCATGATGGAGAAACTTGAGATCCCCATGCCTGAGGCAGGAATGGCTATTAATATCGAAGAGGCTTTGGAAGTTGCTCACAAGATCGGATATCCCGTAATGGTTCGTCCTTCCTTCGTCCTGGGCGGAAGAGGAATGGAAGTGGTTTATGATGATGAAACTCTGGAGAGTTACATGGCAGCAGCCATCGGCGTAACTCCCGACAGACCGATCCTCATCGACAGATTCCTCAACCATGCTATGGAATGTGAGGCCGATGCCATCGCAGACGGAACCCATGCATATGTTCCCGCTGTTATGGAGCATATTGAACTTGCCGGAATCCACTCCGGAGACTCCGCATGTATCATCCCTTCAAAGCATATCTCGGAAAAGAATCTGGCTACTATCAAAGAGTACACCAGAAGGATCGCCGAAGAGATGCATGTCGTGGGACTTATGAATATGCAGTATGCCATCGAAAATGACAAGGTATTTGTCATCGAGGCAAACCCCAGAGCAAGTAGAACCGTGCCCCTTGTTTCCAAGGTATGCGGAATCAAGATGGTACCTCTTGCAGTAGATATCGTAACAAGTGAACTTACAGGCAGACCTTCACCCATAAAGGATTTAAAGGACAGAAAGATACCTTATTACGGCGTAAAGGAAGCGGTATTCCCCTTCAATATGTTCCCTGAAGTTGACCCGATCCTGGGGCCTGAGATGCGCTCTACCGGAGAGGTTCTTGGAATCTCCACCACAAACGGCGAGGCATATTTCAAGGCGCAGGAAGGTGCAAAGGCAGAACTTCCCACAAAGGGTACAGCTCTTATTTCCGTAAACAGAAAAGACAAGCCCGAAGCTCCCGCAGTTGCAAAACTTTTGTCTGAGGCAGGATTTAAGATTGTGGCAACAGGCACAACTTATGAAAAGATCGTAGAAGCCGGAATCCCTGCGGAAAAGGTAAAGAAGCTCTACGAGGGCAGACCCAATATCATGGACATGATCACCAACGGAGATATCGATTTGGTTGTTAACACTCCCAGCGGCAAGGAAAGCGTTCATGACGACAGCTATCTCAGAAAGACCGCCATCAAGGCGCATGTTCCGTATATCACCACCATGACAGGAGCAATGGCAGCGGCAGAGGGAATCAAGTTTGTGCTTGAAAACGGCGATGATGACATCAAATCCCTTCAGGAATGGCATGCAGAGATCAAATAGTTATTGACCGTAAAAACAGTTAAAACATATTTATATCAAACAAAAATATGAGTAAAATGCATCTGTATCACACCGGTTTTTCCATAATTTCAGACCCGGACATTCGTCACGGCAGACAGAACGCGGATTTCGGCCAGGGATTTTATTTAAGTCCGGACCGGGATTTTGCAAAAAAATGGGCCAAGTACAGTCCGGGGATGGAAACCTATATAAATGAGTACGAACTCGATATGGAAGGCTTAAAGGTCAAAGAATTAAATCGTGACAAAGAGTGGTTTGATTATATTTTTTCGAACAGGCGCTTTATGGATACTGCGCCGGAGTATGATGTTGTAGTGGGACCCATTGCAAACGATACGATCTTTGACACTCTTGGGATCCTGACGGCCGGAGTTTTTGATGATGATGAAGCTTTGACTATGTACATGGCGGGCCCTGAATATTATCAGGTTGTCGTAAAGACTGACAGGGCAAGAGAAAACTTAAAGTGGCTTAACGCGACACAGCTAAGTCGTGAAGTCATGGAAGAATCCGCAAGGCAGGTTTTGGCTGAAAGGAATTTATTTATAGAAAATCTTAACAGCATCATTGAAGAAATGCAGTGACATGAAGATTTAAATAATTTGCATTTTATCCGCGGATTTATGGTATTATATAATGGTTTGACAATACTCAGTTAGGAGGTAGAATTATGGCAGTTAATTCAATTGATGCGGAAGACGATCAGTTTGCGTATCGTTATGACACCCAGCTTTTGATCGACAGAAGAGACAAGGATCTGGATGAGGATGAGATAGCAGACTATATCACAGATAATTTTGAGGGAAACAGCCTTATTGCTGCAGGCGATGAGGACCTTGTAAAGATCCATTTCCATACAAATGAGCCCTGGAAAATACTGGAATACTGTAACAGTGTCGGTGAGATCTATGATATCGTAGTGGAGGATATGATCCGCCAGGCAGACGGCAAGCAGGGTTGATAAAATCCCGATTTAAAATGCTGCTAAAAGCAAATAATAAGCCCATGTGATTTTTTTCACATGGGCTTTTGTTTTAAAGTTTTTTTACTTTTTTGTATTCAGAGATTGAATCTGTGAGGCGCTTTAAGCCGTCTTCCAAAGTGGACCTGGGACAGGCCACGTTCATTCTGAGGAACCCTTCGCCGCAGGAACCGTATTCGCTTCCGTCTGTGACATAAAGGCCACTATGTCTTCGGATAAATGCATCTATCGGGTCTGCGGGGTCACTAATCTGCGTGCAGTCGATCCAGACAAGGTATGTGGCATCACCTTTCACAGCTTTCACATCGCTGAAAGTATTATTTATTGTCTCTGTCACAATATCTCTGTTTTCGAAAAGATAACTCTTAAGCTCTTCAAGCCAGTGCTCGCCTTCCGTAAATGCTGCGACAGCGGCGCAGGTTGCAAAGGAATTGGGCTCTGCCACTTCATCGGTATTTAACCCTCTCCAAACCTTGTGATGCAAAAATTTATTTGGCACATATACCGCAGCCGACTGCATTCCGGCGATATTAAAGCACTTTGTGGGTGCGATGCATGTGATGGAAATATCCCTGCAGGTATCGGAAACCGATGCAAAGGGTACATAATCAAATCCCGGCCTTGTGAGATCGCAGTGGATCTCATCAGATATGACTGTGACATTATATCTGTTACATAGCTCGCCGATCTTTGCCAGTGTCTCACGGTCCCAGATCTTGCCCACCGGGTTGTGGGGATTGCAGAGGATCATGAGGGATGTCTGAGGATCTGCAAGCTTTTCTTCCAGGTCAGCCCAGTCTATGGAATATTCTCCGTTTTCATACAAAAGAGGACTTTCCAGAACCCTTGCCCCGTTATTGATTATGCTGTTAAAAAAGATATTGTAGACGGGGGTCTGTATGAGCACATTTTCATTGGGTGTCGTAAGCTTTCTGACTATGGAAGAAATGGCGGGAACAACACCTGTGCAAAATATCAGCCTGTCCCTGTCAATGTTAAGGCCATGGCGCTTACTCCACCAGTTTTCGTAGGCGCTGTACCATTCATCAGGAATTTCCGCATAGCCAAAAACTCCGTGGGAGATCCTTTTTTCAAGGGCGTTAATGATCTCAGGTGCAGTCTTAAAATCCATGTCAGCCACCCACATGGGAAGCTCATTCTCAGCCACATTCCATTTCATGGAATCCGTGCCCCGTCTGTTTACTACCGTGTCAAAATCATATCTGTATTTGGAAGAAACGTCTTTTTTTATTGTCTCCGGCATAGGGTAAATACTCCTTTTTGGTCAAATTTTGTGAATAAATTTATTTCCGAATAAAAAAATCCAACTCCATTTATATAATAACATATTTACGAAGTTGGATTTTAAAATATCTTTATTATGATGAGTTATTTAAATCGATAACTTATTTGATCCATTCAGGTTTTTCTGAGCATTTGTCGATCTTGTCACATTTGATAACTGTCTTTGAAGGGTCAACCTTGTCCTTCTCCACGACGAGTTCACCGATCTCGGGAGCGGAGATGGTTCCGTTCTTGGGATTGAATACGCTGTCAATCTTTGTGGTGATCTCAGCCTCAACATCGGCATACTCGAATGCGAGAGTAGTATTTATGAGCTTGCAGTTGATCATCTTGAGATTTTCCACATAGCACATTCCCTGGAGACTTTCGATGGTGCAGTTTATAAGGGTGAGATTCTTTGAGTTCCATCCCAGGTACTCACCGCAGATATATGAGTCGTAAACTGTTACGTTGTCACAGTTCCAGAAAGCATCCTTTGTGAGAAGCTTGCAGTTTCTAAGCTCCAGGTTCTCACATCCGTCAAATGAATAGTTGCCGTCGAGTGTGAAATTTTCTGCTTTGATATTCTTGGAGTTCATGGCAAAATAGTCGCCCTTTGCAGATACATCCTTTAATGTAACGCCGTCACAGCTCCAGAGGGTCTCAAGTGCATTTGTGAAGGTTACGTTAGTGAGGGAGAGATTCTTGCAACGTCTGTAGTTCTTGGGAGCCTGCATGAGAGCGTTTTCCACTGATACGTTGTTTGAATACCATACGCCTGCACGTGCCATGTCAAACCAGTTGGTGTCCTTTACTTTAACGTTGTTACAATACCAGAGGGGATATTTCCATTTGAAGCTGCTTCCGATCACTTCAATGTCGGAAGACTCTTTTAAAGGTGACTCGCCGTCATCAAAGATACAGTCAACGAATTTTGAATCCTTTGCCGCATACATGGCTCTTTCACCTGTGTAGAACTGCTGTGTATATTCTTTCATTATTCTAACCTCATCTTTCCAAAATTTAGTGTGTCAGTTGATAAAAACAAAGCCTTGATCAGTGCAATATTTTAATAATACTGCGCCAAAACTTTTTACATTGTATCAAATTTAATTGTGATATACAAGATTAGTTTTACGAACAATTTATAAAGAAATCATAAACTTTTTTTGGCGTGTTGAACAGTACCTGAGGGGAAAAAGGATAAATTTTTTTATTTTCAAAAAAAAGAAAAAAATTCGAAAATAAAAAAGGAAATAGGAAGGGAATGTGTAATATTACTATTCGGAGAAATTTTTTCTTGCGTCTTATTTCGCATGAAGCGGGAATGGAGTATAAATGACAATCAGAGAAAATCTTGAGCAGTGGGAAAAGGAGTACTTGAGCCCATATGCGGTGCTTAGCATGAATTCCAAGGGACGGTTAAAGCCCGAGGAACAGTGCGACATCCGGCCTGTATTCCAAAGAGACAGAGACAGGATCATTCACTGCAAGGCATTCAGACGACTAAAGGATAAGACTCAGGTGTTTTTGTCACCCGAGGGGGACCACTACAGAACAAGACTTACCCATACTCTGGAAGTATCCCAGACGGCAAGAACCATCGCCAAAGCGCTGAAACTTAACGAGGATCTGGTGGAGGCCATTGCTCTTGGCCACGATCTTGGTCATACGCCCTTCGGACACGCAGGGGAGAGGGCTCTTAACCGGGTTTGTCCCTACGGATTCGAACACAGTGAGCAGAGCGTCCGCACCGTGGACAGACTTGAAAAAGACGGCGCGGGATTAAATCTTACATATGAGGTGAGGGATGGTATCCTGAACCATCAGACCATCGGAAAGCCCCACACCCTTGAGGGAAAAGTGGTGCGTTTATCTGACAAGATCGCTTACATTCACCATGATATGGATGATGCGGTCAGAGCCGGTATTTTGACGGAGCTCGACGTTCCGGAGAGCATTCGTTCTGTCATAGGAACCACTCCAAGCGAGAGAATGGATTCCTTCATTCATGATATCGTGATAAACAGCATGGGACAAAATGATATCCTGCAGTCAGAGACTGTCGGAAGAGCGATGAAAGAGATCAGAGAGTTCATGTTTGCAAACGTCTATACCAATCCGGTCGCCAAGAGCGAGGAGGGAAAGGCAGAGGCTCTCGTGGAGACTCTCTACGGTCATTTTGTGAAAAATCTGGATGAACTGCCGGGAGAATATCTGAATCTCATAGCAGAGGGAGAACCCAGAGAAAAAGTGGTATGCGACTACCTCGGAGCCATGACGGATAGGTACGCCATGGCAAAATACGAGGAACTCTTTATACCGAAATCATGGCAGCTTTATTGATAATTAGGGGAAGAAATGTATTATTCTGACGAATTGATAGAGGAAGTCCGCAGCCGCAACAACATCGAGGATGTTATCGGCAGCTACGTGCATTTACAAAAAAAGGGCGCAAACTATTGGGGTTTATGTCCCTTTCACAGTGAAAAAACCGGTTCTTTTTCGGTAAACGCTCCAAAGCAGATGTATCATTGCTTTGGCTGCAACGAGAGCGGAAATGTGTTTACCTTTTTGATGAAATATGAAAATATGACTTTCCAGGAGGCGGTACAGACCCTGGCGGAAAGAGCGGGCATTACCCTTCCAAAGGCAGAGATGAGTCCTGAGAGCAAGAAAAAAGCCGACAGACGTGAAAAGATCATGGACTGTAATAAGGAAGCGGCTATCTATTTTTATAAAATGTTAAAGACTCCTCACGGTGAAGTGGGGCTAAAATATTTATCCGAAAAAAGACGGCTTTCCGATGAGACTATTCACAAATTCGGTCTTGGTTACGCTCCCAAGGACAGCACTCAGATAGTGGAGTACTTAAGGAGTAAAGGCTTTGATGATGACATAATCATGGCTACCGGCCTTGCAACTTACAATGAGAAATACGGTTTGAGAAGCCTGTTCTGGAACAGAGTAATGTTTCCCATTTTCAGTGCAAACGGCAAAGTCATAGGCTTTGGCGGACGAGTTATGGGGGACGGAGAACCTAAATATTTGAATTCACCTGAGACGGAGGTTTTCAATAAGAGAAGGAATCTTTTCGGGCTTTCTTTTGCCAGAAAAAGCAGAGCCGACAATGTTATAATCTGCGAGGGATATATGGACGTTATCGCTATGCACCAGGCGGGATTTGACCAGGCTGTGGCATCCCTTGGAACGGCATTTACATCTGAGCAGGCCAATATTTTAAGGCGTTTCTCGAAATCTGTATTGCTTGCATATGACAGTGACGGAGCGGGAACAAAGGCGGCCCTCAGAAACATAGGAATTTTGAGGGAAGTGGGCTTAAGCGGCAAGATCATCAACATGAAGCCCTACAAGGACCCGGATGAATTCATCAAAAATCTCGGGGCAGATGCTTTTAAAGAGAGGATCGCAAATGCCGAAAACAGCTTTTATTTTGAGATAAGGCAGCTCGAGAGTGACTTTAACCTCTCAGACCCTGAGGAAAAAACAGCTTTTCACAGGGAGATTGCAAAGAAACTCTGCAGGTTTGAAGAGGAAGTGGAGAGGGATAATTACACTCAGGCGATCTGCGCGAAATACAATATCACTCTTGAGAGCATGCGAAAACTGGTCCTAAGCGAGGCGGGAAAGGGTATAGAAGCCAAGCCTATAGAGAGACCAAAGAGCGGCATAAACAAAAAGACAGACAAAGAAGACAATCTAAAGAAAGCACAGCGTGTGCTCCTTACATGGATAACCGATGACGTAACCTTGTATGGCAAGGTTAAATCATATATTTCCCCGGAGGATTTTACCGAAGGTATATATCGGAAAGTGGCTGAGAGGCTGTTTGCCGATATAGAAGAGGGTAAATACAATCCTGCAGGGATCATCAATATGTTTCAGGATGAGGAGGAACAGAGAGCGGCCGCAAGTCTTTTTAATACAAATCTCCCGAAACTTGATACCCCGGCTGAAAGGTCGAAAGCTTTTCACGATGTGGTCCTGGCGGTGAAAAAGACCGCATATGAATATTACACATCAAAGCTTGGAAGCGATGTGACCGCATTAAGCAAGGTGGTAGAAGGAAAGAAAGCCCTTGAGGCTTTGGAAAAAACAAGTTTTAATCTGGAATGATAATACTTATGAAAAGAGGAAAATTGAACAATGGATGAAGCAATGCAGGCTAAATTTGATGAGAAGGTAAAGGATCTTCTCGCACTTGCAAAAAAGAAGAAAAATGTGCTTGAGTATCAGGAGATCAGCGATTTTTTTGCTGAGTTTCAGCTGGAGGAAGATCAGTTTGATAAAATTCTCGAGATGCTTGAGCAGAGCAATGTGGACGTCCTGAGGATCACAGAGGATGAAGATATTGATGTGGTTGACGATGAGGACATTATGGCAGCCGAGGAGGAAGAGATCGATGTGGAGAATATCGATCTGTCGGTTCCCGACGGTGTCAGCATTGAGGATCCGGTCAGAATGTACTTAAAGGAGATCGGTAAAGTACCCCTTTTGTCAGCTGACGAAGAAATCGAGCTCGCAAAGAGAATGGAGGAGGGCGACGAGGATGCAAAGAAACGTCTTGCGGAAGCAAACCTCAGACTCGTTGTAAGTATTGCGAAGAGATATGTGGGCAGAGGAATGCTTTTCCTTGACCTTATTCAGGAAGGCAACCTCGGTCTTATTAAAGCGGTGGAAAAATTCGATTACCGCAAGGGTTATAAGTTTTCAACATATGCCACATGGTGGATCCGTCAGGCTATCACAAGAGCCATCGCAGACCAGGCCAGAACCATCCGTATCCCTGTACATATGGTTGAAACCATCAATAAACTTATCCGTGTAAGCCGCCAGCTCCTTCAGGAACTCGGACGTGAGCCTTCCCCCGAGGAGATCGGTGCGGAGATGAACATGCCTGTTGAGAGAGTGAGAGAGATCTTAAAGATCTCCCAGGAGCCCGTCTCCCTTGAGACACCTATCGGAGAGGAGGAAGATTCACATCTTGGTGATTTCCTTCCCGATGACAACGTGCCCGTACCTGCTGATGCGGCTGCATTTACACTTTTAAAGGAACAGCTTGTGGAGGTACTGGGAACCCTTACAGAGAGAGAGCAAAAGGTGCTTCGCTTAAGATTCGGTCTTGACGACGGCAGAGCCCGCACCCTGGAAGAGGTTGGTAAGGAGTTTAATGTAACAAGAGAGCGTATCCGTCAGATCGAGGCAAAGGCTCTCAGAAAACTCCGTCATCCTTCAAGAAGCAGAAAACTGAAGGATTATCTTGATTGATCAATATTTTACGTAAAAAGGAACAGCTTTGGCTGTTCCTTTTTGACTAAACCGACAATTTCTGATACAATAATTTTCAGAATATTTAAGAACGGAAAATAAAATTATGAGTGAAAAGCTGATACTTTCACATAGATTGGAAAGTATTGCCAAAATGGTGACTCCCGGTGGGAGGATCGTGGACGTGGGATGCGATCATGGTTTTTTGGCAATATATATGGTGGAGCAAAAAATAGCCGATTGGTGTCTGGCAATGGATCTGAGACGCGGCCCCTTAAGTAATGCGCAAAAGCATGTGGAGGAAGCCGGACTTGAAGGCAGGATTGTCTGCAGACTTTCTGACGGATTAAAGTGCATGGAAGCAGGGGAAGCGGACAAAATGGTCTGCGCCGGTATGGGTGGTCCTCTTATCATAAAGATCCTGGAAGACAGCTTTGAAAAGATAAAAGGCATGCAGGAACTGGTGCTGTCACCACAATCTGAGATCCCGGAGTTCAGGATATATTTAAGAGAGCGTGGATTAAAGATTTTCGACGAAAACATGGTAAAGGATGAAGGTAAATTCTATTTTATCTTCAAGGTGAGATTTACCGGGGACATAAATAATGAAGCGGACAGAGTCGGTGACAATTTCGGTAAAATACTTCCGGACATGAAAAATCCCGTATTAAAAGAGTACCTGGACAAAAGAAAAGAAAGCCTGGAGGAGATCCTGTTAAAACTAAAGGAAGAAGGCAGGGGCGAAAAAGCGGCCGCAAGGGTTTCTGAAATTAACGATGAACTTGATGTAGTGAATGAAACTTTAAAATATTATGCATGAAGGAGCAAAAAACTATGGTGACATTGACAATCAAAGGACAACAAAAAACCTACGAAGAGGGAATTACCTATGCAAAGATTGCAGAGGAATACCAAAAAGATTATGAGGCACCCATCGCACTGGTTTCCGTAAACGGCAAGCTTCGCGAACTTTTTAAAAGGGTTTCAAAGGATGCCGAGATCGAGTTTTACACCCTGAAAGATTCAGTGGGTTACAAGACCTATGTGAGAACTGCCACCATGCTGTTGTTAAAGTCGATCTTTGACTGCTTCGGCTCAGAGGCGGTGAATGAGACCAGAGTGGAATTCACGATCGGAAACGGACTTTTTGTAAAGCCCTACGGCTTTGAAGCAACGGACGAAAATGCGGCAAAGATCAAAGCCAGAATGAAAGAGCTTCAGTTTCGAGCAGTGCCTTTTATGAAAAGTTCCTATCCCATAGACGATGCCATCGAGCTATTTTCAAAGATCGGTATGAATGACAAGGTGAATCTGTTTAAATACAGGAGAAGTTCTTCGGTAAACGTATACGAGGTCGAAGGCTTCTATGATTATTACTACGGATATATGCTTCCCAATGCCGGATACGTAAAGTGGTTTGATGTGATCAATTACGGCGGTGGTTTCGTATTGGTGCTTCCTTCAGCCGGCGAGCCCGAAGTCATAAAGCCCTTTGTCCCCAGAGAGAAGCTCTTTAAGACATTAAGGGATTCCGAAAACTGGGCGACACATGTGGGCATGGGAAATATCGGTCAGTTAAACGACGGAATCTGCGGTGATTCGCTGGAAGAGATGATCTTAGTTCACGAGGCTGAGCAGGAGAGAAAGATCGGCGAGATCGCAAAGGAGATTGTGGCAAGAAAGGGCTGCAAATTTGTAATGATCGCGGGACCGTCCTCATCAGGAAAGACCTCTTTTTCACACAGAATTTCCATAC
The DNA here is from genome assembly GCA_024695935.1 of Acetatifactor sp. Taxonomy (GTDB): domain Bacteria; phylum Bacillota; class Clostridia; order Lachnospirales; family Lachnospiraceae; genus RGIG10340. The sequence continues at coordinate 18,179 of JAILHH010000041.1, forward strand.
AGCTCAGAACTCTTGGCAAGGTTCCTCATCCCATAGGACTTGACAATTACTATGTGGACAGAGAGAAGACTCCCAGAGGCGAGGACGGCGAATACAATTTCGAGTGCCTTGAAGCCCTTGACGTTGACCTGTTTAACAGGGATATGACAAAGCTTCTTGCCGGAGAAAGAGTCGAGCTTCCCGTGTTTAATTTCAAGACCGGCAAGAGAGAGTACAGAGGAGACTTCCTGCAGCTTGGCGAGGATGATATATTGGTTATCGAGGGAATCCACGGTCTTAACGAAAAGATGAGTTCGCTGATCCCTGCTGAGAGCAAGTTCAAGATCTATATCAGCTGTCTTACCAGTGTTAATATCGATAATCACAACAGAATCCCCACAACTGACGGCAGGCTATTACGCAGAATGGTCCGCGATGACAGGACCAGGGGAACAGACGCCAGAAGTACCATCAATATGTGGGCCTCGGTACGACGTGGCGAGGAAAATTACATCTTCCCCTTCCAGGAGGAGGCGGATGCCATGTTTAATTCAGCCCTTATATATGAACTTGCGGTGATAAAGCCCTTTGCAGAGAGGCTGCTCTTTGATATTCCAAAGAAAGATCCCGCATATTTCGAGGCTAAAAGGCTGTTAAAGTTTTTGGATTATTTCCTCAGTATTCCTTCTGAGAATCTGCCAAACAATTCACTTTGCAGAGAATTTGTGGGTGGAAGCTGTTTCAATGTATAGTAATCGCTTGACTTTTTAAGGACGCAAAAATATAATCTGTAAAGTAAGCAAGACAGACGATCGCGGCTGCATTTATGCAGGTGAGGAAAGTCCGGGCTTCACAGGGCAGGATGCCGGATAACGTCCGGTGGAGGTGACTCCAAGGATAGTGCAACAGAGATATACCGCCAGCGTGCTTTGCTTTTTGCAGGCCATTCCGCAAATTGCGAAGCAATTTGTTGCGTACTTTGCTTTTTGCAAAGTACGCTGGTAAGGGTGGAAAGGTGGTGTAAGAGACCACCGTCCGGCCGGTAACGGTCGGAGCCATGTAAACCCCATTCGAAGCAAGACTAAATAGGAAGCATCAGGGTCGGCCCGGCCTGCTTCCGGGTAAGTCGCTTGAGACGGCCGGCAACGGCCGTTCTAGATAGATGATCGTCAGTATCTTTTGATACCTACATAACCCGGCTTATAGTCTTACTTACATTAAAGAAACAATCATTGAGCCTTCCTCAAAGCATTCAGCTTAGCGGAGGGCTCATTTGTTATAGCGACGAGCCAAGCGGCTGCCGAACTTGTTCAGGCAGACATTTGGGGGTTCATCCGGTTCATCCGGTAAGCCTGAAACGGAGCCGAACTCCACTTTTACAGTTTTTTCTTGGAAGAGTGCAAAAAAGACTGTACCCGAAAAAAACGAAAACTAATCTCTACAGTTTTTTCTAGGGAAAGTGCAAAAAAGACTGTACCCGAAAAAAAGCGAAAATTGATCTCTACAGTTTTTTCTCATGCAAATTCGAATAAAACTGTAACTTTCCAAAGTGGTAAAAGCATTTTACGAAATCTTTACAGTTTATATGCGAGCAACACCGAAAAAAACTGTAAGACAAAAAATGCGTTTACGGTTTTTTATAGATAATCGAGGAAAAAACTGTAAGACGAAAAATTTGGTTACAGTTTTTTATAGATTTTTGCAGAAAAGACTGTAATGTTAAAAAATGAAAAATTGGCGTATACAGTTTTTTGGCGGGAAACCCCAAAAAAGACTGTAATGTTTCGGTAAGGATACAAAACGGGAAAAATGTATTACGGTTATTTAGAAAAGAAACTTTGATTATACTGTAATAATTCCTGGAATGTCCAACACGTACATCCGACGATGAGAAGTTTGTAAGATATTCAGTCAGTAGAGGCCGACTATAGAGCCTAAAATAAAGGTATTTATCATATATGAAAAATGATAATTTGAAAAAAGAGTTCAACGTTGAATTGAATAGTAATGGAGCCGCGATGGTGGCCTCTGAAAAGAAGGTCTGCGAGTTCACGTTCATCTATAGGGCTATAAGTATCTGCACATTGGTGATGGTGGCAGTTATGGCGGTGTTCATGCTTAATTTTTCAAATAATAGCAGCTCGTATACGTCTGTTTATCCTGAATACATTGTAAAGATCACAAATGGGAATCTCAGAGGAATGGGAGAGATCATATACAACGGAAGTGATGGCTTAGTAGTTCTCACGGCGGCTCATTGCGTAACAGGAAGCGTTTCAGGAAGTGTTTCCATCGAATTTTTTGACGGCTTCAGAAAAGAAGCTGCGAATGATGAAGTCTATATTTCCTCTGATTCGGACGTGGCATTTATTATTTTTGGTGAAAAAAAGGATTACGAAGCCTGTAGCTTAATGGATGATGCGGATGAGGGGCTTGAGGTAGACAGTGTTTGTTTTGCTCACAGAGTTTACGAGTCCGATCCATTAACAGATAGTGGTTTCTATTACACGGAAGAAACCATAAGCGCAACAGATGATAAAGATGTGAATCAATCAGGTGAAGAAGGCATGGAACCGACACATGCAGAAGACCTGAAATACCCGAAAGGGGATGTGGTCTGGGGAAAAGTACTTGACCCATGGATATATATGGAGGATTTTGATTCTCACATGATATATCTGAAGATGAATGTATCACCCGGGATGAGCGGGGGAGGGTTGCATAACTCTGAAGGAAAACTTGTGGGCATGCTTGTGGGAGGAACAGACGACGGGGAAGCGGCTGCCGTTCCGTGGGCTGTCATAAAGGGAGAGCTAATGTCGCTTGCAGACAAAACTTTACCAAACTTTTATAATTAGATACTTGACTTAAAACTTAATTAGGAACAAAATAATAGCCGATGACAGTTGCGAATGATTCGCATTTGAATAGAGTAATGTTCAGGAGGAAAAATAAATGACAAGAATAGACGTTGTTTCAGGTTTCTTGGGTGCCGGAAAGACAACACTTATAAAGAAACTTTTAAAAGAAGCCATTGATGGCAATAAGACAGTTCTTATCGAGAATGAGTTTGGTGAGATCGGTATCGACGGAGGCTTTTTAAAGGAAGCCGGAATCGAGATCAAGGAGATGAATTCAGGCTGTATCTGCTGTTCGTTGGTGGGTGATTTTGGCGAAAGTTTAAAGGAAGTTGTAAAGACTTATGCTCCCGAGAGAATTCTCATTGAGCCCTCGGGTGTCGGCAAGCTTTCAGATGTTTTGAACGCCATCGAAAATGTTGCCAAGGATATGGATGTGGAGATCAATTCCGCAGTTGCAGTTGTAGATGCCACAAAGGCAAAAATGTATATCAAAAACTTCGGTGAGTTCTTTATCAACCAGATAGAGTACGCAGGAACAATAATCCTCAGCCGTACCGCAAAGATGAATGAAGATAAATTAAAAGAGGTTGTGGCTATGATTAGAGAGCATAATGCAAATGCTACGATCATCACTACAGACTGGGATGAACTTGATGGAAAGGTGATCCTTGAAGCCATCGAGGGAAATGATAAATTAGGCGATATGATGGAGGAGCTTCTCGAGAGAGCAAGAGCAGAGCACGAGGCTGATGAGGCAGAGCATGAGCATTGCCACCACCATCACCACGATGACGACGATGATGATGACGATCATTGCTGCCATCACCATCATCACGACGATGACGATGATGACGAGCATTGCCACCACCATCATCACGACGATGACGATGATGATGACGATCATTGCTGCCACCACCATCATCACGACGATGACGATGATGACGATCATTGCTGTCACCACCATCATCACGACGATGACGACGATGACGACGATCATTGCTGCCACCACCATCACCACGACGATGACGATGATGATGACCATTGCTGCCATCACCATGATCACGATCATGACCACGATCATGAACATCACCATCATCACCACCATCATGCGGATGAAGTTTTCACCAGCTGGGGTGTTGAGACCGCAACTAAATTTACTGTTGATGAGATCGAAAAGATCCTCACTGAACTTGATACAGGCAAGTATGGTGTCATAGTCCGTTCAAAGGGAATGGTTCCTTCTGAGGACGGCACATGGATCTATTTTGATTATGTACCCGAAGAGCATGACATCAGAAAAGGCAGCGCAGAGGTTACAGGTAAGCTTGTTGTTATCGGCGCTGAACTTAAGGAAGATGAAGTAGCTAAACTTTTCAGACAATAAATGAGGATATTTTATGAAACCGGTATATGTTATTAACGGCTTTCTGGAGAGCGGAAAGACCGAGTTTATCAGTTTTACACTTTCACAGCCATATTTTCGCATTAAGGGAACAACACTTCTTGTTCTTTGCGAGGAGGGTGAAAACGAATACGATCCCGAGCTTTTGAAAGCCAGCAAGACTGTAGTGAGCCTGGTGGAGAATGAGGAGGACTTTACCCCTGCTCATCTTACCGAACTGGAGAAAAAATACAAGCCGGACAGGATCATCGTTGAGTTCAACGGCATGTGGAATTACAAAAATGTGGTATATCCCAAAAACTGGAGCATTGAGCAGCAGATCACAATAATCGACGGATCTACCTTTGAGATGTATTATACCAACATGAAATCCCTTCTTGCCGAGGCTATAAAAGGATCTGAGATGATCATAATGAACAGATGTGATTCCGTGAGAGAAAAACTCGGGGGATACAGGAGAAACTTAAAGGCAGTAAGTCCCAAGGCTGACGTGGTATTCGAGGATTCAACAGGTGAGATCGACGAGATATTTGAGGAAGACCTTCCTTATGATCTTAACAGTGACCTTTTGGAACTTGACAACGAGGGATACGGAATCTGGTATATTGACAGCATGGATCATCTGGAGCGTTATATCGGAAAGACTCTTAAGTTTAAGGCCATGGCACTAATTCCGGAAAAAGGTCCCGAGGGATATTTTGTGCCGGGACGTATGGCTATGACTTGCTGTGCCCAGGATATGGCTTTTATCGGATATGTCTGCAAATATGACAAAGTAAAAGAACTGAAGCAGAAAGAATGGGTTGAGGTTACAGCTGTAGTGCACAAGGAATTCTGGAAAGAGTACAAGGGTGAAGGCCCCGTGCTCCACGCTGTAAGTGTCACAAAGACCAAAGAACCTAAGGATGCTGTCATAACATTCGGAGCTTAATCGTGGAACTCAAAGAAGAAGATAAATTATTAAAAAAACGGATCAAGGACCTGGCTAACAGGTCCTTTTCTCAAAATATATACACTTTTACCCCATTTTTGGGCTTAGGTGAGATGGATGTATTTTACAGCTGCGGAAAAGAACTGTCGGAGTTTGGTATCACTCAAAAGGATTATACTGTCTTTGGCGGCCGGGATGGTTCGGACAGGTGTGTGGTACGCTTCGGAAATCCTGAGACCTTTGGTTATGAAGTGGATTTCCCCATAGTATGCATTAATGTTAAACCATTAAATGAAAAATTTGCGGATTCATTGTCTCACAGAGACTTCCTGGGGGCGTTAATGAACCTGGGGATAGACAGAAGCACTGTGGGGGATATAATCGCTTCCGAAAAAGAAGCATATGTGTTCTGCCTTGATTCCATTGCGGAATATATTTGCGAAAACTTAAGTTTCGTAAGGCATACTTCCGTCATCTGCAAAATCGTGGATGACATAAAGGAAATCAGGCAGGATCCTCCTGCCACGATGAATGTGCAGGTGGCATCGGAGAGAATAGATGCGGTGCTGAGCAAGGTTTTAAATATTTCCAGAGGGGATTGCCTCGATCTTTTCAGGGCCGGGAAGGTTTTCTTAAACGGCAGGCTTTGCGAGAACAATTCAAAGGCTGTAAAAGGCGGAGATGTGGTAAATGCCAGAGGTTATGGAAAATTTGTGATAACCGGTGAGATGTCTTTGACCAGAAAAGGAAAGTTAAATCTAAAGATCCTGCGCTACAGATAAATCAATTTTTATTTTAATTTATTAGGAAAGAAAAAAGTGAGGAAATAAAAATGTATGGTTATTCTATGATACAATGGCTTTTCTTTTTTTATTTCTATTGTTTTTTCGGCTGGTGCTTTGAGAGTACATATGTGTCCATAAAAGAAAAAAAGTTCGTAAACCGCGGATTTATGAGAGGTCCCTTTTTGCCGATCTACGGAAGCGGCGGGATCATGATGCTTGTGGTGAGCATGCCTTTTTCCGACAATGTGCCCCTGACTTATGTTGCGGGCTGCATCGGAGCGACGATCCTTGAATACATAACAGGTGTTACCATGGAAAAACTTTTCAAGGTAAGATACTGGGATTATTCTAATCAGAAGTTTAATTTCCAGGGGCATATCTGCCTCTCATCCACAATCGCCTGGGGATTTTTGACCATACTCATGACCAGGGTTGTGCATCCTTTTTTCAGCAGCTTTGTGATGAAGATCCCAGATGTAGTCCTGACTGTTGTCACCGTGATTTTAACTGTTGTGATCGCTGCGGATTTTGCCATGGCTTTCAGAACTGCGCTGGACATCAGGAATATCCTTGTCAAAATGGAGGAGACAAAGGACGAGATGCGTCTTATCAGGCGCCGCCTCGATGTTTATATCGCCCTTACCAATGCGGACATGGAACAGCGAAAAGAGGAACTCTACAGGCTTCTTGAAAAAGGATTTGACTCTGTTGAAAGCAGGGCAATGGCTTTTAAGGACGGCGTGGGAGAGAACCTTGCGGAAGTCAAGGGCAGCATAAACGAAGTGAAGGAGAATATCGGCGAATTGAAGGCAAGCATAGAAGCCAATCTGGATAAGTTAAAAGATTACGATTGGCCTCTTGAAAAATACTTTGCCGGAGCCAGGGAAGACTGGCTTGAATTAAAGATAAAATACGCAACCGCCCTTGAAAAATACAAGGACGGTCTGTCGGGAGTCAAAGATTATTTAAGACGCGATATGATCCGCTCCAATCCTACAATGACTTCAAAGAAGTTTGCCGAGAGTTTACAGGAACTCAAGGACAGAGCGAACAACTGGAAAAAGAAAGATTAATTGTCATCTTTTCTGGTATATTTTTCCTCACAGTATTTGCATCTGTATATTTCCTTTTCTTCGTCTGCAAGGACGAAGATATGGGGGAGTTCCTGCTCGATGGAGGTGATGCAACGTGGATTGTGGCACTTGATCACGTTCTTTATCTCCTTTGGAAGTACCAGGTCTTTTTTTTCGACGATCTCACCGTCCTTGATGACATTTACGGTTATGCTGTGATCTATGAAAGCTAAAATGTCCATATCAATGGCGCTGGGGTCGCATTCTACTTTTAAGATGTCTTTTCTGCCCATCTTGTTGCTCTTGGCATTTCTGATGATAGCCACGGTGTAATCATGCTTATCAAGTCCGAGATGTTCATATAATTCCAGGCTGGTGCCTGCCTTAATGTGGTCAAGTACAAAGCCCTGTTCGATCTTTCCGATGTTTAACATTTGTTTTCCCTTTCTGAATCAAATCATATGTTTTAGCTTATTTTGCCCATTTTAAGAGAGTGAGGATTAGAGCCATTCTCACATATACTCCGTACTGAGCCTGGTCAAAATATGCAGCTCTTTCATCGTTATCCACCTCTACGGATATTTCATTAACTCTTGGAAGGGGATGGAGGATGAGCATATCGGGTTTTGCAAATTCAAGCTTTTCCTTTGTGAGGATGTAAAAGCCCTTTAAGCGGATATAGTCTTCTTCGTTAAAAAATCTTTCCTTCTGAACTCTGGTCATATAGAGAAGGTCAAGCTTTGGCATGGCTTCGTCAAGGCTTATTACTTCCTCGTAGGATATGTTTTTTTCATCCAGCATCTCGGTGATGTAATCCGGAACTTTCAATTCTTCGGGTGAGATGAAGATAAAGTGGATATTTTCATAGCGTACCAGCGCATTTATGAGGGAGTGTACGGTACGGCCGAATTTCAGGTCGCCGCAAAGTCCTATGGTAAATCCTGAGAGGGAGCCCTTCATGCTTCGGATGGTCATAAGGTCCGTCAGGGTCTGGGTGGGGTGCTGATGTCCGCCGTCTCCTGCGTTGATGACGGGAATAAGTGATTTTGTCGCTGCAACCATGGGTGCACCTTCCTTTGGATGGCGCATTGCACATATATCGGCATAGCAGGATATGACACGGATCGTGTCCGAGACGCTTTCTCCCTTGGCTGCCGAGGATGAATTAGCATCCGAAAATCCTATGACGCTTCCACCGAGTCTTGTCATTGCCGACTCAAAGGAAAGCCTGGTGCGGGTGCTGGGCTCATAAAAGCATGTGGCCATGATCTTGCCGGCGCAGGCATGAGCGTACTTTTCGGGATTATTCTTGATGTCTGTAGCCAGATCGAAGAGGTCGTCCAGCTCCTTGGTTGAAAAGTCCAGGGGACTCATCAGGTGTCTCATAATTGTTTCCTCCGTATATACTTTTGTTTGTTACTCCGAGAATGATTCTTCCTGTTGCATGAAAAAGTCGAAGGAAAAATACCTTCGACTTTATTATTTATACATATGACAATAATTCTTCAACTGTCTTTCTCTTGGGTGCGATGGCTTCTCCATCTGGATAACCAATGGGAATAAGAGATACGAGGTCCATATCTTCGGGAATGTTAAGAACACGGGATGCATCTTCCTGATCGAAGATTCCCATGATCACAGAACCGATTCCATGTTCGTAAGCTGCCAGACAAAAAGTCTGAGCCGCAACGCCTGCATCAAACATCTGCCAGCCGTCGCCTCTGAATGTGGTAAAAGATCCGTCGCGCTCATAACCGCTTCGAGCTTTCTTAACGGCAAGACCAACAACTGCGGGAGCACCTGCGATAACGGTGCCGTTTCCGGAATAGGCTTTGGTGCATTCCGAAAGCTTTCCTACTGTTTTACCCTCTGCCACGATATAGCGGGCGATCTGAGTGTTCTTCCAGCTGGGTGCCATCCTTGCTTCATCGATTATGGCTTCCAGCACTTCATGAGGAACGGGAGTATCTTTGAATTTGCGGATACTTCTGCGTCCTTCGATACATTCTTTTGCTGTCATTATTTACACCTCCCAAATGCATTTTTTTTATATTAACATGACGTAACTTTCGATGCAATTTTCTTTTTAAAAATTTAAAAAGTTTTTGCATATGTCAGCATACTAACGTATAATATGCTTGTGCGTTAAAGTGCAAAAATATAAAGAGACGGAACCGGTATTTGGGAGTTTAAATGTGTCGGATTCCGCAGGCGGAAAGGGACGGTAATCGTTATGGAGTATTATGAGAGAAAGAGACTTTTGTTTTTAGGCTTGCCCTGGACATTTACAAAGTATTTTATAAAAGAGGATGTTCTCACCATTGATTCGGGATTTTTTAAAGTAATAGAAAATGACTGCTATATGTACAAGATCCAGGATGTGGAGCTTTCCGCAAGCTTTTTGGAGAGAATGGCAGGACTGGGAACCGTCACATGCTTTACGGGAGATACCACCCATCCGAGATTACAGCTCATCCATATAAAGCATGCAAAGGAAGTAAAGGATTTTATCCTTAAATCGTCGGAAGCGGCACGTATCAAGAGACGTACCGTGAACATGCTCGATATCGGAAATGGTGACATCGGTGACATCGGAGATATCGACGATATCGCGGACTGATCGCATTAGTATATGATCATGATAAAAGGGGGCGAAGCGAGAGCTTTGCCCTATTTTTTGGAGGCAGTAAAATGAAATACGAAGAAGCGCTTGATTATATCGAATCTATAAAGCCTGAGGGCATAAAGCCCGGACTTGATTCCATCAGGGAACTCTGTAGAGAACTTGGAAATCCTCAGGATGAATTAAAATTCGTCCATGTGGCGGGAACTAACGGAAAAGGATCGGTTGTTTCCTTTATCTCAAAGGTTTTACAAAAGGCGGGATATAAGACGGGAACATTCGTATCACCTGTTATTTTTGATTTCAGGGATATGATCTGCGTAAATTCCAAGCCCATTACCAAAAAAGCTTTGGGGGAGGAAATGGAGACCGTAAAAAATGCCTGCGATAAAATGGTGGGAAATGGGTTTAGCCGTCCCACACCGTTTGAAGTAGAAACAGCGCTGGCTTTTCTCCATTTTAAAAATGCCGGCTGTGACATTGTAGTCCTTGAAACAGGAATGGGCGGGAAACTTGATGCCACAAATATCATAAAAAACACACTTGTCTGCGTGTTTACAAGTATCGCCCTGGACCACATGCAGTTTTTGGGAAATACCGTTTTGGAGATAGCTAAAAACAAATCCGGCATCATTAAGCCGGGGGCCTCGGTTTTGATAGAAGATCAGTGCAGGGAGGTTCTCGCTGTGATGAAGGAAAATGCAGAGCTTAACAGATGCTACTTTGATGTGGCAGAGGTGGAGGACATAACAGGAGTCAGATCCGGCCTTCAAAAGCAGACATTTAATTATAAAAACAGAAAGAAAATATCCATATCCATGGTGGGCAGGTACCAGATAATGAATGCCTGTGTTTCACTGGATGCCATAGATGAATTAATTAAAAAAGGATTTAACATATCTGAGAAGGCCATATTTTCCGGCCTTCTGGAAGCGAGTGTACCCGGAAGATTTCAGATAATACAGAAAAAACCATTGATCATAGCTGACGGAGCCCACAATCCCGATGGCGCAAAACGCCTTGCTGAAAGCATTGAATTCTATTTTACAAATAAGAGAATAGTTTATATAATGGGAATGTTAAAAGACAAGGATTATGAATCCGTGATCGCTTTGACTCACAAATATGCGGATGAGATCATCACCATAACGCCACCGAACAATGAGAGAGCACTTTCTGCCTATGAGCTTGCCACCGAGATCGGCAAGGTTCACAAGTCGGTTTCTGCGGTTGATTCCGTGGAGGAAGCACTTGAGGTTGCAAGTCTTATGTGCGGCAGGGATGGGATCATAATAGCCTTTGGCTCATTGTCATATCTTGGCAGGCTTATTGGAGATGTGAAAAAAAGCGATAAGAAAAAGAAGATAGTGATTTAAAGCTTCTTTGGAAGGAGTAAGCATGGTAGACCAGGAAAAGATTAAAGAAGCGGTAAAAATGTTACTTGAAGGCATAGGAGAGGATCCTGACAGAGAGGGACTCCTTGAGACACCTGAGAGGATCGCAAGAATGTACAGCGAGATTTTTTCGGGAATGGATGAAAAGCCGTCAGAGCATTTGTCAAAGACCTTTAAAGTTGAAAATAATGATATTGTGATAGAAAAGGATATTGTGTTCTATTCCATGTGCGAGCATCATATGCTCCCGTTTTACGGTAAGGCTCATATCGCATATATTCCAAACGGCAAGGTTGCGGGCTTGAGCAAACTTGCAAGGACTGTGGAAGTATTTGCAAAGCGTCTTCAGATACAGGAACAGATGACGGGCCAGATCGCATCGGCCATAATGGAAGAACTTGATGCAAAAGGCGTCATGGTAATGCTTGAAGCAGAGCATATGTGCATGACCATGAGAGGGGTAAAGAAACCGGGCAGTAAAACGGTTACTGTAGCTACAAGAGGAGAGTTTACGGACAGTGAAATCCTTCAAAACAGATTTTATAATGCCGTAAAATGATTATAAAATGATCACAGAGAGCCAGAGAATAGCATCGATTTTAAGTAATGATCTATACAAATCAAATCTAAAGAGCATTGAGGAAGCAGAGAGCGACAGGATCTTTTGCAAACATGACATGGAGCATTTTGACGATGTGATAAAGATCGCTTCACACATGGCAAAGCAAAACCATTCAAAGGTAAACAGCGAGTGGATCTATGCCGCAGGACTGCTCCATGACATAGGACGCGGAAGAGAGTATACGGACGGAACACCCCATGACGAAGCATCTGTGGAAATAGCACGTGTTATTTTAAAAGAAGCAGGCTTTAGATCCTATGAACGTCTTATCATTCTAAATGCCATCAGGCATCACAGAAACAAGACCCCTCGGTTTTTGTTAAACCGGGAGAGGTCCCTCAGATCTATATTAAACAAAGCAGATAAATTATCCAGAAAATGTTATGAGTGCAAGGCGGCAGACCTCTGCTACTGGCCAATGGAAAAAAGGAACAGGGAAGATTATTTTGAAGATAGGTAACAGTTTTTTTGACACTGAAAAAAAGTCTTACATAATGGGCATTTTAAATGTGACTCCGGATTCATTTTCCGACGGCGGGAAATGGAATGATAGGGACAAAGCGCTAAGGCATGTGGAGCAGATGATAAACGAGGGCATGGATATACTGGACGTTGGCGGAGAGTCCACAAGACCCGGATATGTCAGGATCTCTGAAAGCGAAGAGATAGAACGGGTTTGTCCCATTATTCAAAATATTAAATCACAGTTTGATATTCCTGTTTCCCTGGATACATACAAACCAGAGGTAGCCGTGGAAGGTATAAAAGCCGGTGCTGACCTTATCAATGATATCTGGGGCTTAAAATATGATGACCGCATGGGAAAAGTGATCTCTGATTTTGGCGTGGCATGCTGTCTTATGCATAACAAGGAAAAGGCTGAGTATTCGGATTTTGAAAAAAATCTGATATCAGAACTTAAAGAAAGCATTGACCTTGCAATTAACGCCGGAATAGGAAAAGACAGGATAATATTAGATCCCGGAGTAGGCTTTGCAAAGGATGTTTCAGAAAATCTGAAGTGCATCAGTTCTATAGACGAGATCAAAGCATTGGGATTTCCGGTGCTCCTTGGATGCAGCAGAAAATCTGTCATTGGAAAGGTATTGGACCTGCCTGTGGATGACAGGCTCGAGGGAACTCTTGCCACCACAGCCATCGGTGTATTAAAAGGTGCTGCTTTTATCAGAGTGCATGACATAAAGGAAAACAGGCGGGCAGTGGATATGGCCCTGGCCATCAGAAATTCATAATATTTTATGAGAAAACGAGGTGCCGATTTGAGCAAAATTATTTATGATTATCAAACCTGTAACGATGATAACTTCATGGACAGGATCCGTATCAAAGGTTTAAAGGTTTTTGCTCATCACGGAGTATATGATTTTGAGACGGAAAAGGGTCAGAACTTTTATGTGAATGCCGACCTTTTCTGTGACACAAGAAAAGCCGGCAAAAGCGATGAACTGTCCGATTCCACCAATTACGGTGAAGTCTGTGAATTCATAAAAGTGTGGATGGAGAAAAATACTTACAAGCTTTTGGAGGCTGTGGCTGAGAACTTAAGCAAGGCTATTTTGTTAAAATATGATTTAATTAAGCACGTCAGACTTGAAATATGTAAGCCCGAAGCTCCCATACAGATACCTTTTGAAAATGTGTCCGTCGAAGTAAAGAGAGGATGGACAACGGTTTTTCTCTCTGCAGGTTCAAACATGGGCGACTCTGACAATATTTTAAAAGGCGCCATAGATATGTTAAATAAAGACAGCGACATGAAGGATGTAAAGGCGTCAAAGTTCATCGTCACCAAACCCTATGGCGGTGTTGATCAGGATGATTTTGTAAATTGTGCCATCAGGCTGGATACTCTTTTGGATCCCGAGACTTTGCTGGACAGACTTCATGAGATAGAAAGCTTTTACAAGAGGGAGAGAAAGATCCACTGGGGTCCCAGGACTCTTGACCTTGATATAGTCTTTTTCGGGAAAAGCGTATATGAGTCGGACAGGCTTATTATCCCTCATGTGGATATGCAAAACAGAGCTTTTGTGTTAGAACCGCTTGCCGAACTTGCACCGAATTTCAGACATCCCATTCTCAATAAAAGTGTCGAAGAATTGTTAAATTCATTATAATTTCAGTCGATATATATTTAGAGGATATTTTTCTCAATCTTTAATACAGGAGGAGCGGTAAAATGAGCAAGAACTTAAAAGCCATATTGATCGTATTGTTTGTATGTGTTGTTGTGGGATTTATCGCTGCCACATCTCTTTTATCCAGAAGCATTTCACTTAATCCGGAGGATACCGTCGGAAATACCGCAGGAAATCTTAATAATGAAGGACTTTTTTGCGAATACGACGGATATGTGTATTTTACAAATCCTTCGGACGGATTCAAATTATACAAGATGACCCCAAGTGAGGGCGGTATTGAAAAGGTCTTTGACCTTAAGGTCAGAAACATCCTGGCCGGTGGAAAATACCTCTTTTTTTATCAGACAGGCGGTTCGGGATCGGCAGGAATCGGAACTATCGTTTCATCCAGGTCCCTTCTTCGCACGGATCTCAAAGGAAAAAATGATACTTCCTTAAACAGAGGAAACGTCAGCTACAGTCAGCTGGTGGGAAACAATATTTATATGCTTGCTTCCGACGGTCAGGGAAATCATTTTATCAAAATGAAAATTGACAAAAGCGACGAAAAAGAGCTTTCCACAAGCCCCATTGTCCCCACCTGCGCGTATAACGGCTCCATTTACTTTACAGGAACCGAGGATGATCTGTATCTCTACAGGCTTGATACATCTACGGATGTGGTATCGCCGGTTTTACAGCATTATGTTTGGAATCCCTGCGTGGACGGTGATTATATCTATTTTATGGATGTGGAAAATGATTACAGACTTTGCAGATTCAATTTTATTTCAAACGGGGAGATAGAAGTCCTCACAGAGGACAGACTGGATTGCTTTAATGTGGGCAACGGTTTTATCTATTACCAGAAAAATTCCCAAACTGAGCCTGAGCTTAGATGTATGAGGACCGACGGATCGGATAATTTTGCTTTGGCTGAGGGAAATTATACTTCCATTAATATGACTTCACAGTTTGTTTATTTCAAACAATTCGGAGATGATAACAATCTGTATCATTCATTTTTGGGAAGCAGGGATTATTCCGCATTCAGACCATGATCATTTGGAAATCGTGGTTGATACTTCCCAAAAAAGAATTTGTTTATGCTTTTAAAATTTAAAAGGGTAACACACGTTATTCCTCAATGTGGTCAAGACCCGTCTTCAGGATTGTCACGATGTGGTCGTCGGCAAGAGAGTAATAGATCGTCTTTCCGTCCCTTCGGTATTTTACCAGGTCGAGCTGTTTTAAAACTCTTAGCTGATGGGATATGGCTGACTGGGTCATTCCCAAAAAAGTTGATATATCATATACGCACATTTCTGAACCATAGAGAACGTATAGGATCTTTAATCTTGTTGCATCGCCGAATATCTTAAAGAACTCTGCCAGATCCACGATCTCTTCCTCCGGAGGGATCAGCTTGTCTATTTTTTCTATTATGTCTTTGCTCAGATTCATGTATTTATTTTCTGCCATTTTAATGCCTTTCCGGTGTTGACCTTAGTTCAAAAAATCATTTGCTCATATGAACATATTATATCATTCGCTCATATTTTATACAATGTGTTTAAAATTCTTTGCCACATAGATTCTGTGCTGCGGAAGTTTTTCGGTTTTTTTACACGGATTTGACTTTTTCGCGTTTAAGTGTTAAAGTGATAGCTAGTGCTTTAACAGTAAGATGCAATGAAACATATTGCAAAATAAAATGATTTAGGGGAAGAAAAATGCCGGTTACAGAGTTTTTGGAAAAAAATGCAAGATTATATCCTGATGAGGTCGCTCTCGTTGAACTTAATCCTGACGAGGCAGACAGAAGGAGAACCACGTGGAAGGAGGCAGCGCTCATCGAGCCATCCAGATTCGAGCCCTACAGAAGAGAGATCACATGGAGTGTTTTTAACGAGAAGGCAAACCGTGTGGCAAATATGCTGATCCAGCGTGGTATCAAAAAAGGAGATAAGGTTGCTATCATAATGTACAACTGCCTCGAGTGGCTGCCCATTTATTTTGGTATTTTAAAGAGCGGAGCCATCGCAGTGCCTTTTAATTTCAGATATGATGCGGACGAGATATTGTATTGCGCAGAACTTGCGGAAGTGGACATGATTGTATTTTCATCACCCTTCATCGGCCGTATCGAGCAACATGCCGAGAAACTTTTGAAGGGAAGACTGCTCATCTATGTGGGTGACAGCTGCCCTGAATTTGCAGAGAGCTACCACGAACTTGTGGCTGACTGCTCAAGCAAGGCTCCGGATGTAAAGATCACGGAGGACGATTTTGGTGCTATCTATTTTTCATCGGGAACGACAGGTTTCCCGAAGGCAATCCTGCATAAACATTTAAGCCTCACTCAGGCTGCGGAAATGGAGCAAAAACACCATAGGACTACCCATGATGATGTATTTTTGTGCATACCCCCGCTTTATCATACAGGTGCGAAATTCCACTGGATGGGAAGCCTGGTGGTGGGAAGCAAGGCAGTCCTCTTAAAAGGTACCAAGCCCGAGACGATTCTCTCGGCTGTATCAACGGAAAAGTGTACCATCGTCTGGTTGTTGGTTCCCTGGGCTCAGGATATTCTGGACAAGCTTGACAGCGGAGCGCTTAAGCTTTCAGATTATGAACTTGATCAGTGGAGACTGATGCACATTGGCGCTCAGCCCGTTCCGCCTTCACTTATAAAGAGATGGAAGGACTATTTCCCCAATCACGATTATGACACAAACTATGGCCTCTCAGAGTCTACAGGCCCGGGCTGCGTTCATCTTGGACTTGAAAATATTCATAAAGTCGGTGCCATCGGTGTTCCCGGATATCGCTGGGAGTGCAAGATCGTGGACGAAGACGGCGTTACGGTTAATCAGGGCGAAGTCGGAGAACTTTGTGTCAAGGGACCCGGCGTCATGACCTGCTATTACAACAATCCTGAAGCAACATCAGAGACCATAAAGGACGGATGGCTCTTTACAGGTGATATGGCTATGCAGGATCCGGACGGTTTTTATTTCCTTGTGGACAGAAAAAAGGACGTCATAGTCAGCGGAGGAGAGAATATCTATCCGGTTCAGATCGAGGATTTCCTCAGAAAATTCAACAAGATCAAGGACTGTGCCGTAATTGGTCTTCCCGACAGACGACTTGGCGAAAAGACGGCTGCCATTATCGAGATAAAGGAAGGCTTTACCTGCACAAAGGAAGAAGTGGAGGAATTCTGCAATGATATGCCCAGGTACAAGAGACCAAAGGAGATCATCTTTGCAGACATCCCAAGAAATGCCACCGGAAAGATCGAAAAGCCTGTCCTCCGTGAAAGATACGGAGCAACAAGACTGGTTGAGCAGGAGAATAAGGCATAAATATTTGAATTGTTTATCTGCGTAAGGAGAAAGGTTCGGAGTAACAGAGTTTATTCCGGACCTTTTTATAAAATGCTCTGCAGTGCATCAATGGCCTGCATCTATGTTTATAAGGGCTTTAGAAGGGAAACCGTAAACGTATCAGCTATGAGCAGTGAATGCGGCTGCGCGGCAACGCAGGTGGGCGCGAAAGTGGATTTGCTATAACTCTTACGGAACTGTTATGGGGTGATTAGGCTTATTTTTTTGCGCTGTTACAGTTTTTATCAGGATTTTATAAAAATAACTGTGTTCCGGAATTGCTCATTACAGTTTATTTCAAGATTTGAGTAATAAAACTGTTGCCATTACAGTTTTCCTATAAAAAAATGAAAATTAACCGTATCAATTTCTAAGGCGATTAAGCGAGTGACCTAAAAATTTACAGTGTTTTTGTTGATAAGTAGAATTTCACTGTAATCTCCAGATTTTGCTAAAAAATGATTACAGTTATTTGGGTAAAAATTTCAGAAAAACTGTATGGAGCAATTCTGAAAAATAGGAATTACGGGTATATGAAGCATTATAGAAAATAAACTGTAAAAGAGCTCGCTTCTGCTGCAATCACAGAAACGAAAGAGGCTAATAGGGCGAGTGCAAAATAAATAAGAACGCATTAAAGGGTTACAAATCCTCAGAAGGTGAGGCGAGGATGGCGTCTAAAGCCCTGCAGGATGCTAAAGCTCATATAAAACCGAACCGTATATGGAATTAAGCCGTATTGATAAGTACGCTTTTTTGTTATAAAATCTATAGTAAATAATTTTGGAGATAGAAAAGATGGATATTAAGGATTTACGAGGAAGAATAGATGAGATAGATAAGGACATGGTAGGGCTTTTGGAAGAGCGTCTCGATGTAAGCAGTCAGATCGCCGAGTACAAGATAAAAAACGGAAAGCCCGTCCTTGACAGAAGCAGAGAGCAGGAAGTCGTTGATTCGGTTAAAGCCATGGCGCATTCAGACTTTAACGGAGAAGCAGCCGGAAGTCTCATGGAAAATATCATGGCAAGCAGCAGAAAACTGCAGCGCAGTATACTAAAGAGCCACGGCATCGCCGATGCGCAAAGACACCCCATGAGGGAAAAAGAGCTCATCGTCTACAAAAGTGCAAAAGACGATAAGCTCCTCTATGACATGGCATTTCTCATGGATAATTTCGACAATGAAGCATATAACAAAGAAGACTGCAAGACCCTGTTCTACGAGTGCATCCATGCGCTCATAGATTTAGCCGGAAACTATGGATTCCATGGAAATCTGTGGCATTGCTACCTGACAAATCTTCTTGTGAACAATGAAAACAGCTACAGCTGCGGATGTGAGATCAGAGGAAAGATCGAAGGCTCCATCAACAAGGCGGCACTTCATGATATTGTGATCTTCAAAGAATTCTATGATTATGATTTCAGGGAAATGATGGATCATCTGGAAGTGGAAGAATTCGAGATCGTAATGGATTATGCCTCATCAAAACAGGAGAGCAAGGTTTACAATCAGAGGATCTGCGCAAGGATCTGCGAGCTTGCAGCAAACTTCAGAGGGTGCGATACACCGGAAGATATGAAGGACACACTGACCCAGTTCTACAAAGAATACGGTGTGGGAAAATTCGGACTCCATAAATCCTTCAGGATCGATCACAGAGATGATGAAGGTGTTACCATCAATCCCATCCTTAACATTGCCCACGTAAAAATGGACGACATAGTGGGATATGAACTCCAGAAACAGAAGCTTTTGGCCAATACAGAGGCCTTTGTGAACGGAAAAAAAGCAAACAACTGCCTGCTCTTTGGAGATGCCGGAACAGGAAAAAGTTCCTCCATAAAGGCCATTGCCAATGAATTCTATGACAGGGGACTTCGTATAATAGAGGTTTACAAGCATCAGTTCAGAGATCTCAATGATGTGATAGCTCAGATAAAGAACAGAAATTACAAATTCATCATTTACATGGATGATCTGAGCTTTGAAGAGTTCGAGATAGAATACAAGTATCTGAAAGCCGTCATTGAGGGAGGCCTTGAAAAAAAGCCCAAAAATGTCCTCATATATGCCACATCAAACAGAAGACATCTGATCAGAGAAAACTATTCCGACAAGGAAGAGATCAGAGAGGATATGCATACCTCCGACACCGTTCAGGAAAAACTGTCCCTTGTGTACCGCTTTGGCGTAACTATCTATTTCGGAAGCCCGGATCCAAAGCAGTTTAAAAATATCGTGAAAGTACTGGCGGAGAGAAATGAACTGAATATTCCGGAGGAAGAACTTTTGAGCGAAGCCGGAAAGTGGGAACTGACTCATGGCGGACTGTCCGGCAGGACCGCACAGCAATTTATAGATTACCTTTTGGGAAAACAATAAAGGACGGTGATTTATATGAGCACAAAAACCTTTGCTGCCATCGATATCGGTAGTTTTGAATTATCCATGAAGATCTTTGAGTTTAACGGAAAAAACAAGATCCGTGAGATCGATTTTCTGTCAAAAAAGCTTGATCTTGGAAGCGACAGCTATGCCAGGGGCAAGATCGATTTCGAAAAAGTGGAGGAATTGTGCAAAACACTGCGGGAGTTTAAGAACACCATGGAATCCTATGGTGTGGAGGAATACAAGGCTTACGGTACAAGTGCCGTAAGAGAGAGCAAAAACATGGATATCCTCTTAGACCGCATCGAAAAATCAACAGGTATAAAAATTGAAGTCCTCAGCAATTCCGAGCAGCGTTTCCTGGATTACAAATCCGTCGCCGCCAAGGGAGAGGAATTCAGAAAAATATTGGAGGGATCCACTGCCATCGTGGATATAGGAGGCGGCAGTATCCAGATATCCCTTTTTGAAAATGACACTCTGATCTCCACACAGAATATCAGGATAGGAGTGCTTCGCGTCAATGAAATTCTAAATCAGGCATCCGTGACCACATCCCGATACAGGGAAATGTGCGGTGAGATCGCGATGCCTTCTCTTGATTCATACAAAAAACTCTATGTAAAGGACAGAGAGATCAAAAACATCATTATCATCGACGATTACCTTGCCCCCGTTGCAGTCAGAAAAGCAAAGGAAAAAGGCGTGGATCCCGTGATGAGCATGAAGGAATATATACGCTTTCTGTCAGATGCCGAAAACAAAACAGGCACCGATACCGCAAAGGCTTTTGGCATAGAGTCTGCGATCGTTCCGCTTTTTATAATTTCATCTGAGCTTGTAAGATGGGTGGCAACCATTCTCGGAGCTGAAAAGATCTGGACACCGGGAGTAAGGCTCGGGGATGGCATGGCTTACGAATATGCCGAAAAGATCAAGATGTTCAGAGGAGAGCATGACTTTGAAAAAGACATTCTGGCCAGTGCTTATAATATAGCATCGAGATATGAATGCGGCAGAAAAAAATGTGAGCTTCTCGAAAAAATATCAACAGGCCTTTTTGATGCGTTAAAAAACGTCCACGGACTGTCAAAGCGGGACAAACTCTATCTTCGGATCGCTGCCATACTGGCGGATGTGGGAAAATATGTGAGCCTTGAAAACTTTGGAGATACGGGCTACAACATCGTAATGGCAAGTGAGATAATCGGTCTTTCTCACAGAGAACGTGAGATAGTGGCAAATATCGTCAGATACAATGTATCCGAATATGATTACGATCATGAGGGATGTCTCGGAAATCTGGACGGCTCATCATATATAATCGTGGCAAAACTTGCTTCAATCCTTCGTGTAGCCACAGGACTTACAGGAGGATACTTTGGCAGAGTAAAGGATTTTAAACCGGTTTTGGACGGCAACCGATTTGTGATTAATGTCACAGGGGATGCGGATCTGACCATGGAAAAAGCATTTTTTGAAAGTAAAGCGGGATTTTTTACGGAAGTATATAACATAACACCTGTTCTCAATATACGAAAAAACTAGGGGGATGCTATGGCAAATGTTAATTATATGAATCCGAAATTTTTTGTAAACAGGGAGCTCAGCTGGATAAAATTCGACCATCGTATCTTGAATGAGGCCAGGGATAAATCAAATCCCCTCTTTGAGAGGATCAAGTTTTTGGCAATATCCGCCTCCAATCTGGATGAGTTTTTTATGGTCAGGATCGCCTCATTAAAGGATCAGTTAAATGCGGGATATGACAAACCGGATATTGCGGGGATGCTCCCGGCAGAACAGCTGGAAGCTCTGTCCGTTGCCATACATGAGCTGATGGACCTGCAATATACGACCTTGAACCGCTCCATATTGCCGGCTCTTGAGGATGTTGGACTTACTGTCATAAAGCGCCATGAGAATCTGAGCGATGAAGACGCCAGATTTGTGGACAAATATTTTGAGGAAAATGTTTATCCGGTGCTTACTCCCATGGCAGTGGATTCTTCGAGGCCTTTTCCCCTTATCAGGAACAAGACTCTGAATATCGGAGCCCTCATCCACAAAAAGGATGACGACAAGACCATGGATTTTGCAACGGTTCAGGTGCCCGGAGTACTGCCCAGGATCGTGGAGCTTCCCAAAAAAGGAAAGGGCACCAGGATCATTTTCCTCGAGGAGATCATAGAGAGAAATATAGAAAAACTTTTCCTGAACTATACCGTCGTATGCGCATATCCTTTCAGGATAATGAGAAATGCGGACCTGTCAATAGAGGAAGAGGAGGCTGCTGATCTCTTAAAAGAGATCGAAAAGCAGTTAAAGCGCAGGCAGTGGGGCGAAGCCATCAGACTTGAGGTGGAAGCCGGAATTGACAAGGATCTCTTAAAAAAGATAAAAAAAGAACTTCAGATCACTGATGAAAATATTTACAGGATCGATGGACCGTTGGATCTTACGGTATTCATGAAGGTATATGGCTTAAAAGGCTTTGATCATCTGAAGATAAAGCCATATATTCCGGTCCAGAATCCTGCTTTTAACGGTCACAGCGATATTTTCTCCGTTATCAGAAAAGGAGATGTTCTGTTACATCATCCCTACGAATCCTTTGATCCGGTGGTGGAATTTGTCCGCAGGGCTTCCAGGGACAAAAACGTGCTTGCCATAAAGCAGACTCTCTACAGGGTAAGCGGTAATTCGCCAATTATACAGGCCTTGTCTGAGGCTGCGGAAAACGGTAAGCAGGTCACGGTTTTGGTGGAATTAAAGGCCAGATTTGATGAGGAGAACAACATCAACTGGGCAAAGATGCTGGAGCAGGCGGGAGCCCATGTCATATACGGACTGGTTGGTTTAAAGACCCATTGTAAGATTACTCTTGTGGTAAGGCGTGAGGACGACGGCATACGCAGATATGTGCATCTGGGCACCGGAAACTACAACGATATAACCGCAAGGCTCTATACCGATATAGGTTTACTCACCTGCAAGGAGAGCTTTGGCGAGGATGCCACGGCAGTCTTTAACATGCTGTCGGGTTATTCTGAGCCAATGTTCTGGAATAAATTAAATGTGGCACCCCTGTGGCTAAAGGACAAGTTCCTTGGTCTCATAGCCAGGGAGAGGGACAATGCAAAAGACGGCAAAAAAGCGGAGATAATCGCAAAGATGAATTCCCTCTGCGACAGGGATATCATTGCGGCTCTCTATGAAGCAAGCTCTGCCGGTGTAAAGATCAGACTCATAGTCAGAGGAATATGCTGCCTGAAGGTGGGAATCCCCGGAGTCAGCGAAAACATCACGGTGCGCAGCATTGTGGGCAACTTCCTGGAGCACAGCAGGATCTTTTATTTTGAAAACGGAGGAAACAGTGAGGTTTATTGCGGAAGTGCCGACTGGATGCCGCGAAATCTTGAAAGACGTGTAGAAATCATGTTCCCAATTGAGAAAAAAGAACTGAAGGCTCAGGTGATACATATCCTTGATTGCCTCTTACAGGATACGGGAAAAGCCGCCGTGTTAAATGCTGACGGAGATTATGCAAAGATCGACAGGCGAGGAAAGAAACTGTTTATCGCCCAGGATTATTTTTGCGAGGAAGCCGAGGGCATAAGCCTCTCTGCAAAAGAAGGCGTAAATAAGTCCACCAGAACATTTACGCCGGAGATACATAAATAGGTAAGGGACATAAAAATGACAAAGATATATTTGGCCAGCGCTTCACCCAGACGAAAGGATCTGCTGGATCAGATCGGGCTGAAGTTCGAAGTTATGATAAGCGCTGCAGATGAGAATATCAGAGAAACTGATCCGGCCAAAATGGTTGAGGAACTTTCCCTCAGAAAGGCCGGTGCGGTGGAGAAAAAGCTAAGGGAACTTAAAAAAGCACAGGACGCCATCATAATCGGCGCAGATACCGTAGTTGCGGCAAAAAAGCCCACAACAGGTGACGAGATCATCCTGGGTAAACCTGCAGATAAAGCGGATGCAAAGGAAATGCTAAAGAAATTAAGAGACAGAGAGCATTTCGTCTACACCGGGGTGACCCTCATAAAAAACGGAGAGATAAAGACTTTTTCCGAAAAGACTGTGGTGCGGTTTGGCCCCATGACAGAGGAAGAGATCGATGAATACATTGCCACAGGGGATCCTCTCGACAAGGCGGGAAGCTATGGCATCCAGGGATTTTGCGCCAGATACATAAAAGGCATCAAAGGTGACTACAACAACGTGGTAGGCCTTCCCGTCAGCAGGCTTTATGCAGAGATAAAAGAGTGGCTTTGACGGAAGTTAAATCCTTCTTTGATTGTGAAATAATTAATTTATGGATTTTCCCATATAAATAATTCATTTTATATTGACGATATTTCTAACAGGAATTATATTATAAGCACATTATCTTAGTATTATCAGTAACAAGGAGGTTAACCTATGCACGAATTCGATGATGCAGTTCTGGATTGTTTTCTTGATAATCAGCTGAAGCTTTATCCTGAAGAAGTTGCCACAAACAGGGACGAAGCAGATGATTTCTTGAGTGACTGTATGGCCGTCGTTGTAGATTCTGCCGAAGAGGTTTACGAATATTTTGAGGAAGAGGGCATCGATATCGATGGTGCCGATGAAGAAGAAATTCTTGATGCCGATGAAGTATTTGAGGTCGGCGATGGAAGATATTTGATCGTAGAAGGATAAAAATCGACAAAAATCAACAAAAAACACCCGCCTGGGTGTTTTTTTATGCACATTTTTAATAGATTTTGCCATCATCTCCGGATAGTCTTGTTTTTATAATTTCCTTTAGTTATAATAGTTTTGATTTAGTGTGTTACTAATTTAACGATTTAGTGTGGTGGAGGAACAGGAATGGAAGTGGCAACTTTGCAAAGACATATGTTGCTGGGTGAAATTTTGATGGCCAGAGGCTATATATCCGGCAACCAGCTTGATTTTGCATTGGTCGAGCAAAGAAAAAGAGGCATTCGTCTGGGGGAGTTTCTCGTAAATGCGGGGATGATCAGCCAGGATGCTTTGACGGAAGCTCTGGAGGTTCAGGAATCGGAAAAACCGGTGAACCATATAGCCAGAGTGGCAAGATTTACAAAAGTAACAAGAGACAGGTACATTGAGGACTGGAAGGGAATCGAGGAAAATTACAACGCAGCTCTTATCTATGATTCCATCAGACAGCCAAAGCGTGCCACAGTGGGAAGTGCAGGTTATGATTTTTTCTGTCCCTTTGGGTTTGAATTAAATCCCGGGGATTCGATCACCATACCCACAGGTATCAGGGCTGAGATCCAGCCGGGATGGGTGCTGATGCTGTACCCGAGAGCAACTCTGGGCTTCAAATATAAGCTCAGACTGGATAACACAACAGGTGTTATTGACAGCGATTATTTCCTGTCTTACAATGAAGGTCATATTTTCATCAAGGTTACAAACTGCGGTGAAAAGGTGATCAGAATGATGGCAGGCGATGCGTTTGTGCAGGGAGTATTTCTTCCCTTCGGCATTACCATCGAAGATGACACCATCGTGATGAGAAACGGTGGCATAGGAAGTACCGACGATTTTTAGAGAGACTATTTTGATTTGATAGGCATCCCCCGCATTCGGGAAAATTCCCGACGGCGGGGTTATTTTTTTGCCCGACTTTCATAAAACCTGATCTGATGAGAACAATTTTTCCACCAATAAAAAATATGGATTATTTGACAAAAAGAAGAAAAAGTTCAATTTCATAACATGTGTTTTAAAAAGTATAATAGCTTCGTAGCAAATTACCGTTTTACTATTAATAATGTATGGAGGTTAACATGAAAAGGATCAAAGGGTATCTGCTTTTATTGACGGTTTTTGCCTTTATTTTCGGTGTGGGGGCTCCGAAAATATCTGCCAAAGCGGAGGCGGCAAACCTTGTTTCAAACGGAAATTTTGAAAGCGGAGATATTAACTGGTATGAACTGGGCGCAGGGTATGTTACCAATGTGAGCGCACCCGGTGCAAACGGCTCGTCAAACAGCCTGGTAATCGGAAGCGGAGAGGGTGGCATGGGTCAGATGATCAGTGCTTCCGGAAACTCTACTTACGTCTTAAGCGGTTACGGAAAGGTGTCACGAAACGGTGAAACAGCTTATCTTGGCGTAGACTGCATGAATGCAAACGGTGTAAAGATCGCCGGAGGAAAGTTCGAGATGACTTTTTCCACCACTTCTTTTACAAAGAAAAGCCTGGAATTTACGACCGTTGACGGAACGGCTTATATTCAGGTTTATACTTACAAAAACTACAGCAATGCATCGGTTTATCTGGACGAGATCACTCTCACTGCTTTTTCAGATGAAAGCAGCCTTGAAAATTCAGGGTTTGAAGACGGAAAGGGCAGCTGGTATGAACTTGGCCCTACACATGTTACGGCTGTTGTAAACGGCGGAACCGGCACAAGCGGAAACGCGCTGAGGATCGGTACCGGTGAAGGCGGAATGGGTCAAAGGATAGGAGCCTCTGCAAACACTTCTTATGTTTTATCAGGTGTCGGAAAGGTAAGCGGTAATGAGATCGGTTACCTTGGCGTTGACTGCATGAATGCAAACGGTGTAAAGATCCCCGGCGGAAAGTTTGAGATAACTTTTACAAATGATTACTATATCAACAAATATCTGACCTTTACCACAGTTCCGGGTACTGCTTATATTCAGGTTTACACCTACAAAAATCCCGGAAGCGGTTATGCATATTTTGACTCAATTTACCTTTCAAACGGCTCCGGTGGAAACAACGGCGGAAACAACGGCGGAAACAATGGAGGCAATAACGGCGGTAACAATGGTGGTAATAATGGTGGTAACACTAACCCCCTCGGCGCCGCAGCTTTCTATGACGAGTTTGACTCAGACACTCTGGATACATCCATCTGGACCACTGTTGATCAGGTTTGGGGTTCGAACAACAATGGTGTAAGAAGTGACCACGTATCTGTGTCAAACGGAATGCTGGTGATAAGAGGTGACGGCGACTATGCCGGGGGCCTTACCAGGGTTGGCGGATGTATCAAGACTGTGGGTGACAATTATGCTTCCGGAAGCTATGAAGTCCGTATGAAGGCCCTTCCCAGGATGGGAGCCTTAACCGCTATGTGGACCTATTACAATGACGGCGATATCAATCATGAGATCGATATTGAGATGCCCGGAAACACCAGAAGCTTTGACTATGTGCTCTGCACGGACTGGATCGATGATATCGAGACAAATGCCTATAGGACAAGTGAGCTGATCCCCACATCTACACCACAAAATGACGGAGAATGGCATACTTACAGATTTGACTGGCATACGAACCCCAAAAGGGTAGAATATTACAGAGACGGAGTACTCCTTACCACTCAGACCACCACAGTTCCCGATCATGCCGGAAACTTCTGGCTGGGCGTATGGTTCCCCAACAACTGGTCCGGAACACCGAATTTCGGAACCGACTATTTATATGTGGATTATGTGAAATTTACTCCGTTTTATGAGTCGGGTGATGTATACTAAAGAGTGGTAAATCTTAACGGGGCTTTGATACCCCGAAATTGTGGAGAACGTAATGGGTAATGTTTTTGGTTGGTTAAAAAAATTTGATACGATCTTTAACAGGGTGATCTTTTCCTTTGTCATCATCGTGGTGATCGTGGTGGTGACAGTAGATTCATTTTTGATCACCAGGTTTTCAAACAATTATAATGAAAAGATCGAGAGCTTAAAGATCAACCAGGTGGGATACCTGGAGATAGAGCTGGACAGAGTTTTTCAGGAGGCGAACAAGATCATAATCGAGATCGCAAATCTCAACAACAAGGACGAAAATGTGGAGAAACTCTTAAATAAAACTCTGGATAACAGCTATTACAATGCTTTTGAGGCTCTGGATTATTTTAACCTGCTGGCAAATCAGAACGATAATTATGTGAACGGGATCGAATTTTATTCTCTGAAAAATAATCTGTGGCTTTCCACCGCATCCGGGATCACCTATGCCAATTCAGATCACGAAAAGGTGTTGGAGGACACGGGGATACTGAAGCGGAAAATTTGCTACGACGGAGATATCAGATGGGTCAGCACCAGAACCGTTACCAGAAACAATTCGGAGGAGAGCGTGTATTCCATTGCTGCGGGATACCCGCTCTACACCGATGATCCACATAAATTCAAAGGTTATATCGTAATTAATTTTTCAAAGGAGTTTGTAGACAGGATCCTGTCCGACAATCTCTCGGATGAGTCGGACGGCGTGGGAATAATAAATTTTGACTCCGAGATACTGATCGCTGAAGGAAATAAAGAAAGCCTCTCAGAGATGATCAGAAATAAGGATTTCATAACCGGCATCGAAAATAACGAGTCAGAGGGATATGTCCACAAGACAAAGGATTTCATCCTCATAGGAAAGAGAATGAATGACGAGGACTGGGCTGTTGTGAACCTTGTATCAAAACAGGCCTTTTATAACGAGACCGGCAGGATCGTGACCCAGAGTATCCTGATCTCCGCTATAGTGATACTGTTTGGCCTGTTGTTTTCATACTTTTTTGCAAGAAACATATACAGACCGTTCTTTTTAATTGTAAACAAATTGAACCCTTCGGCAAAGCTCAATAAAAAAGCCAGGGAAAACGAATACTATTACATCGACAGAGCCATCGATGAACTGTCAAAAAAGGCCATGACGAACGAGGAGATGCTGTCAAAGAACATTAACAGCATAAAGCACGACTTTGTGTCCCAGATCATATTCGGCGGAATTAAGGACAGCCCGGAAGTGGCGGAAAAAATGGAACTTATCGGCTTTAAAGAAGACTTCACCTTCAATTGCCTGATGCTTATCGGCCTCCACCCAAAGATCAAGGAGACCATTGAAAAAACCAAGCTGGAGATCATATACAGAGATATCATCAGTTTCTTTTACGAATATGACAGTGAGGAGGCTCTGTGCATACCCATCAACCTCTTAAACAGTAACATCTGTGTATTCGTAAGCAGCAAAAATCCCGACAAGTCACACTTAGAGGTCATCCGTAAAAGGTTAAAGGATTATTTGAGCATCCACTACATGCTGGCTCCCATCATTATAGAGAGCGGCATCTTTGAAAATATCGAGGACGCAAACGAAAAATACAGGGAGCTTACCGAGCTTGAAAAATATGTATATTTCCTGCCCCACACATATTTTTTGGATGCGGATGAGATAAACTTAAACGGTGAGGAGACGGATTTTGCAAACTCCGATTTCGAGGGCTTCACCGAAAGCCTCATTGCCAGAAACCCCGAAAAAACAGAGGAGATACTAAAGAGATTCGTGGAGACGAAAAATATATTCGATTACTCCGTGGATGTTCTCCATGGTGTGATACTTAAATACATTTTCCTCTACAATTTCTACCTTCGTGACATCATGAAGGAGCAAAACGGCGCCGACAATATGCAGATCTACAAGGAACTGGCCCACCTCTATGATGTGGAAGACTTTTATTACTGGTTCACCGCTCTCATAAAAGAGACCTTTGAGATACTGTCCTCCATGGAAAATAATCCCAAGAAAACGGTTATCACCATGGTGGAAAATGTGATAATGGAAAACCTGAGCGAGGAAAACCTCTCCCTTGAGTACATAGCGGAAAAAGTATACTTAAGTCCCAAATACATAAGCCGTATCTTTAAAGAGGAGACCGGAAGCACCGTGACACAGTTTACGAACGAGTGCAGGCTTAACAAAGCGGCAAGGATGCTGCTTGAATCAAACATATCCTTGGAGGAACTTATAAAGGAAGTGGGTTACAGCTCCACCAATTACTTCATCAAAAAGTTCAAGGAAAAATACTCCGTGACCCCCACCCAGTACCGCAGAAACTCCGTGGGACAGCAGTAAATGTGGAACAGTTGCAATCACATGGAATATTTGCAACAAAAAAACCCGATTTTTTAAAGAAAGTAGAATATTTACGATTTAAATTTAAGGTTTTGTCCGATATATTTGGCCTTACCAAACAACCTACAAGTTTATGGAGGAGGACAAAAAATGTTTATGAAAAAATTGAAAAAGGCAGTTGCGATCGTAATTGCCACATCAATGTCTGTAATGGCATTGGCGGGTTGCGGAAGTTCATCACAGCCCACATCCACATCCGAGATCACGGATACAACTTCTGCTGAGGCAGGAGAGATCGCAGAGGAAACAGAAGACAAAGGGGATCCCGTTGAAGTATCAATGTTCATTCCCAGCCGTCTTCCCGACGCACTCTACACAGAAGACACACTTACATTTAAAGTACTTGCGGAAAAGATGAACATGAAATTCGACATCGAGACCGTAGTAAACGCAGAAGCAAAGAACAAGTTCAGCGTTATCGTTGCCAGTGGCAAGACAAATGACGTAATGGCCGGCACACTTTCCGATATCAACAAGTTCGGTATGTCAGGCGCATTCCTTCCTTTGGATGATCTCATCGATCAGTACGCTCCCAACTTAAAGCAGTATGTTTGCGACAACAAAGAAGTACTTGCTCAGACAGCTGCAAGTGATGGCAAGGTTTACGGTATTCCAATGCTGACAGCAGTCAGAACAGCTATGGGTTACTGCATCAGACAGGACTGGCTTGATGACCTTGGTATGGAAGTTCCCGTGACCATCGACGACTGGCACGAAGTTCTCACAGCATTCAAGAATACTGACTTAAACGGTAACGGAGCAGTAGACATCACTCCCCTTATCCTTGACCGTGCATGGGAGAACTACTTCAACAACTTTGCAGATGCATGGGGAATCGAACTTAACGGAAACAACGATTACTGGATGGTAAAGGATGGCCAGATGGCATTTGCACCCATTCTTCCCGAGACAAAAGAGTACCTTGCCACAATGGCTCAGTGGTACAAAGAAGGTCTCATCGACCAGGAATTCGTAACAAGAGAGGATACAAACAACTATCACATCCTCAATAATAAGGCCGGCGCCACATGCTATTGGACAGGTTATATCGCAGGAATGAATTCAAACAGCGAAGTTCTTGCAAATGATCCCGACACCAACTGGCAGGTTATCCAGCCCCCCGTACTCACTGAGGGACAGGCTCCCAAGACCTTCAGCCAGCAGGCTGCAGTAGGTGGAAGCGCATGGGCTATCTCTTCAAAGGTTTCAGAGGAGAAGGCCATCGAGATCATCAAGATGTTCGATTATGTTTACAGCGACGAAGGTTCAATGCTCTTTAACTTTGGTGTTGAGGGCGACAGCTTCCAGTATGTGGACGGTGTTCCTGAGTACACAGACAAGGTTACAGGTTCAGAGGACGGCCTTGTAACATGGATCCGTTCAAACGGTATGCAGCCACTCATCGGTATCAGACAGCTTCCTGAGTATGAGGCAGCTTCATGTGCAAATGAGGATGTAAAGGATCAGCTCTTCAACTATGTTGAAAACAATTATTTCTATGACATCAATCCCAGCCTTGTTCTCACAGAGGATGAGCAGGATAAATACGACGCTGTAATGAGCGCTATCAAGATCTATGTGGATGAGGAACTCCTTAAGTTCATCATCGGCACCACACCCATCGATAAATTCGATGATTTTGTTAACAAGATTGGCGAGATGGGAATTCAGGATGCCATCGACCTTGAAAATCAGGCATATGCCAGATACACATCACTGTCTGAATAGGAGCTTATTGGCAAACCTTAAGGTAAATGAGTAACACATAAGAGGAAGGTTTATGCCTTCCTCTTACTTTTACCGGTCTGTGGAGCTTTTAAAGTCTTCACAGGAGGTTTACTGTTTCGTATTTTGAGAGGATTAATTTTATGAAAAGAAGATTGGCGGTTTTACTTATTCCCGTCCTGCTGCTTGGTTACTTGAATTTGGGGGTAATGCGTGTCAGTGCCATCAGTGGAGACGGGAATATTTTATTAAATCCCGGATTTGAGGAGGATTTTTCCGATGCGGGATGGAGTCCCGACGGATGCGTTATAACAGAGGATGTTTTTAACGGCGGTGAAAAAAGTGCAAGACTCGGTGCCGGAGAGACAGGGTGCTATTATGCGATTACAGAAGGCTTTAACCCGGGCGAAACCTTTGTATTAAAGGCATTCGGAAGCGTTTCCGAAGAAGGGGAACTTGGTATAGTAAACGTGGAGATGCGAGGGGACGACGGACTGATCCTAAGGAGCGGAGTCACCTTTGACAACACAGGCGCCATGGTGGAAAAACAGCAGGAGGTTGTGATCCCCGACGGCACCACACGTATCATGGTATGCCTTTACAAGGAGGCAAACGTAGGCGGATTTGCTTATTTTGATGATATTTATTTTGGAAAAAAGATCCCTAAGGTTGCTGAAAATGTAAACCTTCTGACCAATCCCGATTTTGAGAATGCACTTAGTAGCTGGGAGCCTGACGGCGTGCGCGCAGAGGGTGACGTGGTTAAAAACGGCGCAGGTGCAGCTGTCATAGGACCCGGTGAAGGCGGCGGATATTTTGCTGTAAACGGAGACTTTTCAGATGCGAGAAAGATCACCATCTCAGGCTGGGGAAGTGTATCTCTTGACGGTGAAAAGGCACTCTTTGGAGTTGATATGTTTGATGCTGCAACCGGCGGAAACAGGATAGGAAAATATCAGATCGTGTTTACGGATGTAAATGAATATGCATATAAAACCTTTACTTTTGACGTGGTTGAAGGCACAAAGAGGATAACGGTATTTATGTACAAGGAGGCAGGAGAAGGGGGATTTGCTTATTTTGACGATCTCTCAGTTGTAATCGACAAGGAGGAGGCACCTGTTACCGTAAGCGGAAACGAAAAGGTGATAATAAATCCTGCTCCTGAGGGCCTGGAGTGCGTAGCTTCGGATATTCCTGATGAATATGATCACACCGAAGGGGATAAGGATTATTTTTACAGAAATTATAAATGCTATGTAAATTCCGCAGAGTCCCCCAGTCAGGCTCCGGACAGCAATTACGTATTGACCGAGAGGCTTTCGGGATATTCTAACCATGTTCAGTATTATCACAGAGAATACAAAAAGCTCATGAGGGCAATGTGGGTATGGAATTTTGATATTCTGGAGGATGCTGCAAAACAGGATGAGTTCTTTGATTTTGTGGCCGAAAAAAATATCAATACCCTCTATATGAACACGGGAAGCGATGACAGCGGAGTGTCAAGAGTGGTAGGTCACCCCGAGGAATACAAGGCATTTAACAAAAGAGCCCACGAGATGGGAGTAAAGGTTGAGGCTTTAGACGGGGCCATGGAGTGGGTGAGAGAGGAAAACCATGAGATCCCTCTTTCAAAGATCAGAGAAGTCATTGCATATAACAGTTCGGTTCAGGCTGATGAGCGCTTTGACGGAGTGCACCATGACAATGAGCCCTACACCCTTCCCGAATGGGATTCAAACACTGCAGAGATCGCGACGGCTTATCTTGACCTGGCAAAGGCTTCCCATGCTCTTACAAGTGCCAACAATTTAACCTATGCGGTGGATATACCTTTCTGGTATGATTCACTTTCCGCAACGGCAAATCTCCAATACGAGGGTGTTACAAAGGGATTAAATTATCACATCATAGACAATGTGGACTATGTGGGAATCATGGCTTACAGAGACACTGCTCTTGGAACCGACGGCATCATATATCACACCGAGGATGAGATAAAATATGCCGCATATAACGGAAAGGAAGCAGTCATCGGCGTTGAGACCTACGATGTGCCCGACCACGAGGCAAATCCTCCAAAGGTTACTTTCTATCAGGAGGGTGAGGCTTACATGAACGGCGAGATCGCAAAGGTCACAGACTATTACAAAAACGCCTTCAACAAACTGGACAACCATGCGGCCCCGGGATTTAAAGGCATTGCGATCCATTATTATGACACCTACAAAGATCTGCCCCTTGAACCCAGAACGGTTTCAGGAAACTAGAGAAAGGACACGGTAAAGATGATGATCAAAAACAGATTATTTGGTTTATATGCCTTTATGGCAGCTTTTCTTCTCATACTTTGCGGCCTTTTTGTCACAGGATTTAAGTCAGGGGCAGAGAGTTTTTCCGCAGATTACGGCAAATTTGTTTACAGTAAAGATTACAGGACTTTAACGGGATATGTATACACGTCATATCCGGAAAACATAACTCTTTCCGTGGAATATGCCGCTAAATCCCCGGATAATTTCAGAGAGGCTGCAGATGTTTTGTATGTGGGAAACATCGCAGGACAAAAGGTTTACAGAGCCGGATTTACTCAGACTTTGACAGAAGCACCCATAGGAGTTTCGGTAAATGACTTTGGACAGGATAACGGCTTTAATATCAGGCTTGATGGAAATTATTTGATATTTGAGAGCGACAGAACACTTAGTCTTGATGCCATGACAGATCCCGACCCCGAAAATACCGAAGGAAATACACAAAATCCGGACGGTAATTCCGGTTCCGGAATCGGAATCGGCAATTCCGGAAACAACGGTAACCATTACAAAAACACCAAAGATTCATCCGGAAACAACGGAAATCATTACGGAAATGACAAAAGCGGCAAAGAAAAAGCAGACAAGGCAGAAAAAGCCACAAGTAAGTTTAAGGCAAAAACCGTAAAGATAAAGGCTTCCTCTAAATCTGCAAAGAGTGACGAAAATAATAACAGTGAGGAAGGCAAAGAGGACGGATCTCTTTCTTCAGATGAAAATCTGCAGCTTGATGAGACAGAACTTGTTTCAAACGATGAAAATACCACAGAAACAGTTGAAAAAACATCCGAAGAAACAGGAGAAATAAGCGTGAAAGAGGAGATGTCCCCATTATCTGAAAATGGTACAAATGCAGGAAACGGCTTAAATACAGGCGTTTTGGCGATAGTAATAATTTTTGCACTGGCAGCGGTTGCAGGTGGAATTTTTACCATTAAAAAAATAGGGCGATAAGTTCCATAATAAGGAATATTTACAGTTGTTCGAACCGGAAATTACCCTTTAGGATAAGGGTGTCTCCGGTTCGATTTTTTTATAGAGGAGAAATAAGTATAGGAGTAAAGAAAATATGAAAAAGAAAAGTGCTTTTTTCACGGAAATGAAAAACAACAAATATCTGTATTTGATGTTCCTGCCGGTATTTGTGTGGTATGTGCTCTTTGCCTATGTTCCCATGGGGGGCATGGTGATCGCATTCCAGAAATTTGACATTGTGAAGGGAATTTTGGGAAGCAAGTGGCTTGGACTTGAAAATTTCAAAGCCCTGTTCAGAGATCCTTATTTTTTCAGGCTTTTAAAGAACACGCTGCTTATCAATGTCTTTGGTCTGGTATTCGGTTTTCCATTGCCCATAATACTTGCCATTGCATTTAACGAGATCCGTTTAAAAAGGTTCAAAAAGATCACTCAGACCATCAGTTACCTGCCACACTTTATATCATCCGTGGTCGTAATGAGTATGGTGATTCATTTCCTCTCCCCCGACGGAGGACTGGTAAACGGTATCAGAAACATGTTCGGCCTTGAGAGCATCTATTTTTTGCAGATCCCGAAATACTTTAAGACCATCTTTATCAGTACGGGAATCTGGCAGGGAACCGGTTTCAGCGCGATCCTCTACATGGCGGCTCTGGCGGGCATCCCAAAGGAGCAGTATGAGGCCGCCACTGTGGACGGCGCCGGCAAATTCAAACAGATGATGTATATCACTCTGCCGAATTTGGCTCCCACCATCGTCATCATGCTTCTTATCAATCTGGGCTCCATATTAAACGTGGGACATGAGAGGATCATACTTCTCTATAACCCTGCGATTTATGAAACTGCCGATGTTTTTAACTCATATGTTTACAGAGAGGGAATCATGGGCTTTAGATACAGCTACGCCCAGGCGGTTACCCTGTTCCAGAATCTGGTGGGATTTTTCCTGGTATTTTCGGCCAACAAGATCACCAGAAAACTGGATGGCACCACACTTTGGTAGGAGGTTTTTATTATGAAGAGAATGCGAAGTACTTTCGGAGAGGTGGCTTTTGTTTTTGTATGTTACCTCATAATCCTGATAATGTGTGTGCTCACCCTGTATCCCTTTATATATCTGGTTTCGGCGTCATTCAGCTCCGCCACCAGCGTTATGAAGAACGAAGTTTTTCTGCTCCCCAAAAATTTTACGGTCAGAGCCTATGAAGTAGTTTTTCAGTACAAGGGAATCTGGGTGGCATACCTGAATACGATTTTTTATACGGTTGCGGGTACACTTCTTAGCCTTGCCCTGTCTGTTGCGGCAGCTTATCCCATGTCAAAGAAAAGATGGGCACTCAAAAAGCCCATGGGACTTTTCATCACCTTTACCATGTGGTTCGGAGGCGGAATGATCCCTTTTTACCTTACAATGAAAAATTTAAATCTCCTGGATACAAGGCTTGGAATCCTGCTTTATCCCGCCATCAGCGCTTTCTATGTCATTATTTTCAGAACACATTTTGAAAGTCTGCCCGATGCTTTGGAGGAGAGTGCGAAGATCGAGGGCGCAAACGATTTTCAGATACTCGTAAAGATCATGCTGCCCCTTTCAAAGCCTATAATCGCCGCCATCTCGCTCTATTATGCCATCGACAGGTGGAATGCATATTTCTGGGAGATGTTATTGTTAAACGACGATAAAAAGGTGCCTGTGCAGGTGCTGTTGCAGAGGATCATCATCAACTCACAGCTTGGTCAGGATATCGCAAAGGCACTCTCACCCGGAGAGGCCACCATACCTAATACCATAAAGTATGCGGCCATCATGATAACAACACTTCCCATCATCATGATCTATCCTTTCCTGCAAAAATACTTTGTAAGCGGTGCCCTTGTGGGAAGTGTAAAGGAATGATCCATTAAAAAAAGAAAGTTTGAGGTAATATAAATGTTTAAGTTCGGAACAGGCGGATGGCGCGCCATAATAGGCGATGATTTCATCCATTCAAATATCAAGCTCTTAGCATATGCCATGGCAAAATACATAGATGAAAATACGGAGATCAAGGACAAAAAGGCTCTCGTCATCGGATATGACAGGAGATTTTTGTCCAGAAAAGCTGCCATGTGGTGCGCGGAAGTCCTTGCGGCTAACGGCATAAAGGTGCTGTTTATAGACGAGATCGCTCCCACACCCCTTGTAATGAGTGCTGTGGGAAAATACAATCTGAAATTCGGCATGATGATAACAGCAAGCCACAATCCATGTGATTACAACGGCATAAAGATCTTTACAAAAGGGGGACAGGACGCGGATAAGTCTGAGACCGACCGTTTGGAAGAAATCGGAAACGCATACGACCCCGATGAGGTAAAGTTCGTCGATTTCGAAGAGGGAGTAAAGTCAGGTGCCATAGAACTGATCGATCCCTTTAATGAATATATTGATACGATACTTGAAAGTTTAAATGTTGAAGCCATCAAAAAAAGACGACTGAAGGTTTTGCTTGACCCCATGCACGGTGTGTCAAAGACCTGCCTTCAGACCGTGCTCATGTCTGCCAGGTGCGACGTGGATGTTATAAATGACAGGACGGATCCCCTTTTTGGAGGAAAACTTCCCGCCCCTTCATCGGATACTTTGCGAAAACTTTCCGACATGGTGGTGGAGCGTGGATATGACATCGGCCTTGCAACGGACGGAGATGCAGACAGACTGGGCATCATCGATGAAAAGGGCAGGTTTGTGCATCCCAATCAGATATTGATACTTCTTTATTACTACCTCTTGGAATATAAAAAGGAGAAGGGCGCGGTGGTGAGAAATATCGCCACCACCCACATCCTTGACAAGATCGCAATAGATCACGGCGAGAGATGCCTTGAAGTCCCGGTTGGATTTAAGAATATCAGTGCCGGCATGGAAGAGGTAAACGCCCTGATCGGCGGAGAGAGCAGCGGAGGACTGACCATCAGAGGTCATATCAGAGGAAAGGACGGTATCTTTGCGGCAGGCCTTATCATAGAGCTTATGAGTGTCACCGGCAAGAACCTGTCGGAGCTTTTGGAGGAAGTATACGCTAAATACGGCAGGATGGTGATGGTAGAGAGAAATTATCACTTTAATCCCAAGGAAAAAGAGCGTCTTTATAAGATCCTGTTTGAGGACAGAAAGGTTCCCGAGTACGGCTATCCCATCGAGCGGATCAAATATAATGACGGATTAAAGATATATTTTAAAAACGGAGGCTGGATCATTGCCAGATTTTCCGGAACAGAGCCAGTGCTTCGTATTTTTGCGGAGATGGAAAATGAAGATGTAAGTAATGCAACCATCGATTTAATGGAGAATTTTCTGAAATGATAATCAAAACCATAAAAACATTTAACAAAGAAAAGTTTGAAGAGCATTTGGATGCTTACAAGAGAATAAATTCCGTGAGCATCACAGGTTTTTCAAAGACAGTCTTTTCTCTGGAGGATGGAAGCATCCTATGTATTCCCAGGGAAGACGGTGACGAGAGATATCCCTACGGCGAGGGAGGCTACAATTTTTGGGCGTATACCTCCGGATATATGCATGCAAACGACGGCCTGTTCTCACCCTTCCTGAGAGCAAATGCAGGAGAGGACCCAAAGATCGCCTTTTTCGCCGGAGATGATATAACAGGCAGGGTAATCTCACTCTTAAGAGTCCCTTCACTTACGGAAGGGGCGGAGAGATTCTGCGTTTTTTCGGCCGATAAAGCATATTATTACAGTTTATCCTGTGGTGTCACATATTGCGTTACGGTGGAAGTAAGCGACTCGGTTACGAATGATATGTTGTTTTCAATCTATATCTTTAATAACACGGATGAAGTGCGGGATATATTTTTATCATCATATTTTAATCCGTATCTCCGTAACAGTATCTGCGAATCCTCTGAGGATAAGTGGTTCAGGTCATCGAGGGTTGAAGAGAATGCCTTTGTTTTTTCCATCAATGAGGATTTGTCCAGAACTGTTTCAGTGACGAATTTCGGGGTTGTCAACAGGCGCCTGCTATTAAGTCCTGACAGCATTTTTAAAGATGAGAAGTTGACCACATCATCTTCACTTTATAAGGGTGGCCAAAACTACGGCTTATCCAATGCGGAGAATGTATTAAAGCATGGGTTTACTGAGCAAAAGGTCACAGCCTTTACGGAAAATGCCATCGCAGGCGACAGGGTTTCTATGAGGCTTGCACCACACGGGGCAGCAGTATTGCAGGAGGAACTCAGGTACTCAAAGGCAAATGCCGGCGAGGATGATTACAAGGTGCTCTTAGGCTTTTCGGGAAGCGCAACCGAGTATGGGTATGCGAGAGAGCATGGGTCCGCTCAAAGTCGAGATAAAGGCTATGACACTGTTATGACTTTCGATAGTTCAAGCCTGCCTAAGCTTGAGAGCAGGGTGATGACGGATTTTGCTGAGTGCCTCTCAAAGCAGGTGGAGTTTTGTGCTCAGATAAAGGGATATGTACAGCTTTCAACCAATTCCCTCATAGGGATCAGGGATGTGTTCCAGGCTCTTGAAGGATATATTTATTTAAATCCCGTAAAAGCAAGGGAAAAGATGCTTGAAGCCTTCGGATTTATAGACCCCTCAGGACGATGCCCCAGACAGTATTCACTGCCCGCAAACAATGGTGAGATGCCCCATATGGATCTAAGGGAATTCATCGACCAGGGATGTTGGGTAATAGATTGTGTGACTTCGTATCTAAAGCTTACCGGCGACTTTGCGTTCTTAAATGAAAAATGCGGATATTGCAGGATAGTGGATGAGAGTTCACGCATGGTGGAGATGATAGACTCAGATGACACTGTTTTGGATCATATGCTTAGGATCATGGAATATCTTTGCAAAAATATTGATTCCGATACGAATTGTGTGAGAGCCCTTTACGGGGACTGGAATGACGCTTTGGACGGCCTTGGCGTAAGTTCGGATCCGGCTCAAAAGTTCGGAAACGGTGTATCGGTTATGGCTTCCCTCCAAGTCTATAAAAACCTCACCGACATGATCGAACTTTTGAAGAATCTGAATTCAGGAAATGTGGATATTGTCAGTGGTTACAGAGAGACCGTAGAGAAATTAAAACAAGGTATTTTGAAGAATGCTGTTGTTACAGGGGATGATGGTGAGCGCAGGATCCTCCACGGCTGGGGACAGGACAGGTCTTATTTTGTGGGAAGCTTTAAGGATTCTGACGGATTGTCAAGGCATGGCCTTACGTCCAATGCTTTTTGGATACTCAGCGGATTGATAGAAGATGATAAGAGTCTTTTTGCGGATATTCTTAAAGCATATGAAGCTCTTGATTCCAAATATGGATACAAGACCTTTGATCCTGCATTTGGCAGGAATGTAAAGGGCGTTGGCAGGATCTACAAGCTCCCTGTGGGAACTGCGGAAAACGGCGCTTCATACATTCATGCCACCACCTTTGCCATCATGAGTCTCTTTATGATGGGTGAGGGCAGGAAAGCCTGGGAACAGATAATAAAGATTCTTCCCTTTACCCACGAAAAGGTATCCTGTTCTCCATTTGTCATGCCAAACTCCTATGGCTTTAACATGGATTTGAACATTGACGGAGAGAGCATGCAGGATTGGCAGACAGGCAGCAGTAATGTGCTATTAAAGACCCTCATCAGGTTTGTCCTCGGATTTAATCCGGATTACGATAAGCTGGTGATAAGCCCCGCAGCATATTGCCCCTTCGACAATTTTGAGTTCGGCGCTGTCTACAGAGGCAGACATATAAGTGTAAGGTACGAGAAATCCCATGGACCTCATCGTACATTCACCCTAAACGGAACCGTGATAAACGGAGAGTACGACGAGAATTTAAAGACAGAGAAACTGGTGCTTGGTTTATGCGAATTAAAGTATGAAAATCATATTGTGATAACCTAAAATAACCCGGCTTCGGGATTAACCTGAAGCCGGGTTAGTTGTATAACAACGAGCCTAGTTCCCACCTGCAAGCTCGCTTGCGAGGGGGACTTAGGCGACTGTAGAACACCGAAAGGCTTTGCCTTGAGGTGTGAAACAGAGTTGAAATCGAGCCTGCTCGATTGTATAAATCGTTAACGTTTTTTCATGTGGGCCAGATTGTTTCTTCCGGGGAAGGTGTTGTAGCTGTCGGGGATCCAGTCAGGATCAATGTCTTTTGTGAGTTCGGCAGCAGTGATGAGATTATCGTCATTGTCGATGTCTACGATGGTATAGAGGTCATTTCCCATGCCCATTTCTTTCATGTAGGAGAGCTGTCTTAAACCATGTCTTGTCTCTACTCGTTCGATCATGGCTTTGCCGCCACCGTTTGGCAGGTTGTAGATCACATCTATGCAGGCGTTGTCCAGTGCACAGATATCAAAGCTTGCCAGTATTCCCACATCCGGAGTGACAACAGGTTCTGCATCACATCCTTCACAGTCGCAGGATACGGACATATTTCTCATGACATTTATGAATGAGACATGTCCGGCAAAATGGCTTATGGTAGCCTTTGTGGACTCTGTCATTCTCTCCATGAATTCTTCTTCGCTTATGGACCACATATCATCTGAACCGGGATAGGTATGTATCTCTGCTTTTCCGATACGTCCGTCCGCACATCCGATGCCCAGGTTTTTGTTGGTACCGCCAAATCCACCCATGGTATGTCCTTTAAAATGTGTGAGGGCAAGAAGCGAATCGTAATTTAAGAGATTTTTGCCCACATGCATTTTGTCGAACCATTTTCCTCCGGGAACGGGGAGTTCGGCCACACCGTCTTCATCCATTATGTCAACGGGACAGAAATC
The DNA here is from genome assembly GCA_024695935.1 of Acetatifactor sp. Taxonomy (GTDB): domain Bacteria; phylum Bacillota; class Clostridia; order Lachnospirales; family Lachnospiraceae; genus RGIG10340. The sequence continues at coordinate 59,599 of JAILHH010000041.1, forward strand.
CCATCCGTTTATCTTTAAAGTCTCTCTGTGAGCCTCTGTGGTATAACGGCTTCCTTCGTAATAAGTATTGGTTTCGATTATATTACTGCCATTTAAGCGTTCTTTGAACAGTTCTTTGACCCAGGGTCTCGGAATGATATTTGGGCCTTCAGCCTCGCCCGTGTGAAGCTTTACACCTATCTTTCCGGTAAGTCCCTTTGAAACTCTGTCATATATCTTTACAAGTCCTTCGGGGGACAGATCTCTGGTGAAATATACTACAGAACTCTCACCCGTTCTTTTCTCAAAAGGAATGTACAGATTTCCGCCCGTGCCGGGCTTTGCGTTCTTGTCCATAGAAAACCTCCTTTATTATGAAGCGTTAATTGATTATATCATATTTTTTACTGTGAACGTAATAATGTTACGTCGTTTTATGCAGAAAGTGTGTTGAAAGCATGTTGAAAGCATGCTTAAACTATGCTGATATTCCGGTAGAACGACGTGAATGTTGAAATGGCAAATAACTTAAAAGGCCTGTTACAGGTTTTGCGAGCGAAATGGCGAAATCGCTGTAAACAGATCAGGGTTGATTCACTGCGTCGAAAGTCTTATTATGTGGTCTTACAGTGTAATTGCGTAGATTAATAAAAAAACTGTAACGGAAAAAAACCGGAAAGGCTTGTTACAGTTTTTCTGCGAAAACTAGAGAAATCACCGTAAACAGATTCAGACTGATTACAGTGTTTTCTTAGAAATCATATATAAAACTGTAATGCCCAAAAAGCACTACGGTTTTATTAGGGAAACAAAATAAAAAAACTGTATGGATAAAAATCGGAAAAATTTTTTTTACAGTTTTTTTGCGATAAGCGCAAAAAAGACTGTAAGCCTCAAATTTGAACTACAGTTAATTTATGGAAAATCCGGATAAAACTGTAATGACTTAAATCGAAAAATAATTCTTACAGTTATTTTCGAGAGAACCCACAAAAAACTGTACCAGCGTAGATAAACATTCAAATCAAAGGGGACAAGCCCAGAGTATAAGTGAAGAGCGCAGGGGAAAGATAAAGCGCAGAAAAAAAGACTGATAAAAAATGGTGTTAATCCATACTTTATCAGTCTTTGTTATCAGTGATATGTTATTCCTGCTGGAAACTGTCCTGTAGCTTCTCCGAGCTATCCTTAATATTGTCGATGTAACTGTTAACGCTTCTGATGTCGTTTTGCTGTTCTGTCTGAAGTGCGATGAGTTCTTCGGCTGTTGCAGTGTACTCCTCAGCGATAGCGGCTGTGCTTTGAACATTGTTCTTTACTTCGCCTACCAGCTTGTCGATCTTTTCGATCATGATGTTCTGATTGTGGATGCCTTCCTGCATCTTGTTAACCTGCTCTGCCATATCGGAGAATGCAGAGAGTGTAGTGCGTATCTTTTGTGAACTCTCGACTGCCAGGTTGTTACCATTGTCAACGGAAGAGATAACCTCATCGATTCTCTCCTTTAAGCCTGTGACAACAGTTTCGATCTGATCCGTTGTTACCTTGGTCTCCTCAGCAAGCTTTCTGACCTCCTCGGCAACGACCGCAAATCCGCGGCCTGCTTCACCTGCTCTTGCTGCCTCGATGGAAGCGTTCAAAGCCAGGAGATTAGTCTGGGAGGAAATGTTCTTTATCTGAGCAAGAACCTCGATGATCTCCTCCATCTGCTGTGCAAAATCAGAAACCGTTTCCTTTGCGGAATCGATGGCGGTACGTACATCATTTATCAGATTCTCTGAGCTTTCAAGCTCGGTTCTGTTCTCTGAAGTACTGGTTAAGAGCTTCTTTGAAAGGTCTTCAATGTCACCGCTGACAGCAACCGTATCCGAAACGTGGTTCTGGATTCCTGCCATTGCGGAGTTGATATCCGACATGTTTTGTACCTGAACATCGGCACCCTTTTCGATCTCTAAGAGAGACTGGCTCAAATTGTCGATCTTTGCGGTGATGCTGCCTGTAGCATCGCGGACACTTCCCACTTCGCTGTTCAGGCTCTTTGTCATGGAGTAGATGTTGTCTACGGCTTTTTGTCTGTCTTCCTCAAATGCGGCAGCCTTTTCCTGCTCTTCATGCATCCACTGAACCATCTTGTAGATCAAATATTCAATGGTAACAAGACAGAAGAAGTGTGCGATGAAAACTGTGATGCCAAGGTCACCACCCAGAACATTCAAAGGTGTGGCAAACTGCATTATCAGCGTGACCACATCCAGAATTATGGATATGATCCTGATACTCTTTAAATTGAAATAGAGTCCGGAAAACATTACCGTCATAGCGATTTCTATGATAAAGTAGCTGGTTCCTCCGCTCATTATATTAAAGATCACTATAGCGATAAAGAAAGTGGTTGGAATCGCAACTGAGTTGATCTCAGCTTTTTTGACCAGTTTGATGATGGCAAATGTAACTCCCCATGCCACAATGCACATCACAGCGGCCGTGATTCCGAGTGTAACGCTTTTTATAAATGATTGCAGGGCACAAATTGTGCCAAAGAAAAGAAATAGTGAGAAGACGACCTTATCGGCCCTTACTCGGGTTTTGTCTGAATTTTCCATGTAATTACCCCTTTTCTGTAAGATTTGTAAAACTATAATAGCACACGGGGGTGAATTATTCAATTTCTTGAAGAAAATTTTTGACGAAAAAATAAGAAAATAATGTTGGAAAAAGAATTATCCGGGTCATTTTAAGGCAGTTGTTCCTGTCTATACCTGTGCAGAATGATATTCCTTCATGCGCTCATAGTATTCGCTTGGGACAAAGAGCCTGCCCATGCCGGTTCCAAGGTCGATATTTGCCTTGTTTGCGCCGTGAAAATCACTGCCTCCCGATATGAAAAGATCATATTTTTTGGCGAGGGCAAAGATGTTCCGCTCGTCGCCACGGTTGTAGGTGCTGTAAAGAGCCTCAATGCCCAAAAGTCCGGCTTCCTTTAAACAGCTAACCAGGGTGTTTAAGCGGTCCTTTGACATGTGATACAAAACAGGATGAGCGAGGATGGGGATGCCACCGGCGGAGAGGATGAGTGAGATAGCCTTTTCGGGCGTGATCTTCTCGCGGGGCACGAAAAATGGAGCATGGTCGCCGATAAATCTGTCGAAGGCTTCCGGAATGCTCTTAACGTAGCCCTTCTCCATCAAAAGTCTCGCATAGTGGGCTCTGGTCACCACGATGTCCTTGCCGGCGGGAGAGGAGCCTGAAAATCTTTCCATGAGTTCCTCGTAGGAAAATGGATAACCGGCCTTAGTCAGGAGGGAGCAGATCTTCTTGTTTCGGTTGATCCTGGATTCCACAAATTCGGTGAGATATTCATTGAATTCTTTGGATCTGTGATCTATAAAAAGACCAACGATGTGGACGTCCTTTCCCTCATATTCAGTAGAAAGCTCTATCCCCGGTACAATCTCAGGAATAGCACCGGAGCCGGAACCACATGAAAAAACACCGAAGTTATCCTCTTCGGTGCCTTTTCCTAAATTCACATTTGAATCAATATCAGCTTTAACCAGAAAATCCCTGCGTGCAAGCGCTTCATCGATCCCGGCCACGGAGTCGTGGTCGGTGATGGCAACAGCTGCGAGACCTTTGGACATGGCAAGATCCACGATTTCTGAAGGTGTCAAAGTTCCGTCTGAAAAGGTTGTATGCACATGTAAATCCACAGCTCTCATAGGATTCTCCTTAATACAGATTAGTTGTTGTCGTCCTCTTTGTCAGCGGTAAATACGGTACGCTTTCTGGCCATCTCGTCGCTTGCAAGGTACTCGTCGTAGGTTGTGATCTTGTCGATCAGTGAACCGTCGGGAAGGATCTCCATGATGCGGTTTGCGGTGGTCTGTACGAACTGGTGGTCATGGCATGAGAAAAGTGCCACACCGGGGTACTTGATAAGGCCGTTGTTCAGCGCAGTGATGGACTCCATGTCGAGGTGGTTTGTGGGCTCATCCAGGATGAGGCAGTTGGCGCCGGAGATCATCATCTTTGAGAGAAGACATCTTACCTTTTCACCACCGGAGAGAACCTTTACCTTCTTTACACCATCCTCGCCTGCAAAGAGCATACGTCCGAGAAATCCGCGGACATAGGTCACATCCTTTACGGGAGAGTAGCCTGTGAGCCAGTCTGTGATAGTAAGGTCATTGTCAAACTCCTCGGTATTATCCTTGGGGAAGTAAGCCTGTGATGTGGTGACGCCCCATTTGTAGGTTCCCTCATCAGGCTCCATGTTGCCGGAGAGGATCTGGAAGAGAGTGGTCTTTGCGATCTCGTTTCCGCCTACGAAAGCGATCTTGTCGTCGTGACCTACCACAAATGAGATATTGTTAAGCACCTTTTCGCCGTTGATGGTCTTTGAGAGATTGGTAACCTCCAAAACCTCGTTTCCGATCTCTCTGTCGGGACGAAAATCGATATAGGGATATTTTCTGCTGGAAGGCTTGATGGTATCAAGCTCGATCTTTTCAAGGGCACGCTTTCTGGATGTAGCCTGCTTTGACTTTGAAGCGTTTGCGGAGAAACGTGAGATGAATTCCTGCAGCTCCTTGATCTTTTCCTCTTTCTTTTTGTTGGCTTCCTTCATCTGCTTGATGAGAAGCTGGCTGGACTCGAACCAGAAATCGTAGTTTCCGGCATAGAGCTGGATCTTGCCATAGTCGATATCGGCAGTATGTGTGCAGACCTTGTTGAGGAAATATCTGTCATGGCTGACTACGATAACAGTATTTTCAAAGTCAATGAGGAAGTCCTCAAGCCATGCGATGGCATCCAGGTCAAGGTGGTTTGTAGGCTCGTCGAGAAGTAATATGTCGGGATTACCGAAAAGTGCTTTTGCCAGGAGAACCTTTACCTTTATATTACTCTCCAAAGTTCCCATAACGCTGTAGTGGAATTCTGTATCGATACCCAGACCGTTTAAGAGGGTAGCTGCGTTTGACTCAGCCTCCCAGCCGTCCATCTCTGCAAATTCAGCCTCGAGCTCGCTGGCGCGGATTCCGTCCTCGTCGGAGAAATCTTCCTTTGCGTAAATGGCATCTTTTTCCTTCATGATGTCGTAGAGTCGTTTATTTCCCATGATGACCGTATCCATTACGGTGAATTCATCATATTTAAAGTGGTCCTGCTCAAGGACTGAGAGACGCTGGCCGGGGGTGATGACGATATCACCGTTTGTGGTCTCAAGGTCTCCTGAGAGAATCTTTAAAAATGTGGACTTTCCGGCACCGTTTGCACCGATCAGACCGTAACAGTTTCCTTCGGTGAATTTGATGTTAACATCTTCAAACAATGCTTTTTTTCCTACACGGTAGGTTACGTTATTTGCACTTATCATTACAAAAACCTTTCTTAAAAAAATAAAATCAAGTTTAATTGCTACTCTAAAACTTCTATAATTAATGTGGTCTGTTTAAGCACCGTATTTTATTTTACAGAAACACGCGGAAATTGCAAGTAATTATTGCCACTTTGGAAACTGTCTGATAAAATAAAATAACAAGAATTAAAGAGGGGAATATAGTAAATATGGACGGGAATTCTTCAAAGGCGAAGGTTAAGAAGGCTGGCACACTTGATTACAAACAGACTGTTTTTGTGGGCTTTGCCTTTTTTCTGATATGTGCATTCTGGCAGGCATATGATTCGCTCATACCCAAGATCTTAACAGATAAATTCGGAATGAAGCAGGGAATATCCGGTGTGATCATGGCACTGGACAATATTCTTGCATTATTTATGTTGCCGCTTTTCGGCGCCATAAGCGATAAACACAATTCAAAGAGAGGTCGTCGTACACCCTTTATCATTTGTGGAACCGTGATCGCTGCAGTGGCTTTCGTATTTTTATCCCTCGCTGACAGCATGCAGTTAAAAGACCTTGAAAATGTCACCATCGAAAATCCCACAGCACTGGAAACTTTATATGACGCGGATCTGACCATCAAGACACCCGACGGTGAGACGGTGGATATCTGCGATACATTTACGAGAGAAGAATTCACTGGCTTTACCATGTATGAAGAAGGCTCGACGGACGTGAGAGTTGAATACACCAACTACGTGGTTCCAGCAAGACAGGTTTATGCATGGAATGTCACAAAGACAAATCCCGTAAACCTCGTATTTTTCATAGTACTCCTAATGGTTTGCCTAATATCCATGTCCACCTTCAGGTCACCGGCGGTAGCCCTTATGCCTGACGTAACCGTAAAGCCCTTAAGGAGCAAGGCAAATGCCGTTATTAACTTAATGGGTACCGCAGGAGGTATCATAATCCTTATCCTGGGAATAGTGCTGGGAACAGGAAAGACCGCAAACGCCCTCATGGGTTACGGCCTGTTTTTTGCAATAGTTTCGGGCATCATGATAATAAGCCTTATCATATTCCTGTTAAAAGTAAATGAGCCCGCCCTTGTAAAAAAGATGGAAAACGAGAGCAGGGAACTTGGAATCGCTGATGAGGATACGGATGAAAATAAAAACAGCGGCGAAGCCCCGGATGAAAGCGGCACAAAGCACCTGTCGGGCCCTGAGTTTAAATCCCTCTTACTGATCCTTGCATCCGTTGTACTCTGGTTTATGGGTTATAATGCGGTAATCAGCAAATATTCCGTATATGCCGGAAAAGTATTAAATGTTGACTTTAACACCACACTTTTGATCGCCCAGGGAGCGGCCATCATATCATATCTGCCTGTGGGCGCAATCTCATCAAAGATCGGCAGGAAAAAGACGATCCTTGGCGGAATCGTGATGCTTGCAGTGGCATTTGGCACAGCGTCGTTTTTAAGAGCCGGAAGCCCTGTTTTAGTGATGAATGTGCTCTTTGCCCTGGCGGGAATAGGATGGGCATCCATAAATGTCAACTCATTTCCCATGGTGGTGGAACTTTCAAAGAGCGGAGATGTGGGAAAATACACAGGATTTTACTATACCGCAAGTATGGCAGCCCAGACAGTTACGCCCATTCTTTCAGGCGTGCTCATGGACATAAAGTTTACCACTCTGTTTCCCTATGCCACTGTGTTTGTGGTGCTGGCATTTGTGACCATGACCCTTGTAAAGCACGGGGATTCCATACCGGGAAAGAAAAAAGATATTCTGGAAAATTTTGATATCGACGACTAGATACTTTAGCAGATTGACTCATTAAAGAGCCAATCTGTTTTGGATTTAAATTGATAAATATTTGTAGGAGGAAGCAACTTGATTTTTGGAATTGTGATTCTGTTTCTGGCATTGCTTGGATGTGCGGCATATCTGGTCGCCATTAAGCCCAGGACCAGAGGAAAGCCCGAGTATGCGGGACATGTGGGAGACGTGCTGTATGCTCACAGAGGACTTCACGACAATGAGACCGATGCGCCTGAAAATACCATGAGAGCCTTTGAAAAGGCAGTGGAAGCAGGCTACGGCATCGAACTTGACGTGCAGCTTACAAAGGATAAAGTGCCGGTGATATTTCACGACTTTACATTGCAGCGAATGTGTAATGTGGCAGGGAAGGTCATTGATTATACCTATGATGAGCTTCAGGAATTTGCAATATGCGGCACGGACCAAAGGATCCCAAAGTTTGAGGATTTCCTGAATATGGTCGCGGGCAGGGTCCCACTGGTGGTGGAACTTAAAGTCGAATACAAGGATTTAAGTGTATGTCCCCTTGCGGATGCACTGCTTCGAAACTATAGCGGAAAATACTGTATCGAATCCTTTAATCCCCTGGCCGTCAAATGGTACAGGGAAAATAACCCCGAGGTGGTGAGGGGCCAGTTATCTGACGCCTTCATGAAGGGCACCGAATATCGGGGAGCGCTTTATTTTGCACTGCATCACCTGTTGTTTAACTTTATGACAAAGCCTGATTTTGTGGCATATAACTGTCTGTTCCCGGGGACTGTTTCCAGGCGGATATGCAGGAAGTTATACAAAAACACGGCGGTGGCATGGACAGTCAAAAGTCAGAAGCAATTGGACGAGCTGCAGGACAAATTCGATGTTTTTATATTTGATTCATTTGTTCCGGTTGCAAAGAGCAGTACTAATGTTATATAATACCGTTTTGTGTGACGAATAATTTAGGAAGAACTAATTTGGCAGGAAGAATTAGATTGTAGGAGGATTAAAATTTATGGCAAAAAAATGGGTATATCTGTTCACAGAGGGTAATGCGGATATGAGAAACCTTCTCGGAGGAAAAGGTGCCAATCTCGCGGAAATGACCAACATCGGTCTTCCCGTACCACAAGGTTTTACTATCACTACCGAGGCTTGTACACAGTACTATGAGGACGGTAGAGAGATCAACGACGAAATCAAAGCTCAGATCGAAGAGCATATCGTAAAGATGGAGGAGATCACCGGCAAGAAGTTCGGCGATCTGGAAAATCCTCTTCTGGTATCCGTTCGTTCCGGAGCAAGAGCTTCAATGCCCGGTATGATGGACACAATTTTGAACCTGGGTCTCAACGAGGATGTTGTAAATGTTATCGCCGAGAAGTCAGGAAATCCCCGTTGGGCATGGGACTGCTACAGAAGATTCATTCAGATGTACTCCGATGTTGTAATGGAAGTAGGAAAGAAATATTTCGAAGAGCTCATCGACAAGATGAAAAAGGATAGAAATGTTACTCAGGACGTTGAACTGACAGCAGATGATTTAAAGGAACTTGCAAACCAGTTCAAGGCTGAATACAAAGACAAGCTCGGAACAGACTTCCCGTCTGACCCCAAGGAGCAGCTCTACGGCGCTATCAAGGCAGTATTCAGATCATGGGACAATCCCAGAGCAAATGTATACAGACGTGATAATGACATCCCTTATTCATGGGGTACAGCAGTAAATGTTCAGTCCATGGCATTCGGTAACATGGGCGATGACTGCGGTACAGGTGTTGCATTCACACGTGACCCCGCTACAGGTAACAAGGGACTCTTCGGAGAATTCCTCACAAACGCACAGGGCGAGGACGTTGTAGCAGGTGTTCGTACACCTATGAAGATCGCAGAAATGGCAGACAAATTCCCCGAGGCTTTCAAACAGTTCGAGGATGTATGCAAGATCCTGGAATCTCACTACAGAGATATGCAGGATATGGAGTTCACCGTTGAGCACGGCAAACTCTACATGCTTCAGACCAGAAACGGTAAGAGAACAGCTCAGGCAGCTTTAAAAATAGCATGTGACCTTGTTGATGAGGGTATGAGAACAGAAAAAGAAGCTGTGGCAATGATCGATCCCAGAAACCTTGACACACTTTTACATCCCCAGTTCGATCAGGCAGCATTGAAGGCTGCAACACCCATCGGAAAGGGACTCGGTGCTTCACCCGGTGCCGCATGCGGTAAGATCGTATTTACAGCAGAGGATGCTGAAGAGTGGGCAGCAAGAGGTGAGAGAGTGATCCTCGTCAGACTTGAGACTTCACCCGAAGATATCACAGGTATGAAGGCTGCTCAGGGAATCCTTACAGTCCGTGGCGGTATGACATCTCACGCTGCCGTTGTGGCACGTGGAATGGGCGAGTGCTGCGTTTCAGGATGCGGCGACATCGCAATGGACGAGGAGAATAAGAAGTTTACTCTTGCCGGAAAGACATTCACCGAGGGAGATTTCATCTCAATCGACGGAACCACAGGTAACATCTATGACGGCGAGATTAAGACAGTTGACGCCACAATAGCAGGCGAGTTCGGACGCGTTATGGCATGGGCTGACAAGTTCAGAACACTTAAGGTTCGTACAAACGCAGATACTCCCACAGATGCAAAGAAGGCAAGAGAGCTTGGCGCAGAGGGTATCGGCCTTTGCCGTACAGAGCACATGTTCTTCTCAGAAGACAGAATCGCAGCATTCAGAGAGATGATCTGCGCAGACACTGTTGAGGAGAGAGAGGCAGCTCTTGAGAAGATCCTTCCTTACCAGCAGGGAGATTTCGAGAAGCTCTATGAGGCACTTGAGGGAACCCCTGTTACCATCAGATTCCTTGATCCCCGTCTTCATGAGTTTGTTCCTCAGGAGAAGGAAGACATTGAAAAGCTTGCCGCTGCTCAGGGCAAGAGCGTCGATCAAGGCGAGACCGCGTTCATCGGCTTCCACTTGGAAAATCGCTCCGCGATATTTGGGAGCTCTGGC
>JAILHH010000012.1 GCA_024695935.1 Acetatifactor sp.
CGATAGGAACAAGTATCTTGTAAAAGTAGATAAGTGGTTTCCGTCATCGCAGATTTGTCATTGCTGCGGTACACTACATCCTGAAATGAAGAATTTAGCTATCCGTAAAATGGCATGCGACTGTGGACTTACAATAAGCCGCGACCAAAACGCAGCTATCAATATTCTGAATGAAGGATTACGATTACTTACTGAAGTAGCCTAAAACAAAATATTACAGTAGGGATGGAATAGCCCAAACTAAACGCCTGTGGACATTGTGTAAGACATTGTGTTACGTATCATCGTAGCCAATGCAGTAGTGGTTGAAGCAGGAAGCTCCGACTTCTGTAAGTCGGAGTAGTTCACAAAGAATTGGTAAGTGGCAGTTATCAATGGTTTTGCTATAGAAAAAGGGAACGTTTAAATTAATGATATTTATACGTTCCCTTAATCATTCATATTATCTTCGTTTTCATTATCAGGGATATATCTTACAATTTCTGAAATATCACACCCTAGAATGTTACATAACGAATTAAGCGTATTTGTTGATACTGACTCATCTGACATCAATCTTTGTATAGTTTTACTATCCAAGTTATTAAAACCACATTTATTTCGCAGATAGTAAGTACTTATTCTTCTTTCTTTTCTCTGAGCGGTGGAGATTTAAGCGAGAAAATCAGCAATATAATCTTCTTAATGCCGGTGTCGGATGCGACTGTTGGAGAAACAGAAGCTGAAAAGAAGACCGAATAATTAGCGGTCGGCTCACAAAAGCTCTCAACCAAAATTTTGTGGTTGAGAGCTTTTTCTTGTTTGGTTGTCTTTCCTTTATACATTGGTTTCAGCATTTGTCATTTTTGTGCTTCTTGCGCTGATTCAGAACCGGGTGGTTAAGAATGTGGAGCAAAAGGGAGTCGTAGTTGCAACAGTGGATGTACCACAAGGACTAGTTTTAACCAAGGACAACATGGGCGAGTATTTTGATGTGAAAGTTCGAAATGCCGACATGCTGCCTTCTATATATTATGAGGATGGCTATCCTTTGCTTGGAAAGGTGACATCAAGAAAGATTCTTGCAAACGAGATAGTGACGGATACGGCTATCACTGTTCAGGACGTGTATGCTGACGTAGAGGATCCTGTCGAGCTTGCGATTGATGTAAGCAAGATCGGAAATGCAGTAGGTGGAACACTTAGGGCTGGCGACAGGGTAGACATTAAAGCAATTATAGATATGGAAATGGATAGTGATGATGCAATCACAGAAGATGCGGTAGAAGAGGAAACGGTAGGTACAGTAGATATTCTGGATGTTGAAAGTGAAAACCAGGAAGATATAGAGCCTACTGCAACAAGAAATATAGACGACGAGCTTTCAGATGAAGTTAGGGAAAACTTAGAGTTATGGGGAATTGACAAAGCAAACTACGAATACGTGGAAGGTGTGACCGGCAGATATCTATCAGCAACAATAGCAAAGAATGTGAAAGTTACCGGTGTTTACACATCAAGCGGTGTTGGAACAAAGGATTCTGAAGCAGAAGGTGGCAGCCAGGTTGCAACGGTCATTAATGTTGTCGTACCAAGGAGTATGCAGGATAGTATTTACCTTGCTCTCACCGAGGGAACTGTCTATGTTTCAAAGGTTATTGATACGAGCGCGTATGATGTGGAAAAGGATGGCGAGGAAGAAGGTCAAACAGAGGAAGTTGTTGAAGAGCAGTAAAAAACTTTGAGGAGTAAAGTAATGGGAAATATATTTTTGGCCATCATTCTTGTTTTAATAGAAATATTTATTATAAAGAAATATCAGCAAAAAGAAGCCGAGTATGGGAAAGAATTGTCGAAAAAGGAAATGGGAATAATGGCTGCGTACACATATGTTTTTTCGATGTCGACGCTTTTGGCTACTAGGATATTCCACAGCGCATTTCGTTCCATTATAGTTGCATTATTATTAATGGCGTTGTGTGTCACTCTTGTTGTCACTGCGTATATGGACGAAAAAAGCGGACATTTCCAGTTTGAGTTGTTGCTCGCCGATATTGTGGTGAGCATAGCACTTTTTGTAGCATGGTTGCAAGGCAGAGGTGGCTTTTTTAATACGAAAGAAATAATAACGTTGCTGGTAGTGTTGTGCGTGATCTTCTTTTTGGGAATGTTTGCATTTTCTTTGGGAGACGCACTTATTCTTGCAAATGTATATATAGCCATGTTCGTATCTTATCCTCGAATAAGTGTTGCAGCGATTTTGGTCGCATTGTTTGTAGCGATTTCATTTACCTTAATAAGAGGTGGAAAGAAAGCAATCGAAGAGAAGAGTTTGAAATTAAAAATGCCATTTACCATGGCGATATCAGTGGGGGCTGTTGCGGGATTTGTAGTGATAGCATCTGCGCTGACTTGATATTTGAGAGGGAAAATATTTCGTTAAGTTGCAGAGGGGATGAATGTATGTTACTTTTAGTGTAACAAAAGTAAAGAACGTTCCCCCGGTGCAGAAAAAATCGTACTTTGACAACTGCATAGGGAAGAGACCTTTACCAGCAATATTGGAGAGGAGAAGGAATAGATGAAGAGAAGACAAACAAAGTTTTTATTTTTTTTGGTAGCTTCGTTAATGCTCGTATCCTGTGAAAAGAAGGCTGCAGAGAGCGAGTTGGCAGAAGTTTATGAAGACATTAGCGCGGAAGAGATCCAAGCATTGGAAGAAGAGGCCGCGGCGACCTTTGGAAATATCTCTGATGAGGATATCGAGGCCCTGGAGCAACTTAGGGCGGAGGAGAAGGAAGAGAAGAAGGAAGCAGAAGAAGAGGAGAAGGATGCGGACGCTAAAAGTGGTGAGAGTGGGAAAGAAACCACTAAAAGCGAAACTGTTAAGACAGAAACAACAAAGACAGAAACAACAAAGACAGAAACCGCGAAGAGCGAAACTGCTAAAAGTGAATCTACTAAAAGCGGTAGTGCTAAGGCAGAGACCACAAAGACAGGGACAACGGACAGTGGAAGCGCAAACAGTGGAGCAGGCACAAACACCCAAAGCCCGCAGACAAATCCGGAGCATGTAAGTCAGACTTCGGAACCCACGCCGGAACCCACACCGGAACCCACACCGGAACCCACACCGGAACCCACACCGGAACCGGTGGTAGAAACACCCTGTACTCATGAACACCTTGTATATGTTGGGGTTCATCGCCCTGCAGGATGTGATTACATGGGAATCACTGATTATAGGTGCGAAGATTGTGGTGGTCTTATTGGAAAGACAGATATCCCCGCAACAGGACATAACTATTCAAGGGAAGAGATAATAAGAAGAGGAACTTGTAATTCATACAGTATAGTAAGACATTATTGCACTAATCCTAACTGTGGCACCTTCTATGATGAGGAGCGCATTACAGAAGGACATACATGGGTAACAGAAACAGTAACTGATTTTGATGCTGAAGGAGAAATAATCACATTTGATATAACGTATTGTTCAGTGTGTGGCTTGAAGCAAGAGTAAATTAATTACAGGTAAAGGGCAAAGAATCATATCTTTGCCTTTTTTAATGGAGGGAAAAAGTTGTTTAGGAAATTAAAGTTGTTGATAAGCGCGGTGGTAATAATCATTGCAAGCTTAGGTAGCGGTTTCTTGTCGCATGCAGAGACAGAACTAAGTATGTTTGACTCGCCTTATGTAAAGCTATCAGCTGATGGAACTGCCTGGACTATATATGATACAGTTACCCCGGGTGTAAGGTACAGAGGGGGAGATACCAACAGAAACATTGTTGGGAAATCCTTGCTTGTATGTTAATTATCAAAACTAGATATAGACACTTAACAACAAAAAAACGGCGAAAATTTATTCGCCGTTTTTTAAATTTGAAATATCGGGAGAAACTGCCATGGAAAAGTTCGTATAGTAAACCACGAATCCCGGCTTTGCACCGGAGGGTTTCTTTACATGCTTTTTCTGGATATAGTCTATTTCAACTTTATCCTGCTCACGGCCCTTTGAATAATATGCTGCCAGGGCAGCAGCTTCCTCGAAGGCTCTGTCAGGCAGGTCCGTTTCCCCGTTTGACTTTAATACCACGTGAGAACCGGGAACTTTTTTGGCATGGAACCACCAGTCGTTTCCGGTGGCAAACTTAAAGGTCAGCTCATCATTTTGCAGGTTGTTTTTTCCTACATATACGTGATACCCGTCAGAGGTCACAAAGTGAAAAGGCTTTGAATTGATCTTTACCTTTTTGCCGACGGGCCTTTTGTGGATATATCCGTTCTGTATCATTTCCTCGCGGATCTGCAGCAGGTCGTCTTCGTTTGTGGCAATGTCAAGAGAATTGGAGATTGACTTTAAATGAATGATCTCCGCATCCACTTCCTCGATAAGCTTCCCCACCGCTTCCTCGGTTCGCTTTAATTTACCGTATTTATCAAAAAATTTCTGGGCATTTTCTTTGGCACTTTTTTGAGGATCAAGGGGAATTGTGATCTCCTCGTTTGTGTAATAGTTCAGCACATCTATGGACTTGTCTCCGGGTTTGGCACTGTAACCATAAGTGTTTAACAGTTCACCCCACACCCTGAATTTGTCCTTTTTTTCAGTGTCCTTTAACTGAGTCAAAAACAGATCGTATTTTTTAACATCTTTTTCCAACAGGTTTGAAACTATCTTTCTAAGGTCCGTGGAACGCTGGCGGATCCTGGTGTATATGCTTTTTTCCGCATAGAAAGACTCGATGAGCTTTGACATGGTGGGAATAAATTTCGTATCCTCATAGAGATTTAACGAAAAAGCCGAATATTCAACCGGCTTTCCGTTTTCATAGGCAACACATGGACTGAAATTTTTCTCTTTTATATTCGTCACAAGGCGTAAAACAGCATCATATAAGCGGTCGTAATCATTTGCCGAAAGACCGGCTGTAGAAATTTCACTGTCAACGTCTGCCTCCAGACAAAGTTCGTGGGCAAGAAGCGGTGAGATGCCGGTGTATGAAGTGTAGATCGCCTTATATACGGGAACCGGTTTTGTGGACAAAAGGCTTTCAAGTTCCATACGTGAAGTGCTCAGTATATCTGCCTTGTCCTCGGTCTTAACCAGAAAATATTCCCTTCCGGGCAGAACCTCTCTAAGAGAACTGGTCTGGGAGGATACGTGCTTGATGGAATCGATGATACGATCATTTTCATCGCAGAAAATAATATTACTGTGTTTTCCCATGATCTCCACAATGAGTTTCTTTTTGCAAAGATCCCCCATCTCATCCAGGTGCTCGATGGAAAAGGTTATAACACGCTCAAGCCCCGGCTGGGAAATGTCAGTGATCCTGCCGTTTTGGAGGTGTTTTCTAAGGAGCATGCAAAATCCCGGAGCGGTCATGGGACTTTGTTTATTGATGTCTGTCAAATAGATAAGGGGGAGGGAAGCGTCTGCACTGATGGTGATCCTGCCGGTGAAATTACCGTTTTTTACGGTGATTAGCAGCTCGTCACTCTCGGGCTGGGCGATCTTGTATATCCTGCCTCCTATGATCTTTTCCTGTAATTCATTTACTATATTCGAAATTGTTACTCCGTCGAATGCCATAATTTATTAACTGCCTTTCAAAACCAATAGTACAGTGAACTTGAATTTAAATCTCCTTTCGGGAAGCGGCAGTGATCACAAGCTCCACCGCGATGGTTTCATCCATCTGTCCGGTCTTTACGGACTGGTCTGCCTCCACACAGCTCTTTATCAGAGCTTTCAACCGCTTTACGGAATAGTTTGCGGCTCTGTTTATATATTTGCCGGCCACAAAGGGCGGTACCCCCAGAGCGCTTGCAATATCGCCGTTACCGTGACCTGAGTTTTTCATGGTCTTTGCGATGAGCATCTGATTGTATTGTCTGCCTATGTGAAAAAGGATCCTTAAGGGCGGCTCCTTTAAGGCGATCATGTCGTAATAAATATCAAGAGCTTTTTTTATATTTCCGTCTCCGAGGGCATTTGTCAGATCAAAGACATTATTTGTGATGGTGGTGGTGCAGATGGCGTCGATATCCTCTGCAGTTACAGTGTCCTTTCCTGCAGCATAGGAGATAAGCTTATCCAGTTCGGACTTCATATTTGCCATGTCCGTTCCCACTTTTTCCATGAAATATTCGCAGGTCTGCTCGGAGATCTTTAAGTTTTCGCGTTTTAAGCCTGTGGCGATCCAGATTTTTAAAGTCCTGTCATCCGGGGTCTTACATTCTGCCACGTGGCCGCAATTTGCAACAGCCTTATAAAGGCGGCTTCTTTTGTCCACATCGATCTCCGTGAATACAAAATAGGTGGTGTCATTACATTCCTTTAAATAATCCGCAAGTCTGTCACCGCCTGATTTAAACATTCCGCTGTCAGAGATAAAGATTACACGCCTCTCGGCCAAAAAAGGCAGAGTCTCCGCCAGATCTATTACCTCATTTACGTCCATATCTTTTCCGGCAAAATGATTGTTGTTCATGGTGTCGTCCGGATCGCACATTGCTTTTTCCAGTTTGTCTCTGTATTGCAATACCAGATAACGTTCCTCACCATAGAGAAGATAGGCTCTGGCAAAAGTATTTTGTTTAATGTCTTCATCTATACGTTTCATTATAATACAAGCGCCTTTTTTAAAAACTTTCACATAAAAATTAACGCCCTAATTATACAGTAATTTATGCGGATTGTCACCTTGAACACCCAAAAAACTTGTGTTACTATTAGGGAGTAGTTTAAGTCTATGAAACGAGGTAGGAGTAAAATGGGAAAAGACAAAAAGAAAAACGGCTTTATTTCAGAATTCAAGACATTTATCACCAGAGGAAACGTGATCGACATGGCAGTCGGTGTTATCGTGGGCGGTGCTTTTACAGCCATCGTGACAAGTCTTAACAGCGACATCCTGACACCTCTTTTGGGAATCTTCGGCGGTACCGATTTCTCAAATCTCTATGTTACTCTGGGAAGCGGAGAGAATGCACCTCAGCTTATGTACGGTAATTTCCTCACCGCCATCATCAACTTCCTTATCACCGCACTAGTGATCTTTTTGATCGTAAAGGGTATCAACAAGTTGAACGACGGCATCGGAAAACTCAAGAAAAAAGAGGAAGAGGAGGCTGCTCCCACCACAAAGATCTGCCCTTATTGCAAGAGCGAGGTTCACATCGAGGCTGTAAAGTGCCCTCATTGTACATCTTCACTTGAATAAAAATTTTTGGACTTATCGATGAAATCTATTATAAAAAAGACAATTCTTGCGGCCGGCCTGGGAGTGTTTATCCTGACGGCCGCAGGTTGTGGAAAAACCACGGAAAAAATCGACAGGGGAATGGAATTGATCTCATCTCTTAAATATTCTGAGGCTCTTGATCTTTTTGAGGAAGCTTTGGAAGAGGGAGAGGAAAAAACTCTGGCTTACAGAGGTGAAGGCATAGCATATATGGGTCTTACCAGGTATGAGGATGCGGTCACCTCCTTTGAAAATGCCCTTCATGAGAACATCGGAAGCGTCAGAGATGTGGATTTTGACACGAATTATTATCTGGCGGCAGCCTTTGTGAAACTGGGCAGATCCGAAGAGGCAAAAAGCGTCTATGATGCGATCCTGGCCATTCGCCCAAAGGAAGTAAACGCGCTGTTACTCAGGGGGATGAATAATCTGGAACTGTCAGATATTGACGGCGCCAAAGCGGATTTTGACGAAGTCATATCCATTGAACCCGATAATTTTAACAGGGTGGTGGATATATTTAACGGACTGAGCGATCACGGATATGAGACCGAAGGCAAGGAATATGTTCTCCTGGCCATCACCAATTACAAAGAGACAATGGGGAATTTCAATCTGGGAAGATTCTATTATTTTCTCGAAGATTATGAGAATGCTGCCATGTGCCTTGAACAGACCAGAAACGAAAATCTCTGGGAGGGATATCTGTATCTGGGAAAAAGCTATGAGGCCACAGGGGATTTAAATTATGCCGCAAGCGTATACAATTCCTATCTTGCAAAGGATTCCTCAAATGCCGTAATATACAACCAACTCGGTCTGTGCGAGATGAAAAGAGAAAATTATGAGGCCGCTTTAACGGCCTTTGAAAAAGGGAAAAACCTGGAAGACTCGGATGTTACACAGGAACTGTCCTTTAATACCATTGTAGCTTATGAATATCTGGGAGAATTCAAAAAGGCATCAGTACTTTTGGATGCATATTTAATGACTTATCCCGATGATCAAAGAGCGGTCAGAGAGCAGAAATTTCTGACCACCAGATAAAAAATATATTGAAAGGATCATGAACCGAATGATTGATAAACTCATTGAAAAGATCGAGAATACCGGTGCACCCATCGTAGTTGGCCTTGACCCTATGATGAAATACATTCCCGCCCATATAAAAAAGGCTGCTTTTGAGCAGTACGGCGAGACACTTGAGGGTGCGGCCGAAGCCATCTGGCAGTACAACAAGGGAATAGTGGATGCTGTTTGCGACCTGATCCCCGCCGTAAAGCCCCAGATAGCCATGTATGAGCAGTTTGGTATTCCCGGACTTGCAGCATTTAAAAAGACGGTGGACTATTGCCATGAAAAAGGCCTGATAGTCATCGGAGATGTAAAGAGAGGCGACATCGGTTCCACGTCGGAGGCATATGCGGTGGCACATCTTGGAAAGGTGGCTGTCGGCGAAAAGACATATGCACCCTTTGAGGAGGATTTTGCAACAGTCAATCCATATCTTGGATCCGACGGTATCAAGCCCTTTATCAATGTATGTAACGAGTGTGACAAGGGCATATTCGTCCTTGTAAAGACATCCAATCCTTCCAGCGGAGAATTCCAGGATGTTCTGGCAGGCGGAAAGCATATGTTTGAGATCGTAGGAGAGATGGTAAGAAGCTGGGGAGAGGAATCCATGGGATCCGTATACAGTAACATAGGTGCGGTCGTGGGTGCCACATATCCCGAGCAGGGAAGACTCCTCAGACAGGTAATGCCAAAGACCTTTATACTGGTTCCCGGCTACGGCGCTCAGGGAGGAAAGGGAGCAGATTTAGCTCATTTCTTTAATAAAGACGGACTCGGAGCCATCATCAATTCCTCAAGAGGAATAATCGCAGCCTATACTCAGGAAAAATACGCTTCATACGGAAGCGAAAATTATGCGGATGCTTCAAGAGCCGCAGTGATAGATATGAGAGAGGATATCGCATCCGCTCTTGCATCAAGATAGACGGGAGACAAAAAATGGAAAAATATAAGCAGGAATTTATTGAATTCATGGTGGACTGCAAGGTCCTTAAATTCGGAGAGTTCACTTTAAAAAGCGGCAGAAAATCTCCTTTTTTCATGAACGCGGGAGCATATGTCACAGGTTCTCAGTTAAAGAAGCTGGGCGAATATTATGCAAAGGCCATCCATGATAATTTCGGAGACGATTTCGATGTACTCTTTGGTCCCGCCTACAAAGGAATTCCCATCAGCGTTGTTACAGCCATTGCCTACAGTGAACTTTACGGCAAGGAAGTAAGATATTGCTCCGACAGAAAAGAGGAAAAGGACCACGGTGCAGACAAGGGAAGCTTCCTCGGAAGTAAGCTTCAGGACGGTGACAGAGTCATCATGATAGAGGACGTCACAACCTCCGGAAAGAGCATGGATGAGACGGTTCCAAAGGTAAAGGGTGCGGCAGACGTTACCATAAAGGGTCTGATGGTATCCTTAAACAGAATGGAAAAGGGTCTTGACTCTGACAGGTCAGCTCTTGATGAGATAAAGAGCAAATACGGATTTGATGCAAAAGCGATCGTTGATATGAGTGAGGTGTGTGAATGCCTCTACAATCGCCCTTACAACGGTGAGGTTTTGATCGACGATAAGATCAAGGCAGCAATTGACAGATATTACGAAGAATACGGTGCAAAATAGGAGGAGTTATGGAAGAGAAGGTTTATAAGCTTATGGGCGGCATTGGCGGCGGAAATATCGCAGTTGGAATCGTGACAATAGTTTTCGGACTTGCTATGGGAGTACTTCTCATCATCAATGGTGCAAGACTCCTTGTCGGAAAATCTAAGATAATGTTTTAACCACATTTGACGGGCATTCCACAGGCGGAGTGCCCGTATATATTTGGAGAAATGATGAAGCGAGCAAAGAAAAATTACATCTTCACCAATAAAAAACACTCCCTCAGAGCCATTATGGGTACTGTTTTGGGAGTTATAAGCCTTGTCTCCACCTTGATCTGTGTTCATACTTCATATGTAAATGCCGGAAATACAGAGGGAAACATCGGTGTGGCGGCTTTTATGTCCTTTGTATTTGCCCTGATCGGATTGGTGCTTGGGGCTTTGACAGTAAGGGACAAGGACTGTTATATGTTATTTCCAAGGCTTGCCCTGGTGCTTAACCTTATGGTGCTTTTGATACTTGGATTTGTGCTGAGACTAAGCATGGTTTAGATTTTATTTATTGTTAAATGAATTTGAAAGGTATGGATTTTTGTATGGATTTGGAATTATTGAATGAGAGATTTGAACTTGTAAGTAAAAGAATTGAAGAGATTGCGCTGGAAGGCTTAAAAGACAGTGTTTTTTCCGACTATTTTAAAACTGTGGCAGAGTTTTTAAACCTTTGCTTTAAAGAGAGGGATTTTGTTTTAAACGGAGGACTTGAATCGTCTTCTTTTGATGAACTGTTAAAGAGAAACCACGCTCTTTATGCGGATATTCTGGGAGATGCTTATGCCGATTCCTATGCAAACCCTGCGGTTTCAGCCCAAAAACTGGGTAAAGAATTCGGTACGATCCTCTCTGAGATATATGCGAGGATGCGCTCTTCAATAGCGACTGTTTACAATTTTGATCTGGAAGATATGGTGCGCAGAGCAGAGCTTTTTGTGGAGGTTTATGTGGCATTTGAGACTGCCATAGAAGACGGAGAAAAGGCTCCTGCATATGATGATATAAAAGACATCCTTTATTGGCATCAGTGTGATTATTATGAGGAGGGCGTGGGCAAATCCATTAAACTCATGCTTGATACAAACGAGAACCCCTTCGTGGATCTTATTAAAAAAAGCGACCTGAGTGACCTCAGATACTTATTTAAATACGGTTATTACATCAGCGACAATGAGATAAAGATCGCAGAGTTTTTAAATAAAGCAGATGATGAGACCATCAAAAAAATGGCTGATACATACACCGAAGGATACAGGATCGGCTTTGAGGTGGCAGGTATCGACCTGTCCCAAAAGACCACTGTGGAGATATATTATCCCGTCGGATTTGAGAGAATGATTAGAAAGGCTATCGAAAATTTTGAGGCTATGGGTCTTAAGGCATCCATCAGAAGAAAATCCGATCTCGAGTCAAGGGATGCATTCTGCTACGGTACGCATGCAAATCGTCAATACTGTTTTGACCACAAGGAAGACAGTGCGCTTGTCCTTGACAAGAACATGGCTAACAGGATCGTCGAGGGATATGCCAATACCTATGAAAAATACAAAAAAGAGGCTCAGGGATACGCCGGCCCCGCTGTTGTGGAGACCTTTGGTCAGAGCACATTCGACCCCGTAAACAAGCCTGAGAATGCAAAGTGCTCTCCTGAGCAGGACAAGCTTGAGAGAGAACTTGATGCAAAAGTCTTTGAGATCATGAGAACCTATATCAATTATGAGGAGAGGAGCTTTACCATAATCTCTTTCCCCATCCCCGAGATCGGTGAGAAGTTCAGCGAGATTTTTGCGGAGACCATAAAGATCAATACTCTGGATTACAAAAAATATCAGACCATCCAGGCAAGACTTATCGATGCTTTGGATGAGGCAAAATATGTTCATGTAAAGGGCCTTGGAAAAAACACTACAGATATATGCGTAAACCTTCATGAGTTAAAAGATCCCGCCAAAGAGACCAATTTCGAAAACTGCGTTGCAGACGTAAACATCCCCGTGGGAGAGGTATTTACATCACCTGTTCTGGAAGAGACAAACGGAGTGTTAAATGTCAGCAAGGTATTCTTAAACGGCCTGGAGTACAGAGATCTTACCATTACCTTTAAGGACGGAATGATCGCAGATTACAGCTGTTCAAATTTCCCTACGGATGAGGAAAACAGGAGATTTATCTTTGAAAATGTGCTGTTTAAGCATGACACACTTCCCATAGGCGAGTTTGCAATCGGTACCAATACAACAGCTTACGTTTTTGCAAACAAATACAATATCGCCGACAAACTGCCGATCCTCATTGCGGAAAAGACAGGCCCTCACTTTGCGGTGGGCGATACATGCTATTCCCATTCAGAGGAAGTGGTGCTCCACAATCCCGACGGCAAGGAGATCATTGCAAAGGATAATTCCTGCTCTATAAAGAGAAGTACAGACCCGGCCAAGGCTTACTTTGACTGCCATACTGATATCACTATTCCCTACGATGAACTTGAGGTCATTGAGGGCATCAGAGAGGACGGAAGTCGCTTCTCCATCATCGAAAACGGCCGCTTTGTGCTAAGTGGTACAGAAGAACTCAATGAGGCCTTTGAAAATTAATTAATTTGTCTGTTGCAAGGCCATTGTTTTTTGGGTAAACTTATGGCGTGTGGGATTTTGGGGTTTAATTTAACGCAAAAATTTGAGAATGGAGAGTAATCATGGAAAACAGAGAAAAAGCTGTGGTTTCTATTGTCATGGGCAGCGATTCCGATATGCCCGTTATGGCAAAGGCCGCCGATATTCTTGACAAATTCGGCATCCCTTATGAGATGACCATCATCAGTGCACACAGAGAGCCCGATGTGTTCTTTAACTACGCAAAGACTGCGGAGGAGAGAGGCATAAAAGTTGTGATCGCAGGCGCCGGTATGGCTGCTCATCTTCCCGGAATGTGTGCCGCTATTTTCCCTATGCCCGTCATAGGTATCCCTATGCATACCACATCACTTGGGGGAAGAGATTCACTTTATTCCATAGTACAGATGCCATCAGGTATTCCCGTTGCCACAGTTGCCATAAACGGTGGAGCAAACGCAGGAATCCTGGCAGCAAAGATATTATCCGTTTCCGATCCGAAGCTTTTACAGAAGGTAAAGGATTATGCCACATCCCTCAAAGAGCAGGTGGAAGCAAAGGATAAAAAGCTTCAGGAAGTTGGCTACAAGAATTACTCAAACAATTAATATAAACTTATTTTCAGAAAGGTATGGTATTTATCATGGATTACAAGAGTTCCGGAGTTGATATAGAGGCAGGATACAAGTCGGTAGAACTTATGAAAGCCTTTGTAAAGGAGACGAACCGTCCCGAGGTTTTGGGCGGGATAGGAGGCTTTTCGGGAGCCTTTGATCTGTCCGAGATCAAAAAGATGGAGGAGCCCGTGCTTTTGTCAGGTACAGACGGATGCGGTACCAAGGTAAAGCTTGCTTTTCTTCTTGATAAGCATGACACCATCGGTATCGATGCCGTTGCCATGTGTGTAAACGATGTGGCATGTGCAGGCGGTGAGCCTCTGTTTTTCCTTGACTATATCGCATGCGGCAAAAACTATCCCGAAAAGATTGCAACAATCGTAAAGGGTGTGGCTGAGGGATGCAAGATGTCAGGATGCGCACTTATCGGCGGCGAGACTGCAGAGCACCCCGGACTTATGCCTGAGGATGAATACGATCTGGCAGGATTCTCCGTAGGTGTATGTGACAAAAAGGATCTCATCACAGGCGAGAATATAAAGGATGGGGATATCCTCATCGGTATCGCTTCAAGCGGTGTGCACTCAAACGGTTTCTCCCTTGTGAGAAAAGTATTTGAGATGACAAAGGAAAGCCTTAATACATATTATGATGAACTGGGAAAGACCCTGGGTGAAGCTCTTATCGAGCCCACAAGGATCTATGTTAAGGCCATGAAAGCAATAAAGGATGCGGGAGTTGTGGTAAAGGGATGCAGCCATATCACAGGCGGCGGATTCTATGAGAATATTCCCAGAATGCTTCCCGAAGACATCACAGCAGTTGTAAAGACTGACAGCTATGATGTTCCTCCAATCTTTAAGCTTCTCCAAAAGACAGGAAATATCTCTGACGAGATGATGTATAATACATTTAACTGCGGACTTGGTATGGTGCTTGCCATCAGACCCGAGGACAAAGATGCCACCATGGAAGCCATCAAAAAGGCAGGGGAAGTTCCCTATGAAGTGGGATATGTAAAGAGCGGCAAAAAGGGAGTGGAATTATGCTAAAGGTTGTGGTATTGGTATCCGGAGGCGGAACCAACCTTCAGGCGATAATAGACGGAGTGGCTGCAGGTACCATAAATAATGTTGAGATCGCAGGCGTGATCTCAAACAATTATGGTGTAAAGAGTTTAGAGAGAGCTCATAATGCATCAATCCCTGCTTTTTGTATTTCTCCAAAGGATTTTGCCACAAGGGAAGAATTTAACAATGCACTTCTTGCAAAGATCGATTCCCTTTCGGCGGACCTGGTGGTGCTTGCGGGATTTTTGGTAAAGATCCCGGAGGCCATGGTAAAGAAATATTCCAACAGGATTATAAATATCCATCCTTCCCTAATCCCCTCTTTTTGCGGAGTCGGTTATTACGGATTAAAGGTTCACGAAAAAGTTCTGGAGCGTGGCGTAAAAGTCACGGGAGCCACAGTGCATTTCGTGAATGAAGGTATGGACGAAGGCCCCATCATTGCTCAAAAAGCGGTTGAAGTTTTGGAGAAAGACACGGCTGAGGTTTTGCAGAGACGTGTCATGGAACAGGCCGAGTGGATCCTTTTGCCAAAGGCCATCGATGACTTTGCAAACGGACGCCTGAGCGTGGTTGACGGCAAGGTATTACATAAAAACTAATGAGGAGTATATCCATGAAAGTATTGATAGTAGGAAGTGGCGGAAGAGAGCATGCCATTGCAACTGCCATGAAAAAGAGTAAGAGAGTGGACGACCTTTTCTGTGTTCCCGGAAATGCAGGGATCGCAAAGATCGCAACCTGTGAGCCTTCCATAAAGGTTATGGAGTTTGATAAGATCGTAGCCTATGCAAAAGAAAAGGCAGTGGATCTGGTGTTTGTAGCTCCCGATGATCCCTTGGTGGGCGGTCTGGTGGACTGCCTTGAAAAAAACGGCATCAGAGCCTTCGGCCCCAGAAAAAATGCGGCTATATTGGAAGGAAGCAAGGCTTTTTCAAAGGATCTTATGAAAAAGTACAATATTCCCACAGCGGCATACGAGACCTTCGATGATGCTGATGAAGCTCTCAAATATCTTGAGACGGCTGAAATGCCCATCGTATTAAAGGCTGACGGACTCGCACTCGGCAAGGGCGTTCTGATCTGCAATACTTTGGAGGAAGCAAAGGCCGGTGTAAAGGAGATCATGCTGGACAAGCACTTCGGAAGTGCGGGAAACCGTATGGTCATCGAGGAATTTATGACAGGCCGAGAGGTAAGCGTACTCTCATTTGTTGACGGAAAGACAATAAAGACCATGACTTCCGCTCAGGATCACAAGAGAGCAAAGGACGGAGACCGGGGTCTTAACACAGGAGGAATGGGCAATTTCTCACCCAGCCCCTTCTATACAAAAGAGGTAGATGATTTCTGCCAAAAATATATTTATCAGGCAACTGTTGATGCCATGGCAAAGGAAGGCAGAGAGTTTAAGGGTGTTATCTTCTTTGGACTCATGCTCACACCAAAGGGACCCAGAGTTCTTGAATACAATGCCAGATTCGGCGATCCCGAGGCTCAGGTTGTTCTGTGCAGAATGGAAAATGATATCATGGATGTGGTTGATGCCTGCATCGACGGCACACTTGATAAAGTCGATCTCAAATTCGAGGATAATGCGGCAGTGTGCGTGATCCTTGCAAGCGACGGTTATCCCGTGTCCTATGAAAAGGGCTTTGAGATAACAGGACTTGAGAATTTTGAAGGAAAAGAAGATTACTATTGTTTCCATGCGGGAACAAAGTTTGACGAGAACGGTAAAGTTGTTACAAACGGAGGCCGTGTTCTCGGAATCACCGCAAAGGGTGATACCTTGAAGGAAGCCAGAAAAAAAGCCTATGAGGCTTGTGAATGGGTGGATTTCAAGAACAAATATATGCGTCACGATATCGGAAAGGCTATCGACGAGGCATAAAATCTGGGAGGAGTATTATTATGAGAATTAAGACATCAGGGGTATTAAAGGCGTTACTGCCTTTGATCTTTGCCACTGTCGCTGCACTTTTTGTGTGCTTTTCAAGCTTTGCCACAAGTCAGTGCAAGGTAACGGCAGACAGCGTAAAGATCCGTTCGGAGGCTTCCACATCAAGCTCGGCTCTTGGAAGCGCAAAGAAAAACGACGAGCTTACCATCAAGGCACAGACCACGGGAAGCGACGGAATGGTATGGTATCAGGTATTTGTGGATGCGGACACTTTGGGATTTGTCCGTTCGGATCTGGTTTCCATCACAGACGGAACCACACCCACCACAATTTCAAATCCTTCATCATTGGCTGCAACGGAGCAGACTCCCGCAGCTGTTGAAACACCGGCTGCAGAGACACCGGTTGAGACAAATGTCAGTGCTGATTTTGAAAAGGTCAATCCCATCAGCGGAACCGTTAAGGGAACCAATTCCATCAGAGTCAGGAACCTTCCCTCAACATCTTCTTCCATAGTGGCTACAGCTTCAAAGGGCCTGGTCGTTACAGTGGAAGGCAGAACATCCGGAAGTGACGGATATGAGTGGTACAGAGTTAATTACAGTGCAAACAATGATACGGTGGAAGGCTTCATCCGCTCGGACTATGTGGATCTGTCCGGGGAACTTACTCCCTTTGTAGAGGAAGTTGTGGAAGAGGAGCCTGTCGTAGTTGAGGAAGAGCCCGTGCAGGTAGAAAAGAAGGCATGGGATACCGAAAACATTGACGACACCTGGTATATTTTGGATAACGATGCCGGACAGAAATACAAGATCGCAGATCTCTTTGATGCGGCGGAGTCAAATGCGGCTCTTTATCAGGAATCACAGCAGGAAAACAAAAAGCAGAAGATGATCATCATTTTGATGCTCATATTCCTCCTGGTATTACTGGGAGTCATAAGTGCGCTTGTATTTAAGCTCCGCGAGGTAAAAGAGGACGAGGAGATCGCAGCTGCAGAACGTGCAAATGCAAGGCGCAGAGCGGCTCAGAGGGCAAATCAGGGTCCTGTTCAAAGACGCCCTCAGTCAGAGCACCCTCAGGGAGAAAACAGACGTCCCGCAGATCCTCAAAGACCTCGCAGACCTGAAGGAGCAAGACCTCGTCCACAGTCAAATGAGGATAGACAGGTTCAGGAAAGAAATCAGGTAAGACGCCCTCTTAATAAGCGCCCGGACGGTGCAGCTATGCCCGAAAGACCTGCGCATCAGGGTGAAGGTGCAAGAAGACCCGCAGGGGCAAAGCCTGCCCAGCCTGAAAAAAAGGTAAAGAATTTCATGGAAGACAATGATGAATTCGATTTTGATTTCTTAAACAGTTTCGAAAATAACGACGAAGAATAATGGCCCGCCCTGTGACAATTCACAGGGCGTGTTAATTAATTTCAGGAGGTTAAATGTTGGAAGGATTCACAGAAAACGCTAACGATGCCCTGGCAAAAGCTGCCCGTGTGGCAAAAAGCCTCAAGCAGGGTTATATAGGAACAGAACATATTCTGGTGGGACTTATGAGGGCAACAGACTCATCAGCCGCCAAGATACTTGAAAAAAACGGCGTTGACGAGGTGAAGCTCGTCAATATGATCCGTGATGTGATCGCCTTTGAAAACGGTGTGTCCATAGAGGAGAGAGAGGGGTATACCCCCAGAGCCTTAAGGGTTTTAAACGAGGCTCACAAGCAGGCTATCCGCTTTAATTCGGGACTTACCGGAACTGAGCACATATTGCTCGGTATCATAAAAGAAGGCGAAAATGTGGCAGTCAGGCTTTTGAATACTCTGGGGATCAATATCCAGAGGCTTTATTCCGATGCCCTTACAGCCATCGGTCAGGACGGAAACCTTTACAAAGAGGATCTGGGCCGTGGCAGGAGCCAAAGGACAAATACCGCAACTTTGGATCAATACAGCAGAGACCTGACCCAGCTTGCAAGAGAGGGAAAGCTTGATCCGGTCATCGGCAGAAATGATGAGATAAAGAGAGTTATCCAGATACTCAGCCGCCGCACCAAGAACAATCCTTGCCTTATCGGTGAGCCGGGAGTGGGTAAAACCGCAGTGGTCGAAGGCCTTGCAGGCAGGATCGTAAGCGGGGATGTACCCTTTACGGTGAGAGACAAGAGACTTCTTACCCTGGATCTGTCCGGAATGGTTGCCGGATCAAAATACAGGGGCGAGTTTGAAGAGAGGATCAAAAAGGTCATCAAAGAGGTGATCAGCGCAGGAAACATCATCCTCTTTATAGATGAGCTTCACACCCTGATCGGTGCGGGTGGAGCGGAAGGAGCCATTGACGCTTCAAATATTTTAAAGCCTTCCCTGGCAAGAGGTGAGATCCAGCTGATCGGTGCCACCACCATTGATGAATACAGAAAGCACATCGAAAAGGATGCTGCCCTTGAGAGGAGATTCCAGCCCGTAAACGTGGAGGAACCCACGGAGGATGAAGCGGTTGAGATACTTCGCGGAATAAAGAGTAAATACGAAGAGCATCACAGGGTGACCATAACGGATGAAGCTGTCACAAGCGCGGTGAAGTTTTCTTCCAGATATATAAATGACAGAAATCTTCCCGACAAGGCAATCGACCTTATCGACGAAGCCGCTGCCAGCGCCAGACTTAAAGGCAGCGCATATCCTGCAAAGATCAAGGAATTTGAGGAACAGATCAAAGCCTATGACAAAGCCATCGAAAGCGCAGTCAGAGAAGAAAAATACGGCGAAGCCATTGAACTTAAAAGAGAGCAGGATAAGTTAAAAAAGAAAAAAGACAATTTCCTGAAAAAAGCCATGGAAAAAGAAAAAACCGATACCATTTCCATAGGCGAGGAAGAGATAGCTGAAGTTGTGGCAATGTGGACCAAGATCCCCGTAAAGAAGCTTGCGGAGAAGGAGAGCGAAAAGCTCTTAAAGCTTGAAAAGATCCTCCACAAGCGTGTAATCGGACAGACTGAGGCCGTAAATGCTGTGGCAAAGGCCATGAGGCGAGGAAGAGTCGGATTAAAGGATCCCTCTAGACCCATCGGTTCATTCTTGTTCCTGGGTCCTACCGGTGTGGGAAAGACAGAGCTTTCAAAGGCCCTTGCAGAGGCCATGTTTGGCAGTGAAGAAGCCATTATCAGAGTCGATATGTCAGAGTACATGGAGGGTCACTCCGTGTCAAAGATGATAGGTTCCCCTCCGGGATATGTGGGCTTTGATGAGGGCGGACAGCTCTCTGAAAAGGTCAGAAGAAACCCTTACTCCGTGGTGCTTTTCGACGAGATCGAAAAGGCTCATCCCGATGTGTTCAATGTGCTGCTGCAGGTTCTTGACGACGGTCATATAACGGATTCAAAGGGCAGAAAGGTTTCCTTTAAAAATACCATAATAATCATGACCTCAAACGCAGGCGCTTCCAGGATAGTAGATCCAAAGAACCTCGGATTTGCCTCCGAAAAGAGCGAGGAAAAAGATTACGAAAAGATGAAAAATGCGGTGATGGATGAGGTAAAGCATTCCTTTAAACCTGAGTTTATCAACCGTATCGACGACATAATCGTATTCCACCAGTTAAACAAGGAAAACATGAAGCAGATCGTAACATTGCTTGCCGCAAATCTTACCAAAAGATGTGAAGAGCAGATGAATATCAAGCTTCATCTGACACCTCAGATAAAGGATCATCTGGTGGACAAATATTCCGACCTTAAAATGGGAGCCCGCCCCTTAAAGAGAGCCATCCAGTCCGTTGTTGAGGATGCCCTTGCAGAGGAGATCCTCAAGAAGAACGTAAACCCCGGAGACGAGGTAAATGTGGGCTTTAAGGGAGGCAAGGTCACTTTCACCGTAAAAAAGTAAACAGTTTTTGAATTTTTGGTGAAAATAAAGTTTTTATATAGAAAATCATTTGGTTTTATATTATACTAAAGTTCACAGACAACGTAGACCAAATGGAGGTTTATAAAATGGCAGTTGCAGAAGAAATTCTCAAGAATGAACAGGACGGAAGCATCAGCTTTGGCAATCACAAACTTACATCCAAGGCAAAGGCAGACGATTTCAAACATGGCGGAGACATCTTAAAGTGCAAGACTTACAACGAGATCACGAAGCTTGAAAAAAACGGTGGTTTCCTCTATGAATCAGTTCCCGGCACAACAGTTTCACATTTCATGGAGACCGAAGACGGAATTGAATTTGCTGCCAGTGCAGACGCAGATGCACAGATCACGGTCGGCCTCAAGGAAGACACGGATTACAATGTTTTTGTAAATGATGAAAAGATAGGAACCATGAAAACTGTTATGGGCGGAAAACTTTCATTGAGTGTCGAATTAGAAGGCAATGATAAAGTATCTGTTAAGATTTTACAGGCATAAGTTAAAAGAATTGACACCCGTAGGCTGATGCCTACGGGTGTTTTATAGTTTTCATTTTTGTGGGGAGTAAGAATGGCTAAAACAGGCATAAAGACAGTATATTTTTGTCAGGAGTGCGGGTATGAATCCTCGAAGTGGATGGGACAATGCCCCGGATGTAAATCCTGGAACAGTTTTGTGGAGGAGACGGTAAAAAAGGATTCCTCCAAAAATGCAGCAAGAAGTACCGGAGTTTT
The DNA here is from genome assembly GCA_024695935.1 of Acetatifactor sp. Classification (GTDB taxonomy): domain Bacteria; phylum Bacillota; class Clostridia; order Lachnospirales; family Lachnospiraceae; genus RGIG10340. Next base: position 20,804 of record JAILHH010000012.1, read on the forward strand.
ATCCTCCGTGCCCACCGTTTTATCGGATGTAACGGTGGATGAAGAGGAGCGAAAAACCACGGGAATAAAAGAACTGGACAGAGTCCTTGGCGGGGGAGTGGTAAAGGGCTCCATCACCCTGGTGGGAGGAGATCCCGGAATAGGAAAATCCACTTTGCTCCTTCAGGTATGTAAAAATATGTCTGCGGCTTCATCCACGGTATTATATATATCAGGCGAGGAATCCCAGTCCCAGATAAAGATGAGAGCGGACAGACTGGGTAAATTTTCCGAAAAGATGCTTTTACTGTGCGAGACGAATCTGGATATCATCTCGGAAGTTATCAGGGAGAGAAAACCGGATGTGGTCGTCATCGATTCCATTCAGACCATGTACAATGACAACGTATCCTCCGCTCCCGGTTCCGTATCCCAGGTAAGGGAATCCACTGCCGTATTTTTGCAGCTTGCAAAGGGCCTGGGTGTTTCCATTTTTATCGTGGGTCATGTGACAAAGGAAGGCACCGTAGCAGGCCCCAGGGTTTTGGAGCACATGGTGGATACAGTGTTATATTTTGAAGGTGACAGACATGCGTCCTACAGGATATTAAGGGGCGTAAAGAACCGATTCGGATCCACAAACGAGATAGGAGTATTCGAGATGCGGGGAGAGGGACTGGTGGAGGTTTCAAACCCTTCGGAGTTTATGCTGGAGGGAAGACCTATGGACAGCAGCGGCTCCGTGGTAACCTGTACCATGGAGGGAACCAGACCACTTCTTGTGGAGATACAGGCTCTGGTGTGCCACAGCAATTTCGGAATTCCCAGAAGGCAGACCATCGGAACGGATTTTAACAGGGTTAACCTCCTGATGGCTGTTTTGGAAAAAAGGTGCGGCATACAGGTGGGCGGATGCGATGCCTATGTGAATGTGACAGGAGGCATGAAGGTTACGGAGCCTGCCATAGACCTTGGAATCGTGGTTTCAGTCCTTTCATCCTTTAGGAATATGCCGGTCAGTCCAAACACCGTAGTCTTTGGCGAGGTGGGATTATCCGGGGAGATCAGGAGTGTCAGCTCCGCACCGGCAAGGGTTTCTGAAGCCGAAAAACTGGGCTTTGACCATTTTGTGGTGCCGGATACCTGCGTAAAGGAATGCAGAAAGATCCTTAAAAATCCTGACAAGGTAAAGCTTGTAGGGGTAAAATCGATCGAAAAACTTATGGAAGAATTATTCGGAAGGTAGTAATCTAAATATAAAAATACAAAAGCATCGAAACGGATGCGGAAGTGGGGAGAATTATGAATGACAGACCGGTATCCAGAAAAAAGAATGTAACCGGAAGCGGAAGCGTGCAGAAAAGAGGGTCAGGCCTTGGAAGCGGCCCGGTGGGCGGAGGCGCGATGCACACGGGAAGCGGCTCGTCCGGTGGTAGAGTGACCAGGGGCGGCGGAAGCCCGCTTATCAAACTTGCCATTGTAGTGATAGTCCTGTTACTGGGCGGCGGAGGAGGACTTGGAGCCCTTCTTGGCGGTAACACAGGTTTAGGAGGAAGCTCTGACCTGAATAACCCTGCTCCTTCAGTACAGAATACTCAGAGTTCGAACAGCAGCCTCTCTCAGGTGGCAGGCCTCGCCTCATCCTTTTTGGGGGCGGGATACACAGGCACCTCCGAGAGCGGAAATGCATCCTGGAGCAGCACCAAAAACACGGGAGCCCTGAACACCGAAGTGGCGGCTAATGCCAGAGATAAATATACCGTTTTAAAGGGTGACGGAACAGATAAGGTGACTATCTTTGTATATATGTGCGGAACAGACTTAGAGTCAAGATCTGCCATGGCCACAAAGGATATGCAGGAAATGCTCGGTGCGGATATAGGAGATAATATAAATCTCATTGTCTATACCGGCGGCTGCAGCGGATGGAGAAATAATACCATCAGCAGTTCCACAAACCAGATATACAGAATTTCAGATCACAACCTGACTTTGATAAAAGACAACATCGGGGACAAGGCAATGACTGATCCCGACACATTGGCTGAGTTTATAAAGTGGGGAGCTGACAATTATCCCGCAGACAGAAACCTGCTCATATTCTGGGATCACGGCGGCGGATCAGTCACCGGATACGGATATGATGAAAAGCACAGGTCGGAAGGTGCAATGGACCTGTCAGAGATAGACAGTGCCCTCACAGAGGGTGGCATAAAATATGATTTTGTGGGATTTGACGCCTGCCTGATGGCTACTGTTGAGACAGGCCTTATGCTTGATGCCCACAGTGATTATATGGTTGCCTCAGAGGAGACAGAACCCGGTATAGGTTGGTATTACACCGACTGGCTCACAAAATTAAATTCCAATACCTCCATGAGTACTTTGGAGATCGGAAAAAATATAGCGGATGATTTTGTAGAGCATTGCAGTATCCAGTGCATGGGTCAAAAGACCACCCTGTCACTGGTAGATCTGGCAGAACTCTCCGCAAATGTTCCTGAGGACTTAAAGGTATTTGCAAATTCCACCACATCTCTTATAGAAAAAAAGGAGTTCAAAGCAGTATCCGATGCCAGAAGCAGCACCAGAGAGTTTGCAGGATCAAAGATCGATCAGATCGACCTTTATGATTTTGCTGTAAAGCTGGGTGGTGAAGAGGGAAGAAATCTTGCCGAGTCTTTAAAGGGCGCAGTCAAGTATAATCTGACCTCCTCCAATATGACGAATGCCTACGGATTGTCCATATACTTTCCATACAGGCAGACCGGCAAGGTAAACAATATGGTCTCTACATATGATGCCATAGGAATGGATGACAGCTATTCGGAGTGCATCATGAAATTTGCATCCATGGGTTACTACGGACAGGCGGCAGCAGGCGGTAATACTTCACCTGCATCCATGCTCCAGGGCTCATCGGTTTCAAGTGCCGGCGGTCAGGACGCCATCATGGAACTTATAAATGCAGCTCTTTCCATGGGCGCACAAAGCTTCCTCGGAAAAGGTATCCCCGCAGAGGATGCGGCTGAATATATTGCTGCAAACAGACTTGATATAAGCGATCTGAACTGGAAAGTAAACAGCGACGGAGAATACCTGATCTCTCTTTCTGATGAGCAGTGGAAAAACGTTCATTCCGTGGATCAGGCTCTTTATGTGGATGACGGAGAGGGATATATCGACCTTGGTCTGGACAATGCTTTTGAGTGGGATGAGGAGGGAAATCTCCTGGCTATGGATGACAGAAGCTGGCTTGCCATAGAGGGCAGGATCGTGGCATATTATCACATCGATACCACAGGAAACAGTTCGGACTATACCATCACAGGCCGCGTGCCCGTTATGTTAAACGGAGAGAGGGCGGATCTGATCCTGGTATTTGACTCAGACCACGAAGACGGTTATGTGGCAGGTGCCACCTTTGATTACCGTGACGGCGAGACGGAAGCTGTCGCAAAGAATATGACCGAGCTGGAGCCCGGAGATACACTGGATTTTCTGTGCGACTATTACTCCTATGATGGCACCTTCAATGATGCATATTATCTGGGAGAGCAATACGTAGTAGAGAAAGATATGTCGGAACTTATGATATCGGACCTTGTGATCGAGAATGGAAAGATCCTGCAATGCTACAGCTTTGAAGATATATACGGAAACAGATTGTATACCGATTATCTGGTCAGATAGTTTTTACATTAACTAAAAACCCGCAGGGAACTTACGGCAGAGTTCATAAGACAGTAACGCAAAATGAGCACTGTCGCGATGGATTGGCGAAAAAGAAGAAGTCTGAAAGGAACATACCTTCCAGACTTCTTTTCTTATTATAATAATGAGACGGTTTATGCTTTTACATCAACCTCACCGCCTATTATCTTGGCAATCCTGCGCTGGGGGCAACCATATCAACCACAACATTAATGATAGGAACGTTTGGTTGAACGACCCTCCAAATTTGGAGGGTCGTATTTGGGTCATAGTAATTCCTCCTGTTAATTTCGTAGAAATTATATTTTTCGTTGTTCTATATAGAGGGGGAGTAGCTGGATAATGCAACATAGATGAGAGGATGGGCGATTTCAGTTGCATTAATGATGGGATTTGCTGGGTTTCATGCAACACAGATGAACGAATAGGCTGGTTCGGTTGCATTCGAGAGGGATTTCTAGGGGGAGCATGCAACTAAGACGAAAGGATTGGTGATTTCAGTTGCATTAGTGGTGGGATTTGCTAGGTTTCATGCAACACAGAGTTGAACGACCCTCCAAATTTGGAGGGTCGTATTTGTAATCGCTTTACTAATTTGCTTGTATCATATACTCCTGAAAATCTTCATTCATATTAATCATACCTCCGTCCTATTCTTTGCCATTTTACTTACTAACTGAACAATTTCTTGCTCCTCTTCAAATGACATAATTATTTGATATGGGGAATTACTATAAAACTTTCTTTGACTTTTTTGATGATTAAGCCTCTTTCCTGCATAATCATCGTATGCTAACAGCTCTGCCTCACCAATAATAGTGACAATATGATATTCTTGATCATAATTAACCGCATTAATGTTTTCCAAAGCTATCCTATATATATCCATGCTTTCAGAAAAACTACTCGATGCGTTATGATATAAATATTCAATTCCGTCTTCATAAACTTTCAAGCATTCTTTCTCTATATTACCAAACGGGAAACTAAATTCACTAAATGCTTTCCTTTTAATAGAACCTCCGATAAAAAATGGAATCAAAGCAAAAATTAGACCAACAATTATACCGGCAATGAGTCCTTTATAAATTGCATCATTTCCCAATAGCAGCAAAACTGGTAACAAAGTGCAAATAAAGAAAACTACAAATGCAATGATGTTAAATATCTTTGCCAATTTCCTTTTTTTCTTATAATCACTTTTGGACTCTACCCATTTTTTTAAATTATTTTTCATAATATTGGGAGAACCATAAAAAGTACTATTCATTCCTTACCCCCCCTAGTTAGTAGCATTTGCGCTTTTATATGTGTATGTATTTTTATATGTTCCCTGCGCTTTTGTAACAAGTTTTTCAATTTTACCTTTTATTGTTGTCAAATCTGAAAATCCGGTTTTCTGTTGAACGACCCTCCAAATTTGGAGGGTCGTATTTGTAGCATATCTTTTATTTTAAATACAAGCTTCTTCAAGATATTGATCAGTTTGATACCACAGCATCATGTTCATGGATTCATTATAGCACGATGTGACAGTTCGTACCAACGGTTTTTTCTTGTTCATCAGGACAGCCGGTCAAATAAGTAATATTGGCATATTGTTTTTCGGTAAGTCGTAGGATTCTTAGCCAAAGATGTAGATATTGAGAAGCGTGCGCATACCGATACCGAATTGTCGAGCATACTTAAAGAGATTTATGCACACCAACAGAGAAAACCGTATTATATACCTGCTTATGCGTTGGAGATGCAGATATTGTGCGGGGCTAGGCGTGGGGAGATCCCACCACTCAGAATATGCGACATATATCCGGCATATATAGTATTCGCAAGGGAACAGATAACCGTAAAGAAGTTTAATGATGTCTCTGAATACTGTAAGATCGTAGATCATACAAAAACATATAAGAATCGCTATTTTGCCAGATATGATCAGCTGAATGATTTTTTAGACAGGCTTATAGAAGTACATGATAGCTATTATCCCAAGAGCATCTACTTATTCCCCGCAAATAACGAGAACGGTATAATCTCAAATAATACTGTATACAATTATTATCGTAGGGTATGTAAAAAGCTTGGAATTAAGATATGTCGGGATGAGATCAAGGGGACTCATTCGTTTAGAAGGAATGCTATAACCGATGTAATCAATGCATCAGACGGTAATATAGTTCTCGCTTCAAGCTTGTTTGGCAATTCTCCGCAAATAGCACAGAAAAACTATTACACTGGCATAGATATGAATCTGGCTGTTGCGACACTTAACAAGCGTGTTTTACATTAACCAATTATTAACCAATCTTAACCAAATTGATTAATAAAGAAAATACCGTAAGCCCTTGAGCTTACGGTA
>JAILHH010000017.1 GCA_024695935.1 Acetatifactor sp.
GCAGAATACAAGGCAAAGATCGGAACCGATTTCCCTGATGATCCCAAGGATCAGCTTTACGGAGCCATAAAGGCCGTGTTCCGTTCATGGGACAATCCCAGAGCCAATGTATACAGAAGAGACAATGATATCCCTTATTCATGGGGTACTGCCGTAAACGTACAGTCAATGGCATTCGGAAATATGGGAGATGACTGTGGTACCGGTGTAGCTTTCACACGTGATCCCGCTACCGGTAACAAGGGCCTGTTCGGTGAGTTCCTCACCAATGCACAGGGTGAGGATGTGGTTGCCGGTGTTCGTACTCCCATGAAGATAGCAGAGATGGAAGAGAAGTTTCCCGAGGCTTTTGCTCAGTTTAAGGATGTATGCGAAAGACTTGAGAACCACTACAGAGACATGCAGGATATGGAGTTTACCGTAGAGCATGGTAAGCTGTATATGCTGCAGACAAGAAACGGTAAGAGAACCGCTCAGGCAGCTCTTAAGATTGCCTGCGATCTTGTTGATGAGGGCATGAGAACCGAGCAGGAAGCCGTTGCGATGATCGATCCCCGTAACCTTGATACTCTTCTTCATCCTCAGTTCGACGCTGCTGCACTTAAGAAGGCAACACCTGCCGGCAAAGGACTCGGAGCGAGTCCCGGAGCTGCATGCGGTAAGATCGTATTCACTGCAGATGATGCCGTTGCGTGGGCTGAAAGAGGAGAGAAGGTCGTATTGGTACGTCTTGAGACTTCTCCCGAAGATATCACAGGTATGAAGGCTGCACAGGGTATCCTCACCGTCCGCGGCGGTATGACCAGCCATGCTGCAGTTGTAGCAAGAGGAATGGGTGAGTGCTGCGTATCCGGTTGCGGCGATATCGCAATGGATGAGGCTAACAAGAAATTCACTCTCGCAGGCAAGGAATTCCATGAGGGAGACTGGATCTCACTTGACGGAACAACAGGAAACATCTATGACGGCGAGATCAAGACAGTTGAAGCTACCATCGCAGGCGAGTTCGGCCGCGTAATGGCTTGGGCTGACAAATACAGAAAACTCAAAGTAAGAACAAATGCAGATACACCCGCTGATGCGAGAAAAGCAAGAGAACTGGGTGCAGAAGGTATCGGTCTTTGCAGAACTGAGCACATGTTCTTTGAGGAAGACAGAATCGCAGCATTCAGAGAGATGATCTGTGCTGATACAGTAGAGGAGAGAGAGGCAGCTCTCGACAAGATCCTGCCTTATCAGCAGAACGACTTCAAGGCTCTCTATGAGGCACTTGAGGGTAACCCTGTTACCATCAGATTCCTGGATCCCCCTCTTCACGAGTTCGTTCCCACAGAGGAAGCAGATATCGTGAAACTTGCAACAGCACAGGGCAAGTCCGTTGAGGATATCAAGACCATCATCGCAGGACTTCACGAGTTCAACCCCATGATGGGTCACAGAGGTGTACGTCTTGCAGTTACATATCCCGAGATCGCAAAGATGCAGACAAAGGCAGTTATCCGTGCCGCTCTCGAAGTACAGGCTGCACACAGCGACTGGAATGTAAAACCCGAGATCATGATCCCTCTTATCTGTGATGTAAAAGAGCTTAAATATGTAAAGAAAGTCGTAGTAGAGACTGCAGACGCTGAGATCGCAGCTGCAGGCAGCAACCTCAAATACGAAGTAGGTACCATGATCGAGATCCCCAGAGCAGCTCTTACTGCTGACGAGATCGCAAAAGAAGCTGATTTCTTCTGCTTTGGTACAAACGACCTGACACAGATGACATACGGATTCTCAAGAGATGATGCAGGCAAGTTCCTGGGCGGATATTATGACTCAAAGATCTTTGAGAACGATCCTTTTGCAAAACTTGACAGAGACGGTGTTGGCAAGCTCATGGAAGTGTCCATTAAACTCGGACGTCCCGCAAACAGAAACCTTCACATCGGTATCTGCGGTGAGCACGGCGGAGATCCCAGCAGCGTAGAGTTCTGCCACATGATCGGACTTGACTATGTCTCATGTTCGCCTTTCCGTGTTCCCATCGCCCGCCTCGCCGCTGCGCAGGCAGCGATTGCCCATGAGGAAGAGGACAAGATCAAAGAGGCAGCTCGTCAGGCTGAGGAAAGCCTCCACGAGTTCGCTGATCAGGCAAAGGATGCAGCTATTGAAGTGGCAGATGCCGCAAAAGATGCAGCAAAGCTTGGCCTCAAAGGCTTAAAAGCAGGAATCGACGCATTCGCTGACGTGATCAAAAAGAAATAAAGATAAAGATAGCAAAGTATCAGAATGGCCACCCGCATGGGTGGCCGTTTTTTTATGACAGAAAATATACTAAGAGAAATACCATCTAGGTCTGTAATCCATAATGTTCTGATTACGACAAAGGGGTTAAAGTATAATGAATATAGTGGATTTTTTGACAATGTGATAACATTGGATGAATTATTTGTTTGATGTTATTTCAAGCCATAAAACAGTTGATTGCACTAGTTGTGGCTAAGTATCACATGTATTGTTTGCATTCTCTGATTGAGCCAAATCTCAAATGCAACACAGATGAATCAATCGGGAAAAAATGTTGCATTCTCTGGTTGAGCACCGCCCCAAAATGCAACACAGATAAATCAATCGGGAAAAAATGTTGCATTCTCTGGTTGAGCATCCCAAAAAAATGCAACACAGATGAATCAATCGTGGAAAATTGTTGCATTCTTTGGTTAAGCACCCCCAAAAAATGCAACACAGATAAAGCAACCAGGGAAAAATGTTGCATTTGAAGAGCTTGGTGGCTTTGAGAATATTGTGGAAAAAAGAGTCTTACAAATTCAAAGTTATAGATTGTTTTTAATTCTCCGTTCTTGATAGTTCTTCAGTGCAGACCATTGCTGCGATTAATTCAAAAATAGAATCTGGTTTGGTTTTATAGGATATTTTATTTGGAATTAAAATTACTAGGCATAAATGTCAATAGTGTAATTTCCCAAAGATTCGTCTAGCAATCCAAAATATTGCTGTGCAAATATATTTTGTGGAACGGTATAGTTTACTTTATGATGATAAAGTGGCACAGCAAATCCAATAAAGATTTCCTCTTTGTAGTTAACAAGATGTTAATCGGAGTATATCGGGGGGAGAAAATAAGGAGATGATAGGAATGAAAAAGAAAGAAACCATTATTAAAAGCATGAAAAATATTATGATTATATTAAAATGGTTAACACTCATTATTTATTTAGGAACAGTAGTGATGGCTGTTTATAATACGTTTCAGTGGAAGGGAGAGTGGCGTTATCTTAGACTAAATATGCAGTCATTGCCGTGGATTATGATTGTATTTGTGGTAATTCCTGTATTGGTATTAATGTTTTTGTTTTACCAATCGAAAAAAAGATGGCAGCTTGTGTTACAAGGTTTGTTACAAATAGTATTTCTATGTTTCCTGCCAGCATTGATCCTTGTTTTTGTAGGATTTGCACCAAGTGTGGTTTGGAGTTCCCATACGGTAAAACTTGAAAATTATCGTGTTTTTGATGAAAATGTGAGAGAACATCTAAATGCTTCAAATTGGGATATTATTCCGTCTGATTTGCCAAAGGATATAGAAGAATCTACTTATACATATGATTACTATGTGGCTATGGATAGTCTTGTTGTAATAGAAGCCTCTTGGAAGTATTTGGATGATGAAAGTTATGAGCAAGAAAAGGAAAGAGTATTGCAAAAGAATTTTGTTGAGACATTTACTGATCAAGGATATACTGTGTGCAAAATGACAATGCCAGGAAGTAACAGTGATGCAGAATTCGGGTATAATGATGATACAAAATGTGTTTTCTATAAGATAAGACAGGTGTGGTAAGTATGACGAAGGGATTTTATGTTTGATGAAGAAACAGATAAAGACCATGGAACAACTTAGGGATAGTTGTTTTATGTTTTTTATTTATATATTTTAATTGGTTTTCAGGGCCTCACTGCAGTGATGTGGAGAGGCCTTTTTGTATATCGTTCTTTAATTGTAAGAAATTAAAGAACGATAATTGAAAAACGTACTTTAAAGTGATAGAATTAAAGAACGAAATGAAAGGCGGTGAAAGACATGGATTATAACTATAACGACCTTAAGATATTAATAGAATCTAACGGTGGAGTTGTATCAGCAGCTGATCTTAAGCATGCAGGGATAGAGAGAATTGGATTGTACGCGCTTCTCGCAAATGAAATCCTTAAGAAAGAATCTCATGGTAATTATGTTTTGGCTGAAAATGAGCCTGATGAGTATAAGATCATTCAGAACAGATCCGAGAAGCTGATCTATTCACATGGAACAGCGCTTTTTTTGCATGGAATGTCGGACCGTGTGCCACATACCCTAGATATCACAGTACCACAAGGAGATAATATATCAAGGATTAAGAAAGCGTATCAGAATACAAGGTTCCACTATTGTAAGAAAGAACTTTGGAATTTAGGCATAATGAACGTGAATACACCTTTGGGATATAGCGTACGGGTATATGACCCCGAACGTTGTATCTGCGATATG